>NZ_BSBI01000020.1:0-164315 GCF_034961445.1 Streptomyces yaizuensis
CCCCCCCCCCCCCCCCCCCCCCCGGCGGGGCTGGATTTTGCTCGGGTGATCGTCGGCAAGGCGGGTTTGTGCGGGTCAACGTGGGCGAGGCTGGTTTTGCTCGGGTCGACCGCCGCGCGGGTGTCGTGCGGGTTGGCGGGGCCTCCGGGCTCACCTCCTCGGGGTCGGCGAGCGTACTCACCAAGTTTTGTGCGGGTCGGCCTCCGCCGATCCCCTGCGGGGGCGACCCTGCACCCCCACCCACGGACCACGCGAAGGTGGCCGGTACCCCCGCCGGGGGAAACACAGGTGCGGGACCCCGTACCGACGCGGCCGGGGAGGGCGGGGCCCCGGACGAGCGCACCCCGCCCGCATCGGCGCGGGCCGGACAGCGCAAGGGCGGCCGGTGGCCCGGGGCGGGCCCGGCCGCGGACGGGGCGGGGGAACCCGGGGGCCAGGTGCGCGGCCCCCGGGCCCACGGGCGGGTCAGCCCGTGTTGCGGAGGCCCGCCGCGACGCCGTTGACCGTCAGGAGGAGGGCCCGTGCCAGCAGCGGGTCCGCCGCGTCGCCCCGTTCCGCCGCTCCCCGCTGGCGGGCCAGCAGGGAGACCTGGAGGTAGGAGATCGGGTCGAGGTAGGCGTCCCGGATCGCGAAGGTCTGCTGGAGGACCGGGTTGGAGTCGAGGAGGCGTTCGCCGCCGGTGACCTTCAGGACCTCGCTCACGGTCAGGCGGTGTTCCGCCTCGATGGTGTCGAAGACGTGCTTCAGCTCGTCGGGGACGAGGGTGTCGACATAGTGGCGGGCGATCCGCAGGTCGGTCTTCGCGAGCGTCATCTCGACGTTGGCGATGAAGTTGCGGAAGAAGTGCCAGTGCTCGTGCATCTCGTCGAGGACGGTGTCGAGCCCGGCCTCGCGCAGGGCCTTCAGGCCGGAGCCCACGCCGAACCAGCCGGGCACGATCTGCCGGGACTGGGTCCAGCCGAAGACCCACGGGATCGCCCGCAGCCCGTCGAGGCCCGCGCCGCTGTCGGGGCGGCGGGAGGGCCGGGAGCCGAGGTGGAGGTCGGCGAGCTGGTCGACGGGGGTGGAGGCGAAGAAGTACGCGGGCAGGTCCGGGTCCTCGACCAGGCGCCGGTAGGTGTCGTGCGCGGCGTCCGAGACGGTGTCCATCGCCGCGTCCCAGCGGGACAGGGCCTCCACGGACTGGCGGGGCGCGGTGTGCAGCGCGGACGCCTGGAGCGTGGCGGAGACGGTCAGCTCCAGGTTCTCCCGGGCCAGGGAGGGGATGAGGTACTTGTCGGAGATGACCTCGCCCTGCTCGGTCACCTTGATCTCGCCCTCCAGGGTGCCCCAGGGCTGCGCCAGGATCGCGTCGTGGGTGGGGCCGCCGCCGCGGCCGACGGTGCCGCCGCGGCCGTGGAAGAGCCGCAGCCGTACGCCGTGGCGGTGGGCGACATCGCGCAGTCGCCGCTGGGCGCGGTGGATCTCCCACTGGGAGGTGGTGATGCCGCCGAACTTGGACGAGTCGGAGTAGCCGAGCATGACCTCCTGGACGTCGCCGCGGAGCGAGACGAGCCGCCGGTAGGAGGGGTCGGAGAGCATGCCGTCGAGGATGACGTCGGCGGCGCGCAGCTCGTCGGTGGTCTCCAGGAGCGGCACGATGCCGATCTTCGCCCAGCCGGCGTGGAGGTCGATCAGGCCGGCCTCGCGGGCGAGGACGGCGGCGGCGAAGACGTCGTCGGCGCCCTGGCACATCGAGATGATGTACGACTCGATGACCTCGGGCCCGAAGCGTTCGAACGCTTCCTTCACGGTGTGGAAGACGCCGAGGGTCTTGGCGCCGGCGGCGTCCAGGGGCGCCGGGGTGGAGGCCAGGGGCCGGCGGGAGCGCAGTTCCTTGGCGAGGAGCTTCTGCCGGTATTCGCGCGGCATGTCGGCGTACCGCCAGGACTCCTCGCCGAGCCGGTCGAAGAGCTGGCCGAGGGCGTGGTGGTGGGCGTCGGCGTGTTCGCGGACGTCCATGGTGGCGAGCTGGAGGCCGAAGGCGGCGAGGGTGCGGATGGTGCGGTCGAGACGCCCGTCGGCGAAGAGTCCGCCGCGGTGCTCGCGCAGGGAGGTCTGGATCAGGGTGAGGTCGGTGAGGAGTTCCGCGGTGCCGAGATAGTCGCGGCCGGGCTGGTGCGGGGTGCCCTTGGCGAGGCGTTCGCGGGTGTTGACCAGCTTCTGCTGGATGCAGGTGGCCTTGAGCCGGTAGGGCTCCTCCGCGTTGAGGCGCTTGTAGCGGGGGCTGATCTCCGGCAGCCGCTCCAGGTCGGTCTGGAGCGAGGTGAGGAGTTCGTCGGTGGCGCCGGTGTAGCGGATGGACTGGGAGAGCTGTCCGCGCAGGGCGTCGATGAGGGCGAGGGCGTCGGTGATGCCGTGCTCGTGCTGGAGGATCAGCACCTCGCCGGTGACGGCGGGGGTGACGTTGGGGTTGCCGTCGCGGTCGCCGCCGATCCAGGTGCCGAAGGTCAGCGGGCGGGTGCCGGCGGGCAGCTCGACGCCGATGCGTTCGAGTTCGGCGGCGAGGTCCTCCAGGACGTCGCCGACGGCGTCGGCGTGCAGTTCGTCCAGGTAGTAGATGGCGTTGCGGGCCTCGTCGGCCGGTTCGGGACGGACGACGCGCAGCTCGTCGGTCTGCCAGATGAGGTCGATGTTCTCGGCGAGCCGGAGGTCGACGCGGCGCCGGTCGGAGGGGACGGCGGGCCCGTCGAGGAGTTCGGCGATGCGGCGGAGCTTGTTGAGGACGGAGCGCCGGGCGGCCTCGGTGGGGTGCGCGGTGAAGACGGGCCGGACGTTGAGGTTGCGCACGGTCTCGCGCAGGTGCTCGGGGTCGGCGTCCTTGAGCCGGTCGGCGGTGCGGGCGAGGAGGCTGCCCTCGGCGGCGCGGAGCCGGCGCAGTTCGTGGCCCCGGTGCACCTGCTCGGTGACGTTGGCGAGGTGGAAGTAGGTGGAGAAGGCGCGGACCAGCTTGGCCGCGGTCTCCAGGTCGGTGTCGCCCAGCAGCTCGGCGGCGGACTCCCCGTCGCTGCGGGTCAGGGCCCGTACGCGCTCCACGAGTTCGAGCAGTTCGGGCCCTTCCTGCCGGGCGATGGTCTCGCCCAGGAGGTCGCCCAGTCGGCGGATGTCGGCACGGAGTTCGGCGCTGGCCGTGGGTGTCTGGTCGGCACTGCTCACAGGTGCGGCTCCTTGCAGTGTTTGAGCACGTCTGGAGGGGTACTGGAGGCTGCGGACCGCGCTGTCCGACGAGACCCAGGATAGGTCTCCGGCGTGCGGTACTCGCCCGCAGGGCCCTTGCCGGGGCGGCGGCCGCTGACATACTGGCGTCGCCCAAGGTCACAGGCCGCTGGCTCGGAGTGATCTTCCTTCTTTACAGGGACTCCTTCATGACAACAAGCCCGGATGTGGTCGAGGTCGGGGATCGGACCGGGGGGCTGCCGTCCGCGACGCTCGGCGGGGACAGCAAAGGGTCCGTCGAGCAGCTGGCGCTGGCCCTCTTCATCATGGTGCCCTTCCTCGCCGTGGTGGCGGCGGTGCCGCTGGCCTGGGGCTGGGGAGTGAGCTGGCTCGATCTGGGGCTGCTGGTGGGGATGTACTTCCTCGGCTGTCACGGGATCACGATCGGCTTCCACCGCCACTTCACCCATGGCGCCTTCAAGGCGCGGCGGCCGCTGCGGATCGCGCTGGCGGTGGCGGGGTCGCTGGCGGTGGAGGGTCCGCTGGTGCGCTGGGTGGCGGATCACCGCAAGCACCACCGCTTCTCGGACGCGGAGGGCGACCCGCATTCGCCGTGGCGGTACGGGGAGAGCGTGCCGGCGCTGCTGAAGGGGCTGTGGTGGGCCCATATGGGCTGGATGTTCGACAAGGAGCGGACCCCGCAGCACATCTACGCGCCGGATCTGATCAAGGACCCGGCGCTGCGGCGGATCTCCCGGGACTTCCTCTGGTGGACACTGCTGTCGCTGGCGATCCCGCCGCTGGTCGGGGGCGTGGTGACATGGTCGTGGCAGGGCGCGGCCACGGCGTTCTTCTGGGGTTCCCTGGTGCGGGTGGCGCTGCTGCACCATGTGACGTGGTCGATCAATTCGATCTGTCACGCGGTGGGCCGCCGTCCGTTCCGGTCCCGGGACCGCTCGGGGAACGTGTGGTGGCTGGCGGTGCTGTCGTGCGGTGAGTCCTGGCACAACCTGCACCACGCGGACCCGACGAGCGCCCGGCACGGGGTGCTGCGGGGCCAGGTGGACTCCAGTGCGCGGGTGATCCGCTGGTGCGAGCGGCTGGGCTGGGCGTACGACGTGCGCTGGCCGAGCCGGGCCCGGATCGAGTCCCGGCGCGTTGCCGCACCGTCCGACACGGCATGATGGGAGATGTGGCGACCGACGGCAGCAGTAATGGAACCCCCGAGAAGACCCGGCCCACCCGGCGGACCCGCCGGGTGCGGATGACGGGCGCGGAGCGCCGTGAGCAGCTGCTGGACATCGGCCGGACCCTCTTCGCCGAGAAGGGTTTCGAGGGCACGTCGGTGGAGGAGATCGCCGCGAAGGCGGGTGTGTCCAAGCCGGTGGTGTACGAGCACTTCGGCGGCAAGGAGGGCCTGTACGCGGTGGTGGTCGACCGCGAGATGCGCCAGCTGCTGGAGGGGGTGACGGGGGCGCTGACCGCCGGGCATCCCCGGGAGCTGCTGGAGCAGGCCGCGTTCGCGCTGCTCGACTACATCGAGCGGTACACGGACGGGTTCCGGATCCTGGTGCGGGATTCGCCGGTGGCCCAGTCGACGGGGACGTTCGCCTCCCTGATCAGCGATATCGCCACGCAGGTCGAGGACATTCTCGGGATGGAGTTCAAGAACCGGGGCTTCGACCAGAAGCTGGCGCCGCTGTACGCGCAGGCGCTGGTGGGGATGGTGGCGCTGACCGGCCAGTGGTGGCTGGACGCCCGCCGCCCGAAGAAGGCGGAGGTCGCCGCGCATCTGGTGAATCTGGCGTGGCACGGTCTGGACGGTCTGGAGCCGAAGCCCCGGTTGATAGGGCACCGGAAGAACTGACACCCGGGTTCGGGGCCCGGATCACCCAGTGGGTTCCAGGAACTCCAGGCGGTTGCCGACCGGATCGACGCAGTGGAAGCGGCGCTGCCCGGGGAGCGCGGTGTCCCAGACGATGTCGGTACCGGCCGCCCGGACCGCCGCGGCCACGGCGTCGATGCCGGTGACCCGCAGCGCGGGATGGGCCTTGGCGGACGGGCGGTGCTCCCGCTCGATGCCCAGGTGGAGCTGGACCGTCCCGGACGCGAACCAGCAGCCGCCACGGCCGGCGAGCGCGGGCGGCTTGGGGATCTCGGTCATCCCCAGCACCCCGGCGTAGAACGTGCGCAGCCGCTCCTCCGAGCCGGGCGGCGCGGCCAGCAGGACATGATCGAAGCCCGTGATCGTCATCGTGTTCCCGCCCGCTCCGCGACAGCGAAGATCCTGCGGAACGGGAAGACCGTGCCCGCGGGACCCGGCGGGTACGCGGCCCGCAGCCCCTCGGCCAGCTCGCCCAGGAAGGCGTCGGCCGCCGCCCGGTCCTCGCCCAGCTCGGTCAGGAGCGGGCGCAGCACCGTGCCCTTGATCCAGTCGAGTACCGGGTCGTCGCCGGTGAGCAGCTGGAGGTAGGTGGTCTCCCAGACGTCGGCGGTCAGGCCCAGCTCGACCAGGCGGGTCAGGTACTCGGCGGGTTCGCGGACGGAGGCGACGACGCCGTGGTCGCCGACGCGGTCCCGCCAGCGGGGGTCGGCGGCCAGCGCGGCGACGAGGGTGTGGCTGGGGGCGGCGAAGTTCCCGGGGACCTGGAAGGCGAGGACGCCGCCGGGGGCGAGCGCTGCGGCCCAGCGGCCGAGGAGTGCGGTGTGGCCGGGGACCCAGTGCAGGACGGCGTTGGAGACGATCAGGTCGTACGGGCCGTCCGGGGTCCATTCGAGGGCGTCGCCCTCCTCGAAGTCGAGCCGTCCGCCGCCGGGCGTGGGCCCGCCGTGGGCGGTGCGGGCGTGGGCGACCATCTCGGGGGAGTTGTCGAAGCCGGTGATCAGGGCGTCGGGCCAGCGGCCGGCGAGCAGGGCGGTGACATTGCCGGCGCCGCAGCCGATGTCGGCGATCCGCAGGGGCCGGACCGTTTCACCCGCACGGGAGCGGGGCGGCTCGGGGATCCGGGCGAGCAGGTCGAGGAAGGGCCGGGTGCGGTGCCCGGAGTGCCGGAGGTACTGCGCGGGGTCCCAGGTGGGCGGGGTGGCTGACGCGGCCGATGACATGGCGGACGGGCCTCTCGGTGCGGGGAATCCCAGTACAGGAATCCCGGTGAATCCCCGTGCGGGGAACGACGGCCGTTCACATGGGGAGAACGGCGACGGTTCCCACGGGAAAAAGGGCGTGAGGGCAGGAAGAAGCCGGGCAGACGCCCTCTTCCGTCCCTCGGGCACCATCGTGCGCCGGAAGTATCTTGACGTCAAGAGACTTCACGTCGACAGACCAACTACACTGATCGTCATGGAGGACGAGGTCGATCGACTGGTCGCGGCATGGCGCCGGGAGCGCCCCGACCTCGACGTGGAACCGCTGGAAGTGCTGAGCCGCGTCTCACGGCTCGCACGGCACCTCGACCGCGCCCGCAGGCTGGCCTTCTCCGAGCATCAGCTCGAACCGTGGGAGTTCGACGTCCTGACGTCGCTGCGCCGCGCCGGGGACCCGTACCAGCTCTCCCCCGGCCAGCTGCTCACCCAGACACTGGTCACCTCGGGCACCATGACCAACCGCATCGACCGGCTCGCCAAGAAGGGCCTCGTGGAGCGGCTGCCCGACCCCAGCGACCGGCGCGGGGTACTGGTCCGGCTCACCCCGGAGGGCAGGGACCGGGCGGATCTGGCCCTGGCCGGACTGCTCGACCAGGAGCGGGCCATCCTCGCCCGGCTCTCCCACGCCCAGCGGGCCGAACTGGCGGCCCTGCTACGCGAGCTGACCGCCCCGTTCGACAACATCCCCGGCTAGGTCGACCGGGCCCACCCCCGCGCGGCGGGCCAGCGCCACCGCCGCCAGCGTGGAGTGCACCCCCAGCTTCCCCAGCACGTTCTGCATATGGGTGCGGACCGTGTGCGGGGAGAGGAAGAGCCGCTCGGCGACCGCCTTGCGGCCCAGGCCCGCCACCATGCACCGCAGCACCTCCCGCTCGCGCGGGGTCAGCGACTCCACCAGCCGCTCGCTCTCGGTGCGGTGCTTGCGCGCGGCCGTCAGCTCCCGCAGTACGCCGGTGAGCAGCGCGGGCGGCAGATGCGTCTCGTCCCGCAGCACCCCCCGGATCACGGCCAGCAGCCGCTGGAGCGAGCAGTCCTTGGCGACCCAGCCCGAGGCCCCCGCCTGGAGCGCGAGCGCGGCCCGGCGCGGGTCGTCCTTCTCGGCGAGCACCACCGTACGGACGGCCGGGTACGCCGAGCGGACCCCGGCGACCAGGCTGATCCCGTCGACCAGCCCCTCGCCGCCGTCGTCGGGCACCGCGCGGGCGACCGGCACCCGGGGCGACTGCGGGTGGACCCCGCCGCCGCCGAGGTCCGCGTCGACCAGCATCACGTCGAAGCCGCGCCCGTCGGCGAGGGCCCGCTCAAGACAGCGCAGCGCCGCCGGGCCGCTGCCCGCCGCCGCCACCTCGACATCCGGCTCGGCCGCCAGAGCGGCGGCGAGGGACTCGGCGAAGATTCGGTGGTCGTCCACCACCAGGACCCGGATACGGATCACAGACACCCCCTGGTTCGGAGGACGGATGACGCGGGTACGGCGCCCGGGAGCGGGACCGTGCGCGCGGCCGCCGCCGCGTCACACTGCTACCCCGCCCCGGGCGTCGTACCCGACTGATCTCGCCCCCTGATAAACACCGGCCCCCACCGGTGCTGAGCATCAGAGTACGGGCGGTGGACGGCAGGGGAAGGCTATTTGCAGAACTGTTTGCCTGCTGTGTGCAAGGTGGGCCTGAAGTTTTCCTTTGGGACACAAGTCCACAGAGATCCACAAGCCGAACTCCAGGAAGAGCGTGCTCCGCTCAGGACAGACGGCGTGCGCCCCCGGCGGGCCGCGCGGACCGGACCACCGGCGCACGGAAGCTCGCCTCCGCAAACGCGTGCTCCACCGCGCCGGTCACGGCCGCCGCCGTGCCCGCCCGGGCGAGCACGACCGCCGACCCCCCGAAACCGCCGCCCGTCATCCGCGCCCCCAGCGCCCCGGCGGCCAGCGCCGCCGACACCACCAGGTCCAGTTCCGGGCAGGAGACGCGGAAGTCGTCCCGCAGCGAGGCGTGCCCCTCGGTGAGCAGCGGCCCGACAGCCCGCGCGTCACCCGCCGCCAGCGCCGCCGCCACCCGCTCCACCCGCCGGTTCTCCGTGACGACATGACGGGTCAGCCGCCGCTGCTCCGGGTCGGCGAGCCGCTCCAGCGCGGCCGGCAGCTCCTCGTACCCGATGTCCCGCAGGGCCGGTACGCCGAGGGCGGCCGCCGCCGCCTCGCAGCCCGCGCGCCGCCGGCCGTACGCACCGGTGCTGTGCGCGTGCGTGACCCGGGTGTCGAACAGCAGCAGCGTCAGGCCGGCCGCCGCGAGGTCCAGGGGCAGGGGCCGCCGGGACAGGTCCCGGGTGTCCAGGAGCAGCGCGTGGCCCTCCGTACAGCAGGCGGACGCCATCTGGTCCATGATCCCGGTGGGTGCCCCGGCGTACGCGTTCTCCGCCCGCCGGGACAGCAGTGCCAGCTCGCTCCGGTCCGCGTCCAGTTCGTACAGGTCCCGCAGGGCGAGTGCGGTGACCACCTCCAGCGCGGCGGACGAGGAGAGTCCGGCGCCCGCCGGGAGGGTCGAGGTGTAGTGCAGTTCCGCGCCGCCGACCCGGTGGCCCGCCGCGCGCAGCGCCCACACCACACCCGCCGGGTAGTCGCTCCAGCCGCGCGGCCCGTGTCCGGGGGCGAGGTCGGCGACGCGCAGGTCGACGGCCTCGCGGCCGGGTCCGGCGCCGGTGGAGCGCAGCCTCAGGACGCCGTCGTCCCGGCGCCGGGCCTCGGCGACGACGGTCAGCGGCAGCGCGAAGGGCATCACCAGGCCGTCGTTGTAGTCGGTGTGCTCGCCGATGAGGTTGACCCGGCCCGGGGCCTCCCATATGCCCGCACTCCTGCCTGCGCCGGTGCTCGCGCTCACGCGAACCGGCCCTGGGCGAACTCCCACGCGTCGGAGACGATCGCGGCGAGCGCGGGCCGCCGGGGCGCCCAGCCGAGCCGGTCCCGGGCGACGGCGGCGGACGCCACCAGGACCGCCGGGTCGCCCGCCCGGCGCGGGGCGGCGGTCTCCGGCACCGGGCGGCCGGTGACCCGGCGCACGGTGTCGATGACCTCCCGTACCGAGAAGCCGCTGCCGTTGCCCAGATTGCAGATCAGATGCTCCCCCGGCCGGGCCGCGTCCAGCGCCAGCAGATGGGCCTCGGCGAGGTCGGCGACATGGATGTAGTCCCGTACGCAGGTCCCGTCGGGTGTCGGATAGTCGTCCCCGTAGACGGCGACCGAGGCCCGGCGGCCGAGCGCCACGTCGAGCACGAGCGGGATGAGATGGGACTCGGGGTCGTGCCGCTCGCCCTGCCGGCCCGCGGCGCCCGCCACGTTGAAGTAGCGCAGGGAGACCGCCGCGAGCCCGTGGGCCGCCGCCTCGCCGCCGATCATGTGGTCGACGGCCAGCTTGGTCGCGCCGTACGGATTGGTGGGGGCCGTCGGGTCGGTCTCGGCGACCGGGGTACGGGCCGGCTCGCCGTAGGTCGCCGCCGTCGAGGAGAAGACCAGGGTGCGCACGCGGGCGGCCCGCATCGCCGACAGCAGCGCCATGGTGCCGCCGACGTTGTTCTCCCAGTACTTCTCCGGGTGCGTGACGGACTCCCCGACCTGCGAGAACGCCGCGAAGTGCAGGACGGCGCCGTAGGAGTGGTCGAGCCATTTGGCGGCGTCGCGGATGTCGCCCTCGATGAACTCGGCGCCCTCGGGGACGCCCTCCCGGAAACCGGTGGAGAGATTGTCCAGGACCGTGACCCGGTGGCCCGCCGCCAGGAGCCGCTGTGCCACCACCCCGCCCACATACCCCGCCCCACCGGTCACCAGGAACTTGTTCATGCGCTCGCTGCCTCCCGCAGTCGCCGTGCCGCGGTCTCCGGCGGCACGTCATTGATGAACACACTCATGCCCGACTCCGAACCGGCGAGGAACTTCAGCTTGCCGGGAGTGCGTCGGACGGTGAAGAGCTCCAGATGGAGCGCGAGGTCCTCCCGTCCCGGCGCCCGGAACGGGGCCTGGTGCCAGGCCGAGAC
Organism: Streptomyces yaizuensis; assembly: GCF_034961445.1. Classification (NCBI taxonomy): domain Bacteria; kingdom Bacillati; phylum Actinomycetota; class Actinomycetes; order Kitasatosporales; family Streptomycetaceae; genus Streptomyces; species Streptomyces yaizuensis. The sequence continues at coordinate 10,363 of NZ_BSBI01000020.1, forward strand.
ATAGGGCGTCGGCGGCTGTCCCTCGCCGAAGACCCGGTCGAAGCGGACCAGCAGCTCCAGATAGACCCCGGGGAACTCGGCGCGGGCCACGTCGTCCAGCTCGCGCAGGTCCGCGACGCGCCGCCGGGGGTAGAGATGGACCTCGTACGGCCAGTGCGCGGCGTACGGGACGAAGGCCAGCCAGTGCGCGGCGGCCAGGACCACCCGCTCGCCGGCCGCGCGCTCCCGCTCCACCACGTCGTCGAAGAGGTTGCGGCCGGTGCGCCGCCGGTGGGCGGCGGCCGAGCCGAGCATCAGCCGGGTGCGCGGGGTGACGAAGGGGTACGCGTAGATCTGGCCGTGCGGATGGCCGAGGGTGACGCCGATCTCGGTGCCCCGGTTCTCGAAGCAGAAGACCTGTTCGACGCCGGGCAGGGCGGCGAGTTCGGCGGTGCGGTCGGTCCAGGCGGCGAGGACGAGCGCGGTCCGCTCCTCGCCGAGACCGGCGAAGGAGGCGTCGTGGTCGGGGGTGAAGCAGACGACCTCGCAGCGGCCCAGCTCCCCGGCGAAGGAGGGGAAGCGGTTCTCGAAGACGACGACGTCGTAGTCGTCGGCCGGGATCTCGCTGAGCCGGCCGCCGCGCGAGGGGCAGAGCGGGCACTCGCCGGGGGGCGGCCGGTAGGTGCGGTCCTGCCGGTGGGCGGCGACGGCGACCGTGTCCCCGAGCAGCGGATCGTGCCGGATCTCGGTCCGGGGGGCGGCGGGGGCGAGCGGCCGGAGGTCGACGGCGTCGCGGACGGCGTCGTCCCGGGAGTCGTAGTAGAGCAGTTCACGACCGTCGGCGAGCCGGGTCGACGTCTTCTTCACACGAGACTCCCTCACCCTCCTCCAACATAACCGCACACAACAAACCATGACTCAACAGCCCAGTCAACAGCCCAGCCATGGGGCCACCGAAGAGGCTGTATTCATGACGAACACGCCTATATCTACTCATGGTTCGGAGGGCGGACGACCGAATATCGCGCGCGCCGCGCGGGGGAGCGTCCGGAGGAACGCAGGGGGACACGACCGCGCGTGGGGGCGCGTGCGGTTACGGGAGAGCGTGTGCGAACGCGGTGGGACGCGCGGACGGGTCCGGGCAGGCGTCACCGGTCGGACGGCTGCGAGAGATACGGCGTACGAAAGGTACGGCGTGCGAGAGGTACGGCTGCGAAAGGTACGGCCGCGGACAGGGAGTACGGGGGTACGGGGGTCAGCGCTCCGGGAGCCGGGAGATCCGGGCCAGGGGCGCCGCCGCCGTCGCCGCCCGGTCCAGCAGCCCCGTCCGCGCGGCGAGCGCCGCCGCCTCCAGCCGGGACCCCACACCCAGCTTCATCAGCACCCGCTGCACATGGGTACGGGCGGTGCTGGGCGCGATCCCCATGCCCGCCGCGATCAGCCGGGTGTCCTCGCCCTCGGCGACCCGCACCAGGACCTCGACCTCGCGCGGCGTGAGCAGCCGCAGCAGCCGCTGCCCCTCGTCGTCGGGTTGCGCCACCGGGTTCAGCAGCTCCGCGAACGCGCCCTGGAGCAGCGCGGGCGCCACCACCGCCTCACCGGCGCGGGCCTTCATCATGGCCCGCTCCACGCCCTCGATCCGCTCGTCGTGGCGGACATAGCCGGAGGCGCCCGCCGCGAACGCGGCCGCGATCCCCCGGGGGCTGGGCACCGGCCCGAGGACCACCACCGCCACCTGGGGCCGCTCCCGTTTGATCTTCACCACCGGGTCGAAGGCGCCCGGTTCGGCCGGCGCCGCCGTGCCCAGCAGACAGACCTCGGGGGCCCTGCTGACCACGAGATCGGCCGCGCCCGCGGCCGGAGCCGCCGCCGCGAGCACCCGGTGCCCGCGCAGCTTCAAGGCCGACGCGAGCGCTTCCGCGAGCAGTCGGTGATCGTCGACCACCATGAGCCGCACGCCCATCGAGAAAACCCCTCCCCCGCTGTACTGGCCCCCGGCCCTGCCCCGGCAAGCTACACGCTTGTTCGACTGTGCGCCGCCACAACCCGGCAGAAGTCCCCCATCGTGCGGAATCAGCTGGGGAACGGGAACAGTTATGACCACTCCATGACCAACGCATGACCAGGGCCCGGTATATCGGAGTACCGATATACCGGGCCCAAGGTTCGACCGTAGCGAGAAAATCAGTCGGCGGTCGTATAGGCCAGAATCAGCTGCTTGTCCTGCCCGGTGTGCTTGTTCATCAGAGTGGCGCTCAGATAGAGCCGGCCCCGGTGGTAAAGGATGTCGTCGCCCGCGTTCGCGAAGCGGCTCTCCGCCTCCCGGGTCCTGCGGTCGGCCGGGTTCCGCATCAGCGTCGTCGGCGCGAAGGTGGCCCCGTCCACGCTGACCACCTGGCCACCGGCCGTGTACGACGGTGTCCGGTACGCGATGACATCACCGCCGTCCATCCGCAGCGGGAAGATCATGTGCCGGTCGCCCGCCGCCAGCCGGTCGCTGGTCGGCTTTCCGGTGGCGAGGTCGTACGAGACCAGGTCGTTGGTATTGCTGAATCCCGGCTCGGAGTCGCCCTCGCGTTCGACGGTCGGGAGATAGACCCGGCCGTTGCCGACGGCGATCCCCCGGCAGCTCTCCACCTCGGTGACACCGCACTCGGCCGCGAACGTCTCGCCGGCGGCCGAAATCCGGGCCAGCTGCCGTCCCTTCCCGTCCACCGAGAAGAGATCGGAGAATCCGGCCGACCCGGCGGTGTCGCCCAGATCGGCCGCGACCACGAGCGGTTCGGCCGAGACGACGCTCGCGTTGTCGGCGCCGTCGGGCAGCCGGTACGACACCAGCGGCCGGCCGCCGGCCGGGTCGACGCGCTGCACGGTGAGCCGGGGCCGGGACGGCTCGCCGCACTGGCGGACCGCGACCAGCGCCGGGCCGCCCGCGTACCCCCGGTCGTAGCAGTTGTCGGAGCCGACCACGGGCTTCCAGCGGACGGCGCCGGTCGCCAGGTCGAAGGCGGCGCCGCCGGAGGTGCCGCCCGCCGCGACCGTGTTCCCGCTCTGCGTCACCTCGGCGAAGGCGACCTTCGCGTCGCCGCCGGTCGTACTCGTGACGGAAGCGCTCCACAGCAGTTCGCCGGTGTGCAGGTCGACCACGCCGACCTCGGTGCAGGGCTGGAAGAAGCGGGGCGCGGCGCGCGGGGCGGCCTCGAAGACGACGGCCGTCCGGCCGTCCGCCGACTGGTGGCGGGAGGCGGCGCAGACCTGGCCGGGGAGCCGGAGCGTCCAGGCGGCGGCGCCGTCCGGCCCGTATCCGGCGAGCGAGCGGATCCCGGGCTTGACGAACAGTTCGTCGGTGGCCCAGGAGCCCCCGACGTCGGTGATGTCCTCGACGCGGGGCTCGGGGAGGGTGAAGGCGACCCTGGCCGCGGTGTCGGCCGGCGGCTTCTCCCGGCCCTGCCCGCCGGGGGCGCCGTCGCCGTTCTTCCCGTCGCCCCCGGGGCGCTCCGCCTCGTCCCCGGGGCGCTCCGCCGCCGTGGTCCCGCCGCCGTCCCGCGCGCCGGAGTACCAGACGCCCGCGCCGACGATCGTCGCCATGGCCGCGACCGCCGCGACGACGATCAGCCGCCGGGTCCTGCGGCCGTCACGGGGCCGCCCGCCGGGGGGCGGGGGCTGCGGGCCGCCGTACAGGACCCCGCCCGGCGGGGGGTGTCCGTACGGCACGGGCTGCTGCGGCGGGCCGAATCCCGGGGGCGGCGGTGGCTGCGTCATGGCGTACGTACCTCTGGGGGTTCGGCCCGCCGGCGGAAGGGGACGGGGCTGGGGGCGGGAGGGTCAGCGGGTCACGGCCATCATGGTCGGCGTCCGCCGCTCCTCCGTGTCGTCGCGGGCGCTGATCCGGCCGCCGGCGATGAGGAACGTGCCGTCCTGGTAGACCAGGCGCGGGCGGTAGAAGCCGGACTCGGTGCGCGCGGTGGCGTCCTGGAGCTTGAGCAGCGTCCTCGGCGCACCCCCGCCGGGTGCGACGGTCGTCAGCTCCCCGCCCCGGTCGTAGCCGGGCTCCCGGTACGCGAGGACGTCGGAGCCCTCCATCCGCAGCGGCATCAGGGTGCTCTCGCCGCCCGACGGCGTGCGCCACTTCGGCTTTCCGCTGTCGAGGTCGAAGGCGACGATCTCGTTGGGGCCGCCGGGGCGGTCCGGCTGGGTGGCCAGGTAGAGGGCGCGGTCGTCGGCGGCGACGCCGATACAGCCCTCCAGATGCTCGCCGAGGACGACGAAGTTGCCGCCGCAGCGCGGCTGGAAGCGGTCGGCGCCGCCCTGGATCCGGGAGCGTTCGGTGCCCCGGTCCGTGAGCGCGACGACCCCCCACTTCTTCTCCCGGGTCTGCTTCAGCGAGACGACGACAGGGTCCGCCGAGAAGACCTTCTCGACCTCCCAGCCCTCGGGCGCGCTGTAGGTCCACTTCGCCCGGCCGGTCTCCGGGTCGAGTTCCTGGAGCCGGTGCCGGGGCTTGTCCAGGTCGGTGCTGGGGCAGTTGGCGGCGGCGAGCAGCCGGGGCCCGCCCGCGAACGCGAACGGCTTGCAGCCGGTGGCGGGGCCCGCGAAGAGCTGCCGGCCGTCGGTCAGCGAGAAGCCGAAGGAGTTGCCGAGGCCGGCGGCGCCCAGGGTGTTCCCGCTGATGGTGAGCGTGAAGTCGGTGAGGGAGCCGAAGCCGGCGCCGGGCTTGAGGGTCCTCTCCCAGCCCACCTCGCCCGTCCGCAGGTCGATCATCCGCAGGCGGAGGCATTCGGCCCGCTCGCCGGTGCCGTCCTTGACGCCGACGACGACCTTGCCGTCGTCGGACGCGTGGAAGGTGGCGGAGCAGATGTCCGTATCGAACGGGATCGTCCACTTCTTCCGGCCGTCGGTCCGGGAGACGCCGGTGACCTGCCGGTACACGGCGCGGACGACGGTGTCCCCGGCGACCCAGGGGCCGAAGGCGTCGACGCCGCTGCGGGGCAGGTCGACGTCGTTGACGGTGACGAAGGAGACCTTGGCCTCGCCGTCCTTGCGGCCCTCGTCGAGAGTGCCGGGCGCGGCGCCGCCGGAGCCCTCCCCGCCGGTGGACGCGGTGGGCGCGGGCCCACCGGACCGGCCCGCCTCGCTCCCCTTGTTCCCGCCGTCGCCGTCGCCGCCGCCGCCGGAGAGGGCCAGATAGGTGCCGCCGCCGACCACGAGCAGCGCGGCGACGGCCCCGGCGACGATCACGCCCGCCCGGCCCCGGAGCCCCTTGCGGCCGCCGGACGGGGGCTGCGGGGCGGGGGTGTACGGGAAGGGCTGCGGTGCGCCGTACGGGCCCTGCTGGCCCGGGACCGGGCCCGGGCCCGGCGGGACCTGGCCGTACGCGGTGCCGCCGTACCCGGACGGGCCGTACGGGGACGGTACGGAGGGTACGGACGGTGCCTGGCCGTAGGGGGTCTGGCCGTACGAGGCGGGATCGTACGGGCCCTGGGCGTACGGTCCGGGCAGCGTCGGGAGCCGGTGCCACGGATCGCCCTGCGGCACGGGGGGTGTCTGCGGCTGCGCGCCGGAACCGTACGGACCGGAGCCGTACTGGCCGGAGCCGTACGGTTCCGCGTACCCGTCGAACTGCTGCTGATGCGGCTGCCCCTGCGGCTGCTCGTACGGCTGGGGCTGGGGCTGCGGCTCGGGCTGCGGCTCGGGCCGCCCGTCGGCGTACGGCGCGTACCCCTGCCCGTCCGGAGCGACGAACAGCGTCGGCGTGTACCCCCCGTCCGGGGAACCCGGATCCGGCAGGTCCGCCTGATCCGCCGGATCGACGCGCGGGTCCGCCGGATGTCCCGCCCGGGGGTCGGCGGGCGACCCCGGCGGCGGCCCCTGCGGGGGTTCCTGCGGGGCGCCGAAGCCCCCCTGCGGTGGCCGGCTGGGCGGCTGGGACATCAGCGCGTCCCCTTTCCCACGGGCCGCTGCCCGAACGGCCTCCCCCGCTGTTCCGGCGGGCGGCGCTCCCCCCGGAGGCGATCCCCCCGAAGAGCTGCCGCCCTACCGGTAAGGAGCGTTTTCGGACATCGATCCCGCGTGTTCACGTCACTCGGAGCGGGGTTTCTTTCTATCACCCGGCCGCTGACCGGCCCCGGTCCGTCCGGCGGACGGGCAGCCGGGCGGGCAGCCGGAGGGGCCGGGGCCCGCCGCTCAGGCGTCCTCGGCCAGCTCCAGCCAGCGCAGCTCCAACTCCTCGCGCTCGCCCGCCAGTTCCCGCAGCTCCGCGTCGAGCCCGGCGACCTTCTCGAAGTCCGTGGCGTGCTCCGCGATCCGGTCGTGCAGCACGGTCTCCTTCTCGGAGATCTTGTCGAGCCGGCGCTCGATCCGGGACAGCTCCTTCTGCGCGGCGCGGGCCTCCCCCGCCGACTTGGCCTTCACCACGGGCGCGGCCGGCACCGGGGCCGCCGCCTCGATCATCCGCTGCCGCCGCTCCAGGTACTCGTCGATCCCGCGCGGCAGCATCCGCAGGGCGGCGTCGCCGAGGAGGGCGAAGACCCGGTCGGTGGTCCGCTCCAGGAAGAACCGGTCGTGGGAGATGACGACCATCGACCCGGGCCAGCCGTCGAGCAGGTCCTCCAGCTGGGTCAGGGTCTCGATGTCGAGGTCGTTGGTGGGCTCGTCCAGGAAGAGCACGTTCGGCTCGTCCATCAGCAGCCGCAGCAGCTGGAGCCGGCGCCGCTCACCGCCGGAGAGGTCGGAGACCGGCGTCCACTGCTTCTCCTTGACGAAGCCGAACTGCTCGCAGAGCTGGCCCGCCGTCATCTCCCGGCCCTTGCCGAGGTCGACCCGGTCCCGGATCTGCTGCACGGCCTCCAGCACCCGCAGGGACCCGGGCAGCTCGGTCACGTCCTGCGAGAGATAGGCGAGCCGTACGGTCTTGCCGACCACGATCCGGCCCTCGGCGGGCTGGATCTCGCCGTCGCTGCGCGCGGCGTCCGCGAGGGCCCGCAGCAGCGAGGTCTTGCCCGCGCCGTTCACCCCGACCAGGCCGACCCGGTCGCCGGGGCCCAGCTGCCAGGTCAGATGCTTCAGCAGCAGCTTGGGCCCGGCCTGGACGCCGACGTCCTCCAGGTCGAACACCGTCTTGCCGAGGCGGGCGTTCGCGAACTTCATCAGCTCGCTGGTGTCCCGGGGCGGCGGCACATCGGCGATCAGCTCGTTGGCCGCCTCGATCCGGTAGCGCGGCTTGGAGGTACGGGCGGGGGCGCCGCGCCGCAGCCAGGCCAGCTCCTTGCGGACCAGGTTCTGCCGCTTGGTCTCCTCGGTGGCGGCGATCCGCTCCCGCTCGGCGCGGGCGAAGACGTAGTCGCTGTAGCCGCCCTCGTACTCGTAGACCGCACCGCGCTGCACGTCCCACATGCGGGTGCAGACCTGGTCCAGGAACCAGCGGTCGTGGGTAACGCACACCAGCGCGGAGCGGCGGGCCTGGAGGTGGCGGGCGAGCCAGGCGATGCCCTCGACGTCGAGGTGGTTGGTGGGCTCGTCCAGGACGATCAGGTCCTGGTCGGCGATGAGCAGCTTCGCGAGTGCGACCCGGCGGCGCTCACCGCCGGAGAGCGGGGCGATGACGGTGTCCAGGCCCTGCGGGAAGCCGGGCAGGTCGAGCCCGCCGAAGAGGCCGGTGAGCACATCGCGGATCTTGGCGTTCCCGGCCCACTCGTGGTCCGCGAGATCGCCGATGACCTCGTGCCGGACGGTCGCCTCCGGGTCCAGCGAGTCGTGCTGGGTGAGCACTCCGAGCCGCAGCCCGCCGCTCTGGGTCACCCGCCCGGTGTCCGGTTCCTCCAGCTTGGCCAGCAGTCTGATCAAGGTGGTCTTGCCGTCGCCGTTGCGTCCGACGACGCCGATGCGGTCGCCTTCGGAGACGCCGAGGGACACCCCGTCGAGGAGCGCACGGGTGCCGTACACCTTGCTGGCGGCCTCGACATTGACCAGGTTGACGGCCATTTTTCTCCATGCTGCTGCCGGGTACGGGATCGGCCTTCCAGAGTAGTCCGCTCCCGTGGTCCCTCCGTCCGCGAGCCCCGGGCGGGGGCTCGCGGACGGTACTCACCGGCTCTCGCCGATACGTGATCGGCTGGTGGAGGCGGGGTCAGAGGACCGTGGCGCCCGGGGCCGGCGAGGTGGCGACATGCGTGGCCAGGCAGGTCCCGGAGGCGTCCAGCGCCCCGGCGACCTCGGCGGCGGCCTCGGCCGACTTGGCCAGGAAGGCCGTGGTCGGCCCCGAGCCGGAGACCAGGGCGGCGAGCGCGCCCCCCGCGAGCCCCGCGTCGAGCGTCGCGGCGAGCGAGGGCCGCAGCGACAGCGCCGCCGGCTGGAGATCGTTGACGAGGGCCGCGCCCAGGGCGGCGGCGTCCCCGGCGCCCAGGGCGTCGAGCAGCGGCTCGGACGCGCGCGGCGCGGGCACCCGGGCCCCCGCGTGGAGCCGGTCGAACTCGCCGTACACCGCCGGGGTCGAGAGCCCGCCGTCCGCGACGGCGAAGACCCAGTGGAAGTCGCCGCCGACCGGCAGCGGGGTCAGCCGCTCACCGCGCCCGGTGCCCAGCGCCGCGCCGCCGGCCAGGCTGAACGGCACATCGCTGCCGAGTACGGCGCACAGCTCCAGCAGCTGGGCCTGCGAGGAGCCGAGCCCCCACAGGGTGTCGCAGGCCAGCAGCGCGCCCGCGCCGTCGGCGCTGCCGCCCGCCATGCCCCCGGCGACGGGGATCGCCTTGGCTATGTGGATATGGACATCGGGGGCGATGCCGTGCCGCTCGGCGAGGAGCAGGGCGGCCCGCGCCGCGAGATTGGACTCGTCGAGGGGGACCTTCGCCGCGCCCGCCCCCTCGCAGGTGATGGTCAGCCGCTCCGCCGGGCGGACGGTGACCTCGTCGTAGAGGGACACCGCGAGAAACACATTGGCCAGGTCGTGGAAGCCGTCAGGCCGCGCACCCCCCACCGCCAGCTGGATGTTGACCTTCGCCGGTACCCGTACCGTGACGCCGCTCAAGCCTTCGCCTCCGCGATCCGTGCGAATTCCTCCACCGTCAGGGATTCCCCACGGGCCTGCGGGGAGATCCCGGCGGCCACGAGGGCCGCCTCCGCCGCCGCGGGCGATCCCGCCCAGCCCGCGAGGGCGGCACGCAGCGTCTTGCGGCGCTGCGCGAACGCCGCGTCGACCACCGCGAAGACCTCCGCCCTGGTGGCCGTGGTCTTCGGCGGATCCCGCCTGACCAGCGACACCAGGCCGGAATCGACGTTCGGCGCGGGCCAGAACACATTACGCCCGATCGATCCGGCGCGCTTGACCTCCGCGTACCAGTTCGCCTTGACCGACGGCACTCCGTACACCTTGTTCCCCGGGCTCGCCGCCAGCCGGTCGGCGACCTCGGCCTGCACCATCACCAGCGTGCGTTCGATGGTGGGGAAGCGGGCGAGCATGTGGAGCAGCACCGGCACGGCGACGTTGTACGGGAGGTTCGCGACCAGCGCGGTCGGCGGCGGGCCCGGCAGCTCCTCCACGAGCATGGCGTCGGCGTGCACCAGCGCGAAGCGGGGGGCCCGCTCCGGCAGCCGGGACAGGATCGTGGTGGGCAGCGCGGCGGCCAGGACGTCGTCGATCTCGACGGCGACCACCCGGTCGGCGGCCTCCAGGAGCGCCAGGGTCAGCGAGCCGAGACCCGGGCCGACCTCGACGACGACGTCGTCCGCGCGGACCCCGGCCGTCCGGACGATCCGGCGGACGGTGTTCGCGTCGATGACGAAGTTCTGGCCGCGCTGCTTGGTGGGGCGTACGCCCAGGGCGGCGGCCAGCTCGCGGATGTCGGCGGGGCCGAGGAGGGCGGCCGTGTCGCCGGAGTCGGCACTGGTGTCGTCGGGCGCGGCGGCGTCGGAGGCGTCGGTGGGGTCAGTGGTGCTCACCGACACAGCCTACGGGTGCTCAGCGGAAGAGCGTGCGGCCGCAGTGCGGCCAGGGCGCGGCGCCCCGGCGCTGGTAGAGCCGCTTCGCCCGGTGGGTCTGTTCGGCGGCGGGGGCGTCCTGCGGGCGGCCGCTGCCACCGAGGGAGCGCCAGGTTCCGGTGTCGAACTGGTAGAGGCCGCCGTGGGTGCCGGTGCCGTCCACCGCGCCGGGCCGGCCGCCGGACTCGCACTGGGCGAGCGCGGCCCAGTCCAGCCCGTCGGGGGAGAGGGCGGCGGCCCGGGGCGCGGGGCCGGTGCCGACCCGCACCCGGTGTGCGACGGGGGCCCTGACCTGCTCGTCGGCGACCTGCCGGGGCCGCTGGCGGACCCCGTTGACGGTGCGCAGTTCGTAGGTGACCCGCCGCAGACCGGGGCTGCCCTGCCGGTCGACGGTCTCGGTGCCGGCGCTCAGCGCGGCGTCGGGGACGCGGATCACGTCGTACGGGACCGACTCCTCGCGGACCTCCCGGTAGCCGGTGACCCGCAGCACGGTGACGGTCTCGCCGTCGCGGGGGAAGCCGCCGAGGGGGACGGAGGTGACGTCCCAGCCGCGCAGGACGATCCCGGCCTCGGTGAGGGCCTGGCCGACGGTGAGGGCGGTGGTGCGGACGGTTTGGGCACGGCCGTCGGCGCGGAAGGTCACGGCCCGTTCGGTACGGACCTCCAGGGCCAGGCCGGAGCGGGGGACGGGGCGGGAGCGGGGGACGGAGATCTGGGCGCCGCGGAGGGGGATCCCCAGCCCGCGCAGGGCGCCGCCGACGGTGCGGGCGGTGGTCCACACCTGGGCGCGGTGTCCGTCGAGGGTGAGGGCGAGGGGCCTGCCGTACTGGACGGTGATCTCGTCGCCGCTGGTCAGGTCGGTGGCGGGGGTGGGCGCGACCTGGTCGTGGGAGCCGGTGCGCAGCCCCTGTGCCGCCAGCAGTTCGCCGACGTCGTCGGCGAAGGTGTGGAGGGTGCGGGTGCGGCCGTCGACGGTGAGCCGGACGGCCTTGTCGCCGGCGACGAAGGCGGCGGTGCCGCCGGCGAGGACGGCGATGACCAGGGCCTGGGGGAGCAGCCGGCGCAGTCCTCCGCCGTCGGAGGAGGGGGAGGAATGGATCAGGACCTTGCGGCGGGGGGCGCGGTGGGCGGCCGCGCGTCTTCGGGGCTCGGGCTCGGACAGGGGGCGGAAGGTGCCGAGGACGAGGCCGTCGTCACTGTCATCGGGACCGTCGGCCCGCTCCGGGGCCGGGGCAGGGGTCCGGGGTGGTGGTGCGTACGCGGTGGGGGCGGGGTACCAGGAGGACGCGGGATACGGCGGGTAGGGCGGGTACGGGGCGTACGGGGCGTACGCGGCATATCCGGGGCGGCCGGTGTACGCGGGGTACCAGGGGTGGGGGCGGCCCGCGTGTCCCTGGGCGGGCGGGGCCTGGCGCGGCACCGGGCGCTGCTGCCCGGCGAGGCGGGGGTCGCCGCCGGGGAAGGGGGGAGGGAAGGCGAGGGGGAACGGCGGCCAGAAGGGGTTGGCCCGCAGCGGGCGGCCGGGGTGCCCGGGGTGGGTCGCGTACCCGGGGTGGCCGGGGTGGCCGGGATGGCCTGGGTGGCCCGGGTGGGCCGCCGGGCCCGGCTGTCCGGGGCGGCCCGCGAAGGCGGCGGCGTAGGGACCGTACGGGCGGGGGTCGCGGGGGCCGTACCCGTCAGGGGGGTCATGGGGGTCGCGGGGGCCGTTCGGGTCGCGGAACTCCCCGGGGCCGTACCCGTCGCGGGGGTCATGCCCGTCGTGGAGGCCGCGGGGGCCCTGGGGGCCGTACCCGTCGTGGAGATCGCCGTCGTCCCCGGCGCGGAGCCCGCCGCCCCGCCCACTGCCGCCCGCCTGGCTCAGATCGGTCACGACCACGCTCCGTAGCTCCGGGTCCGGCCCGCTGAACGGCGGCCCGGACCCCGGGACCGTACCCGAGCGACGGTCACTCTCCCAAGCGGTTCGACTACTCGGCGTTGCGAACGGTACCCTTCCCCGCTCCGCGCTCCCGGCCTCCGGCGCACGCGACGGGCCCGCCCCGGCCCGCTCAGTAGTCGAACGCCGTCGCCGTGTTCGCCGCGATCGCCGCCGCGAGGGTGTCCTCGTCCAGCCCCTTCACCGCCGCCATCGCCCGCAGCGTCACCGGAATGAGATAGGGCGCGTTGGGCCGGCCGCGGTAGGGCGCCGGGGTCAGGAAAGGCGCGTCCGTCTCCACCAGGACGAGTTCGCGGGGCGCCACCACGAGCGCGTCCCGCAGCGGCGCCGCGTTCTTGAAGGTCACGTTTCCGGCGAAGGACATGTAGTAGCCCGCGGCCGCGCACTCCCGTGCCATTTCCGCGTCACCGGAAAAGCAGTGGAAGATCGTCCGCTCGGGCGCGCCCTCCTCGGCGAGAATGCGCAGCACGTCCGCGTGCGCCTCCCGGTCGTGAATGACGAGCGCCTTGCCATGGCGTTTGGCGATCTCGATATGGGCCCGGAAGGAGCGTTCCTGCGCGGCGACGCCCCCGGGCCCGGTGCGGAAGGTGTCGAGACCGGTCTCGCCGACCGCGCGGACCTGCGGCAGGGCCGCCAGCGCGTCGATCTCCGCCAGCGCCTCGTCGAGGGCGGCCTCGCCCCCGGCCTCGCGGGCCGTGCCCTGGCGGGACCAGTTGTCGGGGTCCCCGTGGACGATCCGGGGGGCCTCGTTCGGGTGCAGCGCGACCGCCGCGTGCACATTCGCGTGCTCGGCGGCGGTCCGCGCGGCCCAGTGGGAGCCCTTGAGGTCGCACCCGACCTGCACCACCGTGGCAACCCCCACCGCCGCTGCCCGCTCCAGCGCCTCCTCCACGGTGCCCGCCTGCATGTCCAGGTGGGTGTGGGAGTCGGCGACGGGGACCCGGAGCGGTTCGGGCAGCGGCGGTGGGGTGGACTTCGACGTCATGTAGCGATCCTACGAGGGGGCCGGGCCCGGCCCCCGGGCGCCCGTGGCGGCGCGGGCCTCAGCGCCGCTGGAAGGGGTGGAGCAGATCCGAGAGCCGCCAGTGGTGCTGCGGTCTGGAGGCGGCGTCCTCCCGGGCCGGGGCGCCGTCCACCGGGGTCTGCCCCTCCCCGGCCAGCGCCTCGGCGCCGATGGGCCCGGCGATGGGCGCGGGGCCCGTCTCCCGGAGCCCGCCCGCCCCCGGGGGCGCGGCGCCGGGGCGCGCCATGCGGTCCAGCACGGAGGAGACCTGTCCCGCCCGCATGATCCGTACGACGTGCCCGCCGCAGCTCACACAGGTGGGGCTCGACAGCGGTGAGGGCACCCGTTCGCCCTCCGCCCGGTAGACGACGTATTCACGGCCGTGGGCGTCGAGGTGGTGCTCTATTTGATACGACTGTTCCCAGCCGTAACCGCATCGCATACAGGCAAAGGCATATGCCTCGTGGACCTTGGCGGCGCCTGCGATCTCAGTCATGCCAGCTCCTCTCCACCTGATCCAGTGGACGCCCATTCCGGCGGGAGCGCATCAGCTTCAGCCGATAATTGAAGCGCTCTTTGGCCTTCCCATGCCCAATCGATTCCGGAGCCGGTCTGCGCTTTGCCTTCCACGGTAGCCCTTTACCGTTTCGGGGGACCTTCGGGGGAAAAAGCCGGGCCGGGGGGTACGGGGGCGGGCTCAGGCGGGGCCCTGGGCGTTCTTCGCCGCCACCACGGCGTCGAACACCGTCCGCTTGGGCACGCCCAGCTCGGCCGCGACGGCGGCGATGGCCTCCTTGCGGCGCTCGCCCGCCTCCTCCCGCACCCGGACCCGGCGGACCAGTTCCCCGGGCGTCACATCGGCCGGCCGGGTGGCGGTGACGCCCTCGACCACGATGGTGATCTCGCCGCGCACCTCGCCGGGTGCCGCCCACTCGGCCAGCTCCCCCAGGCTCCCGCGCCGGATCTCCTCGTACGTCTTGGTCAGCTCGCGGCAGACGGCGGCCCGGCGGTCGGCGCCGTAGGCCTCGGCCATCGCCGCCAGCGTCGCGGCCAGCCGGTGCCGGGACTCGAAGTAGACCTGGGTACGGCGCTCGGTGGCGTTCTCGCGCAGCCGGGCCAGAAGCTCGCCCTGCTTGCGCGGCGGGAAGCCCTCGAAGCTGAAGCGGTCGACGGGCAGCCCGGACAGGGCCAGCGCGGTGAGCACGGCGGACGGGCCGGGGACGGCCGTGACGCGGACACCGCGCTCCACGGCGGCGGCGACCAGCCGGTAGCCGGGGTCCGAGACGGAGGGCATCCCGGCGTCGGTGACGAGCAGCACCCGGCCCCCGCCGGCCAGGGTCTCGACCAGCTGCGGGGTCCGGGACACCTCGTTGACCTCGTTGTACGAGACGACGCGCCCCGAGGGGCGGACACCGAGGGCGTGGGTGAGCCGGCGCAGCCTGCGGGTGTCCTCGGCGGCGACCACGTCCGCACTGGCCAGCTCGGCGGCGAGCCGGGGCGGGGCGTCGGCGGGGTCGCCGATCGGGGTGCCGGCGAGGACCAGCAGCCCGGCGCCGTGCGCGGGGACGGGGCCGGGGGCCTGCCCGCCGGGCCCGCCGTGCGCCTCGTCCCCCTCGCCGTCCTCCTCGTAGCCGTCGTCCCCCTCAAAGGCCTCTGAGTCCTCGTAGGCGTCGGGGGCCCCGGCGCCGCCGGGAGTGTCGGAGGTGTCGGAGGCGTCGGAAGCGGGGGTGGTGCCGGAGGCATGCGCAGTGGTCACGTACCCCATTCTCCCAGGGCGCCGGCCCGGCCCACGGCCCCGCCCAACGCGCGCGAAGGGCCCTCGCACCCTCGGGGGCGGCACCTCGCACACGGACGTTCCCTACCATGGCGCGGGTGACCAGTACCGCGCCACAGACCGTCCAGGGCAGGGATGCCGGCCAGGAGCCCCCCGGCTGGCAGCAGCGGCTGCGCAGATTCGGCTACACGCCGCCGTCCGGGGCCGGGCTGCGCGAGCGCCTGGTCCCGCCCTACACCCGACCCTCCGAACGGCTCTGGCCGGTTTTCGGGATCGCCCCGGCGACGGCCGCGACCCTGGTCAGGCTCTCCGCCTGGCTGGGGCCGCTGCTGGTCGCCCTGGTCGCCGGCCTGCTGCGGTTCTGGAACCTGGGCAAACCGGACGCGGTGATATTCGATGAGACGTACTACGCGAAGGACGCGTGGGCGCTCGTCAACCAGGGGTACGAGGGCAACTGGCCCAAGGACGTCGACAAGGCGATCCTGAACGACCCCGCCACCGTCGCCGTCCCCACCGACCCCGGCTATGTGGTGCACCCGCCGGTCGGCAAGTGGGTGATCGGCCTCGGCGAGAAGCTCTTCGACTTCACGCCCTTCGGCTGGCGCTTCATGGTCGCGGTGCTCGGCACCCTGTCCGTGCTGATGCTCTGCCGGATCGGCCGCCGGCTCTTCCGCTCCACCTTCCTGGGGTGCCTGGCGGGGCTGCTGCTCGCCGTGGACGGACTCCACTTCGTCATGAGCCGGGCCGCCCTGCTCGACCTGGTGCTGATGTTCTTCGTGCTGGCGGCCTTCGGCTGCCTGGTGGTGGACCGGGACTGGGCGCGCGGGCGGCTCGCGGCCGCGCTGCCCGTGGACGACGACGGGGTGCTACGGCCGGACGCGGCGATCGCGGAGAGATTCCGCTTCGGCTGGCGGCCGTGGCGGATCGCGGCCGGTGTGATGCTCGGCCTCGCGGCGGGCACCAAGTGGAACGGCCTCTATGTGATGGCCGCGTTCTGTGTGATGGCACTGCTCTGGGACGCGGGCGCCCGGCGCACGGCGGGCGCGGTCCAGCAGTACCGGGCGGTGCTCCGCCGGGATGTGCTGCCCGCCTTCGTCTCCACCGTCCCGGTCGCGCTCGCCACCTATCTGGCGTCGTGGTCGGGGTGGTTCTTCACCAGGGGCGGCTACTTCCGGGACTGGGCGGACCACCGCTCCGGCCTCTCCCCCGACCATGTCTCCCTGCCCCTGCTGGGCCGGATCGACCTGCCGCAGTTCTCCATGGACTGGGTCCCGGCGGCGCTGCGCAGCTTCTGGCACTACGAGTCCGAGGTCTACAGCTTCCATGTGAATCTGAAGTCGGGGCACACCTACGAGTCGAATCCATGGAGCTGGATCGTCCTGGGCCGCCCGGTCTCCTACTTCTACGAGGACCCGGCGCCGGGCACCGGCGGCTGCCCGGCGGACGCGAAGGAGAAGTGCGCGAGCGAGGTGCTGGCGCTGGGGACGCCGCTGCTGTGGTGGGCCGCGTGCTTCGCCATCGCGTATGTGCTGTGGCGCTGGTTCTTCCGCCGGGACTGGCGGGCGGGCGCGATCGCCTGCGGGATCGCGGCGGGCTGGCTGCCGTGGTTCCTCTACCAGGAGCGGACGATCTTCCTCTTCTACGCGGTCGTCTTCGTGCCGTTCCTCTGTCTGGCGGTGGCGATGATGATCGGGGCGATGCTGGGGCCGGCCGGCTCGGACGAGCGGCGGCGGGCGGTCGGGGCGATCGCCTCGGGGGTCCTGGTGCTCCTGATCATCTGGAATTTCATCTACTTCCATCCGCTCTACACCGGGACCCCGATCCCCCTGGACGACTGGCGCGACCGGATGTGGCTGGACACCTGGGTCTGACCTGTCGTCACCACCGTTCCCGGGGGGGGGCGGGCCGGCGCGGGTCCGCCCCGGCGGCCGTTCCGGATCCTGTTCCGGATGCCGCTTCGGAGCCCGGACCGGAGGCTGCGCCTTCCACATCACACCGGGATGACAAATCAGTACAGACCACTGTGATCATCCGGAATCGGCTTGACCCGTACCGTTCAAGGCACATACGTTCGGCGACTCGGGCCCGCTCCGCCGGAGCGGGCTTCTCCCTGTCGTCGTCCCCCGGGGGGTCCCATGAACTGGTATCTGACCGTCCTCAAGAAGTACGCCACTTTCTCCGGGCGCGCACGGCGCAAGGAGTACTGGATGTTCACGCTGTTCCACATCGTCGCGCTCATCGCGCTGACGATCGTGGACCTCATACTCTGGTCGCCGAACTCGTTCCTCTTCTTCCTCTACGCCATCGCCACGTTCCTGCCGTCCCTCGCCGTGACGGTCCGCCGGCTGCACGACACCGGCCGCAGCGGCTGGTGGATCCTGCTCAACCTGGTCCCGCTCGTCGGCTGGATCATCGTCCTGGTCTTCACCTGCCTGGACGGCGAGCCGCACGACAACAAGTGGGGCCAGAACCCGAAGCACGACGCGCTGGGCGGCTCCTACGGCGGCGGCTACCAGGTGCCCGGCTACCCGGCCCCCGGCCAGTACCCGGTGCAGGGCCAGGCCGGCGGCTACGGCCAGCCGCAGCAGGGATACGGGCAGCCGCAGCAGGGGTACGGCCAGCCGGGCCAGCCCGGTCCGTACGGGCAGCAGCAGCCCGGCCAGTACCCGGCGCCGGGACAGCCCGGCTACGGCCAGCAGCCCGGCCAGCCCGGTCCGTACGGCCAGTGATCCGGCCGGCCGGACAGCGGGCCACCAGCCCCCCGGCCAGGGCCTCTGACATCCGGTGAAGACCGGCGGGAACCGCTCCCCGCCGGTCTTCGCCGTTTCCGGCCGGAGAACGGCCGGGGGCGGATGCCCGGTTCAGTCCGTGAGGCCGGCGACGGCCAGGGCCCGGTTCACCCGGACCCGTACGGTCAGCTCCCCGGCGACGCCGTTGCGGCGGCCGAACTCCTCCGCCTGCTCCTCCCCCATGTAGCGGGCGGCGATCCGCGTGGCCCAGTGCCGGGCCTGCTCCACGTCGTCGCTGACCTCCGCCTGCCCCTGGAGCACCACGAAGGCGAACGGCGGCTCCTCGTCGTCCACACAGATCGCGACCCGGCCGTCCCGGGTCAGATTGCGCCCCTTGACGCTCCCGGCGCCGGTGTTGAACACCAGCTCGTCCCCGTCGAGAAGGAACCACACCGGGGCGACGTGCGGTGAGCCGTCGGCGCGTACGGTCGAGAGCTTCGCGGTACGGGTGCCCTCGGAGACGAACCCGTGCCACTCGCCCTTCGTCATAGTTTTCGCCATTTGCCCATTTTCCGATAGTCATCGGTGACGGCCGGTCAGGCTCGCCGGGGTGTGCGCCTCCTGTACGCGGCGCCCGACCGTCCCGGTCGCGTAACAAGCGGGACCTGGGTCCGTGCCCGCCGCGGGCTTTCCCTTAGGGTTCAGTGCGGTATTACCCGCTGAGTGTCTTTCAGCGGGCCGGGCGCTGAGAAGGAGACCGCGAGCGGTGCGGAGCGGAGCGAAGGTCGCCATAGTCGGCAGTGTGTTCGTGGTCGTGGCCGGCGGGGTGGGCTACGGCGGCTACGCCTTCCTGACCGGCGGTTCCGACGAACCCGAACGGAAGACCGGCCCGCTCAGCACCGAGGAGATCGATCAGGCGTCGAAGGACTTCCTCACCGCCTGGGCGGCCGGGCGGGGCGCCGAGGCCGCGCGGCTGACCAACCAGCCGGTGCAGGCCGAGCCCCTGCTGATCGGCTACAAGTCCAAGGCCAAGGTCTCCCGGGCCGAGATCACCCCGGGCCCGCCCACCGGCACGACGGTCCCGTTCACGGTGAAGGCGACCGTGACCCACGAGGGCCTCAGCAAGCCCTGGTCGTACGCCTCCACGCTCACCGTCGTCCGCGGGAAGACCACCGGGCGGCCGCTGGTGGAGTGGAAGCCGACCGTCGTGCATCCGAAGCTGACGCCGACGACCTCGCTGAAGACGACCGCGTCGGCCGCGCCGCCGATCCGGGCCGTGGACCGCGAAGGGCGCGAGCTGTCCCCGGAGAAGTACCCCTCGCTCGGTCCGATGCTGGACGTGCTGCGGCAGAAGTACGGCAGGCAGTCCGGCGGCACCCCCGGTGTCGAACTGGTCGTCACCTCCACCCAGGAGGGCGTCGCCGACCACACCCTGCTCTCGCTGGGCAAGGGCACCCCGGGCACGCTGAGGACCACGCTGGACGCCGGGGTGCAGGAGGCCGCCGAGCAGGCGGTGAAGAAGCACGCGCAGGCGTCGACGGTCGCCATCGCGCCGAGCACCGGCGAGATCCGGGCCGTCGCCAACAGCCCGGCGGGCGGCTTCAATGTGGCGATGCTGGGCAAGCAGGCCCCCGGCTCCACACTGAAGATCGTGACGGCCGCGATGATGATGGACAAGGGAATCGTCGCCGGGCCCGGCTCGCCGGTGGAGTGTCCCGCGACCGTCCAGTGGGAAGGCGCCACCTTCCAGAACCTGAAGAAGTTCGACCTGCCCGGGAAGCCCACCTTCCGGGAGAGCTTCGCGCGTTCCTGCAACACCACCTTCATCAAGGCCGTGCCCAAGCTGGGTGCCGCCTCCGGCACGGCGCTGGGCGAGACCGCGAAGAAGTACTTCGGCATCGGGCTCAACTGGAAGTCGGGCGTCGCCAGCTTCGACGGCGACATCCCCGTCTCGACCGGCACGGAGACCGCCGCCTCCTACATCGGCCAGGGCCGCATCACGATGAACGCGCTGACCATGGCGTCCATCAGCGCCACCGCGAAGAACGGCGCCTTCAAGCAGCCGCTGCTCGTCCCCGCCGACCTCGACGACCGCGAGCTGGCCACGGCCGAGCCGCTGCCGGGCGCCGTCGCCGCCGGGCTGCGGGAGATGATGAAGGCCACCGCCGTCAGCGGCAGCGGCGCGACCCCGATGGCGGGGGTCGGCGGCGACAAGGGTGCCAAGACCGGTTCCGCCGAGGTCGACGGCCAGGGCAAGTCCAACAGCTGGTTCACGGCGTACGCGGACGACCTCGCCGCGGCCGCCGTCGTCCAGGCGGGCGGCCGGGGCGGCGAGTCGGCCGGCCCGGTGGTCGCCAGCGTGCTGAACGCCCGCTGACCCGGTGAACGCCCGCTGACCCGGTTCGTGCGGATCCGGAAAGAACCTTCCGGATCCGTACAACCATGTACACGTGTCACGAGTCGGAACCGGTGAGTCAGGAGACTCCTTTCCGCTGTCCGGGCCCGGCCAGCGCGGCCGATCCCGCGCACCGGTGCCCCCCTCAAGCCACATGAGGACCTGTATGCGCTTCCGTGTTTCCGTCGCCGTGGTGACCGGTGCCCTCGCCGCCACCGCCCTCGCGGCCCCCGCCGCCACCGCCGTCGACCAGCCGACCTTCCGCGCGTCGTCCAAGGGCTACGCCTCGCACCCGGGTGACCAGCGAGTCGGCGACACCCGTATCACCTCCGTCGTCATCAACGGCGGCAAGCCGGTCGTCCTCGGCATCTCCGCCACCAAGAAGGTCAGCGTCACCATGACCGCCCGGGACAACAGCGGCATCGCCAAGGGCAGCGCCGTGCTGTGGCGGGGCACCGACCCCATGGCGGCCCAGGACCTGATCGAGCCCGACAAGGACCCCGTGTCCTGCACCAACAAGGGCACGACGGGCACCTGCAAGTTCACCTTCACCGTCGACCCGATCGGCCTGTCCAACGACATGGCCGGCGGCGGCTGGAAGCTGGGCGTCTCCGCGCACGCCAAGGACAGGAACGGCGAGCTGCGCTGGAACTACAAGAGCACCAGCCTCCAGCGGTTCTCGAAGCTCACCGTCGACGCCGCCCCGGAGCCGGTGAAGAAGGGCGCGAACCTCACGGTCACCGGTGCCCTCACCCGCGCCAACTGGGACGACCTGCGGTACGCGGGCTACTCCGCCCAGCCGGTGAAGCTCCAGTTCCGGGCCAAGAACGCCAAGACCTACACCACGGTCAAGACGGTGAGGACGGACGCGTCGGGCAAGCTGAAGACCACGGTGAAGGCGTCCGCGGACGGCTACTACCGCTACAGCTTCGACGGCACCTCCACCACCCCCGCCATCAAGGCCGGCGGCGACTTCGTCGACGTCCGCTGACGTCACCGCTCCCCCGTCCGGACACCGGACCCGCCCCGGCGGCGGCCCCGCGCTCGATGCGCCGGGCCGCCGCCGGGGGCGTTTCGCGGGGAGGGGCGTCAGCTGCCGACGGGCACCGCCGTACGGGCCGCCGGGGCCCCGGCGGCGGCCGGCCGCCCGGCGCCGTGCAGCACCTGCGTCAGCAGCTCGCCGGTGATCCGGACGCCGTTGTGCGTGAGCAGCGACTCCGCGTGGAACTGGATGGACGCGAACCGCCGGGCGAGCAGCGCGTGCACCTCCTCCGTCCGGGCGTCCCGGCTGACCCGTACCTCCCCGTGGACGGGGTGGGCGAGCCGGTCCGTCGCCGAGCGGGCCACGAAGGAGTTGTAGAAGCCGACGTCCTCGGCCCGGCCGAAGAGGTCGATCCGCCGCTGGACGCCCTGGTTGGGCGTCTCCCTGCGGTTCACGGTGAGCCCCAGTTCGCGGCTGAGCACCTGGTGGCTGAGGCAGACGGCGAGGAAGGGCCGCCCGCGCGCCAGCAGGTTCCGGGCCGCCGCCGCCATATGGGCGATCTTCGGGTGGGCGAGGTCGCCCGGGTCGCCGGGCCCGGGGCCGAGGACCACCAGGTCGTACCCGTCGGCCGCGTAGGGCTCGTCGTACCGGCGCAGGGTCACCGCGAGGCCCAGCGAGCGGAGCTGGTGTTCCAGCATGGACGTGAAGGTGTCCTCGGCGTCCACGATCAGGACGCGCCGGCCCGGCAGCGCGAGGTCCGGCCAGGGGGCCCGGTTTCCGGCGGCACCGGCTTCGGGGGCCGCCCGCCAGAACCGGGCGATCTTCGCGTTCCGTGACTCCAGCGCCGCCCGCACCTCGGGGTGCCCGCTCAGTGCCACGGGCTCCCCCGCCGCCAGCGCGGAGCGCAGCCCGGCCACCTTCGCCCAGGTCTCGGCGACCTCGGAGGCCGGCTGGGAGTGCCGCACGAGGGTCGCGCCGACGCCGATGTCCACCCGGCCGGCGGCGTCGATCTCGGCGGTACGGATGAGGATGGACGAGTCGAGGGTGGCCCGGCCCGCCGCGTCCCGGCCGATGAGGGCCGCGACCCCGCTGTAGTAGCCGCGTCCCCGGGTCTCGTACTTGTGGATCACCCGGCAGGCGTTCTCCAGGGGGCTGCCGGTGACCGTCGGCGCGAACATCGTCTCGCGCAGGATCTCCCGGGGGTCGCGGCCGGTGCGGCCCTCGATGAGATAGCCGGTGTGGGCGAGCCGTGCCATCTCCATCAGATGCGGCCCGGTGACCCGTACATCGGTGTCGCAGACGCGGGTCATCATCTTGAGTTCCTCGTCGACGACCATGTACAGCTCGTCGGTCTCCTTGCGGTCCGCGAGGAACTTCAGGACCTCCGCCAGGTTCGGGCCGGACGGCGGATAGCGGTAGGTGCCGCTGATGGGGTTCATCATGGCGGTGCCGTCCCGCAGCGTGATGTGCCGCTCGGGGGTCGCGCCGACGAAGGTGCGGTCCCCGGTGTGCAGGATGAACGTCCAGTACGCGCCGGACTCCCGCTCCACCAGCCGGCGGAAGAAGGAGAGCGCGCTGGACAGCCCGTAGTCGGTGATCTCGGCGGTGAAGGACCGCTTGAGGACAAAGTTGGCGCCCTCGCCCCGGCCGATCTCGTCGCGGACGACCCGGCCCACCATCTCGGCGTAGGTCTCGTCGTCCACGTCGAACCGCTCGCCGGTGAGCCGCAGGCCCCGGTGGGGAATGCGCTCCAGGGCGCCTGCCAGGTCCACCGTCTCCTGCTCGGTGACGGTCATCGCGATCAGCGGGGCGCCGTCGTCGCGACAGGTGTAGCCGCGTTCGGCGAGCTGGCGGTAGGGAATGACCGCGAGGACGTCGTGGCGGGCGGCGCCGGGGGCGGGCGTGCCGGGGGCCGGCAGCGGCAGTTCGGCGAGGGTGCGGGGGGTGGACACCTCGCCGAGCAGGACGTCGAGCCGGTCCGGGCCGTGCGCCTCGGGCCGGTGCAGCAGGGCGAAGGCCCCGGGCCGGTCGGACGGCCGGGAGGCCAGCGCGGAGTCGAGCGGGCGGCCGGGGGGCATGGGGTTCTCCTTCTCCGCCGTCATACGGCGGTCGATTCGACGGTCAGCGCGCGGGAGGGGCGTACGGTCCGCTCCGCCGGGCGGGCGGTCCGGACCACGCCGTGGCCGGCGTGGGCGCCGTCCTCGTCCGCGATGCTGTCGAGCACCCCGGTCAGGGTCCGGGTCAGGGTGACGACCGCGCAGCGCCGGGCCGCGTAGTCGAGGGCCATCGCGTGGTCGGCGGCGGAGAAGTCGGCGACCGCGTCGGCGACCAGGAACGGCTGGATGTCGTGGGTGAAGGCCTCGGCGGCCGTCATCAGGACGCCGACATGCGCGTAGACACCGCAGATGATGAGCTGGTCACGGCCCTGGAAGCGCATCCGGTCCAGCAGGTCGGAGCGGAAGAAGGCGCTGTAGCGCCACTTGGTGAACCGCCAGTCGTGCGCGGCTGGTGTCAGGGGTTCGACCACCTCGCGGTCGGCGGGGTCGACGCGCATGCCCGGGCCCCAGAAGTCCGCGAGGAGGCCGCGCTGTTCGGGGGTCATGCCGCCGGGCTGGGCGGTGTAGCCGACGGGGATGCCCAGGCGGGCGCAGCTCGCGCGGAGTGCGGCGATGTTCCCGACGACCTCGTCGCGCAGGGCCGGCGCGCCGGCCAGTGGGCGCAGGAAGTAGCGCTGCATGTCATGGATGAGCAGCACCGCGCGGGCCGGGTCGGGGAGCCACCGGGCGGTGTTGCCGGGCAGGTCGTCCTCGGTCGGCAGGGGGTAGGACGTGATCTCGGGGATGCCGGACATGGTGCACCTCTGCTCGTTTGCTGTGTCTGCTCTGATACGCGCGGCCCGCTGTGTTGCCGGGGGGTCGGGGGAGCGTCCGGGTCATGTCCCGAGGGTGGCGCCGCCGTCGACCGTCAGCGTGTGCAGGGTGATCTGCGCGGCCTGGTCGGAGAGGAGGAAGACGACGGCGTCGGCCACGTCGGCGGGCCGGGCGACCTTCTCCAGCGGGATGCCCAGCCGGTAGGCGTCGAGGGAGCCCCTGACGGTCTTCTCGGGGCCGGTCTCGTCGTGCCACATGGCCCGGAGCATGGGGGTGTCGGTGGAGCCGGGGGCCACGACGTTGCAGCGGATGCCGTGGCGGGCGACTTCGAGGCCCAGGCACTTGGTGAACATGGCGGCGGCCGCCTTGGAGGCGGAGTAGGCCGCCATCTCCACGCGGGGGGTGGTCGCGGCGTTCGAGGCGACGGTGACGATGGCGCCCCGGTTGCGGCCGGTCATCCGGGTGGCGACGGCGCGGGACATCAGGAAGACGCCGAGGGTGTTGACGCCGAAGGTGGCGGTCCAGTCCTCGTCGGTGAGGGCGTCGACCCGGCCCAGGCGCAGCACGCCGGCCGCGTTGACGAGGTGGTCCAGCGGGCCGAGTTCCCGTTCCACGGTGTCGACGAGCGTGTCGACCTCGGCGGCGGAGGTGACGTCGGCGGGGAAGGGAAGGATGTCGTGGCCGTCGGCGGTCAGCTCGCGGGCCGTCTCGCGCAGCCGGTCGGCGTCGCGGTCGACGGCGGCGACCCGTACGCCCTGTTCGCCCAGGGCGCGGGCCACCGAGGCTCCGATCCCGCCGGCGGCCCCGGTCACCAGGGCTGTCTTTCCCTTCATCGGTCGATCTCCCTCACCTCGTCATCGGACATCGGACATGGACGGATCGCGGCGGCCCCCGGGGGCGGTGGGCTCCCGGGGGTGGCCGCGGGGGCGGCCGCGGGTCAGCCCAGCCAGGCCGCCACGACGGCCGTGGCCTGTGCGGGGTTGAGCCTCGGATCGCAGAAGCTGGTGTATTTCTCGGCCACGTGGTCGGCGTGGGACGCGTTGGTCACGCATTCGGTGACCTCGTCGGGCGTGGTCTCCAGATGGAGTCCGCCGGCGACTCCGCCGGCCTGCCGTACGGCGGTCTGGAACTGCTGGATCTCGGCGACGACGGTGTCCACGTACCGGGTCTTGAGGCCGGTGGCGGTGGCGACGGTGTTGCCGTGGAGGGGGTCGGTCAGCCAGATCACGGGGTGTCCGGCGGCGCGGACGGCGGCGACCAGCGGGGGCAGGACGCGGGCGACGGTGCCCTCGCCCATGCGGGCGACGAGGGTGAGCCGGCCCGGCTCGCGGTGCGGGTCGAGCCGGGCGCAGAGGGCGACGAGTTCGTCCGGGGTGATGGTGGGGCCGACCTTGCAGGCGACCGGGTTGACCACGGTGGCGAGCAGGGCCACGTGGGCGCCGTCGATGTCGCGGGTGCGTTCGCCGATCCAGGGCCAGTGGGTGGAGCCGAGCAGCAGGCCACCGCCGTCGCCGCCGCCCTCGTCGCCGCCGCCCTCGTTGTCGCCGCCGTCGCCGTCGTCACCGCTGCTGCCGCTGTTCTCCGTGCGGCGGAGCAGGGGGATCTCGTAGTCGAGGAGCAGCGCCTCGTGGCTGGTCCATACCGGGGTGTCGGGTCCGGCCGGGTCGGTGCCGCCCCAGCCGAGCCGGTCCATCGCGGCGGCGGCGGCCCGGTAGCCGGTGAGGATCCGGGTGGGGTCGGGGGCGCGGACGGCGGCGTCGGGTTCGGGTCCGTTGACCATGTGGCCCCGGTAGACGGGGAGTTCCACGCCGCCGACGTGTTCGGTGGGGCGGGAGCGGGGCTTGGTGAACTGGCCGGCGATGCGCCCGACGCGGAGGACCGGGGTGTGGGTGGTCATCATCAGGGTGCCGGCGAGCACGTGCAGCAGTCCGGCCTTGCGGGCCACGTCGCCGGCGGTGCACTCGGCGGGGTCCTCGGAGCAGTCGCCGGCGAGGACGACGTGCGCCTCCCCCCGGGCCACCCGGGCCAGCGCGGTGCGCAGCCGGAGCACGTCCCGCCGGCGCACCAGGGCGGGGCGGCGCGCGAGTTCGGCGCGGACCGCCGCGAGGCGCGGGTCGTGGTCCCAGTCGGGCTGCTGCTGTGCGGTACGAGACCGGATGTCCAGCAGGGCGTTGTCCACTGACTCCTCCACGTCCGGGGTTGAGCGGGCAGGCGAGATGAGCGGGGCGGGGCCGGGGTGAGCGGGTGGAGCCGTGGGGCGCGTACGGCCGGCGGGTGCGGCGGCCGGTGCCGGGGGTGCGACGGCGGCGGGGTCAGGAGGCCCTGGCCGCCGGGACGGTCCGGCGGGCGGCGGCGGACGCGCTGAGCGCGGCGACGGTGTGGGCGGCCGAGGCGAGCGTGACATGGCGGTGCCAGCCGCTGTAGGAGCGGCCGACGTAGTCGCGGATGCCGACCTGGTCGGTGATCTCGTCGAAGGCCCGGTCGACGCGCTGGGTGAGGCTGCTGAGCTGGGGTACGGCGGTGGCCTGGGAGGCGGGCAGGTCGGTCAGCCACAGTTCGGCGGGCCACCGCTGGTCGGCCGCGCCGACGCCGACGAGCAGCAGGGAGCCGTCGCGTTCGGTGCCGGGCCTGCCCTGCGCCGACGGGAGCGGGTGCGGGCCGGGGGCCGTCACGCGGACGGTCGTGATCAGGCTGGTGCGCAGCCTGGGGTGGGGGTGGTCCTGCCGCCAGACCACGGGCCTGCGCATGTTGCGGGCCGCGCGCATGATCTCGCCGGCGGGGAGCAGCTGGGCTCCGTGGCCGGTGAGGGCGCGATCGCTGACGCCGAGCCGGAGTTCGCCGGAGACCCTGATCAGGGAGGGGATGCCGGCGGTGTGCAGGGCGCCGACGGTGGCGAGGGGGTCGGCCTCGCCGATGTCGATGACGACGGGACGGGTGGGAAGGCCCCAGTCGCCGCCGAGCATCTCCCGGCAGGCGGCGAGGGCGCAGTCGCTGAGGGTCTCGGGTTCGATCTCGCACGGGATCGACGCCTGGTTCCGGCGCAGCCCGTCCTTGATCCATATCTGGGGGAGGTGGAGGCGCCAGTTCAGCGGCACCGCCGTGCGGTCGGAGGCGGCCCAGACGCCGATGGCCCGCTGGGCGTTGAGGGCCTGGCCCTCGTCGGGGGAGAAGTAGCGGCTGACGCCGACGGAGTGCTGTCCGACCTTGGGGATGGTCATGGGGCGGGCGACCCAGGCCTGGGGCGGGGCGGCGCGGACCGTGTACTGGGCCATGGCGCGGCGGACCGGTGTCCAGTCCCAGGTGGAGCTGCAGATGAAGTGGTGGAGGGACTGTCCGGTGCCGCTGCCGCCGATGAGCGCGGCCATGTTCCGGATGGACTTGCGGCCCTGGGTGGAGAGCAGGCCGTGGATGTACTCCATGCCCCTGCGGCGCTGGTCGCTGCGGCGCAGCGAGCGGAACAGGGGGACGCACAGGTCGCCGAGCACCGCCTCGGGGTCGGCGGACAGGGGGTACGGCTCCGGCTCGTCGGCGGCCGGCGGCGGACTCCACAGGGTCGGCAGGTCAGCGGCCGGTCGGGGGCTGACGGTGCTCATGCGACTCCCTCTGGGCAGGTGCGGTGCGGTGTGCGCCGCGGTCTTCGGCTCGCGCTCCACATTAGGAATTGACGGTTGCCCAGTTGAATAACAATGGCATGACAAGGTTCAGCGGTTGGGACTGTCTGTGCGCATGACTACTTCATGCCCGTGCCTAATTCTGCGGTTGACCGATGGGTGGCCCGGCGGCCAGAGTCGGTATACCAGTGATCAAGGGTTGGCCGACCGGGGTGCCGGCCCTGGACGGTATCGATATCGATGCAGTGGAAGCGGAGCGAAGAGTGGGGCTCAATAAGAAAGTGCTCCTCGCGGAGCCGCGTAGTTTCTGCGCAGGAGTACGCCGGGCCATTTCCATTATTGAGTTGGCGCTTGAGCGTTACGGCGCACCTGTTTATGTGCGCAAGGAGATCGTCCACAACCACTATGTGGTGCGGCTGCTCCAGCAGCGTGGCGCGATATTCGTGGAGTCGGAGGACGAGGTTCCGCAGGGTGCGGTGTGCGTCTTCTCGGCGCACGGTGTCTCGCCGCAGGTGCGGCGGAACGCGCAGGTGCGCGAGCTCGATGTGATCGACGCGACGTGTCCGCTGGTCTCGAAGGTGCACCAGCAGGCCAAGCGGTTCGCCCGGGAGGACCGGACGCTGCTGCTGATCGGGCACGAGGGGCACGAGGAGGTCGAGGGCACCTTCGGGCACGCGCCCGACCGGACGATCATCGTGGAGACGGTCGAGGACGCCGAGCGCCTGGAGCTGCCGGCCGACACCCCGACGGCGTTCCTGACGCAGACCACGCTGTCGGTGGACGAGACCAAGGACATCATCGAGGTGCTGCGCGGGCGTTTCGACGATCTGAGCGGGCCCGGTACCGATGACATCTGCTATGCGAGCCAGAACCGGCAGGACGCCATCAAGGCCATCACTCCGCAGAGCGATCTCGTCCTGGTGGTCGGCTCCCGGAATTCCAGCAATTCGGTCCGGATGGTGGAGGTCGCCGCCAGGATGGGCACGGCCGCTCATCTCGTACCCGATGTCACGGAATTCGACGAGAGCTGGCTCGAAGGCGTGACGACGGTCGGTGTGAGCGCGGGGGCGAGTGCTCCGGAGATCCTGGTCGAGGAAGTCCTGGCGAAACTCGCGGAGTTCGGTTACGAGGATGTCGTGCTGGAGCAGGTCGCGCAGGAGGACATCGTGTTCCATCCGCCGGCCCGGCTGGCCGATCCGGCCGCTGCCGCCGGCTGACGGCCGACGGCTGACGGCGGTCACCGGCGTCCGGCGGGATCCGCGGGATCCACCGGCGTACAACGCACCACCACCGACTACGGCCGACGACGGCCGACTACGGCACGGAAGAAAGGGAGGGGCGAGATGGCTGGTCCCACGGTTGGGACTGTTGCGCGGGGTCGCGCCGCCGGGGTCCTCGGCGACGCCGGCGTCTCCGCGGCCCGGCGGGCCCGGATCGACATCATGCGCCGGGTGGACGAGCGGCTCGACGCCTTCCTCGGCGCCGAGCGCCGGCGCTGGGCGGCGGTGGACGGCCGCGGCGCCGTACCGGTGGACGCGGTCACCTCGCTGGTCGCCGCCGGCGGCAAGCGGCTGCGGCCCGCGTTCTGCGTCGCGGGCTTCCTGTCCGCGGGCGGCGACCCGGCGGACGGCCGGGTCGTGGACAGCGCAGCCGGGGTGGAGCTGGTCCACACCGGGGCCCTGATCCACGACGACGTCCTGGACGCCTCCGAGCTGCGGCGCGGTACGCCGACGGTCCATGTCGAGCAGGCGCGCGGCCATGAGGAGCGGGGCTGGCTGGGCGAGCCCCGCCGCTACGGCGAGGGGGTCGCGATCATCTCCGGTGTCCTCGCCACCGTCTACGCCGACCGGCTCACCCGGGATCTGCCCCCGGCGGCCCGGGACATCTGGGGCGAGATGCTGACCGAGATCCAGATCGGCCAGTTCCTCGACATGGCGGTGGCCGCGGAGGGCGTGGTCGAGCCGGATCTGCTGCGCTGGGTCGCGATCTGCAAGTCCGGCCGGTACAGCATCCACCGCCCGCTGGTGCTGGGGGCGGCGCTGGCCGGCCGCGGCGACCTGGCCCCGGCGTTCGAGGAGTACGGGGAGACCCTGGGCGAGGCGTTCCAGCTCCGGGACGACCTCATCGGGGTCTTCGGGGACAGCGGGGCCGCGGGCAAGCCGGTCGGGCTCGACCTGGAGCAGCACAAGATGACGCTGCTGCTCGCCGAGGCGGCGCAGCGCGACGGGGTGGTCCGGGAGCTGATCTCCGCGCGCGAGTGGGACACGGCCCGGATCCTGGAGCGGCTCGGGGAGAGCCGGGAGCTGATCGAACGGCGCATCGCGGGCCTGGTGGAACGGGCCTGCGGAGCGATCGACCGGGCGGAGCTGGACATCGCCTGGCGTACCGAACTGACCGAGATGGCCTACGAAGTCGCCTACCGCAACCGGTGAGGGAAATGTCGCTGCTGGAGACCGTGCACAGCCCTGCCGGGCTGCGCGAACTGACCGCCGCCCAACTGGACGTCCTCGCGGCCGAGATCAGGGAGTTCCTGATCGACCGCGTGGCGGGTTCGGGCGGCCATCTCGGCCCCAATCTGGGCGTGGTGGAGCTGACGATCGCGCTGCACAGCGTGTTCGACTCGCCCCGGGACCGGCTGTTGTGGGACACCGGGCACCAGTCCTACGTCCACAAGATCCTGACCGGCCGGGCCGGGGGGTTCGACCGGCTGCGCAAGGGCGGCGGCCTGTCCGGCTATCCGAGTGCCGCCGAGTCCGAGCACGACCTGGTGGAGAACTCGCACGCCTCGACGGCCCTGTCGTACGCGGACGGGCTGGCCCGCGCGGACGCCCACCAGGGCCGCCGGGACCGTTCGACCGTCGCGGTCATCGGTGACGGGGCGATGACCGGCGGCATGGCCTGGGAGGCGCTGAACAACATCTCGGGCGGCCCGGACCGGCCGCTGATCATCGTCCTCAACGACAACGGCCGCTCGTACGCGCCGACCCAGGGCGGGTTCGCCGACCATCTCGGCGGGCTGCGCGAGGGGCGGCCGGGGCCCGCGCTCTTCGAGCAGCTGGGGCTCTCCTATCTCGGCCCCGTCGACGGGCACGACATCACCACGCTCCAGCACACGCTGCGCGAGGCGCGGGCGCTGCGCCGCCCGGTCGTGGTCCACGTGGTCACCGAGAAGGGCCGGGGCTGCGTCCACACCGAGAACAACGAGCTGGACCGCGGGCACGCCATCCGGCCGATGGACCCGGTGACCGGCGAGCCGCTGGGCACCTCCACCGGTCCCTCGTTCACCTCGGTCTTCGGCCGGGAGATCGCCCGGATCGCCCAGGAGCGCCCCGAGGTCGTCGCCATCACGGCGGCGATGCTGGAGCCGACGGGCCTGCTGCCGATGCAGAAGCTCTTCCCGGAGCGGGTCATCGACGTGGGCATCGCCGAGCAGCACGCGGTGACGATGGCCGCCGGTCTCTCCCTGGGCGGGGTGCACCCGGTGGTCGCGATCTACGCGACGTTCGTGAACCGCGCCTTCGACCAGGTGCTGATGGATGTGGCGCTGCACCGCCGGGCCGTCACCTTCGTCCTGGACCGCTCCGGTGTCACCGGTGACGACGGCCCCAGCCACAACGGCATGTGGGACATGTCGGTGCTCCAGGTGGTGCCGGGGCTGCGGATCGCGGCGCCCCGGGACGGCACCCGGCTCGCGGAGCTGCTGGAGGAGGCCGTGGGCTGGGAGGAGGGGCCGACCCTGGTCCGCTTCCCGAAGGGCCCGACGGGCGAGGACATCCCGACGAAGGGTGTCTTCTCCGGGCTCGACGTGCTGCACCGCGCCGGACCGCTGGACGTGCTGATCGTGTCGGTGGGCGCGCTGGCCGGGATGGCGCTGCGGGTCGCGGAGCTGGTCTGGGCGCAGGGCCTGGGCGCGACCGTGGTGGACCCGCGCTGGGTGACGCCGGTCAACCCGGCGATCGGGGACATGGCCCGCCGCCACCGGCTGGTCATCACCGTCGAGGACAACAGCCGTACCGCCGGGGTGGGTTCGACCGTCGCCCAGCATCTGCGCGACGCGGGGGTGCGCACACCGCTGCGCGAGTTCGGTATTCCGCGCCGCTTCCTCGACCACGGCAGCCGGGCCGATGTGCTGTCCGGCTGCGGGCTGACCGCGCAGAACATCTCCCGCACGGTGGTGGAGGAGCTGAGCGGCAACCAGGAGCCGGCCGCCCCCGTGCGGCTGGGCAGCCTGGACGAGGAGATGGCCCGTCTGATGGATCAGGGAAGCCGGGGAGAGACACGATGAGCGCCATTGGCCTGGGAATTCCGACACTGCGCCCGGAGGCGGCGCTGCCGCCGCTCGCGACCCGCCGGGTGTCCCGCAAGATCATGGTGGGCTCCGTCGCGGTCGGCGGGGACGCCCCCGTCTCGGTGCAGTCGATGACGACGACGCTCACCTCCGACATCAACGCCACGCTCCAGCAGATCGCCGAGCTGACGGCGTCCGGCTGTCAGATCGTGCGGGTGGCGGTGCCCTCGCAGGACGACGCGGACGCGCTGCCGATCATCGCCCGCAAGTCGCACATCCCGGTGATCGCGGACATCCACTTCCAGCCCAAGTACGTCTTCGCGGCGATCGACGCCGGCTGTGCGGCGGTCCGGGTCAACCCGGGCAACATCAAGAAGTTCGACGACCGGGTGGGGGAGATCGCCAAGGCGGCCGGGGACGCGGGCATCCCGATCCGGATCGGCGTCAACGCCGGTTCGCTGGACGCCCGGCTGCTGAAGAAGTACGGCCGGGTGACCCCCGAGGCGCTGGTCGAGTCCGCGCTCTGGGAGTGCTCGCTCTTCGAGGAGCACGGCTTCCGGGACATCAAGATCTCGGTCAAGCACAACGACCCGGTGGTGATGATCGAGGCGTACCGGCAGCTCGCCGCCCAGTGCGACTACCCCCTGCACCTGGGGGTCACCGAGGCGGGGCCGGCCTTCCAGGGCACCATCAAGTCGGCGGTCGCCTTCGGCGCGCTGCTCGCCGAGGGCATCGGGGACACCCTGCGGGTGTCGCTGTCGGCCCCGCCGGTGGAGGAGGTCAAGGTCGGCAACCAGATCCTGGAGTCGCTCAACCTCCGGGAGCGCGGGCTCGACATCGTCTCCTGCCCGTCCTGCGGCCGCGCCCAGGTCGATGTGCACACCCTGGCCGAGAAGGTCGCCGCGGCCCTGGAGGGGTTCCCGGCGGCGCTGCGGGTCGCGGTCATGGGCTGTGTGGTGAACGGTCCGGGTGAGGCCCGTGAGGCCGATCTCGGGGTGGCCTCCGGCAATGGCAAGGGGCAGATCTTCGTCAAGGGCGAAGTCATCAAGACCGTGCCCGAGTCGCAGATCGTGGAGACCCTGGTGGACGAGGCCATGCGCATCGCCGAGGAACGCGGTCTGGACGTGGAGGGGGAGACCGGCGCCACCGTGGTCGCCATGGCCGCATCGGATTGAGTGTCCACCGTGTGAAGACCATGGTCCGATCTTCACGGCCCGCCAGTTCTGCTGGCGGGCCGTTGTGGTGTATGGGCACGCCGCCGCCCGCGGCACCCTCCAAGGGAACTACACATTCCTCTTATTGCGCGCATCACTGACATCCCAGAGTGATACGTGTAAGATACATGTACTCACTCCTCGACCTGTACGTCCGTCGAGATTCAGCCAGCGGCCGCCGCCCGGACCGTACCAGAATTTACGACTCCTTTGCCCGTATTGACACGCGTATTAGCGGCTCCTGACGCGGCCTACTTTCAGCCACCATCCACCACGAACGGGGGTGACAGAACCTCCGATGGTGACGGATGCGCAGCTCTCCGTGGCGGGGTAACGTGATTGCGCCATGTCGAGAGGGGGCTCAGCATGACAAGGGGGTACGCCAGGGTGAGATGTCGCCGCGTGCGCGAATGACCTGATGATCGCTTTCATGAGACAACCGACACAGCGCGTTTATTGACAGGCATCGGAAGGACATCACTCATGCAAGCAACGCGCCAGGGCATTGCGGATAGAAATCTGGACATCGTGCCGATAAATGCCGTATCCAGGTATACTTCCGGACTGGTCGGCCGAGAGGCGGAATTCGCTGAACTCCGCCATCGGGTGACCAGCCCCGACATTCGCATCCTGACCGTCACGGGACCGGTCGGAGTCGGAAAGAGCCGACTCGCCGCAGCCGTGTTTGACGATGCTATCGGAGAATTCACCCACGGCGGACGCCACCTCGACATCGACGAGTGGTGCGACCGGGGCGACGTGACGGAAACACTGCTCGCCGTGCTGGGTCTCGGCGTCAGCCTGGACCCCCGGGAGGCCCGCGAACGGCTGACCGGCCATCTGCGGACCCGCCACTTCCTGCTCGCCCTCGACGGCTGCCACCACCGACGGGCCCATCTCACCCCGCTCATCTCCCACCTGGTCAAGGAGTGCCCGGGACTGACCGTCCTGGTCACCGGACCGGACCGGCTGGGTGTGTACGGGGAGGTACTGCTCCGCCTGGACCCGCTCGCGGTGCCCCGCGCGGACGACACCTACACCATCGCGACGCTCCAGCGCATTCCGTCGGTACGGCTGTTCGTGCAGCGCACCCGGATGGTCCGCCCCCGGTTCGTGCTCACCGACGACAACCTCGACGCGGTGGCCCGGCTCTGCGTACGCACCGACGGACTGCCCATGGCCGTCGAGTTCGCCGCCGCCCGGATGAAACTGCTCTCGCCGCAGCGGCTGCTGACCGAGCTGGACGAAGGGCTGGACAGCCTCTCCGGCGCGGAGTTCGACACCCTCACGCAGCACAGCGGCATGCCGGCCGCGCTCGACCACGGACTCCTGGGCCTGACCCCCGGCGAGCGCTCCTTTCTCGACCGCCTGGCCCTGTTCCACAACGAGTTCGAATTCTCCGCCGCACAGGGCGTCTCGGCGACGCCCCCGGGCGAAACGCACCGGCTGCTCGAAATCCTCGTCGACAAAAGCCTGTTGCGGACCCGGGAATGCCCCGACGGCGATGTGCTGATCACGATGCTCGGCCTCACCCGCCAGCACCTCGTGGAACGCATGCGGGCGGACGGGACACTGACCGCCGTGGAGCGTGAACACGCCACCTACTGCCTGAAGCTGGCGGAGGAGTCGGAGAACGGCCTGCGCGGCTCGTCCCAGGGCCGCTGGTTGCAGCAGATCGACCACTGGCTGCCGGACATAACCGCGGCACTCGCCCATCTCGCGGCGGCGGGGGACCGCGAGCGCATTGTCCGGATCGCTTCGGCGCTGCGCCTGTACTGGCAGGCGCGCGGCACGGTATACGACGGCATCGCCTGGCTCAGCGGCCACGAGAACGCCGGCCTGCCGCCGGAGGTCGCCGCCAAGGGCGAGCGGGCCCTCGCCGAGCTGCTGCTCTGCGGGGGCGAACTGTCCGCCGCCGGGGAACGGCTCGCCCGCGCCCGCGCCCTCTACGAACACCTGGAGGACGGCTCCGGGATCGCCGGCTGTCTGCGCCGCGCGGGGCTCATCGCCTACTACCGGGGGGACCTGGTGGAGGCCGAGCGCCGCTTCGACGAGTGCGTCTCGCTCGACCGGGTCGACGACGCCGGCGAGCACGCCGAGGCCCTGCGCAACCTCGCCGACTGCCGGCGGGTCGCGGGCGACCCGCTCTCCGCCCGGTCCCTCGCGGAGGAGTCCCTGCGGCTCTTCGAACGCGCCGGGGACGTACGGAACATCGCGCTGACCGACTACGTCCGGGCCGATATCGCCTTCGCCCTGGGCGAGCAGGAGACCGCCGCCGAGCTGTACCAGTCGGCCCTGCTCCGGGTGGCCGCGCTGAAGCACACGGCCGCCACCGCGATCGGCCTGGAGAAGTTCGCCATCCTGCTGACCCGCAGCCGGGGCCGGGCCACCGAGAGCTGGCGGCGGGCCGCCCGGTCCTTCGGCGCGGCGGCCCGGATCCGCGCCGCCGCCGGCTGCGTGGCCCCGGCCACCACCAAGATGGAGGTCGACAGCGTCGTCGCCACCACCCGGGTCCGCCTCGGCGACCAGGAGGCCCTGGAGCTGGCGGCGGCCGGGGCCCGGATGGAGCCGGACGTGGCGATCGCCGCCGCGCTCACCCCGCTGGACATCGCCCGTACCGCCCGCGACGGGATCGACCGCGACAACCCGCTCACCCAGCGCGAGCAGGAGGTCGCCGAACTGGTGGCCGCGGGCCTGACCAACCGGGAGATCGCCCGCCGGCTCGGCATCGCCGAATGGACGGCGGTCAACCATCTGCGCAAGATCATGCGGAAGCTGTCGTGCTCCTCCCGGGTGCAGGTGGCCAGCTGGGTCGCGAACCGCGCGGAGGCAGTGGCGGTGGCCGAGTAGGGCACGCCGTGTGTCCGGCGAAGGCACGGAAGGAGGCCGGCCCGTGAGATACGGGCCGGCCTCCCGCGTCCGGGACGAGCCGGACGCCATGAGCCGCGAAAACGCGGGAACGCAGCAGGAACGCAGGAACGCGAGAAACGCGAGGGTTGGCCCCCGGGTCCCCGGGTCAGATCCCGAAGTGCAGCACGTTGAAGACGACCACGCACACCACGGTGACCCGGAAGGCCACCACACCCCGGCTGCGCGCGAGCAGCGCGTGATCATTGCCGAGGAACGCCCCGTACTGCCACAGCCGTACCGCCATCAGCGGCAGGGTCGCGACGACGAACCACCCCGGGATCCACCCCAGGGCCGCCGGCAGCAGGATCACCCCGAGGTTGAGCGCGGTCAGCGTGCCCAGGAAGACCTTGTTGCCCCGCGCGGAGGTGAGCACCGCGACCGTGCGGCGCCCCACGGCCGCGTCCCCGCTGATGTCCTTGGTGTTGGAGTATCCGGCGATCATCAGCTGCCCGAAGCCGAAGAGCAGCGCCTCCACCAGGATCAGCGCGGGCAGCTCGCCCATCGTGATGCCGTAGGGCGCGAGCACGAACGCCGAGGCGGAGAAGAGCAGCAGCGCCTCGCCCAGGCCGATGTAGCTGAGCTTGAGGCCCCAGGAGTACTGGACGCTGAGGACGAGCAGCGCCGCCGTGACGATCAGCGCCCAGGTGGGGGTGTGCGGCGCCTGGAGCGTGGCGATCAGCCACCACAGCGCGCCCCAGGCGAGGCTGGCGTAGCCGAAGCGCTGGGCCTTCTCCACCGTCAGATCGCCGGTGAGCAGGGGCTTGCGCTTCAGCGGGCGCAGTTCGGTGTTGCCGTCGTCCAGGTAGTTGGCGGTGTCGCTGCCGTCCTTGACGCCGGTGACGTCGTCCAGCGTCATCACCGCCGACAGCACACCGACCTTGCCCAGCGCGAAGAGCAGCACGGTGAACAGGACGGCGCCGTCGAAGCGGTCCTCCGGTTCCATCCCCGTCCACACGATGACCAGCGCGAGGAAGAAGTCCAGTACGAACTGGAACTTCACCAGCCGCGCGTAGACGCCGAAGCGCCGCAGCGCACCGCCGCCGGTGGCCGGCCTCGGCCGCACCTCACTGCTCGCTGTCATGGTTCGTCCTCACCTTCGTCGAAGCCGTCCCGCCGTCACGGGGTTTCGCCGCACATCGCCGCACATCGCCGTGGATCCCGTGGGTCCCGTGAGTCCCGTGAGTTGCGTGGGTCCCGTCAGCAGGGCGCCGCCAGGGTGTTCAGGCAGGCGAGCAGGGAGCGCGCCTGCACATTGACGTAATGTCCGTGCCGCACCAGCGAGGAGAGCTGACCGGGGGTGACCCAGCGGTAGCCGGGCGGGGGGTCCGCCGGAGCCTGCTCCTCGTCCACGTCCATGATCAGGTAGCGGCTCTCCGCATGGTAGAAGCGGCCGCCCTCCTCGGAGTGGACCGCTTCGTACCGCACCTGCCCGGGGTCCGCGCCGAGGACCAGGTCGAGGAAGGGCGGCCGGTCGGCGCCGGTCAGGGAGGTGTAGTTCTCCGGGGTGCACTGGACGGTCGGCGCCAGCTCGATCGTGTCGAGGAAGCCGCCTTCGACGCGGGCGTGCACCAGGACGTGCGGTACGCCGGAGAAGCGCCGGGTCAGCAGCGCGGTGACGCCCAGGCCCAGCGGCTGGACGAGCGGCTGGGTCCAGCTGGTGACCTCGCGGCTGGCGGCCTGGACGGAGACCGCCATGACGCGGAAGTACCGGCCGTCGGGGCGGTCGATGGAGTGGGGGCCGCGCTCCCAGCCGTCGGTGTCGGCGAGCGGGATCCGCCGGACGCGCACGTCGTGGCGGGAGCGTTCGGCGGTGATCCAGGAGCGCAGCTCGGTGTCGGAGTGGAGGGCGCTGTCTTCGTCGCGTTCGATCGGCGCGCAGGCCAGGACGGTCCGCGCGTCCATGTTGACGACGTTGTCGTGGCGCAGCAGCTCGCCGAGCTGGCCGAGGGTGAGCCAGCAGAAGTCGTCGCCGAGGGGGACGTCCTCGGTCGTCTCGACGATCATGTTGCGGTTGGATTTGCGCAGGAACCAGGCGCCGTGCTCGGACTGGAGCACGTCGGCGACGACCTGTCCGGGCCGGGCGTCGGTGAAGTGCTCCAGGTAGCGGACGGCCGCGCCGCCGTGGACCTTGGTGTAGTTGCTGCGGGTGGCCTGCACGGTGGGCGAGAGCTGGAGCAGGTTGGGGTTGCCGGGCTCCATCTTCGCCTGCATCAGACAGTGGAGTACGCCGTCGAACTCCTTGACGAGGATGCCGAGGATGCCGACCTCGGGCTGGTCGATGACGGGCTGGCGCCACTCGCGGAAGGGGCCCTCGTCCCGGGTGACGTGCAGCCCTTCGATGGTGAAGAAGCGGCCGCTGCGGTGGACGAGGTTCCCGGTGCCGTCCTCGAAGGACCAGCCGTCGAGCCGGTCGAAGGGGATGGGCTCGACCCGGAAATGGTGGGCCTCGGCCCGTGCGTCGAGCCAGTCGGGGACATCCTCGGTGCGCGGGCCCGCGCCCTTGGTGGTCCGGGCGGAGAGCGCGAACCGCCGGGCGGCGGAGGGGTCGTTGCGCGGCCGCAGCGGGACGGCGGTGCCGTGCGCAGTGTCCGTGGCGGGGGCGGTGCTCGTGGCGGGGGCGGTGGTGCCGGCGGGCGCGGGGGCCGGGGTCACGGTGTGCTCCCTTCGAGGAGGACGGAGGCGTGGGCCGGGGCGCCGCCGCCGCGTTCGGCGGCCCGCTTGACCGCCTTCCACCAGGCGGGGTTGTTCCGGTACCAGTCGACGGTCTCCCGCAGGCCCGTCGCGAAGGGGATCTCGGGCACGAAGCCGGTCTCGTCGCGGAGCTTGGACCCGTCGAGGGAGTAGCGGTCGTCGTGGCCGGGCCGGTCGGCCACCCGCTGGATCGCGGACGGGTCCGCGCCGAGCAGGTCCAGGACGCGGTGGGCGATGTCGGTGTTGGGGAGTTCGGTGCCGCCGCCGACGTTGTAGATCTCGCCGCCCCGGCCCCGGGTGAGGATCAGGTGCACGGCCCGGCAGTGGTCGTCCACGTGGATCCACTCGCGGACGTTGTGCCCGTCGCCGTAGAGGGGGACCTTCCGGCCCTCCAGCAGATGGGTGACGAAGAGCGGGATCAGCTTCTCGGTGTGCTGGTGGGGGCCGTAGTTGTTGGAGCAGCGGCTGATGGAGACGTCCAGGCCGTGGGTGCGCCAGTAGGAGCGGGCCACGAGATCGGAGCCGGCCTTGGAGGCGGCGTACGGGGAGTTCGGCGCGAGCGGCCAGTCCTCGGTCCACGAGCCGGTGGCTATGGATCCGTACACCTCGTCCGTGGAGACGTGCACAAAGCGCTCGACGCCCGCGCGGACGGCGGCGTCGAGCAGGACCTCGGTGCCGACGACATTCGTGCGGAAGAATTCTCCGGCGGCGTCGATGGAGCGGTCCACATGCGATTCGGCGGCGAAATGCACGACGGCGTCATGACCGGGCATGAGGTCCCGGACGAGTCCGGTGTCGCAGATGTCGCCGTGGATGAATTCCAGGCCCGGGGCGGCGGCCGGGAGATTGTCCCGGTTCCCGGAGTAGGTCAGTTTGTCGAGTACGGTCACCCGGGCGTCGGGGGTCTGCGGATAACCGCCGGAGAGCAGGGTGCGCACATAGTGCGAGCCGATGAAACCGGCGCCGCCGGTCACCAGGATCCTCATCGTGCGATCTCCACTTCGGAATCGTCACCGACGATCAGCCGGTGGTGGGAGCCGGCGCGGACCGACGCCGACCGGCCGATCAGGGAATCGCTCAGACCGTGCAGGCCGGTCAGGGTGGTGCCGTCCTGGACGATGGAGGCGCCGATCCGGGTGTCCCGGACCGCGCAGTCCCGGCCGATGGCGGTGTACCGGCCGATGCGGCTGTCCTCGACGAGGGTGCCGGCGCCGATGACGGCGGGTCCCTCGATCCGGGAGCGCACCACCTTGGCGCCCGCCTCGACCACCACCGGTCCGGTGACCGTGCTGTCGGCGTCGATCTCGCCGGCCCGGCTGGCGGTGAGCCGGTCGAGGAGCCGCCGGTTGCAGTCCAGGACGGCGTCGACGTTCCCGGTGTCCTGCCAGTACCCCGTGTATTCGACGGCGGTGACGGTGCGGCCCCGGGTGACCAGCCACTGGATGGCGTCGGTGATCTCCAGTTCGCCCCGGGCGCTGGGTTCGATGGCGGCGACGGCCTCGTGGATCACCGGGGTGAAGAAGTACAGGCCGATCAGGGCGAGGTCGCTGCGGGGCCGCACGGGCTTCTCCACCAGCGCGCCGACCACGCCGTGCGCGTCGATCTCGGCGACGCCGAAGGCGCTGGGGTCGGCGACCTTCTGCACCACGATCCGGGCGTCGGGCCGTTCGGCGGCGAACCCCCGGACGATCCCGCCGATGCCCTCGGGGAGGATGTTGTCCCCGAGGTACATGAGGAAGTCGTCGTCACCGAGGAAGTCGCGGGCGACGGTGACGCAGTGCGCGAGGCCGAGCGGCTGGTCCTGCCGGAGGTAGGTGATCCTGGCGCCGAAGCGGGAACCGTCCCCGATGGCCTGCCCGATCCGCTCCGCCTGATCGCCGACGATGATGCCGATATCGGTGACACCGGCCGCGACGATATTGTCCAGGACATGTTCCAGAACGGCCTTTCCGGCCACCGGGACGAGCTGTTTCGGAGTGGAGTGGGTGAAGGGCCGAAGCCGGGTCCCCGTTCCACCGGATAGCACTAGAGCCTTCACTGGATCCTTCCAGAGTGAATTCTGCAGCCGGTCACAGGTCTGGGGATGCGCGACCCGTCCGAACAGAAAAGGATGACCTCGCTACCCGGCTCCGTTTGGATCTCTTACAAGGATGCCGAACTGTCCTTTCGGAAATTCCAGGAGGACGCTTTGAATCTAGCGGGGGCCCGGTGGGGGCACGGCCGGGAGACGGGGGAGTCTGTCAGGTCATCGGCGACCTGACAGACTCCCCGGCCGGGCCCGGAAAGCGGGGCCGGCGGGCGGGTCAGGACGGCGCGGAGAGCCCGCAGGACCCGGGCACGGGTACGCCCCCGGACCGTGGCGGTCCGGGGGCGTGTCGCGGTCGGAAGGAGGCTACGTGCCGGACGCGGCGGGCGCGGGGCGCGACTCCCAGGGGGCGTCGGGCCCTTCCTCCCCGCCGTGCCGGAACGCCTTCTCGTACCCGTCGTCCCCCAGCGCCTCGCGCGCGCCCCGGGAGATCCGGTCGACGTCGCCCCGCTCCCCCGCCGGGAGCGGTACGCCCACCGACGCGCGGGCGCCGGCGGCGGCGCCCAGCAGACCGGCGGCGAGGGCGGGTTGCCCGTCGAGGAGCCGCGCCCCGGCCAGCCCCTCCAGCGCCAGGGCGACGGCGCGCGGGTCGCCGCACGTGCGCGCGGCGGCGAGACCGTCGAGGTGGAGCCGCAGCGCCTCGGCGGCCTGTCCCCGGGCCTCGGCGACGAAGCCCAGCTCGGCGAGGATCAGCGGCGGTACGCCCGGCTCGTACCCCATCTTCCGGTGCAGCCGCAGCACATGGACCATATGGGCCTCGGCGGTGTCGAGCCGGCCCTCGCGGCGGGCCCCCATCCCGAGCCCGATCTCGGCGTACTGCTCGCCGAAGGTGTCGGACTGCTCGACCGCGAGCCGCCGGGCCCGCTCGTGGTACTCGCGGGCCCGTGCCAGGTCCCCGGTGAGCAGGGCGATCCTGCCGACCCCGGTGAGCTGGAAGGACACCTCGGGCCAGAGCGACAGGTCCTGTGCCATCCGCAGCCCCTCGCGCAGCAGCCGGCCCGCGCGCGGATAGTCGCCGACGACTTCGGCGAGGGTCTGGAGCGGTACCATCGCCTGCAACTGGCCCCAGCCGTCCCCGAGGTCGGCGAAGAGTTCGAGGCTCTGCTCGCCGTACCGGCGCAGGGCCGGGAAGTCCCCGCGCAGCTTCGCCTGGAACGCCTGGCTGGCGAGCGCGGCGGCCGTGCCCCACTGGTCGCCCTGCGAACGGAAGGTGGCGAGCGCGCGGGCGACCAGCTCCCGGCTCGGGGCCGGGTCGCCGATGCCGTAGAGGTTGGAGCCCAGGTACCACTGGGCGCGGGCCTTCCCCACCGGGTCGGCGACCCGCTCGTACGGCTCCAGCGCGGCCCGGTACTCGCTCAGCGGGTCGGCGCTGCCGCCCAGGGCGAGGCCGAACCCGCCGTGCCAGGCGGTGGCGGTGGCGACCCGGGCGGCGCGCGCGGGCCCGTGCGGGTCCCGCAGCCCGGTCACGGCCTGCGGGGAGACGGCGGCCGTCAGCGACAGGGCCTGCGCCAGGGAGCGCTGGGCCTCGCTGTAGCGGCCGCGCAGATGCCAGTACCAGGCGAGCGCGTTCACCAGCCGCAGCGCCCGTTCCGCGTCCCGGGCCTGCGCCGCGCTCTCCAGCGCCGTACGGAAGTTGGCGCTCTCGGCGTCGAGGCGGCGCAGCCACTGCCGCTGTCCGTGGCCGCGC
The DNA here is from genome assembly GCF_034961445.1 of Streptomyces yaizuensis. Lineage (NCBI taxonomy): Bacteria > Bacillati > Actinomycetota > Actinomycetes > Kitasatosporales > Streptomycetaceae > Streptomyces > Streptomyces yaizuensis. Next base: position 52,487 of record NZ_BSBI01000020.1, read on the forward strand.
AGATGCGGTTCCGCGCGCTCGGCGAGGCGGGTGTAGTGGTCGCGGTGGCGGAGCTGGAGCGCGGCCAGTTCGCCGTTGTCCCGAAGGTGTTCGACGCAGTACGCGGTCACCGATTCGAGGAGCCGGTAGCGGGGCCCGTCGGCGGTGTCGGTGACGACCACGAGGGACGCCCCGACCAGCCGGGCCAGCAGGTCGACGACGTCCGCGCGGTAGGTCGTGCCGGTGGGGCAGATCTCCTCGGCGGCCGCGAGGGTGCACCCGTCGGCGTGGACGGCGAGCCGCCGCAGCACGGTGCGTTCCTCGTCGCCGAGGAGTTCCCAGCTCCAGTCGATGACCGCGCGCAGGGTCCGCTGGCGGGCGGGGGCGCCGCGCACCCCGGAGGCGAGCAGGTGGAAGCGATCGTCGAGACGGGTGGCGAGTTCCGTGACACCGAGGACCCGGACCCGGGTGGCGGCCATCTCCAGGGCCAGCGGGATGCCGTCGAGCCGGCGGCAGATCGAGGCGACGGCGTCCGTGTGGCTCTCGTCCAGGACGAGATGCGGGGCGGCGGCGCGGGCTCGCGCGGTGAACAGTTCGACCGCGCTGCTCCCGGTCAGCGGCGGCACCTCCTGCAGCCACTCGCCCCGGACCTGGAGCGGTGTCTGTCCGGTGGCCAGGACCCGCAGGCCGGGCTTGGCGCCGAGCAGGTCCCGTACGAGCGCGGCGACGGGTCCGGCGACGTGCTCGCAGTTGTCGAGGACGAGGAGTACGGGCCGGTCGCCGAGGACGTGGACCACCCGGTCGGTGAAGGTGCCGGCGCCGGTGGCGGGCGGCGCGGCGAGGTCGCCCCGTACCCCGAGGACGGTGGCGACCAGCTCCCGTACCTCGGTGGCGCCGGGCCCCGGGGAGGGGTCGAGCGCGGCGAACTCGACCAGCCGGACCCCGCCGGGGAACTCCCCGGCGAGCCGGCGCGCGAGAGCGAACGCGAGCTGGGTCTTTCCGACGCCGCCGGGCCCGGTGAGGGTGACCAGCCGGTGCGCGGCGAGCGCCTCCCGCAGGGCGTCGACGGCCTCGTCGCGGCCGATCAGATCGGTGAGCGGGCTGGGCACGTCGGACGGCGGGCGGGCGGTGGCCGCGTCCGGCGAGGGCACGGCGGCGAGCGCCGGATCCTGGGTGAGGATCGCCCGGTGCAGCGCGGCCGGCCCGGGCCCCGGGTCGACCCCGAGCTGATCGGCGAGGCGTTCGCGCAGCTCCTCGTAGCTGCGCAGGGCGGCGCTCTGCCGGCCGGCGAGGTAGAGGGCCCGGATCTGGGCGGTACGGAGCCGCTCGCGCAGCGGGTGCAGGGCGACGAGGTCGCCCAGCTCGTCGGCGACGAGGGCGTGTTCGCCCAGCTCGATGCGGGCCTCGGCCTGTTCCTCCAGGGCGGTGAGGCGCTGTTCCTCCAGCCGGGCGGTGGCGACCCGGACGAACTCCTCGTCGGCGAAGTCCGCGAAGGCGCCGCCGCGCCAGAGCGCGAGGGCGTCCGCGAGGAGGGTGGCCCGGACCCGTGGGTCGGCGGCGGCGCGGGCCCGTGCGGTCAGTTCGCCGAAGCGGCCGGCGTCGACGGCGTCGTCGGCCACGAGCAGCTGGTATCCGGGCGCGAGCGAGGCGACGAGGTCACGGCCGCCGGGCTGGGCGTGCTCCAGGGCGCGGCGCAGCTGCCAGACCTTGTTCTGGAGCACACCGGCGGGGTTCCCGGGGAGTTCGTCGCCCCACAGGTCGTCGATGAGCCGGTCCGCCGACACGGGTTCGCCCTGGCGCGCCAGCAGGGCGGCGAGCAGCGCCCGCACTTTGAGTTCGGGGACCCTGACCGGGCGTCCGTCAGCTGTCCACACACTCAGGGGCCCGAGCACTCCGAAACGCATGCGATCACGCTAACTCACGGACAGGGCCTGCTCACAGGCTGGACAGAGGTGCGAGCCGAGCCTGCAAAGGCCGAGAGCGGATCGAGAGCGGACCGACAGAGTCCCTCCGCAGGGTGGCGTCGACAGGAGCCGTGATCGTGCAGTGTGAAGGGGATTGACATGTCCGAAGGCAGTCTGCGGGTGGCCGTCATCATCGGCAGCGTCCGGAACGGGCGTTTCGGCCCGACGCCGGCGCAGTGGATCGCCGCCGAGGCGGCCAAGCGGGAGGACCTGGAGGTCGATGTGATCGACCTGGCGAAGGTGTGGCTCCCCGATGTGCTGCCCGAGAGCCACAGCGGCCCGATGCCGCAGGCCGTGCAGGATCTCGCGCCCTGGCTGGCCCGTGCGGACGCGTTCATCCTGGTGACGCCCGAGTACAACCACAGCTTCCCGGCCTCGCTGAAGAACGCGATCGACTGGTACATCGAGGAGTGGAGGGCCAAGCCGATCGGCTTTGTCAGCTACGGGGGCCTCGCCGGCGGTCTGCGGTCGGTCGCCCATCTGCGGGAGGTCTTCCCGGTGCTGCACGCGATCACCGTGCGGGACTCGGTCGCCTTCCCCAACTACTGGGAGACGTTCGACGACGAGGGCCGGCCGAAGGACGCCGAGGGCGCTTCCGCCGCCGCGAAGGCCATGCTCGACCAGCTCACCTGGTGGGGGCAGACCTTGCGCCGGGCCCGCGCCGAGCAGCCCTATCCCGCCTGACACCGGGCCGGGCGCCCGGTTCCGTTCGCTGTTTTTCCGGGCGGTCCGGTGAACCTGACACATGCGCCACCGCTGTGTTGAGGGCCGCTGCCCGGGCCAACACACTCGACCGGGGAATGCGCTCCCGTCCACAAACACTCGACTGAAGGAGTACGACTGTGGCCGAATGCAGGATCTGCGGTGGCACCGTCGATGAATTCTTCGACTTTGGACGGCAGCCGGTCTCGGATTCCTTTGTGACGCCCGAGACCGCCGGCAGCGAGTACTTCTTCCGGCTCGCGGCCGGTATCTGCACCCATTGCACGATGGTCCAGCTGCTGGAGGAGGTGCCCAGGGAGCGGATGTTCCACGAGGACTATCCCTACCGCTCCGCCGGTTCCTCCGTGATGCACGACCATTTCGAGGCGTTCGCCCGCCGGCTGCTGGAGACCGAACTCTCCGGCGCCGACCCCTTCATGGTGGAGATCGGCTCCAACGACGGCACCATGCTGAAGACGGTCCAGAAGGCGGGCGGGCGCCATCTCGGGGTCGACCCCTCCGCCCAGGTCGGCGACTTCGCCCGGGCCGACGGCGTCCGGGTGCGGACCGACTTCTTCGAGGAGTCCTCCGCCCGGGAGATCGCGGCCGGGGACGGCCCGGCGGACGTCATCTTCTCCGCCAACACCACCAGCCACATCGCCTACATCGACTCCGTCTTCCGGGGCGCCGACGCCCTGCTCGCCCCGGACGGGATCTTTGTGATCGAGGACCGCTACCTGGGCTCCATCATGGCCCAGCAGGCGTTCGACCAGATCTACGACGAGCACTTCTATCTCTTCTCGGTGACCTCGGTCCGGCGGATGGCGGACGTCTTCGGCTTTGAGCTGATCGACGCGGAGCCGCTGACGGTGCACGGCGGCTCGATGCGCTACACCATCGGCCGCCCCGGCCGGCGCGCGGTCTCGCCCCGGGTCGCGGAGTTCCTGGAGCTGGAGGCGGGCCAGGGCCTGGCCAGCCCGGAGACCTACCGGCGCTTCGCCGACGGTGTCCGGCGCACCTCCAGGGAGCTGGTGGAGCTGCTGGAGAAGCTGCGCGCCGAGGGCAGGACCGTCGTCGGCTACGGCGCCACCGCGAAGAGCGCCACCGCCATCAACTACTGCGGCATCGGCACGGATCTGGTCCCCTTCATCTGCGACAGCACCCCGGCCAAGCAGGGCCGGCTGACCCCCGGCGCGCATATCCCGGTGCGCGCGCCCGAGGCGTTCGCCGACCCGTATCCGGATTACGCGCTGCTCTTCGCCTGGAACCACGCCGAGGAAATCATGGCGAAGGAAAAGGCGTTCCGCGAGGCCGGCGGTCGCTGGATTCTCTACGTCCCCGACGTCCACATCGTCTGACCGGCCCGGTCGGCCACCGGATCGCTTTTCTCCGATCCGCGTACAGGAACCCGCACAGAATCCGCGGCGAAGGAGACCGGGGGCCGCGCCGCTCTCCGGGCTCCGGGCCGCCGATTCCCTCATGAAAGCACGGTGAACCAGACGATGAAGGCACTCTTCGTACCGGGCAACAGCCCTTATCCGGTCTTCTCGCACGCCCCGCTCGCGACGGCGGTGCGCAACGCCGGCCATCAGGTCCTCATGGGCGGGATCGAGTGGCTGCTGCCGAACATCGCCAGCGTGGGCCTGCCCCCGGTGAAGATCTCCCCGATCTCCGTGGAGGAGGTCCAGGCGTTCATGGGGACGATGCCCGAGGACCCGGACGAGTGGGCCAGGGCCGTCGGGCGGGTGTACGCGGAGATCGCCGTGAACAGCCTGGACGCGCTGCTGGAGCTGGCCGACCACTGGCGGCCGGACATCGTCGTCGGCGGCGGCATGTTCTACACCGCGCCCCTCCTCGCCCACCATCTGGACATTCCGTCGGTGCGGCTGGAGTGGGACCGGATCGACACCCGGATGTACGACCCGGGGGCGGCGACCGTCCTCGCGCCGGTCCTCGCCGAACTGGGCCTGGAGCGGCTGCCGGAGCCCGATCTGTGGCTGGACGTCTGCCCGCCCGCCCTCCAGCCGGAGAACCCGCTGCCCGCGCGCCCGATCCGCTGGGTGCCGGGCAATCCGCAGAAGCCGCTGGAGCCGTGGATGTACGCGAAGGGCGAGCGCCCCCGTGTCTACATCACCGCCGGGACCCGGCTGTTCAGCGGGGACGCCCTGCGGGACCTGGCCAAGAGCATCGCCGGGCTCGGCGTCGAGGTCGTCGTCGGCGCCCCGGAGAACGTGGCCGCCGATCTGCGCGACGCGCTCCCCGATGTCCGTATCGGCTGGGTGCCGCTGGACGTCCTCGCCCCCACCTGCGATCTGATCGTGCACCACGGCGGCGGCGGCACCGACATGACCTCGCTGAACGCGGGCGTCCCGCAGCTGATCGCCAACCCGGAGTACCCGACGCGGGCGACCCGCACGGTGGCCGCGTACGGCGCCGCGATCCTCATCGAGTCCGGCGGGCACGAGGAGATCACGGCCGCCGTGCAGCAGCTGCTGACGGACCCGTCGTACCGGGAGCGGGCGCAGAGCGTCTCCCGCGAGATGGAGCGGATGCCGACGGCGGCGACGGTCGTGGCCGAGCTGGAGCGGCTGGTCGCCGAACGCGGCTGACGTGAGCGGGCCGTACGGCCCGTACGTCACCACCCCCACGGCCGGCCGTGCGGGACCCGTCCCACCCCCAACCGGACGGGTCCCCGCGCGGCCGGCTCCACCCTGCCCAGGGGCAGAAGAGAAGAAGGGAGAGCGGCGGTGCGCATCGAGGAGACGGCGATCCCCGGGGTCCTGGTGGTCACCCCGGAGCTGCTGCCGGACGAACGGGGCCGCTTCTACGAGCAGATGCGCGCCGACAAGCTGGAAGCGGTGCTCGGTGAACCCTTCGTCCCCCGCCAGATCAGCTACTCGGTGTCCGCCCGCAACACCCTGCGCGGCATCCACACCGTGGCGATCCCCCCGGGCCAGGCCAAGTACGTGACCTGTGTCCGGGGCGCGCTGCGGGACATCGTCGTGGATCTGCGGGTGGGCTCGCCCGCGTTCGGGAAGCACCACGTCACCACCCTGGACGCGGACTCCGGCCGCTCCCTGCACATCCCCGAGGGCGTCGGCCACGGCTTCCTCACCCTCACCGACGACGCCTGCATCTGCTACGTCATGTCCACGGTGTACGCGCCGGGCACCCAGATCGACATCGATCCGCTGGACGCGGCCCTGGACCTGCCGTGGGGATTCACCGAACCGCCCCTGATGTCCCCCAAGGACACCTCGGCCCGCTCGCTCGCCGAGACGGTGGCCGCCGGTGTCCTGCCGACCTGGCGAGGAGCCGGATCCTGATGGCCGAACCGATCCGGATGGGGGTGCTGGGCTGCGCCGACATCGCCCGGCGGCGCATGCTGCCGGCGTTCGCGGCCTGCCCCGACACCGAGGTGACCGCCGTCGCCGGACGGGACGCGGCCCGCGCCGGGGAGACGGCCCGCCCGTACGGGGCGCTCGCCTTCGGCGGGTACGCGGAGCTGCTGGCCGACCCGTCGGTGGACGCGGTGTACGTGCCGGTGCCGCTCGCGCTGCACTCCCGGTGGGTGGAGGCGGCGCTGCGGGCGGGCAAGCACGTCCTGGCGGAGAAGCCGCTGACCGGCGACGCCGGGGAGACGGAGCGGCTGTTCGCCCTGGCGGAGCGGCAGGGCCGGGCCCTGATGGAGAACGTGATGTTCGTCCACCACGGCCAGCACCGGCGGGTCCGTGAGCTGCTGGCCGAGGGTGCCGTCGGGGAACTGCGCTCCTTCGAGGCGTCGTTCACGGTGCCGCGCCGCCCCGACGACGACATCCGCTACCGCGCCGACCTGGGCGGCGGGGCCCTTTTCGACACGGGGGTCTATCCGCTGCGGGCGGCGCTGCACCTGCTGGGCCCGGAGCTGTCGGTGGCGGGCGCGGTACTGGAGCACGGGCCGGGTTTCGGGGTCGACACCTCCGGGGCGGTGCTGCTGCGGACACCGAAGGGGGTGCTCGCGCAGCTGTCGTTCGGCCTGGACCACGCCTATCGCGGCTCGTACACGCTGCACGGCAGTACGGGCCGGCTCACCCTGGACCGGGTCTTCACCCCGCCGGCCGATCTGGTGCCGGTGGCCCGGATCGAGGGCCCGGCGGGAGTACGGGAGATCCCGCTGGCGGCGGAGGACCAGGTGGCGGCCACGGTCGCCGCGTTCGCCGCCGCCTGCCGGGAGGGTTCGGCGCCGTCGGCCCAGAGCCTGGCGCAGGCCCGGCTGCTGGACGCGGTCGTCCGCGCGGCGCGGGCGGCGGTCTGAGGGGCGGCGCGGGAGAGGGGCCGCACCCCGGACGGGGTGCGGCCCCTTTCGCGTACGTCCGCGGATGGTTCGGGGCCCTTTCGCGTACGCCTGCGGACGGGTCGCGGCCCTTTCGCGTACGCCGTGTCGTACCGGGCCTCAGCCGCGCGCCGCTCCCGGTGGCGGTCAGGGCGTGTGTCCCCGTACCGGAGTGCGCAGGAGGGCGCGGTCGACCAGCGGCGCCGCGCCACCGGTGTAGTTGTCGGGGTCGCAGAGGTCGGCCAGTTCGTCCCGGCTCCAGCGGCCGGCGATCTCCTCCTGGGTGACCAGGACTTCGGGGAGGGGCCGCCCGGAGGCGACCGCCTTGGCCGAGCAGCGCGACAGCAGCTGTTTGGCGGCGGCCTTGCCGAGGGAGGGCGCGAGGTGGGCGGCGAGGCGTTCGGTGACGACCTGGCCGCCGGTGAAGGCGAGGTTGTCGCGCATCCGGTCGGCGTGCACCGAGAGCCCCGTGGCCAGTTCGACGGCGGTGTGCGCGGCGCCGCCGGTGAGCCGCAGGGCCTCCCGGAGGAAGGACCACTCGGCGTGCCAGGCCCCGGCGGAGCGCTCGTCCTCGGCCAGCATGCACTGGGTGAGCCCGGCGGCGAGGACGGGGACCTGGAGGGCGGCGGAGCGGATCAGGGTGGAGAGGACCGGGTTGCGCTTGTGGGGCATGGCGGAGGAGCCGCCGCGCCCCTCGGGGCCGGGTTCGGCGACCTCGCCGACCTCGGTCCTGGCGAGCGACTGCACATCGACGGCGATCTTGCCGAGGGCGCCCGCGGTGAACGCGAGGACGGCGGCGAGGTCGGCGACGGGCGTGCGCAGGGCGTGCCAGGGCAGCCGGGGGACGGCGAGCGCGGTCTCGGCGGCGAACGCCTCGGCGAGCCGGTCGAGGTAGTGCCCGGCGGCGTCGGGGTCGTCCTCGGCGGTGGCGCCGTCGACGACCGCGTACTCCAGATAGCCCGCGAGGGTCCCGGCGGCGCCGCCGAGGGACACCGGCAGGCCGCCGTGGAGCAGCCGTGCGACGCGCGCCTCGGCGTCGAGGACCAGGTCGCGCCAGCCGGCGGCCTTGAGGCCGAAGGTGGTGGGCACGGCCTGGAGCGCGAGGGTGCGGCCCGCCATGGTGGTGTCGCGGTGGCGGTGGGCGAGCCCGCCGAGGGCGTCCGCGATCCGCAGCAGGTCGGCGCGGAGGATGGCCAGGGCCCGCGCGGCGACCAGCATGGTACCGGTGTCGAGGATGTCCTGGCTGGTGGAGCCCCGGTGGATGTGGTCGACGGCCGCCGGGTCGCGGGCGGCGACGACCTCGGTGAAGGCGGCGATCAGCCCGACGACCGGATTGGCGGTCTCCCGGGAGGCCAGGGCGAGGGCGCGGGCGTCGAGGAGGCCGGCGTGCGCGGCCGCGGTGATGGCGTCGGCGGCCTCCTTGGGCAGGGCGCCGAGCCGGGCCTGGGCCCGGGCGAGGGCCGCCTCCGCGTCCAGCATGGCCTGGATCCAGGCGTGGTCGTCGGTGGCGGCCTCGACGGGGGTGCCGGCCCGGACGGGCGACAGCAGCCCGGTATCGGCGCACACGCCGGCCGCGGCGGCCAGGGTCCCCGGCGTCGCGGTGCCGACCGCCCCGGCCGCTGTCCCGTCGCCCGCCTGGGTCCTGTCCGGCCCCTTCGCCCCGGCACCGGCCGCCGTCCCAGCGGCCGCCCAGGTCCCCGAGTCCCCGGCACCGGCACCGGCACCGGCACCGGCCACCCCGGTCCCCCGTGCCCCGGCACCGGCCGCCCGAGTCCCCGGCGCCCACGCGCCATTCGTTCCCGCCGCGATCCGCCCGGTCATACGATCACCCCGTCCAGCTCGAACTCGGCCAGGTCCGGCCGGACCTCCGCCGGTACGTTCGCGACCGGCGGCAGCGCCAGCACCGCGCGGGCGATCGCGTCGGAGTCGCCGACGGTCACCGAGTCCACGCCCGGCCTGATCCCCGCCGCCGTCACCCAGTGCACCGACTCGGTCGGCACGCCGTACGCGAAGCGGCGCGGATGCGCCTGTCCCCGCCCGTCGAGCAGCCGGTAGGGCCGTTCGGTGACGGCGAGCCCGCCGGTCTCGAACGCGGGCCCGTGCGCGCTGGGGATCCGGTACGGCAGGGCCTGGTCCGTGTTGAGGAGGTGCCGCAGCAGCGGGTCGTCGGTCCGCCGCAGGTCGGGCTCCGGCAGCCGGGCCTCGATCAGCGCCCTCGCCCGCACCGGCTCCCCCGGCACCTGCGTCGACGAGGCGACGAACTCGGGGCCGGCCGTGTTCAGCCGTACCGTCGTCCCCGGGCCCATGACCTCCAGCAGACCGGCCCGGATCAGCGCGATCATCTCCTCCACGCGGGAGGCGGGCGGCCCGATGGAGAGGAAGGCGTTCAGCGGCGTGTACCAGCCCTCCAGGTCGTCGCGGTGGGAGTCGCCGTCGAGACCGCTGTGGTCGACGGCGAGCCGCACCTCGTTGCGCAGGTCCCGCAGGACGTCGAGCGCGGCTTTGACCGGGCCGCTGACATTGCCCGCCCGCGCCTCCCGCACGTCCTGTTCGAGATAGCCGAGGAGCCAGCTCCTGAAGGCGTCCCGGTCGGCGAACTCCTCCCCGGCGCACGGCTTGGAGATCCGCTCCCAGTCCCAGCGGGCCGCGTGCTCGATGCCCGCCGCGTCCAGCAGCGCGCCCGCCCCGCCGTCGTCGCCCAGCGCCAGATAGGCGTCGGTGAACTTGTCCCGCTCCGCCTCGCGGCCGCGCGCGGTCAGCAGGGTGGCGTAGTAGACGCTCTCCACCTCGCGGCGGATCAGCGGCCACAGCTCCCGGCCGAAGTGGGTGCCGTGGTGGCGGGCGCGCAGCTCGGCGACCTTCGCCGGGGTCAGCAGCCGGGGGAAGTACCGTCCGGACGCGCCCTTCTCGTTCTCGCCGCGTGCCTGGTAGGGGACGCCGCGCCGGGAGAACGCGTACATCTTCGGCTCCCGGCCCGAGGCCCGGTACCCGAGCCGCCCGTCGTCGTCGCGGACGAAGGTGCCGCCCCGGCCGGCGGTGAAGAGGGCCATGTAGTCGAAGAAGCAGAGCCCGAGGCCGCGCAGCAGCACCGGCCGGCCGGCCTCGACGGCGCTCAGGTCGAGATCGGCGGGGTTGGTGGGGGTCACATAGGTCAGATGGTGGATCCGGGCGAGGCTCGCGGCCCGCTCCTCGCGGACCGTGGGCCGGGTCGGGACATGGCCCTGCGAGAGGACGATCGCGTCCAGCCGGTTGAGCCGGGTGCCGTTCTCCAGGCGCAGCCCCTGCGGGCCGCCGGGCACGCCGTGGGTGTCGGCGATGGCGACCGCACGGGAGCGGTGGGTGACGACCGTGATGTGCGCGGGCGCGGTGGCGACGACCCGCTGGAAGCAGTCGCCCAGGTAGGCGCCGTAGAAGGCCCGGGTGGGGTAGGTGTCGGGGCCGAGCCGGCCGGCCTCGTCCAGCACGTCGGCCGCGACTCCGGCGGCCTCGCCCAGCGTGACCAGGTCGAGGGCCCATTCGTGGAGGGTGGGGCCGGGTTCCACCGGCCCTTCGATGGTGGTGCTGTCGTCGGTGAAGACGGTGATCTGCGACGCCACCGTGTTCATCAGCAGATGGCGCGACTGCTCGGTGCGCCAGACGGTTCCGGCGCCGGGTCCCGAGGGGTCCACCACATGGACGGTCACCGACGTGTACGAGGGTGACACCCGCTCGTTGGCGCAGATCCGCTCCAGGACGGAGAGTCCGCGCGGGCCGACTCCGACGATTCCGATCTCGACGTGGCTGCTCATCAAGTCAGTCCGTTTCTGAGGAATTCCGTTGGTGGCGGGGAAGGGCACGCCCCGCTCGGGCGTGCCCCTCGTACCGGGTCAGCCCTGCTCGACGGCTTCGGAGGCGGGGGCGGGAGTGGCTTCGGAGGCGGCCTCGGAAGGGGTGTCCGCGGTCCCCGCTCCCGTGCCGGCGGCCCGCTGCTCCAGCTGCCGGATCAGCTCCAGCCGCTTGATCTTCGTGGTGGCGGTCTGCGGCAGGTCCGCGATCCGGTACAGCACCGGCTCGGCCAGCTTCGGCAGGTCCGCGACGGCGGTGCGCCAGGCGATCGGGTCGACGGGCAGGTCGTCCTTGGTGGAGATCACCGGCACCGCCCGTCCGTCCGGGCCCGGCACGATGATCGCCTCGGTCAGCTCCGGCAGCCGGCCGAAGAGCTTGTCCTCGATCTCCAGGGTGCTGTCGATGCCGGGGATCTCGTCCACCTCGCGGTCCAGCAGGTGCAGACAGCCCCACTTGGTGCGGTAGCCGACGTCCCCCATCCGCCACCAGCCGTCGTTGACCTGCTTCTCCCAGCGCGGGTGCTCGCCGAGGTAGGTGACGATCCGGCCGTCGCTGCGGACCTCGATGAAGCCGGGCGTGGCCTTGGTGGGCGTGTTCCCGTCGCGGCTGACCACCCGGACGCCGGTCATCCCGGGGAACGGCCGCCCGACGCAGCGGCCCTCGGCGTCCGCGCCCCGCTTGTGGGTGTAGGTGCGGCCGGCGATCGGGCCGACCTCGCTCTGTCCGTACATCTGGATGAAGACCTTGCCCTTGCGGTGCGAGGCCCCGAGCAGCCGGTGCACGGTACGGGGGTGGATGGCGTCGAAGGTGGAGCTGAAGTACTTCACCTTGGCGAGGGGGCCGCGCGGGTCGTCGACCAGCTCCTCCCAGCGCATGAACGTATTGGGGTGCGCCTCGATCAGACCGGGCGGGACCTGCGTGAACAGCTCGCCCACGACCTCCGGGTCGTCCTCCTTCAGCAGGATCACCGGATGGCCCTGGAGGATCGAGATCGGCAGCGCGGTGAAGATCCGCGAGTGGACGAACGAGACATGGATGGCGACCGGTTCGCCCGGCTGGACCAGCTTGGCGACGGTGCCCTGGGGCCGGTAGCGGGCCTGGAAGGTCCGCCCGGTGTGCACGGCCAGCTTGGGGATGCCGGTGGTGCCCGAGGTGTGGGTGATCAGCGTGGGGTGGTCGGGGGAGACCACGGCCGGCGCGACCCGGGGCGAGCCCTTGAAGGCGGCCAGCTCGATGCCGTCGCGGTGGGTGCCGGTGGTCAGCAGCAGCTTCCGGGTCAGCTTGGCGACCTCCTCCGGGAGGTCGTGGTCCAGCTTCGCCTGGTCGGTGACGAGGAACGGCATGTCGACCCGGCGCAGCAGCTCCGCGACCGTCTCGCCGTCCAGCTTCGGCGACAGCAGGACGGGGATGGCGCCGAGCCGGGCGACCGAGCAGGCCAGCAGGGTGATGTCGAAGCAGTTGGTCTTGTGGACGACGACGCGCTCCCCGGCGCGGACCCCGGCGGCCCACAGCCGGTCGGCGAAGTCGGCGACCAGCTCGGCCACTTCGGTCAGTGTGAGACGGCGGCCCAGCTCCGGCGCGATGTCCAGGTCGTGGTCGAGTATCAGCGGGCCCGCGGGGTGCTTCTCGGCGGCCCTGTCGAAGAGTGTCCCCAGGCGGATGCCCTTGTTTCCGATGCGCTGGAGCAGCATTGCACGTCCCCTCGTGAAAATGTCGGTCGCCGGCCGGGGTCAGAGAATTCCGGCCGGCCCGCCCCGGCCCATCACCGATGGGCGGGGACGGCTACGCCATGGGTACGGCGGCCCGGACGGTCAAGAATTCTCGATGATTCCCTTGATGCGCTGAAGAGTTGCGTCGAGGTCCTGGGCCAGCTTCGCGTCCCATTCCTTGACGAATCGCGCGCGCCCCTCCTCGTCGAGGTCCGCGACGATGTGATGGATTCCGGCGGTGGCCTTCCCCATCCGGAAGTGGTGGGTGAGCACGGAGCCGCCGCCGGCGGCGGGGGCCAGGTCGAAGCCCCAGATGCTCTCCTGGTCGGCGCCCGCGTGGGTGAGCATCATCCACTGGAACGTACGGCCGGGCTCGGCCGCGGTGATACGGCACTCGGTGTACCAGATGCCGCGGATCAGCGGCGCCCAGCCCACTACTTCCTCGCTCCGCAGATTCTCCCCGCGGAATACCGATCCCACCTCGGACGGCTTTCCGGAGATCCATTCCCCGCCCTGGCACTCCGGGCTCCACTCGCCGCTGCGCGGGAGATCGCTGACCACGGCGTAGACCTCTTCGGGGGTGGCTTCGACAGTAATGTCGGCGCGCAGTTCGAAGAGGGGGGAATTGTCAATGATGGAAGTCATGCGGAACAGCCTCGCAGTGGGCTTCGCGGGGCGGCCAACGCTCGGCGGAGGGTTGGTCAGGTCCAAGGGAGGGCGCCGGATCCGGCCCCGGGCCCGTACCCGGGAGCCGCGTCGGCCCCGCGCCCGGACGCCGTTTCCCGGAGGCCCCGGACGCCGTTTCCCCGGAGGCCCCGGGCCTCAGCCGGTGTGGAGGACCACCTTCCCGGCCACCTTGCCCTCCTCCACCAGCCGGTGGGCCTCGGCCGCCGCCCGCAGCGGCATCGGCTCGATGCGCCGGGGCCGCAGCGAGCCGTCGGCCAGGAGCCGGTTCAGCCCCCGGGCGGCGCCCGCGAGTTCGTCGCCGGTGGCCTGCGAGATGGCGAAGCCGACGAGCGAGCAGTCCTTCACATACAGCTTGCCCGCCGGGAGCACCGGCCGGGTGTGGAGCCCCGCGAGCAGGACGATCCGGGCCCGCCGGGCCAGCAGGTCCACGGCGCTCTCCAGGTCGTTGCGGGCGGAGGTGTCCAGGAAGAGGTCGACGCCGTCGGGCGCCAGTTCGCGGAGCCGTTCCGTGAGGCCGTCGGCGCGGTAGTCGACCGTGTGCGCCGCTCCGAGCGCCACCAGCCGGTCCGTGTCCCGTGGGTGGGCGACGGCGACGACCCGGGCCCCGGCCCGCGCGGCCATCAGCACCAGGGCGCTGCCGACGTTGCCGCCGGCGCCGAGAACGACGACGGTCTCCCCCGCCCGCAGCCGGCCGTGGACGAAGAGCGCGAGATGGGCCGTCGCCGCCGGGTGGGCCACGGCGGCCGCGTCGGCCGGGTCGACGCCGTCGGGCAGCCGGTAGAGCCGGTCCGCCGGGACGACCGCCCGTTCGGCGGCGGCGCCCTGGCGGCCCGCGTAGCCGAGGCTGTTGCACCACACCCGGTCCCCCGGGGCGAAGCCCACGGCCCCGGGCCCGGCGGCGGCGACGGTCCCGGCGAGGTCGCGTCCGACGACGAAGGGGAGGGGTACGGGGGTGCGCCAGGCACCCGAGCGGACGAAGGTGTCCACATGGTTGACGGCGGCGACGGCGACATCCACGAGGACGTCGTTCGGCCCTGGTTCCGGATCCGGCAGCTCGCCGTACCGGATCACATCCGGCGGACCGAACTGTTCTAGGTAGGCGGCACGCATGGCTCGATACTCCGGGCGCCACGGGGCTCGTCGCGCCCCGGTGGGCGGGGACTGTGTCACCTCGGCCCGGGTTGCGCCGCCGGGGCCGCGCTACCTGACAAACCCCGTTCCCGGCCCTGTCGTCGCGGGTGTCAGGGTCGGGATGGTGATCACCGGCGGCCGGTGGGCGTGTCCGGCCGATGAAGATGTCCGGGCCGTTCCCGTACGGGAGCGGCCCGGAGGAAGACGGGGTACGGGCGGGCGCACACCGATGCCCCCGGTGCGGTTCGTCCGCGCTGTGTGCCGCCCGTACCCCGACGCGGGGACACCGGTCAGTGACCGGTCCCCCGTCAGCGGTATGCGGTCCCCCGGGGCCGTGGGACACGAAGCCCACGGCCCCGGGGGCCGCCGACCGGCGCCCCAACGCCGGCCCTCCTCAGTGGCGTGCCGGGTGCGCGGCGCGATGCCGTGCCCGTCCCGGACGCTACGTCATGCGGCGCCGAGGGCGACCGTCGGGTGCAGGCGGGAGGCCCGTACCGCCGGATAGAGGCCCGCCAGTACGCCGATGACCAGCGTCGCCCCGAAGCCGGCCGCGACGGACCACGGCGGGACGACGGGACTCCAGCCCTGTGCGGCGGAGAAGCCGAAGGTCGCGGCCGCGCCGAGGACGGCGCCCGCCGCCCCGCCGAGGGCGGACAGCAGCAGGGACTCCGTGAGGAACTGGAGCCGGATCGCGTTCCTGGTGGCGCCGAGCGCCCGCCGCAGGCCGATCTCCTGGCGGCGTTCCAGGACCGAGATGACCATGGTGTTGGCGACGCCGACGCCGCCGACGAGGAGGGCCACCGCGCCCAGGCCGAGCATCAGGGTGGTCAGTCCCTTGTCGGTGGCGGCCTTCGCCGCGAGCGCGTCGGAGGGCCGGGAGACCTTGACGGAGTGTTCGGCGCCGGGGCTGACCGTGCGGGCCAGGACGGCGCGTACGTCCTCGACCGTCGCGTCCGGTGAACGCTCGAAGACGGTCGTGGGCCGGCCGTCGGAGCCGAAGTACTTCTCGGCGGCCGGGAAGCCGATCATCGCGACCCGGTCCAGGGTGGGGAACAGCTCCACGGGGTGGAGGATGCCGACCACGACGACGTACCGGTCGTTCATCATGATCTTGTCGCCGGGTGCGGTGACGCCCAGGCGCCGGGCGGCGAGTGAGCCGAGGACGGTGACGGGCAGCCGCTCGCTGGCCGCGTTCAGCCAGGTCCCGCGGGCGACTTCGGCGTTGAGGGCGGTCAGCAGGTCGGTGCGGGCCGCCTGGGTGGTGACGCCCGCCGGCCGCTCCTCGGGGACGAGGTCGCTGCGGCGGATGCGGGTGTCGACGTTCGCGGTCGCGGTGGCGTGCTGGACGGGGCCGATGCGCTCGACCATCGCCACCGCCGATCCGGGCAGCTTCACCGCGTTGCCGGCGGGGTCCTCGCCCGCCTCGACGGTGAGGAGGTTCGTGCCGAGGCGGTCGAGGCGGGCCATCAGATCCGACTTGCTGGACTGGGACAGGCCCACGACGGCGACCATCGTGGCGATCCCGATGGCGATGCCGAGGGCGGACAGGACGACACGGGCGCGGCGGGAGCCGAGGCCGACGGCGCCGAGGCCGAGGATGTCGCGGGCGGACAGCCGGGAGGGCCGCAGCCGGGACGCCCGCTTCCGGTCAGAAGGATTCATGGGGCGCTCGCTTCCTGAGCGGCACGGGCAGCGGCACGGGCAGCGGCATGGACAGCGTCATGGACAGCGGCCCGGGCACGGGAGTCGGAGACGATCTCGCCGTCCCGGAAGCGGACCCGGCGCGGCAGCGAGTCCGCGATCCCGTTGTCGTGGGTGATCACGCAGATCGTGGTGCCGGCCGCGTTCAGCTCGTGGAGCAGTTCCATCACGACCTCGCCGGACGCGGTGTCCAGGGCGCCGGTCGGCTCGTCCGCGAGCAGCAGGTCCGGTTCGCCGACGAGCGCGCGGGCGATGGCGACGCGCTGTTTCTCGCCGCCGGAGAGCTGGGTGGGCCGGTGGCCGAGGCGGTGCCCGAGCCGGACGCGTTCCAGGGCGGCGCGGGCGCGTGCCCGGCGCTCCTTGCGGGGGACGCCCGCGTACAGGAGTCCGTCGGCGACGTTGTCGACGGCGTCGCGGCCCGCCGCGAGGTGGAAGTGCTGGAAGACGAAGCCGATGTGGCGGGCGCGGAGCGCGGACAGCTGGGCGTCGGAGAGCCGGCCCACGTCGTGTCCGGCCACGCGGACGGTGCCGGTCGTGGGGCCGTCGAGGGTGCCGATGACGTTGAGCACGGTCGACTTGCCGGAGCCGGAGGGGCCGACGACGGCGAGCAGTTCGCCCGCGCCGACGGTGAGGCTGACCCCACGCAGGGCGTGGACGCCGCCGGGGTAGGACTTGCCGACGTCCCGCAGTTCGACAACGGCAGGGGGCGCGGGAGTCGTCATTCCGTGGCCTGTCATTCGGTGGCCTGTCATTCGGTGGCCATCCCGACCGTCAGGCCCTCCTTGAGCTGCGGGCCGCTGACCTCGATGCGGCCGTCGGCCGTCATCCCGGTCCCGACGCGCACCATCCGGGTCGTGGTGCCGTCGACCACCTGGAGGCCGTAGCCGCCGTCGGCGCCACGCAGGGCGACGATGGCCTCCACGGGGACGGTGAGGACGCCCCTGCGGCTCTCGCTGACGAACTTCACGCTCGCCGAGGCGCGGGTGTCCTCGCCGGACACGGCCGACGCGCCGCCCTCCAGGGTGACCTCGACGATGATGCTGTCCTGGGCCGCGGCGTCGTCCGCGCCCTCGGGGCGGACTGTTCCCGTGACCCGGCCCCGCTTGGTCTTCCCGCTGGGCAGGGTCACCTCGACCCGGGTGCCCCGCGCGGTGAGCGGCGCGTCGGCCAGTTCCAGTTCGGCGCGGACGACGGGCTTGGTGGAGGCGACGGTGAGGACGGCGGTGTCGGGGCCGACCTGGTCGGCGAGGGCCGCGTCCGCGCGGACGACGTTGACCTCCTCGGGCTGGAAGACGACGTCGCCCTGGCCGACCCTGCCGCTGGGGGTGCGGTTGAGGGACTTCTGCCACTGCTGGACGGCGGCTTCCGTCGCCGCGTCGTAGAAGGGGTCGACGTAGAGGCCGCGCCCGTAACCGAGGGCGACGAGGTTGCGCTCCAGCTGGAGCACGTCGCTGCCCCGGGCGCCGTCCTTCATCTCGCGGAAGGCCGGTACCGGCCCGTACAGCAGGGAGACCGGTTTGTCGTTCAGCTCGTAGAGGGCCTGGCCGCGCGTGACGGTGGCGCCCTCGCGGGGGGCGACCGTCACCGTGCCGGCGACCGCCGACTTCACCGCCCGGCGCTGCGAGAAGTCGATCTTCCCGTCGACCGTCTCGGACTGGACGAGGTCGGCCCGGGTGATCGTGGTGGTGGCGGGCGGCCCCTCGCCCCGGCCGTCGCCGCCGCCGGTGCCCCCGTCGCCGTACACGAGGGCGCCCGCGCCCACCGCTGCGGCGGCCACCAGGGCGGCGGCGGCCAGGAATCCCGTACCCCGCTTCATCTACTGCATCCCGTCCAGACCGTCGAGGAGCTTGCTCGCGCAGGCCTTCTCGGCCTGCTGGTACGCGGGCGCGTTCGGGTCGAGGGCCGGGCTCCCGGGGCTGGGGTCGCCGCCGGGGATGACGTTTCCGCCGGACATGGTGGGGTTGGTGAACTTGGAGACGCCGTTGTCGCGCATGCACTTCGCGTGGGCGAGCAGGGACTCGTAGTCCTTCTGCACATCGCGCTTCGGCGCCAGGTTCATCGCCTTCTCCATCTCGGGGAAGCAGACGCCGTCCTTGCCGCCCTTGTACTCGACGCCGCCGTTCTTCGGGTCGATGATCTCCCCGATCCTCGCCTGGTCGAGATGGCCGCTGAGCTTGGGGTCGGGGAAGTCCTTCACACCGCCCTTGGTGCGCATGCAGCGGACGTACGTCATCTGGGCGTCGTGGAAGGCGCCCTTGCCGCCGGCGGCCGGCTCCCGCGCGCCCCCGCTGTCCTTGGCCGGCGCTTCGGTCCGTGGCGAATCGTCGGGTACGGAGGCGACCTCGTCGCTCCGGTCCGCGCGGGCGCCCTCGCCGTCCCCGCAGGCGGCGGAGAACGCGAGCAGGGGCACGGCGACGAGGGCGGCGAGCCGCAGCCGCGCGGCGCGGCGGGCGGTGGTGTGAAGAGTCATGCACTCACCGTCGACCCCCCAGATGGTGACTTTTCCACCACCGCATGATGAGCGCGTAACAATGCCCGGGATCTCCGCCACCGGGGATGATCAGCCGAAACACTCACGCATAATCTGCTCCATGGCCCACGTACTGCTGATCGAGGACGACGTGTCGGTGCGCGACGGCATGGAGCTGGTGCTGCGGCGGCACGGCTACGACGTGCACACGGCCGCCACCGGCGAGGAGGCCCTCGCGCTGCTGGCGGGACCGGTGGGCGGATCCGTCGAGATCGCCGTGCTCGACCTGATGCTGCCCGGCATCGACGGCTTCGAGGTCTGCCGCCGGCTGCGCGCCACCGGCTCCACCCTGCCCGTGATCATGCTGACCGCGCGCGGCGACGACAGCGACATCGTGGGCGGCCTGGAGGCGGGCGCCGACGACTACGTGGTCAAGCCGGTGACCGCGCCGGTCCTGGAGGCCAGGATCCGGGCGGCGCTGCGGCGGGCCGAACCGTCCGCCCACCCGGCGCGGGGCGAGGACCACGCGGGCCTGGTCCTGGACCGGGCCGGTCTCACCGTCACCAAGCGCGGCATCCCGATCGCCCTGCCCCCCACCGAGCTGCGGCTCCTGCTCGAACTCTCCGCCTCCCCGGCGCGCGTGTTCAGCCGCGAGCAGCTGCTCCAGTCCGTGTGGGAGCACGACTTCCTCGGGGACTCGCGGCTCGTGGACGCGGCGGTCGGCAGGCTGCGCTCCAAGATCGAGGACATCCCGGCGCGGCCGCGGTACATCCAGACGGTACGGGGCTTCGGCTACCGCTTCGGGCCGGTGTGAGCGTGCGCCGACCCCGCGTGCGCCGCCCCCTCGTGCGCCGGCCCCGCGTGAGCCGGCCCCGGCTGCGCCGCCCCCGGCTGCGCGTGCGCCGGTGGTTCGGCGGGCTGCGCACCCGGCTCGTCGTGGCCTTCGTCCTGGTCGCCCTGGTCAGCGCGGTGACCACGTCCGCGCTCGCCTACCGCGAGTCCCGCACGGCCGTCCTGGAACGCAAGCAGGACGCGGTACTGACCGACTTCACCAACCGGGTCGACCAGGCCGCCGCCGACTTCGACGTCCCCGCCGACGAGGCCTCCCTCAACCGCTTCGCGACCGGCATCGCGGACGGCCTCGGCGACGACGCCCTGGTCGTGGCCCGGTACCGCTCGCTCACGGCGTCGTCCGACGCGTCCGCCGACCGCACCCGGATCACTCCCGCGCTGCGGGACGCGGTGCGCAAGTACAACCGCATGAGCTTCCAGCGGGTCGATCTGGAGGAGAACCCCTACCTGGTCGTGGGCACCCCGGTCACCTTTGACTCGGGGGCGCCCTCCGGCCTCGACGTCTTCGCCATCACCTCGCTGCGGGCGGAGCGCGAGCACACGGCGGGCCTGCTCTACGCGGCACGCAACGCGATCGTCCCGGTGGTCCTGCTCGCCGCCCTCCTCGCGCTCCTCGCGGCGGGCACCGTGCTCCGCCCCGTCCGCGAACTGGGGCGGGCCACCCGGCAGCACGCCGCCGGCGACCTCACGTCCCGGGTCCGGGTCCGGGGCAGCGACGAACTCGCCTCCCTCGCCCACGACTTCAACGAGACGGCGCAGGCCCTGGAGGCGTCCGTGACCGAGCTGCGCGAACAGGACGTACGGGCGAAACGATTCGTCGCCGATGTGTCGCACGAGCTGCGCACCCCGCTCGCCGCGATGACGATGGTCGCCACCGTCCTGGACGAGGACGCGGCGACCCTCCCCCCGGACGCGGCCCACGCGGCCCGCACGGTCAGCGACGAGACCGCCCGGCTCTCCCGGCTCGTGGACGACCTGATGGAGATGTCCCGCTTCGACTCGGGAGCGGCCCGCCTCAACCTCACCGACACCGACCTCGCGGAGTCCGTCCGCGCCACGCTCTCCCTGCGCGGCTGGACCGACCGGGTCGCAACGGACCTGCCCTGCGGCGTACGGGCCCTGGTCGACCGGCGCCGCCTGGACGTGATCGTCGCCAACCTCGTCGGCAACGCGCTGCGCCACGGCGCCGAACCGGTGACGCTCACCGTGAGCACCGACCCGGAGGGCGACTGGATCACCGCCGAGGTCACCGACGAGGGCGCCGGGCTGCCGCCGGAGGCCCTCGCCCATGTCTTCGACCGCTTCTACAAGGCGGACAGCGCCCGCACCCGCTCGGAGGGCAGCGGCCTCGGCACGGCCATCGCCCTGGAGAACGCGCGCCTGCACGGCGGCACCATCGAGGCGGCCAACAGGGCCGGGGGCGGGGCGGTGTTCACGCTGCGGATGCCCTGGCGGCTCACCCCCGAGGAGTCCCCGTGACCTCGGCACTTCCGTCCTCCGTGCACCGGACCGCACTGGCCGGACTCGCGTCGGTGCTGCTCACCACCGGCTGCGGGGTGCCCCCGACGGGCGTCCTGGACGGCGGCGACCCGGCCGGCGGCCTCACCCAGGGCATGCGCCTGTACTTCATCTCCCCCACCGGCCGTCTGAAGGCGGTCCCACGCCCCGGCATCGACCCGTCCGGGCTGCGCATACCCGGCGACGTCATCGGCCTCCTCATGGAGGGCCCGACGGAAGAGGAACGCGCGGCCGGGCTCACCACCCTGCTGAAAACACAGGGGTTCGCGACCTCCACCGACGAGGACATCCCCTCGGCGTTCTTCCCGACCACACCCTTCGACCCCTCGTCGGTGCGGGACCGGAACACGATGGGCCAGGTGGTGTGCAGCGTCGCCCGGGCGCTGGCCGTGGCGGACGACGACGACACCCGGCGCACCGACGACTTCCCGGTCCGGGTGGGCGCGCGGGACGCGCCGACCACGTCGTACGTGTGCTCGGACTTCCTGAAATGACGACTCCACGGAGAAGAAAGGCGGGGGCGGTGTCCACGCTGCGAACACCCCGGCGGCCCACCCCCGAAGGGGGCCGGGCGGTAATGATCACCCTGGCGGCGCTGCTGCTCGCGACCGGCTGCGGCGTGCGCCCCACGGGCGTCCTGGACGGCGGCGACCCGGCCGGCGGCCTCACCAAGGGCATGCGCCTGTACTTCGTCTCCCCCACCGGCCGCCTGGAGGCGGTCCCCCGCCCCGACATCGAGCCGTCCAAGGCCGGTGACCCCGCCGGTGTCATCAAACTCCTCGGCGGCGGCATGTCCGACGCGGAACGCGCGGCCGGCCTGACCTCGGAGGTCCCGGGCCGCACCTACGCGGAGACGGACAAGGAGGGCCGGGTCTCCGTGATCATCCCGTACGAGGCACTCGACCCCTCGTCGGTCGACGACCGGAACCTGATGGGCCAGCTGGTGTGCAGCATCGCCCGCGGCCAGGCCGTCGCGGAGGAGGACGGGACACGGCGCACGGACGACATCCCGGTCCGGGTGGCCGCGCTGGACCGCGAGTTCACGTCGTACGTGTGCTCCGACTTCCTGAAGTGACCCCTGGAGACCACCCGATGCCACCCGCCCGCCGGACCCCCCGGACCCCGCGGACCGCCCTGACCGGCCTGGCGGCCGCGCTGCTCACCACCGGCTGCGGCGTCCCCCCGACGGGCGTCCTGGACGGCGGCGACCCGGCGGGCGGCCTGACCCAGGGCATGCGCCTCTACTTCGTCTCCCACACGGGCCGCCTGAAGCCGGTCCCCCGCCCCGACATCGACCCGTCCGAGCTGAAGGACCCCGGCGATGTGATCGAACTCCTCGGCGACGGCCCATCGGAAACGGAACGCGCGACCGGCCTCACGACGCTGGTGCCGCAGGGCCCCTACGCGTACACACCCGACTGGAAGAACCTCTCGATACGCTTCCCGGCCCACATGATCGACCCCTCGTCGGTGGAGGGCCGCAACCTGATGGGCCAGCTGGTGTGCAGCATCGCCCGGGGCCGGATCCTGGCGGACGGCGACGAGACGCGGCGGATGGACGACGTCCCGGTCCGGGTGGCGGGAAGGTGGGAGGAGCGGGAGCCCTATGTGTGCTCGGACTTCCTGAAGTGAGGACGCGGCCGCGGAATCCGATACCACCCGCACCAGGCAGGGCGACAAGGCCCGGCGGTTCTGATCCCGTCAGTCCGGGACCTGGATGTTGGCCATCCATCGGACGCTGTCCGCCGCCTCGATGTGGAAACGCCCCTTGCGGCCTTCCGACAGGTCGAGTTGGTTGACGCTGATGCGGGCCTCGGTGCTGGGGCAGTCGATGGTGAATTCCCCGACGGTGTCGACGGACAGTTCGATCCGGCCGGTGCCGGTGTCCGCGACACAATTGACGTTCACCCAGGAGACGCCTTTGCCGAGCTGGACCGAACCGAGGTCCCAGTCGCCGCGACGGGGCCCTCCCGAGGCGATCGTGCGGTGTCCGGGCCGGAGTTCCGGTGAAGTCAGTGCCACGGCTGATGGCGACGGCGTGGATGACGAACCAGGAGCGGGTCGATCCGAGTCCGTGTACCCGGCCACCGTCGCCATCACGATGACGACGAGCACGCCCGTACGGCGGAAAGAGATCATCAGCGACTGGTCTCCTCGTGAACGTGCGGGTTCGGGTGGGGTGGGCGTGCAGGACGGGATGCGGTGGCTCGGGCGGCTCGGCGTGCCAGTTCGCCGCGCCACCCCGCCCGGTTCATCAGCCACAGCAGTGTCGGGATCACCAGACCCACGACGATGAAGACCCAGGCGCTGTCCCGGTGCCGGCCGGCTTCGTCCACCTGCCACAGGACGGCCACACTGAGAACCGAGGCCGCAGGCATATGGGTCAGCAGCACCAGCACGATCACCGGGGAATGCGGCTCGCGCGACTTCACGCTGAAGACGACAAACATCCCGAGGTACAGAACCCAGATTCCACCGATCCAACCGGCGGCGGTGTACCAGCCGCTCCCGGGTCCCTCCGCAAGGGTCCCGCCCTTCGCTGTCGGCACCATGCCCAGATCGAGCACGCCCACGGCCGCGAGTCCCACACAGCTGGACCCTATGAAACCCACGAGCCAGATCGCTCCGAAGAATCCGAAGACCTTGACGGCCTCC
This sequence comes from Streptomyces yaizuensis, assembly GCF_034961445.1. Classification (NCBI taxonomy): domain Bacteria; kingdom Bacillati; phylum Actinomycetota; class Actinomycetes; order Kitasatosporales; family Streptomycetaceae; genus Streptomyces; species Streptomyces yaizuensis. The sequence goes on from NZ_BSBI01000020.1 coordinate 75,992, forward strand.
CACGAAAACCATGCGGATCCACGCCGCTCCCCCATGAGCCCCCCTGATGCGATCAGTGTCCAATTGCCCTGCGGCATTGTGCTGCACGGGGCTCGGAGCACGACATCATCCTGTCGTCAGGTCACAGCTCTTGAAGCGAGACTGTGACACCTGCGCGTGCCTCCTGCCGAGCCCGGCTGCCCACCACCGTTCACCACGGCGCAGGCGGATGCCGACGAGGCCCTGGACTGGGCCGTCTCGGTGGACTCCACGATCGTCCGCGCCCACCAGCACGCCGCCGGGGCCCGCAAAAAGGGGCCCGGCAGGCGAGCCGGCCGACCACGCCATCGGACGCTCCCGCGGCCGGCTGACCACGAAGGTCCACCTCGCCGCGGGCGGCCGGTGCCGCCCCCTGGCCTTCGCCCGGCGTCGCGGCTGTACTCGATCAAACGTGGGCACGGCGGTTCGGGATGGGCGGCGGGACAGGAAGACCGGCCGGCCGTGTACAAACCAGGAGCCGACTCGGGCGACCACCAGAGGGAATGCCGTCGACACGGGCGAAGCGCGATCGTAGCCTCCTGGCATGCGCGCATCCCGAAACATCGACTCCTGGGAGCAGGTGGACTCCCGAGAGGACTTCTCCTCCTGGCTGCGCTTCCTGGCCTTCGACTGCGAGCAAGCCCACAGCGGCGGAACTTCCGGGGTTTCCGCGGCCCTGGAGTGGACCCACCAGAGCATCGACGGCTTCCTGTGGGGCTGGGTCCGCCTTCTGGGCAGCCGTCTCGACGGTACCGACCTGCTGCACGAGGAAGCCCCCGGCCGGCCCGGCTGGCGCGGACTGGCCCATCAGCTCGACAGGGTCCGCACGACCCTGCCCGGGTACAACGACGTGCTCGCTGACTCCGGCACCCGGCATGAAGAGGTCGACACCCCAGGGGACCTGAGCATGTACGCCGCGGCGCTCGCGATGGACTTCGTCCGGGACCGACGCGAGATGCAGGCGAAAGCCGGACGGGGCGAATGGGCCGGCGACGGAGGCAGCTGGGCGCACGGCACTCTCTACGACTGGCTCGCCTCCTGGGGCTCCTGGGTGGGCGCCGACTCACCACGCCATGCCCAGCTCACCCCGGTCACCTGGCGCTGCGTCGCCCTGCAACTCTCGGTCGCACGCATCTATGAGTAGCAGCTTCGGCTTGAAGGGGATGATCCTGGGGCCACTGTCAGCCGCCCGGTCCTACGCCAGAACACACACCCTGTTCACCGAACTGGATGTCCCTCGCTGTGCGGCACAGATCGAGCTGGCGCTCGTGGTCGTCAACGAGGTGTTCGGCCAACTCGCATTATCAGCGCGCCAGTACGAGCAGCTCACCACCGATGAACGCCTGAGTCTTCGCGACCGGGCATGCGCCCGCCTGTGGATCGGTACGGCTCTCGGCAAGGAAGGCGACAACGCCCACGCCGGCCGCGTCATGGCGGCCGCCATCCGGGAGTTCGGGGAACTCGGCGAGCCCGAGGACTGGTCAGTGGCCCACCAGAAACTCGCCCTGGCTCACCGTGGCTCCGGTGATCTCAGCGGCGCGGATGGCCACGCGGTACGGCCTGACCCATCAGCTGCGCAGCATCGAGAACATCCGACAGCCCTACAAGGATCCGCCGGCCCTCCGTACAGGCTGAGTGGCCAGTAGCGACGAATCAAGGAGCCCCGGTGATGGATCCCGGACAGAAGGCAATCACCGACGCGCAGTGGAACGACGCCAACCTGATCTGGCAGTACCACCGGATGGGCCACGAGGTCCGCCCCTGCTCGGCGGCGATCGGCCTCGGCAGCCATGACCTCGGGGTCGCGAAGGCGGCAGCCGCGCTGTACCGCACCGGGCTCTTTCCCGTGATCGTGTTCAGCGGTGGCAACAGTCCGACGACCGCATCCCGCTTCCCTCGCGGCGAGGCGGTCCACTACCGCGAGCACGCGCTCGACCTGGGGATGCCCGACGGCGCGATCCTCCTGGAGACCGGGGCGCGCAACACGGGGCAGAACATCACGCACTCCCGCGAGGTGCTGGGTGCGGCCGGCGTCGTTGTCGACTCGCTGCTCCTCATCTCCAAGCCGTACATGGAGCGCCGTTCGTACGCCACCTGCCGCAAGCTGTGGCCCGACGTCGACGTCATCTGCGCCTCCGAGCCGCTTGCGTTTGATGACTACCTCAAGTCCATCGGCGACGAGAAGCTGGTGGTGGACATGCTCGTCGGGGATCTGCAACGGGTGATCGAGTACCCGGGGCTGGGGTTCGCCGTCCGGCAGGACGTGCCGGGGGATGTGCAGGACGCCTACGAACGCCTCCTGCGCTCCGGTTTCGACAACCGGCTCATCGGCGCATGAGTGCCCCGGCCGGGGAGGCGTGGGCCCGGCCGGGGCGGGGACCCGGTCCGCCTCAGGGGCAGGGGCGGACCGGGGGCTTTTCACAGCGCGTGGACGAACGGGTCGTACAGGCGCGGGCGCAGCACGCTGGTCAATAACAGCGCGACCGAACCCAGGTACACGAGCACGTAGAGCGTGGCTATGCAGCGACGCAGCCGACGACGGAGGCTCACTCCGCGCCCTCGGCCTGGTTCCGGCGAAACGCCGGAGTCCTGCGCCGCTCGTTCGCCGCCCGCAGCGCCGCGATCAGCTCGGCCGCCAGCACCTCCGCCTCGTACGGGGCGAGATACAGGCCCGTCGCCCGGCCCATGCTCCCGTCCGAGACGGTGAGCGGTACGTAGATCTGGGCGGCGTCGCCGTCGTGGAAGTCCACCAGATCCACCCGGCCACCCAACGTGCGGTTCACGGTCCAGGCGGCCTCGGACTCATGGCGGAACGGCGGTGGATCGGCCTCGCGCGGGTGGTTCGTGGGGAGCACGAAACGTCACCTCCTTCGGGTCGTGTTGTCGCGGAATGTGTCTCCAGCGTGACGCTCCGGCGCTAGCCTCCGGAAGTAGGGCAGGGGCATCAACGGACCTGACGCGAAAGACGACATAGACATGGGCAAAGAGGACAATCCCTACACTGGCCGCACGAAGGACTTCTTGGGCGAGGAGCTTCGGCGGCGACGGCAGGCGAAAGGGCTCTCGCAGCGGGAGCTGGGCAACAAGATGTTCATCTCCGGCGGTTACCTCGGGCAGATCGAGGTCGGCACTCGGCGGCTGACGGCGGACATCGCCCAGCGGCTGGACGAGGAGCTGAACACGGACGGGTTCTTCGAGCGGCTGGCCAACGCCATGAAGAAGAGCAATCACACCGCATATTTCGAGGAAACAGCAGAACTGGAGACGCTGGCCACGGCCATCTGCGACTACGCCTGCGTGTTCGTGCCCGGACTGTTCCAGACCGAGGACTACATCCGCGCCCTAGTCCGCTCCACTTACCCGACGGCGCCGCCAGAGAAGCTAGACAACGCGGTCAAGTCCCGAGTGGAACGGCAGAGCCTCCTCAAAAACCCGGAACGGCCCGACATGTGGGTCATCCTGCACGAGACCGTACTGCGCACGGTCGTAGGCGGCCCTGCAGTGATGGGGGAGCAGCTGCGAAGGATCGCGGAGATCGTGCGTGCGCATCGTTCCGTCGTGCAGGTTGTCCCGTTTTCCGCAGGCGCGCATGGATGCATGGGTGGGCTGGTCAGCCTCATGTCTTTCGACGACGCACCTGATGTCGTCTACACCGAAGCTGCTCTGTCGGGGCAGTTGCTGGACGATCCGGCCCTGGTTGCCACGCACCGCAAAGCCTACGATCACGCCAGGGCCGTCGCGCTGTCTCCGGAGGCGTCCCTGAAACTGATCGAGTCAGTGGCGGAGGAATTCGAGCAATGCGCAGAGAAGCAGACCTGACCGGTGCCATCTGGCGCAAGTCCAGCCACAGCAATTCCGAGCACGCGAACTGCGTCGAGGTCAGCGACGACCTCCCCGGGCTCGTCCCCGTACGGGACAGCAAGCTCCAGACCGGCCCTGCCCTCGTCTTCGGCGGGCCCGCCTGGACGGCGTTCGTCCGCGACATAGCAGCCTGAAGCATCGCGCGGCCCCGGTGAGGATCCACCTCACCGGGGCCGCGCCATGTCACGGTGTGGCCATCGCGGGTGCGGTGGGCCGGTCGCCTTCCTGCAAGGTCAGAAGCTCTTGGAAGATCCCGCCCGGCTGGGCGGACAGTTCCGCGAAGGTGCCCTGTTCGGCCACTTTGCCATGGTGGAGGACGATGATGCGGTCGGCATGGCGGGTGCTGATGAGGCGGTGGGTGACCAGGATGGTGGCCCGGCCGACGGCCATCCGACGCATGGTGGCGAACAGAGCTGATTCCGCACGGGAGTCGAGGGCGGACGTCGGCTCGTCCAGGACCAGGAGGGCTGCATCCCGGTGGAACGCGCGGGCCAGGGCGATGCGCTGCCACTGGCCGCCGGAGAGGTCGTGGCCGTCGGCCCAGGACGGCGCGAGCGAGGTGTCGAGGCCGTGGGGGAGCCGGGCGATGACGCTGTCGGCCCGGGCGGTGGCTGCCGCGGCGTGGACGGCGGGGTCACCGCCGGGCCCCGGGGTTCCGAGGTGGATGTTCTCCCGGACGCTCAGGGGCCATTCGGTGAAGCGTTGCGGAACCAGGGCGACGTGCTCCCACACCGTCTCCGGGTCGGCGTCGGCGAGGTCGAGGCCGTCCCACCGGACGGTGCCGGTGCCGGGGAGGGTCAGGCCGGTGAGGAGTTGGATCAGGGTGGACTTGCCCGCGCCGTTCTCCCCGACCAGGGCGACGACCTCGCCCCGCCGGACGGTCACGCTGACGCCGTCCAGTGCCGGACGGTCGGCACCGGGGTAGGTGTACGTGACATTGCCGGCCTCGATGACCTTCGGCCCGGCGGCTGGGACTGCCTGGGTGCCACGCCGGGCGGTGTGCTGTTCGGCGAGGGTGGTCCACCGGTCCCAGTCACCCACATAAAGGGCACTGCGGAACAGCCTGCCTGCGGTGATCGCGGCGTCTGCGAGGGCGGCATTGACGGTGCGGACGGCCAGGACCGCGGTGCCTGCGGCGGCGAGGTCGAGACGTCCGGTCGCGGCCAGGGCGCCGAGCGCCGTCCAGGTGGCGAGCTGCCCGGCCCCGGAACCGAGGTCTCCGACGATCCGGGCGCGTTCGGCGTGGTGGACCCCGGCGAGCACCGCCGAGTCCAGACGCCGGGACACCTCGTGAAAGCGCCCCTGAAGGAACGCGGACATCTTCGCCGCGCGGATCTCGGCGGCCGGTCCGCGCTTGGTGGTGTCCCGGTAGAGGTAGTGCCGCATCCGCCGGTCCGGATGGGTCTCGTGCCGGATCATGTGCTCGATCCGGGCCGCGCGCACGGTCGCGCCGGCCTTCGGCACCGCCGTGAGGACCACCAGCGGCAGCAGCACCGGGTGCAGCGTCACCAGGACGGACACGGCCGCCGCCATCTGCGCCAGGGAGGCGATCACCCCCTGGGCCTCGGCGACCAGGTCGGCCATCGCCTGCGCGCCGTCGTCGGCGGCCTCCATGGCGTCCACCACGCCTGGGTGTTCGTACGCCGTCAGCTCCAGCCGGTTGGCGCCGGCGACGACGGCGTAGCTCGCCTCGGTGACGCATCGGGGCCCGATCCTCGCCGCCGCCAGCCGGGCCGCACTCGCGGCGGCGTAGCGTACGGACAGGGTGACCAGCAGCGTGCCCACGGCGGGCCAGGCCGCGTCCGCCGACGCTCGCCACGGTCGGTCGTTCAGCAGGTGGGTGAGGACGGCGGTGGTGGCGAGCAGCGCGACGGCGGTGGCCGCCGCCGCGACCATCTGGCCTGCGGCGACGGCGAGCACGGCCCGCCGGTCGGTCCGCCACGCCATGCGGGTCGCCTGGGCGAGGAGGGCGGGCAGTTCGGTGGCGACGGCCCGGCCGGTCATCGCCAGAGTGCGCTGCTGGTGCACATCCGCCGGCGGGGGCGGGTTCTGCAGGGTGGTCATGGGCACCATGTGTGCCGCAACCGGTGCGGTAGCGGCACCCGTTTTCCGTCGTCCCGGGCCGCCCATCGCAGGTCACCGCCCCGGTCACGCTCGGTGGTTCACCCATTCGGGTGGTTGTCCTGGGGGTCAGATCTCCAGCGCCGGCATGTAGTGCCAGCCGTCTTCGGTGCACTCCCCCACCGGCTGCCCGCCGGGGATCCGGGCCCAGGCGTGGTACTCCGTCGGCGGTTCGACCCGCGTTCCGACACACCAGGTCAGCCGCCTGCCGAGGAGCGCGCAGGCCAGCATCGCGCCGAGCGACGATTCGAGACACGCGACACGGACCGGCCACCTGCGTCCGGCGTAGCGCACGGCCTCCACCACCTCCAGCGCCCGGTCCGCAGACAGGGGGCGGCGCCCCGCGATGCGGGCGAGCTGCGCGACCCGGACCGCCCACCGGAACGGCAACCGCAGCAGCAGTACCGCGACCGCCAGCCCCAGCCGGGCGAGCGCCCGTTCCCGGGCGGTGCCGGCCCGTACAGTCGCGTACGACTCGACCGACGTCACCGCCACCACCCCCGTCCCCACCGCTGCCGGGGTCGGTGGAGCAGACCTCCATCGCCCAGGGTGCGTTCGACTCCGGCAAGGTCCCGCTCGGCCACCTCCCGGGAAACGCCGAACCTGCACGCATAGCCGTCAATCGCCGGGCCGCGCTCTTCGTGGTCCAGCAGAAGACGGAGCGCGACGGCGGCGGTGCCGGTGAGCTGGAGCCACCGCCCGGAGCGCTCGTCGAGCAAGGCTCCGGCCGTCTCGGTCAGGACCGGATGCACCCCTCTACGCAGCCGCACGACCATCCCCTTCCTCGGACAGCATCCAGTGGGCCGGGGCGTCGGCGGCCTGCCGCAGCCACAGTTCGGCCGCGACCGCGTAGTGGATCGCGCCTGCCCCGCCGGGACGCCCCGATGCCGCCGCGGCCACCTCGCCGCCCACTCCCGCAGAGGGAAGCAGCCCCAGTCCGGCCAGGTGCGAGCCGGGGCCGAGGAGTTCCGCGAGGAGACCGGCATGGCGTACGAGTCCCGCGTGGGCCACCCCGTCGAGCCCGCCCTTGGTGGTGCGCTCCAGGACGAAGCCGGGCACCGGGCCGTCGGGAAACGCGGCGGCCAGGAGCGGCTTGTACCGGTCGGCCGCGCCGCGTTCGGACGCTTCGACGGCGAGGCACGCCCGGACGACCTCGTTGTCCAGGTATGGGGTGGCGAGGGTCATGCCGTGTTCGCGGGTGATGGCCCGCCACCCGGCGAGGCTCGATCCGATCCGCATCAGGTCCTGCCGGTCCGACCAGTCCGCCATGCCCGGATCCTCGCCGAACGCGTCCGCCGCAGTGTCGACCTCGTCGGCCAAGTGGAGCCGGACGCCGGGACACAGCCATCGCGCGCACGGCGACAACACCTGCCGCGCCACCGCCTCCGGCGTGACCGTCGCCGCGGGGTTCGGGGCGGCGCGCAGGGCGCTCGCCGCCTGCCGCCACCCGCCGGCCACTCCGCCGCGCGCCAGGAACCGTACGCGCCGCCACAGCGTCAGCGGGCTCACCCGGCGCACCCGGGCGTGCGCGAGCGTGTGCTGCCACGCCTCCCGCCGGCGCCCCTCCCGGTAGAGATCCGGCAGATATCCGGCGGACGCCGCCAGAACAACGTCACCCCCCTCTCCCGTGAGGTAGACGGCCCCCGCACGGCTGACGAGGTCCAGCTGAGCATGCTTGATCCGCGCGGTTGCCGCGTAGAGGGTCGGCTCGTCCGTCACCGGTGCCGACCCCGGATCCTCCAGCCCTCCGTACAGCACCGCCTCCTCGCTCCCGGTGAACGTGTGGTGCCGCACCCCGGGCACCACCGCCGCGGTCCGCCGGGCGTAGGCCAGGTCGTCGTCGCGCATCCGCGGGTCGGCATGGGTCACCGCGTCGACGGGCACGCCCTGGGCGGCGGCGAGGCAGACGAGGGTGGTGGAGTCGAGCCCGGCGAGGTCGGCGACGCCCGGCCGCCCGTCCAAGCGGACGGTGACAGCCTCCGTGAGGGCCGCCGCGACCTGCGGCGCCCCCTCGGGCATGCTCACCGGCCGGGGCTCCGACTCGAACCGGACGACCGCCGCGTCGTCGGGGCGGAGGAGGAGCAGGTGCCCGGGGGGAACCCGGCGCACACCCGTGAACAGACTCCGTTCCGCGAGGATGCCGAACGGGCCGAGCGCGAGCCGCGCCGCCAGTGAGATCCGGTCAACCGCGGCGCCGTGGAGCTGTGCCAGCGGCAGAGCGGCGGTCGCCCACCACAACCCACCGCCGTCGAGCGGTTTCCAGTGCACGGGGTGCTGCCCCGCCAGATCGCCGATCACCGCCGTCGTTCCGTACCGGGCCGCCACTGTCAGGTAGGAGCCGGCCCACCGGGTCAGGGCCCGCCACCGCCCGGCCTCCACATCGGCCAGCGCCCTCTCCAGCCCGGCCGCCGAAGCGCCGCACCGGCCGACGACCACCAGCCCCAGACGGGCCGTGCCCGCGGTCCTCACCTCGGCGGGTGGCCACCCGCACGTCCACATCCCCGGCAGCACGGACACCCCGTGCCCGCCCGCCGGCACCCGGCCCGGCCGTCCCGGGCCCCGCCACCCTGCACACCACTGATCCACCCGGCGCCTCCCCGTGCTCCCGGCTCCAGATATGAGGGAGGGCGCCGGGACCGCCCGGAGGCGGTCCCGGCGCCCGGACCGGATCACCCGTGGATCCGGTGACCGGCTTGGTCAGACGGCGGACACCCCGGGGGGTCTTCTGCCGGTACTCGGTGTTGTCCTGGACGTCATAGCCGTTCCGGCCCAGAGTCACCGCCCGGACGGTCCCGGCGACGAACAGCTCCGGCTCCTGGTAGACGACGGCCGGAGCGGCAGTGGTGGACTCCGTAATCACGGATACCTCCATGAAGCCATCACCACGCACCCGTTGCTCCGGTACCCGGACCGGCAGGCCGCGGTGGTCATGTCCACCACCATGACGCACGGCCAACCGCTCCATCCGCAGCCGCAGCACGGGCCCGCAGCCCGGCTGCGGGCCGGTCTAGACCCCCTCGGTGAGCCGGAGCCCGAGAAGGGCTTCCACCTGCGCGATCGTGTTCGCCGGACGGGTAGCGTGCACGGTGGCGATGCTCAGATCCCCGGCCGGGGGAAGATTGCGGGCGGTGTCATCGACAAACACACACGCCTCACCCGGCAGCCCCATCAACTCCAGCATCTCCTTGTAGAGAGCGGGATCGGGCTTGCGCATCCGGTAGTCCTCGGACACCAGCACCACGTCGTACAGCTCGTCGAGTCCATAGCCCGCGTAGACGTCGTACGGCTCCCTCCCGAGGCTGTTGGAGAAGATCCCCACCCGCACCCCCTGGGCGCGGGCCGACTGGGCAGCGGCGATGACCGACGGCTCCGGATGCAGATCCTCCAGCACCCGGCCCAGCAGATTCCCGCCCTCCAGACCGAGCAACGCGGCCGTGCCCGCGTTCCACTCGGCCTGCGTGACCGCTCCGCGCTCCAAATCCTCGTACAGCCGCGAGCCTTCCGGATGACGGGAGATGACGGACAGGAATGTCCCCACGGCCAAGCCCGCCCGCCGGTCGAAGCCGGCCGCGCACTCGGCCACGCCCGTCGTCAGCACCCCACCGAAGTCCAGGATCAAACCCGAACGCCTCATACCAGCCTCCTTGTCGCCGACCTCATCACCGTGCGCACGTCCACGAGATGCTCGCCCAGAGCCCGGGCCCCGGCTGTTCCCCGCGGGCGCAGGCCGCGGTGGAGGGCGCTCACCCGCCGCAGCGTCTCCTGGTGCTGGACATGTTCGGCCAGGTCCAGCGCGGCGTGCCCGTCGGCGCACGCCGCCTCCACCTCCCCGGCCCCCGCGTACGCCTCCGCTCGCGACACGAACGCCGAGCACCGGTGCCGCACCATCTCGGCCGGCAGCCGCCCGATCGCCCCGTCCAGTGCCGGCAACGCCTCCGCGAACCGACCCAGCCGCACCAGATCACTTCCCTCGTAGGCGTCGGCCTTCGCCAGGTCGAACGCCCCGATCCCACCCCACCGCTCATCATCGACCGGCCCGGACACCACCCGCCGGGCCTCCTCCAGCGAGGTGCGGAACCCGTGCTCGTCCCCGGTGGACGCGTACATCTCCGAGGCCACCGCACTCGTCCACGCCCGCATCCGCACGGATGCCCCGCGCCCCGCGGTGTCCACCGCGGCGAGCGCGTAGTCCAGAGCGCTCTCCCCATCCCCGCCGAAGGCGGCAGGGAACGCCCGCCCGGCCAGGATCAACGCCCTGATCTCGGCGCTTCCGGTCTCCTTCGCCACCTGGTAGCCGAGGTCCAGATAGCCCTCGGCCAGTTCCGGGTCCCCGAGGTCGATCGCGAGCAGAGCGCCCGCGAGCGCGGCCATCTCCGCGAGATGCGCCAGCAGTGATTCCCGCACGCCGACCGGCTGGTCCTTCGGCCGTAAGGAGAGCACCAGCTGTACCTGGTGATGAGCCACCGTCACCAGGCTCGACGCGGGAAACGAGCGGTACGAGCGTCGGTACGCGGCCCCGATCGCCCGCAGCTCCTCCGCTGCGGCCCGGTCCACTCCGTGACCGGAAGCCCGGCCGATCTGAGCATGAGCATCAGGAGAAAGTCCGGTCACGGCGGTCGTCAGACCTGCCAGCGACCCCAGAGTGAACACACGACGCAGCACAACCCCGTAGCCTTCCGCATCCGGCGGTGCGTCGACAGACGAACCGGCGACCGGACCGGACGACCGGACCGGCCGGGTTGCCTTCGGTCCTGCGGAGTACCGGACATCGAAGGCCAGAAGGAACTCCACTTCCAGCCGCACGATCCGCGCCAGCCGCTCCGCCATCGCCACACTGTCCAGGGATGCCACACCCCGCTCGATCTGCGACACCCACGACTCCGAACGGCCCACAGCTGCCCCGAGCTCACCCTGATGCCAGCCCTTGCGCCGCCGCGCCTTCTCCAGGCGGCCGCCGACGACCCTGTCGATCTCCACCACCACACCCCCACAGGGCAAGTGTCACCGAGCGGCTACTTTAAGCAACCGTACCGGGTTGCTCTCTTCCGCCATCCAGAGCGATTCAAGCCACCCGGACAGCTTCGGTCAGTGGGCGTTTCGTCGACCAACCGACGATCAAAGCCATCACGACCGCGCTCGCGGACACCCTCCAGAAGGGCACCACCGCATGACCACCACCGTCACCGCCAGGGCCCTGCGCCGGCAGCTTGTCGAGCAGCTTGTCGCGGATGGCCTGCTGCACGATCCCGAGGTGCGCCGCGCGGCCGAGGCCGTCCCCCGTGAGGCGTTCCTCGGGTCTGCGGTCTACCGGCCCAGTGCCCCGCCCGGGGTCACGGTCTGGACTCCGGTGCGCCGTGCCGATGTCCCGGAGGAGGAGTCTGCCTGCCTGCTCGACAGCGGCCAGCGCCTTCACCGTGTCCGCCGCTTGCGGAGACAGCACAGGTACCGTTCCGGGGATGTCCTCAAGGCACAGCCACCACCATCCGGCGCTGTCGTCGGGCGTGGCCCACCACAGGACGCGTGGCCCCACACCATCCGGAAGAGCCGAGGTCACGGTGATCTCATCCGCGTACTGCGGTGCGAACGGGTGATCACCGCTCATGCCCTTGAGGAATGCCGTCCGCCCGTCGTCCAGAAGCAGCCGGGACGCCACCCCCGGAGTGAAGCCGCCTGTACACGGAATCGCGCCGGCTACGGGTGAACCCAGCCGCAGTTCGACGTAGGCACGCGCCTCGGGGGGAAGCGAACCCCACGTGGGCCGGACGGAAGTGACGGCCACGGATGCCTCCCTGGAACCGGCTGCCGGACAAGACGCATTCCCGGCAGGTTAGCGCCCTGCCGGGACGCGGCGAGGGAGTTTCCCCGCCCGGCGGGCCGGGAGAGCGCCGGGCACTCATGGCCCCGCGCGGGGGATGCCCGCCCGTGTGACGACCCGGGCGTCACACCGGCGGACAGCTCCTGGTCCGACTCCACGGGCATGGCCTCCGGGCATCAACACCCCTGGGGCCGCCCGGCGTTCACCCCTTCGCCCGCTCCTCGTCCAGAATCTCGCGGAACGACGTGTTCACCGCGAGCAGACCACCATCCACCCGCAGCGTCGTCCCCGTGATCCAGGCCGCGTCCGGCGACGCCAGGAACGTCACCGCCGCCGCGATGTCCTCCGGTTCGCCCACCCGGCCCAACGGGTAGATCTTGCGGCCCAGTTCCGCGAGGCCCTGGTCCTGGCCCTCCCAGGCGCGGGTGCGGATCGTGCCCGGGTTGATCTGGTTGACGCGGACGCCGCGTGGGCCCGCGTCGCCCGCCAGGGTGCGGGTGAAGGACGCCAGGCCCGCCTTGGCCGCGCTGTAGGCGTGGCCGCCGAAGTCCATCTCGGCGTTGACGGAGCCGATGTTGACGATCGAGCCGCGTCCCGACGCCTCCAGGTGGGGCATCGCGGCGCGGGCGAAGCGGAAGGCGCCCGTGAGGGAGATGTCCAGGACGCGGGTCCAGTCGGCGTCGGGTTCGTCCTCGATCAGCGGGGTGTCGTCCGTGCCCGCGAAGGCGTTGTTGACCAGGGTGTCCAGCCGGCCGAAGCGTTCCACGGCGTACGCGACCGCCGCGTCCACCGCCGCCCGGTCCGCCACGTCGCAGACGACGGACTCCGCTCCGGGTATGGCGGCGGCCGCCTTCTCGGCCGCCGCCGCGTCGATGTCGGCGATCAGGACCCGGGCCCCTTCCGACGCGAACCGGCGGGCGGTGGCCTCGCCGACTCCCCGCGCCCCGCCGGTGATGAGAACCGCGTACCCCTCGAAACGTTTCAGCGACTCGTTCATAGCGCTGAACGTACCGCGCGGATCAAGGCCTGACCACGGGGAATTCACTGGAACAACGCCGCGTTCAGCTCTCGGCGCGGCCCGCGTCGACCATCGCGCGGAAGGACGTGTTCACGCCGAGCAGGCCACCGTCCACCCGGAGGGTCGTGCCCGTGATCCAGGCCGCGTCCGCCGATGCCAGGAACGCCACCGCCGCCGCGACGTCCTCCGGTTCGCCGACCCGGCCCAACGGGAAGAATTTCCGGCCGAGTTCCTCCAGGCCCTGCTCGCGGCCCTCCCAGACACGGGTGCGGATCGTGGCCGGGTTGATCTGGTTCACGCGGACGCCGCGCGGGCACGCGTCGCCCGCGAGGGTGCGGGTGAGGGAGGCCAGGCCCGCCTTGGCCGCGCTGTAGGCGTGGCTGCCGAAGCCCACCTCCGCGTTGACGGAGCCGATGTTGACGATCGAGCCGCGCCCCGACGCCTCCAGGTGCGGCAGTGCCGCACGGGCGAAGCGGAGCGCTCCCATGAGGGAGACGTCCAGGGTGTAGGTCCAGTTCGCGTCCGGCTCCTCTTCAAACCTCGGGGCGTCACCCCCTCCGGCGAAGGCGTTGTTGACCAGGGTGTCCAGCCGGCCGAAACGTTCCACGGCGTACGCGACCGCCGCGTCCGCCTGGGCCGAGTCCGCGACGTCGCAGACGACGGACTCCGCGTGGGGAATGTCGGCGGCCGTCTTCCCGGCGGCCTCCGCGTCGATGTCCGCGATGAGGACGCGGGCCCCCTCCGACGCGAGCCGGCGTGCGATGCCCTCACCGATTCCCTGGGCGCCGCCGGTGATGAGGACCGCGTACCCCTCGAAACGTTTCAGCCACTCATTCATAGCGCCGAACGTACCGCCCGGATCAGGGCCTGACTACGGGAATCAGCCGTAACTCCGGTCCACATACTGTTGGTTGTGTAGGCGAGGGCGATCCCGGATTCCGGGTCGGCGAAACCGAGGGAGCCGCCCCGGCCCGGGTGGCCGAAGGAGCCGGGGCCCAGCAGGGGGCAGGCCGGGCCGTGCAGCATGAAGCCGAGGCTGAGGCGGGTGGGGACGACGAGGACGCGGTCCGGGCCCGCCGACTCCTCCGTGCGGGCGAGGGTGAGGGTGGCCGGGGCGAAGAGCCGGGGGCGGCCGCCGACCGCGCCGATCGTCGCCGCGTAGAAGCGGGCCACCGCGCGGGCGGTGGAGATCCCGTTGGACGCGGGGAGTTCGGCCGCGTGGTAGGCGGGGTCGTTCTCGTCCGGGAGCGGGTGGATCGCCCCGAAGGCGCGGCGGGTGAGCGAGTCAGGGTCGCTGTACGCGGCGACGACGGACCGCTTGGGGCGCAGGGTGAGCCCCGGGGAGGACGGCGGTTCCTCGGCCTGGCCGATGCGGCCGACACGGTGGGCCTCGTCGGCGGGGAGGCCGATCCAGAAGTCCAGGCCGAGGGGTCGGGCGATCTCCTCCGCGACCCAGCGGCCGATGGTCCGCCCGGTGACCCGGCGGACCAGTCCGGCGATCAGCCAGCTGTAGGTCTGGGCGTGGTAGCCGTGGTCCGTGCCCGGCTCCCACGCGGGGGCCTGGGCGGCCATCGCGGCCTCGGCGGTGGCCGGGTCGATCGCCTCCGCCGGGGTGAGGGGCCGGTCCAGGACGGGCAGGCCCGCGCGGTGGGAGAGGAGGTGCCGGACGAGGACCCGCTCCTTGCCGTTCGCCTTGAACTCCGGCCAGTACGTGCCCACCGGCGCGTCCAGGTCGATCTGCCCGCGCTGGTGCAGCAGCAGGACGACCGCCGCCGCGACGCCCTTGGTGACGGAGCGGACGACCTGCGTCGTGTCCACCGCCCAGGGGGCCCGGCCGTCGACGTCCCGGGTCCCCGCCCACAGATCGGCGACCTTCTGCCCGTGGCGGTAGACGGCGACGGCCGCGCCCCGCTCGCCGCGCTCCTCGAAGTTGCGTACAAACGCGTCGCGTACCGGCTCGAATCCCGCCGCGACCGTGCCCTGGACGTCCACTGTGTTCTCTCCCGCCGCTGTCGTCCCCCCATGGTGCAACGACGGGCGCCACGGCTGGTTCAGCGGGGGCGGGCGGCGGCCGCGTCGAAGCCGTAAGGCAGCTCCAGGCGGTGCCGTCGCAGCAGCCCGGCATCGGTGAGCAGGTCGCGCGTGTCGCCGTCGGCGCAGATCACGCCGTCGCTGAGGATCACCGAACGCGGGCACAGCTCCAGGGCGTACGGGAGGTCGTGCGTGACCATGAGCACGGTGACGGACAGCGCCCGGAGGATGTCGGCGAGTTCGCGGCGGGAGGCCGGATCGAGGTTGGACGAGGGCTCGTCCAGGACCAGGATCTCCGGTTCCATCACGAGGACGGTGGCGACGGCGACCCGGCGGCGCTGCCCGAAGGAGAGGTGGTGCGGGGGCCGGTCGGCGCAGTCGGCCATGCCGACCAGGTCCAGGGCGGCGCGGACCCGGGCCTCCAGTTCGGCGCCGCGCACCCCGGCCGCCGCCGGGCCGAAGGCGACGTCGTCGCGGACGGTCGGCATGAAGAGCTGGTCGTCGGGGTCCTGGAAGACGATGCCGACCTTGCGGCGGACCTCCGCGAGATGGGGGCGGGCGACGGGGAGCCCGGCGACGCGGACCTCGCCCGTGCCGCCGCCGAGGATCCCGTTCAGATGGAGGACAAGAGTGGTCTTCCCGGCACCGTTCGGGCCGAGGAGGGCGACCCGTTCGCCGCGCGCGATCGTCAGGTCCACGCCGAACAGGGCCTGGTGGCCGTCCGGGTAGGCGAACGCGAGCCGGCTGATCCGGAGCGATGCGGGGGTGGTCATACCGGCCCTTTCGGTCATGCATTGCCGTACAGGGGCGTACGGGTCGGAGTACCGCGATCATCGGCGTATACGGGTCGGAGCGCCGCGTTCACCTGGTCGTCCACGCGGTGAGGCAGAGGGCGAACGCGGCCGACGGGAGGGCCAGCGCGTACCCCCACCGGGCCCGCGACACGGTCGTTTCGGCCAGGTGCGGCAGCACTCCCGTACCGCCCCTGCTGACCATCGCGAGATGGACGCGCTCGCCGCGTTCGTAGGAGCGGATGAAGAGCGCGCCCGCCGAGGTCGCGAGGGTGCGCCAGTGCGCCGGGCCCCGGGCCTCGAAGCCCCGGGAGCGGCGGGCGACCGACATCCGGCGCATCTCGTCGGCGACGACGTCCGCGTACCGGATCATGAAGGCGGCGATCTGCACCAGCTGCGGGGGCAGTCGCAGCCGCTGGAGGCCCAGCAGCAGGGCGGTCGGTCCGGTGGTGGCGGCGAGGACGACGGCGGCGGCGACCCCCAGCGTGCCCTTGGCGAGGATGTTCCAGGCGCCCCACAGGCCGGGGACGCTGAGCTGGAGTCCGGCGACGGCGGTGGTCGGGCCGGGGACGGTGAGCGGCAGCAGGACGGCGAAGAGGACGAACGGGGTCTCCACGAGGAGCCGCCGCAGCACCAGCCGGGCGGGGAGGCGGGCGTGGGCCACGGCGGCGGCGACCAGCAGTGCGTACGCGCCGAAGGCCCACATCGCCTCGCGGGGTGTGGCGGCCACCGCGAGGACGAAGCAGAGCACGGCGACGAGTTTGGTGTGGGCGGGGAGGGTGTGGACGGGGGAATCGCCGGGGTGGTGGAGCCGGTGGGCGTGCCCGGCGCCCATGATCAGGCGCCCCGGGGGCCGGCGGAACCGGTGGATCCGGCTGACCCGGCGGAACCGGTTGATCGGGTCGATCGGGTCGATCGGGTCGATCCGGCGCGGTGGCGGGCGCGTTCGCGGCGGCGTCGGGCCACCGGGTACAGGAGGGCGACCCCGGCGACGGCGGTCGCGCCGACGCCGATGACGCCCGCGAGGCCCCCGGAGAGACGGGCGTTGCCGATGTCCCCGACGCCGTAGTCCGCCAGCGGCCAGTCGGCGGTGGCGTGTTCCTCGGCCTTCTCGTCCATGCCGTGGTCGGCGGCGACCTTCTCCAGGCCGTCGGGGCTGGCCGAGGCGTAGAAGGAGACCCCGCCCGCGAGGACGAGGGCAGTGAGCAGCGATGCGGACAGGAAGCGGCGCGAGGAGCGCGCCGGGCGCCGGGCCGCAGGAGCCGGGGACGGCCCCTCCCCCGGCGCGCGCAGGGTGAGCGGCCGGCGGGCCAGGCCCCGGGCGCCGTGGACGAGATCCGGTCGTACGGCGAGGACCGCGCCGACCGTGAGCATGGTGATCGCCGCCTCGCCGATCCCGATGAGGACATGGACGCCGACCATGGCGCCGAGGACCGTGCCGAGCGGGATGTCGGTGGTGCCGCCGACCGCGTAGAGCAGGGTGAAGGCGGCGGCGGACGCGGGGACGGAGACGAGGGCGGCGGTGAAGGAGGCGACGGCGACCGCCCGGCGGGTCCCGGCGCGGGCGCGGACGAGGACCGCGAGCAGGCCCCGGAAGAGCCCGTAACCCGTCAGAACCGTGACCACACCCATGATCAGGACGTTCACCCCGAGGGCGGTGAGTCCGCCGTCGGCGAAGAGCAGGGCCTGGGTGAGCAGGACGACGAAGAGGCACAGGACGCCGGTGTACGGGCCGACGAGGATGGCGGCGAGCGCACCGCCGAGGAGATGGCCGCTGGTGCCCCCGGCGACGGGGAAGTTGAGCATCTGGGCGGCGAAGACGAAGGCGGCGGCGAGTCCGGCGAGGGGCGCGAGCCGCTCGCTCCCGGAGCCGGGGCCTCCGGAGCCGGGGCCTCCGGGCGCTTCCGCCGCCTCCGCGCGGGCGCCCCGCAGGCAGACGCCGACCGCCACGGCGGCCAGGGCCCCGGCGGCGACGGACACGGGCGCGTTGATGAATCCGTCGGGTACATGCATGGCTGGCTCCGCATCGGACAGACGCGTGGAACGCCGCGGAGTCCGCGGGATTCAGCGCGTTCGTACAGAGGAGGGCGCGCGTGCAGAGGACCGCGTACGGCCGAGGGGCGGGAACGCGATCGGGAACACAGTGGGGAACAGAGGGGATCCGGACGACTACGGGGCGGCGTGCCCGTGCCCCGCGGTCGCCCTCGATAGTGGGCCTGCTGCACAGGGCTCGCAAGGGCGTGGCAGTCGTAAAAACGGACCGTTCGCACCGCGCCCGGAGGGCGGAGCACGCCCCCGCCGGGCAAAATATGGGACATTAGATAGCAAATAAGACGAATGTGAGGAGCGATCCGATGTCCGTCGCCACCGTCGAGGAGCACGCCTGGGGGCGTGTCGTCGTCGACGACGCTCCCGACTACCAGCCGGTACGGGTCGCGCTCCGCTACGAACCCTCCGAGGATCCCCGCTCCGTCCACTTCTCCTTCCCCAGCGGCAGCGACTGGGTCCTGCCCCGCGAGGTCCTGGAGAGCGGGCTGCGCTCGCCCGCCCGCAGCGGGGACGTCGAGGTCTGGCCGTGCGGGCGGGTCCAGGCGGTCGTCGAGTTCCACACGGCGGACGGGGTCGACGTGGTGCAGTTCGACACCAGCGCGCTGCGGCGCTTCATCCGGCACACGTACGCGGCGGCGGCCGGCGTCCCTGTCGACTGACACGCCTGACACGACTGACTCCGGCCGACCCGGCCGACCCGACTGACCCGGCCGACCCGGCCGACCCGGCCGACCCCCGTACCAAAAAGCGACCGGCCCCCGTACCAAAAAGCGACCGGCCCCGTACGAAAAGGGCCGCGCCCTCTGCCCCGGAAGGTTCCGGAGCAGAGGGCGCGGCCACAGGCGGTACGGACTCAGCCGCGGGCACCGACCAGGCGGCGCTCCTCGTCCGGGTCCTCCGGGGAGGCGGCCAGGTGCTGCGCCAGCTTCTCGCCCTCCACGTCCACGTTGGGCAGGATCCGGTCCAGCCACGCCGGCAGCCACCACGCCTTGGCGCCGAGCAGCGCCAGCACGGCGGGCACGATCGCCATCCGGACCACGAAGGCGTCGAAGAGGACCGCGATCGCGAGACCGAAGCCCATCATCGTGACCATCTGGTCGCCGGAGCCGATGAAGCCGGAGAAGACGCCGATCATGATGACGGCGGCGGCGACGACCACCCGGGCGCCGTGGTTGAAGCCGGTGACCACCGCGTCGCCGGGGCGCTCGCCGTGGACGAACGCCTCACGCATCCGCGTGACGAGGAAGACCTCGTAGTCCATGGCGAGACCGAAGACGACACCCACCATGAAGATCGGCATCATCGACATGATCGGGCCGGGCTGCTCCACGTTGAACAGCTCGCCCATCCAGCCCCACTGGAAGACCGCGACGACCGCGCCCAGCGCCGCGAGGACGGAGAGCAGGAAGCCGAGGGCCGCCTTCAGCGGGACGAGGATCGAGCGGAAGACCAGCACCAGCAGGAGGAAGGCGAGGCCGACGACGAGCGCCAGGTACGGGACCAGGGCGTCGTTCATCTTCTGCGAGAAGTCGATGTTCAGCGCGCTGGTGCCGGTGACCAGGATGGTCGCGCCGTTGTCGGCCTTGATGTCGGAGTCGGCCTCACGGATGTCGTGGACCAGGTCCTCGGTCTTGGTGGAGGACGGGCGGTCCTTCGGGATGACCGTGACGATGCTCGTGTCGCCGGCCTTGTTCAGCGGGCCGGCGCCGGCCCACTCGACCCCGTCCATCTTGCCCAGGCGGTCGGCGACGGCGTCGACGGCGGCCTTCGGGTTCTCGCTCTTCTTCGCGTCCACGACGATGGTCAGCGGGCCGTTGAAGCCCGGGCCGAAGCCGTCGGAGAGCAGGTCGTACGCCTTGCGCGGGCTGGCCGACGGCGCCTGGGCGCCCTCGTCCGGCAGGCCCAGCTGGAGCGAGCCGACCGGCGCGGCGATCACGCCGAGCCCGACGACGGCCATGACCAGGACGGCGATCGGACGGCGCAGCACGAAGCGGGCCCAGCGGGTGCCGCCGTTGGGCTTGCCCTGCGCGGCCTTCGCGGCGACGGCGGCGGGCTCGTCGCCCGCCTTCATGGCCTTGCGGGTCTTGCGGCTGAAGGCCATCTTCCCGGCGAAGCCGAGCAGCGCGGGGATCAGGGTCAGCGCGATGACGACGGCGATGACGACGGTCGCCGCGGCCGCGAAGCCCATCTTGGTGAGGATCGGGATGTTGACGACGGCCAGGCCGCAGAGCGCGATGACGACGGTCAGACCGGCGAAGACCACGGCGGAACCGGCGGTGCCGGTGGCGCGGCCGATCGCTTCCTCGCGGCTGTGGCCGTCGGCCACCTCCGCCCGGTAGCGGGAGACGATGAAGAGCGCGTAGTCGATGCCGACCGCGAGACCGATCATCGTGGCCAGGGTGCCGGTGGTGGTGCCCAGGTCCAGGACGTTGGCGAGCGCGGTGATCGAGGAGATGCCGATGCCGACACCGATGATCGCGGTGAGCAGCGGCAGGCCGGCGGCCACCATCGAACCGAAGGTGATCACCAGGACGACCGCGGCGATGGCGATACCGATGGCCTCGGCGGACGACGGGTCCATCTCGGCCATGGCGGCGTCGCCGCCGATCTCGACCTGCATCCCGGATTCGCGGGCGTCCTCGCCCGCCTTCTTCAGGGCCTCACGGGTCTCGTCGTTCAGCTCCATGGCGTTGGCCTTGTAGCTGACGGTGATGTAGGCGGTGGACTCGTCCTGGGAGACGGCCTGGGCGACGAACGGGTCGGCGGCGTCGGCGACCTGGTCGGATCCGGCCTTCAGATCGGCGACGATCCCGGTGATCTGCGCCTTGTGCTTGGCGTCGGAGACCTTCTGGCCGTCGGGGGCCTTGAAGACCATCCGGCCGACGGCTCCGTCGGCCATCATCCCGGGGAAGCGCTCTTCCATGAGGTCGAACGCCTGCTGGGACTCGGTGCCGGGCAGGGCGAAACCGGGGTCCTTGGCCTTGGCCGCGGTGGAGGCGCCCACGCCGGCCAGGACCAGCAGCGCCACCCAGGTGAGAAGGACGAGCCAGCGGCGGCGGAAGGATATCCGCCCGAGCTTGTAGAGGAACGTGGCCACGAGGGCTTTCTCCCGTTGAGTAGATGAACAGGGGTTGGGGAGTCGGCCCGACGGACGAGAGCGGCGCGCGTCAGGTGCGGTGCTGCGGTCACTGCGGTACTGCTGAGCGGTGCTCCGGACACGCGGGCGCGGGTCCGGCGCTTCCCGGAAGGCGGTTCCGGGAGGGGTTCGCGGGGAGCCGGTGGGGACGGCTCCGGTCAGCAGGGGGTCAGTCGCCGGACTCCGGGGGTGCGGACACCCGGAAGGCGCTGTCGTGGGGACGACAACTCGGGGCCCCTCCGGCGCCCCGGCAGCCGGGGCGTGGAGCGGGCGGGGGCAGGGTGGTGGTGCCCAGCGGTCCACGGCCGCGCGGGGGACGGACGGATCCCATCACGCCTCCAGCGCCGGCAGGACGACCGAGTCCACGTACCGGGCGAGGAATTCCCGGTCGGGGATCTGGTCGTCGACGATCTCCCGGGCGAAGAACGCGCCGAGCAGCATGTGCGCGACGAACTCCCGGGCCGGGTTGTCGGGGCGGATCTCGCCGCGGTCGACGGCCCGGTCGAGGACCTCCCGGAGCCGGCCGGTCTCGGGACCGATCACCCGCTCCCGCAGGGCCTCGTGGAGATCGGGGTATTCGTGGGCCGCCTGGATCAGGCCCCGCATCAGCGCGGAGTCCCGTTCCATCTGGTCCTCGTCCGACCGCGAGACCATCTCGTGGAAGTCACCGCGGAGGCTGCCGGTGTCGACCTCCTCGTCGCCGTGCGGCGGGCACTTCTGCAACGCCGTGGCGACGAGCTGGGGCTTGCCGCCCCACTGGCGGTAGAGCGTGGCCTTGCTGGACCGGGTGCGGGCGGCGATCGCGTCCATCGTCAGCGCGCCGTACCCCACCTCGCGGAGGAGATCGAGCACTGCTTCAAACAGTTCGCGCTCGCGCTCGGGCGTGAGCCGGCTGCGTGTCGTCATGGACGGACCTCCTCCCTGACCGATCGAACGGGACCGAACGATGTCGAACGAAACGATGTCGAACGAAACGATGTCGAACGAAACGGTTTCGTACACCAGGACGTCAACGGTAGCCCAGAGGGTTGAGCGAAACGAAATCGTTTCGCTGTGGTGTCAGTCACGAAGGGCCCGCCTCCATCCGTACTTCACCCGTACTTCACCCGTACTCCGGCGGCGGTCCAGGAGTTGCCGGGTCACCGGCGCGCGGAAAGCATGGTGGGGTGAGCCCCAGCGACCCCCCGTCCGGCGGCGACGACGGCGCACCGGCGTATCTCCGGTTCCCCCATCTCCACGGGGACCTGCTGTGCTTCGCCGCCGAGGACGACCTCTGGGTCGCCCCGCTGGTCCCGGCGGGGGCGGGGCACCGGCCGGAGCGTGCCTGGCGGCTCACCGCGGACCGCACCCGCGTCGGGCCGCCGCGCTTCTCCCCGGACGGCCGGTGGATCGCGTACACGAACTGGCGCAGCCTCGACCCCGAGATCCATCTCGTCCCGGTGGCGGGCGGACCGGCCCGGCGGCTCACTCACTGGGGCTCCGCCGACACCCGGGTCTGCGGCTGGGCCCCGGACGGGCATGTCCTCGCCGTCTCCTCGCACGGCCAGCCGTTCGCGTACTTCTCGTGGGCGTACAGCGTGCCCGTGGACGGGGCGCCGGGCGGGCGGCTGCCCTGGGGGCCGGTCTCGGACATCGCCGTCGCCGACCTGCCCGACACCGGGCTCCCGCCCGAGGCCGACGACGGCGGGGAGCGGCGGACCCTGCTGCTGACGGGGCGGCCGCCGCACGAACCGGCCGCCTGGAAGCGGTACCGGGGCGGCGCGACCGGCCGGCTCTGGCTGCACGGCCGGCGCCTGCTCGCGGGACTCGACGGCCAGCTGGACTGCCCCATGTTCGTCGCGGGCCGGATCGCGTTCCTCTCCGATCACGAGGGGATCGGCAATCTCTACTCCTGCCGCCCGGACGGGAGCGACCTGCGGCGCCACACCGACCACGACGCCTTCTACGCCCGCCACGCCGCGAGCGACGGCCGGCGGGTGGTGTACCAGTGCGCGGGCGAACTGTGGGTCGCGGAGGACCTGGCCGACCCGGCCGCGCTCCCGCGCCGGCTCGACGTACGCCTCGGGGGGCCGCGCACGGGGCGGCGGCCGTACCAGGTGCCGGCCGCCAGCCATGTCGACGCGGTGTCCGTGGACACGACGGGACGGGCGAGCGCGGTGTCGGTCCGGGGCGCGCTGTACTGGCTCACCCACCGCGACGGGCCGGCCCGGACGATCGCGGACACTCCGGGCGTACGGGTGCGGCTGCCGGTCATGCTCGGTACGGGCGGGCAGGTGGCGTACGTGACCGACGCGGGCGGCGAGGACGCGGTGGAGGTCGCGTATCTGCCCAGGGCGAGCGGGGAGCGGCCGCCGCGCCGGCTGGCGGCGGGGCTGCTGGGGCGGGTGCAGGAGCTGGTCCCGGACCCGGCGGGGGAACGGCTGGCGGTGGCCGCGCACGACGGCCGGCTGTTGCTGCTCGACGTCCCCGACGCCGACGGCACAGCCGACACCGGAACCGGAAACGGAACCTCCGCTACGAGTACCGGCGATGCAAGCGGTGCCGATGACGCCGATGTCGTCGCCGAGGGCGTCGTGGAGCTGATCCGCTCCGTCAACGGCCCCGTCCGCGATCTCGCCTTCTCCCCCGACGGCTCCTGGCTCACCTGGTCCCACCCGGGCATCGGGCGCTCCCTGCGCCAGATCAAGCTGGCCCGGATCGTGGACCGGACCATCGTCGACGTCACCAACGGCCGCTTCGAGGACGAGAACCCGGTCTTCACCGGCGACGGCCGCTATCTCGCCTTCCTCTCCTGGCGGGGCTTCGACCCGGTGTACGACGTCCACACCGGCGACCTCTCGTTCCCGCTGGGCTGCCGCCCCTATCTCGTCCCCCTGTCGTCGGCGACCCCCTCCCCCTTCGCGCTCTCACCGGACGGCCGCCCGGCGGCGGGCGGGCTCGACCCGCTGACCGAACCGGAACCGGAGGGCGGAACGGAAGGTGCCGACGGCGGCGGCGAGAGCGGGTACGGCCCGCCCGTCACCGTGGAGGTCGAAGGGCTGGAGAGCCGGGTGACCCCGTTCCCGGTGGCGGCGTCGAAGTACTCGTCCATGGCGCCCGTGGACGGCGGCGGCCTGGTCTGGCTGCGCTGGCCGATCTCCGGCGCGCTCGGCGAGACCTTCGTCAACCCCGCCGACACCTCCGGCCGCCCGACCCTGGAGCACTTCGACATCTCCAAGGCCCGCCGGACGGAACTGATGTCCCATGTGGACTGGTTCGCGGTGAGCGGCGACGGCACCCGGCTGGTCGTCGTGGACGAGGACGAGCTGAGCGCCGTGCCCGCCGCCGAACCCGCCGACGCGGACGCGACCGTCCTCATCGATCTGCGCCGGATCCTGCACGAGGTCGACCCGGCGTCCGAGTGGCGGCAGGCGTACGCGGAGGCGGGCCGGCTGGTCCGCGCGTACTTCTGGGACCCGGGGTTGAGCGGGATCGACTGGGACGGCGTCCTCGCCCAGTACCGGCCGCTCGTGGAGCGGGTGGCGGCGCCGGACGAGTTCGCCGATCTGCTCCGGGAGGTCCTGGGCGAGCTGGGCACCTCGCACGCGTACGTCGCGGCGGCGCGGCGGAACGAGGGGCCGCCGCACTACCAGCGGCCGATGGGCCTGCTGGGCGCCGATCTCGTCTGCCGCGACGGGGAGTGGACCGTACGCCGGATCCTGCCGGGCGACTCCTCCGACTCGAAGGCCCGCTCGCCGCTGGCGGGTACGGGCATCCGCGAGGGCGCGGTCGTCACCCATGTCGACGGGCGCCCGGTGGACCCGGTCGCCGGCCCGTTCCCCATGCTCGCGGGGGCCGGCGGGACCACCGTCGAACTGACCTTCCGCAACGAGGGCGAGGGCGCCGCCCGCCGGGTCGCGGTGATCCCGCTCGTGGACGAGCGGCCGCTGCGCTACCAGCACTGGGTGGCCAAACGGAGGGCGGTGGTCCGAGAGCTGAGCGGCGGCCACTGCGGCTATCTGCACATCCCCGACCTGGGCGGCTCCGGCTGGGCGCAGTTCAACCGGGATCTGCGGCTCGAAGTCTCCCGGCCCGCGCTGATCGTGGACGTCCGGGGCAACGCGGGCGGCCACATCAGCGAGCTGGTGGTGGAGAAGCTGACCCGGCGGATCCTCGGCTGGGACCTGACCCGCGACGCCCAGCCCGTCTCGTACGCGTCGAACGCGCCGCGCGGGCCGGTGGTGGCGCTCGCGGACGAGGCGACCTCGTCGGACGGCGACATGATCACGGCGGCTTTCAAGCTGCTGCGGCTCGGGCCGGTGGTGGGCACCCGGACCTGGGGCGGGGTGGTCGGGATGACCGGCCGGCACCGGCTGGGCGACGGCACGGTGATCACGGTGCCGATGAACGCGGCCTGGTTTGACGCGTACGGCTGGTCGGTCGAGAACCACGGCGTGGAACCGGACCTTCCGGCGTTGCGCACCCCGCTGGACTGGGCGGAGGGGCGGCACGCCGGCCTGGACGAGGCGGTCGGGCTGGCGCTGGCCGCGCTCGACGAACGCCCGGCGGCGAGCCCACCGGGGTACGACCAGGTCCCGGACCGCAGCCGGCCGAAGCTGCCACCGCGCTGACCGGCCGCCGCCGGGTCCCGGGGGTGTCGGGCGGCACCCCCGGGACCGGGCGGCCCCGGTCAGACCCCGGCCCGGCGGGCCGCCTCCGACTCCGCCTCCGACTCCGCGCCCGAGCCCGCGCCCGAGCCCGCGCCCGCTCCGGCCGCGCGGGCCGCGTCGTCGGCCGCGCCGCCCGCGCCGACGAGCGTCCCCGGATCCGGCCCCAGGGCGGCGATCCTCGGGGCGAACCGCCGCATCTCCCGCGCGGCCCCGTACCCGAGCACGGCGGGCAGGACCCCCCGCAGCGGCTGGAGGGCCCGGACCCACGGCTGCCCGTAGACATGCGCGGAGCGCCGCTCGATCCCGGCGACCAGCCGGTCGGCGGCCGGCCCGAGCGGATAGGTCCGGTTCCCCGGCCAGGGCAGCCGCCGCCGCAGATCCCGCATGACCTCGTGCTGATCGGCGCCGCGCACCATGTCCGTGTCGGTCCAGGAGAGATAGGCGACACCCACCCCGACGCCCTGGTGCCCGACCTCCGCGCGCAGCCCGTGCGCGAACGCCTCGGCCCCCGCCTTGGAGGCGCAGTACGCGGTCATCAGCGGCATCGCCGACATCGCCGCGACCGAGGCGATCTGGAGGAAGTACCCCCGGCTCTCGGTGAGGACGGGCAGGAACGCCCGGCCGGTGATCGCGCTGCCGACGAGGTTGACCTCGATCACCCGCCGCCAGGCGTCCGGGTCGGAGTCCGCGAGGAGGCCGCCGGTGGCGACCCCCGCGTTGGCGACGACGATGTCGACCTTGCCGAAGCGCTCCTTGACCTCGGCCGCGACCCCGGCCATGGCCGTGTGGTCGGTGACGTCCGCGTGCCACCAGCCGCCCTCGGTGTGCAGCCGGGCGGTGACCCGCTCCAGCTCACCGGGTTCCAGGCCCACCAGCGCGACCCGGGCGCCGCGCGCGGACAGTTTGCGCGCGAGGAGTTCACCGAGGCCCCGGGCGGCCCCGGTGACCACGGCGACCTGCCCGTCCAGACCCACCCGGCTCATACGGCGTTCTCCCGTTCGCCCTCGCTCGTCCCGTTACTCGTCCC
The DNA here is from genome assembly GCF_034961445.1 of Streptomyces yaizuensis. NCBI lineage: Bacteria > Bacillati > Actinomycetota > Actinomycetes > Kitasatosporales > Streptomycetaceae > Streptomyces > Streptomyces yaizuensis. The sequence goes on from NZ_BSBI01000020.1 coordinate 102,508, forward strand.
GTTACTCGTCCCGCTGTCCGACGACGTATCCGCCGTGGCCGGGGCGTGGTCACGGACCAGACCCCGGATCAGGGAGCTGACCGTCATCGGCGCCTCCACCGGTGTCATATGGCCCGCCCCGGAGATCTCCACCAGCTCCACGCAGTCGGGCAGCAGCGCCGCGAGCCGCCGGGCGTGGACCATCGGCGTCAGCCGGTCCTCGGTGCCGCAGGCGACGACGGTGGGGACGCGCAGCTCCCGTACGCCCGCGCTCAGATCGAGAGAGGCGAGCGCCCTGGCCCAGGCGGCGCGGACCTGGCGCGGGCAGGCGTGCACGATCCGCGCGCACTCGGCGACCTGGTACGCGGGCGTGCGCGGGCTCATCGTGGCGTACCGGAGCAGCCACCGGGAGAGCGGGTTGACCGGCCCCATGGGGGCGTTGGAGCCGATGACCCCGAGGGTGAGCCGGAAGCGGAGCGGGCCGCGCCGCAGCGGGAACACCCGGGACTCCTCGACCAGGTGGGAGCTGCCGGTGCTGAGCAGCAGCACGGCGGCGGCGTGGTCGTTGAAGACGGCCCGGCGGGCGGCGGCCATGACGGTCATGCCGCCCATGGAGTGCCCGGCGATCACGGCCTTCTCCCCGGGTTCGAGTACGGCGGAGAGGACGGCCTCCAGATCGTCGGCCAGGAGATCGGTCCCGGTGGGGGCGGCGGGGGTGCGGCCGTGGCCGCGCTGGTCGTACACGACGACCCGGTACTCGGCGGACAGCTCGCGTATCTGGGCGTTCCAGAACTCCGTCGAACAGGTCCAGCCGTGGATGAGGACCACGGCGGGCGCGCCCTCGGGCCCGTGGACGCGGGCGTGTATGCGGGAGCCGTCGGCGGAGACCGGGTGCAGGGTGCGGTGGGGCGCGGCCGGCTGCCGGACGGCGGGCTCGGGGCTCATCGGACGGCACCTCCCGCCGGTACGGGGGCGTCCGCGCGGACCGGCGCGCGCAGGATGTCGTACTCGGCGAGGTCCACTTCGCGGGTGAGGCGGCGGAACTCGCCGGTGGTGCCGGGCCAGATGGTGGTGTTGCGGCCCTGCTCGTCGAGGTACCAGCTGGTGCAGCCGCCGGTGTTCCACACGGTCCGCTGCATCCGGCGCTGGAGCATGCGGTTCCAGCGGGTCTGGGCGGCGGGCCGGACGGCGAGCGCGGTCCGGCCGCCGAGGACGGTCAGCTGGCGCAGATAGTCGGCCATGTAGTTCAGCTGGGACTCGATCATCAGGATCATGGAGGAGTTCCCGAGTCCGGTATTGGGTCCGATGAGCGTCATCCAGTTGGGGAAGCCGGCGGTGGTCGCGCCGCGCAGCGCCTGCATGCCGCCTTCGCCCCAGACGTCGGAGAGCCTCGTCCCGTCGGCGCCGGTGACCCGCTCGGCGATCGGGATGTCGGTGACCCGGAACCCCGTACCGAAGATGATCACGTCTGCCTCGGTCTCGGAGCCGTCGGCGCCGACCAGGGTGGAGCCCCTGACCTCGCGCAGGGCGGAGGCGACGACGTCGACGTTGGGGCGGGTGAGGGCGGGAAGGTAGTGGTTCGACAGCAGGATGCGCTTGCAGCCGAGGCGGTACGAGGGCGTCAGCTTGGCGCGCAGCCGCGGGTCCTTGACCACCTGGGCGAGGTGGGCGCGGGCCAGCGCCTCGACCGGGCCGAGCCGGGCGGGCTGCTTGGTGAAGGCGGAGACCTGGAGTTCGCGCAGGCCCCAGAGCACGCCCCGGCGGAGCGACCCGGTCAGCGGGATCTGGCGGTGCAGCCAGCGTTCGGCGCCGCTGATCCGGCGGTCCACGCGGGGCAGCACCCAGGGCGCGGTCCGCTGGAAGAGGGTGAGCCGCTCCACCCGGGGCTGGATCTCGGGCACGATCTGGGCCGCCGACGCCCCGGTGCCGACCATGGCGACCCGCTTGCCGGTGAGATCGAGGTCGTGGCGCCAGCGCGCGGAGTGGAAGACCTCGCCGGGGAAGCCGTCCATGCCGGGCACGTCGGGGACGCGGGGGTCGGAGAGCGGGCCGGTGGCGGAGACGACGACGTCGGCGGTGTACGCGCCGCGCCCGGTCTCGATGGTCCAGCGCAGCTCGTCGGGGTCCCAGGTCACCTGGAGCACTTCGTGGCCGAGACGGACATGGGGGCGGATGCGGAAGATGTCGGTGACCCGCTCCAGATAGGCGCGGATGTGCTCCTGCCCGGAGAAGGTCCGGGGCCAGTCGGGGTTGGGCGCGAAGGAGAAGGAGTAGAGGTGGGAGGGGACGTCGCAGGCGCAGCCGGGGTAGCTGTTGTCCCGCCAGGTGCCTCCCACGGAGTCGGCGCGCTCCAGGACGACGAAGTCGGTGATGCCCTCGCGGCGGAGCCGGACGGCCGCGCCGATGCCGCCGAAGCCGGCGCCTATGACGGCGACGCGGACGTGCGGCCGGTGCTCCCCGGCCTCCCGATCGCCCGCCTGCCCGCCCGGCCGCTCGGGCTCCTGCTGCGGTGGGTGCTGCTCGTGCTGTTCGCTCTGCTCGTGCTGTTCGCGCTGTTCATGTCGCTCGTGCTGTTCATGTCGCTGCCGGCTCATGCTGCCGCCTCCCACTGAACGCCACAACCGAACGTCACGGCCGGGGCCGTGGGCCCGGGGTCACCACCGGGGTGCCGTGGCCCGGACCATGGACCATGCCAGCAATCACTGGCGCAATGGGGAGAGTAGAGCAGGGGCGACGGCAAGCGGTAGAGGCTGGGCCCGCCAAGTTACCGGGCCGACAACATAGGCTTTGCCCGTGGCAGAGGAACGCGAGTACCGCATGGAGGAGCTGGCCCGCCGGGCCGGTGTCACAGTGCGCACCGTGCGCTTCTACCGTGAGCGCGGACTGCTGTCGCCGCCCCGCCGGCAGGGCCGGATCGCCTGGTACGACGACCACCATCTGGCCCGGCTGCGGACGATCTCCGCCCTCCTGGAGCGCGGGCACACGCTGAACGGGATCGCCGACCTCGCGAAGGCGTTCGAGAGCGGGCGGGACGTGGGCGAGGCGCTGGGCCTGGTCGAGCCGTCCGAGGAGACCCCGGTCCGGCTCACCCCGGAGGAGCTGGCCGACCTCTTCGAGGGCGAGGTCACCCCGGAGAATCTGGCCGGCTCGCTGGAGCTGGGCTATCTGGCGATCGACGGCGACGAGATCGTGCACATCAGCCGCCGGCTGCTGGAGGTGTCGGCGGCGCTGGTACGGGAAGGGGTGCCGCTGGCCGTGGTGCTCGACGCGGGGCGGCGGGTGCGGACGCACGCGGACGCGCTGGCCGGCCTCTTCACCGAGGTGCTGCGGACCCATCTGCCGGAGGGGGACGTGGAGCGGCTGCGTCCGCTGGCGAAGAGCGTGGTGGAGGCGGAGCTGTCGATGGCGCTGGACCGGCGGCTGCGCGAGGAGCCGCCGGGCGCTTGAGGCGTACCGCCCCGCAGTACCTCCAGTGGTCCTCGTGGTCCTCGTGGCCCTAGTGGTCGTAGTCGACCGTGACGGGCGCGTGGTCGCTCCAGCGCTCCGCGTGGGTGGCCGCGCGCTCCACGTACGCCTTCCGCGCGCGGGCGGCGAGCCCCGGCGTGGCGATCTGGTAGTCGATCCGCCACCCGGTGTCGTTGTCGAAGGCGCGGCCCCGGTAGGACCACCAGCTGTAGGGGCCCTCCTGGTCCGGGTGGAGCGCGCGGACGACGTCCACGTACTCCGCCGTACCGTCGGCGCCAGGCGCGTCAGCCGCACCCTCGGCACCTTCCGCGCCCTCGGCACCCTCCGTGCCCTCCGCGCCGATGACCTTGGAGAGCCACTCCCGCTCCTCCGGCAGGAAGCCGGAGTTCTTGCGGTTGCCGCGCCAGTTCTTCAGGTCCGCCTCGCGGTGCGCGATGTTCCAGTCGCCGCAGACGAGAACCTCGCGGCCCTCCGCCGCCGCCCGGGCCCGCAGCCCCACCAGGTACGGCAGGAAGGCGTCCATGAACCGGTACTTCTCGTCCTGCCGCTCGGTGCCCACCTCACCGGCGGGCAGATAGAGGCTGGCGACCGTGAGCCCCGGCAGATCGGCCTCGATGTACCGGCCGGAGCCGTCGAACTCGGGGACGCCGAAGCCGGTCCTGACCGCGTCCGGCTCCCGGCGCGTGTACAGCGAGACGCCCGCGCGGCCGGTGGCCCCGGCGGGCGCGTGGGCCGTGAACCAGCCCTCGGGGTCGCGCACCCCGGCCGGCAGCTGCTCCGGCGTCGCACGGACCTCCTGGAGGCAGACCACGTCGGCGTCGGTGGCGGCCAGCCACTCGACGAAGCCCTTCTTCGCGGCGGCGCGCAGGCCGTTGACGTTCACGGAGGTCACGATGCGTCCCATCCAGGCACCATACCGGGGAAAATCCCCCCCGTCCGTACTTGCGCCCGCACGTACGATCTGACGCATGGATGTACGCCCCACCCGTTTCGATCACCCCGACGCCGTGCTCCTCAACGACCTCGTCCAGCGCGAGTACGACGAGCGCTACGAGGACGGCGGCGACGCCACCGTGGTCCTCCCCGAGATGTTCGTCCCCCCGCAGGGGCTCTATCTGCTGGTGTACGACGAGGACGGCCGACCCGTGGCCACCGGCGGCTGGCGCACCCAGCGGCAGAACGAGGAGGGGTACGCGGACGGCGACGCCGAGCTGAAGCGGATGTACGTGATACCCGAGGCCCGGGGGCGGGGGCTCGCGCGGCGGCTGCTCAAGCTGCTGGAGGAGGACGCGCGGGCGGCGGGCCGTACCAGGATGGTGCTGGAGACCGGGGACCAGCAGCCGGAGGCGATCGCGCTCTACAGCTCCACCGGATACCTCCCGGCAGCCGTGAAATTCGGCCATTACCGGGAGTACGACGCCAGCCGCTGCTTTGTGAAGCCACTGGTCTGACGCCGTCCCACGCGCGCCGCACGGATCCACGCGCCGCGCGCGCCCAGGATCGCCCGACCGCACGGACCGTCCCCGTGCGGAGCCCGGGCGGGCCGGGTGGCCAGGCCGTCCCCCGACGGCCTACACCGGGGCGGGTGCGGCCACGGCCGTCGTCACCGTGCACTCGAAGAGGCAGTCGTCGTGCTGGCGCGCGACGACCCGGGTACGGCTGTTGCCCCGGGTGTCCGGGGCGGTCGGGGCGGCCTCGATCCAGCAGTCCTCGTCCAGCTCCGCGTACCGGTGGAAGACGGCCTCCGTACCGACCGGGACGACCGGCACCGGGGGGCTGACGGCGAGGGCGGCCTGCCGGGCCGCCTCCAGCAGGAGCATGCCGGGCGCGTGGTCCTGCGGGTGGTCGAAGAGGATCGGATGCCGGGTGTCCGCCCGCAGGAGCCAGCGGTCCCGGACCCGGGTCGGGGCGAGGACGACGTCCTCGGGCCGGAGCCGGCCCACCAGCGCCGGCTGGACCGGCGGCGGCAGCAGGGCCAGGTTCCCCGCCGTCCGGACCTCCGCGTGCGGGCCCCTCAGCCTCCGGTAGACGGTCCTCGGGAGCGAGGTCACACTGCTGACCGCCCGCCCGAGATAGCGGCCGTCACGGCGGGCCGTCACCTCCATCCGCAGCCCGCGCAGCGCGCCCGCGCGCCGCTCCACGTCGGCGCAGCGGATGTCCAGCTCGACGGAGGCGGGGGTCCCGCCCACGAAGAGCGCGTCCCGGTCGAGGTCGACCGTGAGCCGGCGCCAGATCTGATGGTGGTCCATCGGTGTGGCGTACACGGTGTGGGTGATCAGGTGGACGGCCTGGCGCAGGGTCTCGGTGAACATCAGCGGGTCGTGCACGCCCGCCGTGGGGCCGTAGAAGGTATGGGCGCGCGGCCACTGGGCGGTCACCGTGAGGGTGTCGAGCCCCGTGGGGTGCACACCGGTGAGGAACACCTCGGCGAGTGCCGCCCGGTGGACGTACTCCCTGGGAACCGTGGTGGTGAACGGCCCGTGCGCGACCGGTCGGTCGACGACGGCGAGGCTCTCCCGGCGTAACGGCATGGTCATGTCCCTCCCACAAGAAACGTGCTGCGGCGAACGCGACACTCTTCAACGTACAGACTGTGCGGCGCTATTCAAGCCCTAGCAAAGATCCGGTAAAGGTGCCAGAATCCTCAGCGCCGTCGACCATTCCGGGCAACCTCGGGGATTATCCCGGAGCGACGTCATTTGGATCGACCACGTAACCGGGCCCGCGGAGCTGTTCGGACCCGTACGACAAGGCCGTTCGGCCGGGCCGGTGAGCCGTGCTGTCAATAACTCCCCCAGCGGTCCACAGGGATAGGGCACTTCTTTGTCCGAGGAACTGAGCCGGTTACGCCGATCCGGGACGAACGACGCGGGTACGCGCCCCCTCGCGCGGGCGCGGGCAGGACCGTCCGCCACGACGACGGCGGCGGCCCCCTCAAGGAGCATCGGGTACGCGTGGAGGACTGCGCCGCAGATTCGCTGGAGCGGCCACGCATCTGCGCACGGCTTTCGGCCACCTTTGATGCGGGAGAAAGAAATGAGGCGCATGGTGACCTCTGCGACGGAAGTGGGCGACCGGGCACACCCCGCGGACGCGAGGACGGGCCGGTGACCGGGCACGTCGGCACCGGCACCGGCACCAGCACCGGCACCAGCACCGGCACCGGCGCGGGCCGGGGCGGTCCGCTGGCCGGGAAGAGCGTGCTGATCACCGGGGCGAGCAGCGGCATCGGGGCGGCGGCGGCCCGCGTCTTCGCCGCGCAAGGCGCCCGGCTGGTGCTGCTGGCCCGCCGCGCCCACCGGCTGGACGCCCTCACCCGCGAACTGCGCTCCCACGGCGCCCAGGTGCACGCCACCACCGGCGACGTACGGGACGCGGCACAGGTCGCGCACGCCGTCGACCTCTGCGTCGAGCGGTACGGCCGGCTCGACGGCGCCTTCAACAACGCGGGCGCCGTCACCCCGCCGCGCCCCCTGCACACCACCGACGACAGCGACTACGACCTGGTCATGGAGACCAATGTGCGCGGCGTGTGGAACTGCCTGCGCCACGAGATCCCGGCCCTGCTCGCGACCGGCGGCGGCGCGATCGTGAACAACAGCAGCACCGCCGGGATACGGGCGACCTCGATGGGCCCGGCGTACATCGCCTCCAAGCACGCGGTGGTGGGTCTGACCCGGTCCGCCGCGCTCCAGTACGCCGAGCGGGGCATACGGGTCAACGCGCTGGCCACAGGGCTGACCCGGTCCGAGATGACCGAGGCCGTCTTCGCGCTCGACGCGGACGCCGAACCCCGGATGCGGGCGAAGGTCCCCCAGGCCAGGGCCGCCGCGCCGGAGGAGGTGGCCCAGGCGGCGGCCTGGCTCATCAGCGATCTCTCGTCCTTTGTCACGGGCGCGGTACTCCCCGTCGACGGCGGTTCGACGGCCCGCTGACCCCGGACCCGCAGGCCGGAGCGCCGGGCCGGCTCCCGCCCCTGTACGGCCGTACAGCACCCGCCCGGCCGGTCCTGCACAGCGGTACAGCAGCCGGGAAAAGGCCCGCACCCCGAGGGACGCTTATCGGCCACTCGGTCGGAGGCGCCTCGTCCCCTTACTCCCCAGCGCCGCCAGATTTCGGTACTCTGCGGCACAGTTTTCGAGTGTCCTGCCGCTTTTCCGCTTTTGCATTGGCGATTCACTTCCCGCCGACGGAATTCCGGGCACGGAAGACGGACGGCAAGACCGAAGGCGAGACGGAGAACAAGACAGGGGCCGAGACAGGGGCCAAGGCAGAGGGCGAGACGGACGGCAAGGCAGAGGGCAAGGCGGACCGGAAGGCGGCGCCCCGACCCCGTTCGCCGATCGTGCGCATTCCCTGGCGCCCGGCCCGTATCCACCGCCGTCCGGCGGCGGCCCGACCCCGTTCGCCGCCCGGATGTCCCCGCGCCCGGCGAGACCACTCCCCCGCGCGGCTCCGGCACCCGGGGCACCCCGTCGGCCGGGGGGCCGGACGGCGACGACCGAGCACCCGCGCGGAGTCGGCCCGGGTCTGCGGTCGGCGGTCTGCGGCCGGCTCAGGGGCGCCGCTGCGGGTGGGCAGGGCGGCCGGGGCCCGGAACGCGAAGAACCCGCCCGATCGAGACGATCGGGCGGGTTTCTCGCGCGTGTCCCCGGGCTGACCCGGAGACAGTTGCAGATGTGGACCTGTGGGGATTTGAACCCCAGACCCCCTCGATGCGAACGAGGTGCGCTACCAGACTGCGCCACAGGCCCTTGCAACGAGTGAAACTCTAGCATCCCGAACCGGGTGCCTGGAAATCCGCTCCCGCGCTGGTCACGAGGGGCGGCCCGGGGCAGCCGCCCCGGGCCGTGGACCACTCGCCGGCCCTACGCCGGTCATTCGTTGGCGGCGCGGGGGCGGTCGTCGTCGGCGTACTGGTCGAAGAGCGGGGTGCGCCCGCGCTCGCGGGTGGTGCGGCGCGCCGGGCCCGGCACGGACGGCTGCTCGGACGGGGTCGGGTCCGCCGCCGACGACCGGGCCGAACTCCAGGTGTCGGGGTCGCTCAGATCCACCCCGCCGCCCGCGCGCGGGGCGACCGGAGCCGTGACATAGGTCGGCAGCGGCACCGGGACCGGGTCCCAGCTGCCGCCGGACGCGGGACCCGAGGCGCGCTGCTGGTCCACCCACTCCGCGTGGTCGGTCTGCTCGACCAGGGCCCGGCGGTCGGCCGCCTGCGGGGAGAGCCTCGGCTGCTCCGGCTCGGGACGGGCCTCCGGGTCGGCGGCCGGCTCGGCGGGGCCGGCCGGGGGCGCCTGCTGGGGGCGGCCCCGCTCGCGCAGCCGCGCCGCCGCCGCCTCCGCCCGGCGCCGGTCCATCACGACCGCGAAGCGCTGGCGCTCCTGCGTGCGCAGATGGGCGATGTAGACACTGAGGAGCACGGCGGGGGCCGCCGGGGCCCACAGGAAGCCGAGTCCGCCGACCGCCGCGACGACCGAGCCCAGCGTGAACCCCAGGAAGAGGAGCGTCGTGGTGCGTCTGCGCCGGGCCAGCGCCTTGCTGCGCCGGGCCCGCTCGGCGGCGACCCCCTGCCGGGGGCGGCGGCCCCGGGGCGCGGCGGCCCGGGGTCGCGCCGGTGCCTCGGGGCGGGCGTCGGCGCGGGCCTCGGGCCTGACCTCCGCCCGGGCCTCGGGCCTGACCTCGGCGCGGGCCTCGCCCGCGCCCTGCCGGGGCGCGGCGAACCGCCGGACGGCCACGGCGTCCACGGCGTCCAGGCGGTCCGTGACGGCGTCCGGGTCCACACCGGGACCGGCCTCCCCCTCGGTGCGCTCACGCAGCTCCTTGGCGTACCGGCGCTCCATCGCCCCGCGCCCGGACAGCAGCCGGATGGCGGTGGAGAAGCGTTCCGTCGGACGAGCCTCGTTCAACTCGTCCTGCCTGCGGAGCCACATCGGCACCAGGTAGGCGGCCCAGGCCCCGACGATGACTGCGTAGATGAGGCCGCTGCTGCTCACGGTCACACCGTAGAGGGATTCTCGGGGCGGCATCCGCCAATTGGCCCGGTGTGTCGTGCGATCCCGCTCATATCACTGACTTTTTTTCTGATAGTTGGGATGACCACAGGGATAGTGCCGAATTTATTCGAACGCATTTTCTATTACCCGGTTCCTGGACGGTGTGCTCCGGGCCGGGCCCGGTACCAGCGGCGCAGCAGACCCTCGGGCACCTCGTCGGCGGTGAGCGCGAAGACCAGGTGGTCCCGCCAGGCGCCGTCGATGTGGAGATAGCGGGGTCGCAGGCCCTCCTCGCGGAATCCCAGCTTCTCCACCACCCGGCGGCTGGGCCCGTTCTCCGGGCGGATGCAGACCTCCATGCGGTGCAGCCCGACGGTGTGGAAGCAGTGGTCGACGGCGAGCGCCACGGCGGTCGGCATCACACCCCGGCCGGCGACCTCGCGGTCCACCCAGTAGCCCACATGGCCGGAGCACATGGAGCCCCAGGTGATGCCCGCGACGGTGAGCTGACCCACCAGTTGGCCCCGGTACTCGACCACGAACGGGAGCATCCGGCCCGCGTGGGCCTCGGCGCGCAGATGACGGACCATCTGGCGGTACGTGGGCCGCCGGGCGGCGGGCGCGCCGGGGGCGGGCGGCGGGATGGTGGCCTCCCAGGGCCGCAGCCAGTCGCGGTTGCGGCGGTTGACCTCGCGCCAGGCTCGCTGGTCACGGAACTTTATGGGGCGCAGGACGACATCGCCGTCCCTCAGGGCCACCGGCCAGGGCGCGTTCAGCTGGGACCCCCGGCGGACGTGGACGGCGCCGGGGGCGGCGTCGGGTGGTCCCCGCCGTGGATCTGGTCCACGGCGTGCCGCAGCAGCGGGCCCAGCACGGCGAGTCCGTCCCGTACGCCCCCGGTCGAGCCGGGGAGGTTGACGATCAGGGTGGTGCCCGCGACCCCGGCGAGGCCCCGGGAGAGCGCGGCCGTGGGGACGGCGCCCCGGCCGTGGGCGCGGATGGCCTCGGGGATGCCGGGGACCTGCCGGTCGAGGACGGCGGCCGTGGCCTCCGGGGTGCGGTCGGTGGGCGAGAGGCCGGTGCCGCCGGTGGTGAGGACGACGTCGTACCCGGCGGCCACTCCGGCGCGCAGGGCCGCTTCGACGGGGTCGCCGTCGGGGACGACCCGGGGGCCGTCGACGGCGAAGCCGAGCCCGGCGAGCCCGGCGGCCAGGAGGGGGCCGCCCCGGTCCTCGTAGACACCGGCCGCCGCACGGTTGGAGGCGGTGACGACCAGCGCGCGGGGGGTACGGGCTCCAGCAGGCCGGGAGTCGGTGGCGGAGGCGTCAGGGCTTCCGGGGCTGGCGCTCATGTGCGGCTCCAGTCGCCGGACTTCCCGCCGGTCTTCTCCTCGACCCGTACGTCCGTGATGACGGCGGCCTTGTCGACGGCCTTCACCATGTCCACGACGGTCAGCGCGGCCACCGTGACGGCGGTCAGCGCCTCCATCTCCACCCCGGTGCGGTCGGTGGTCCGTACCGTGGCGGCGATCTCCACGGCGTCGTCGGCGACCACCAGGTCGACCGTGACGCCGGAGAGCGCCAGCGGATGGCAGAGCGGCACCAGCTCGGGCGTGCGTTTGGCGCCCATGATCCCGGCGATCCGCGCGGTCGCCAGCGCGTCGCCCTTGGGAACGCCCTCGCCCCGCAGCAGCTCCACCACCCGGGGGGCGACCAGGACGCGGCCGCTCGCGCGGGCGGTGCGGACGGTGACGTCCTTCCGGGAGACGTCGACCATCCGGGCCGCGCCCGCGTCGTCGATGTGCGTCAGCCTGCCGTCGCTGTTCATCTCGTGGTCGCCGCTCCCGGTCTGACGGTCGGGCCCGCGCGGGCCCAGCTGGGCAGATACGGTACCGCCCCGTGGGCCAGGGTCTTTCTAAGGACCTCCTGGGTCAGCCGAGGAGGATCACCTCCACCTCGGTGCCGGGGTCGACGGAGGTCTCCCGCTCCGGCACCACGATCAGGCAGTCGGCGTGGGCGAGGGCCGCCACCAGATGGGAGCCGGAACCGCCCACCGGGGTGACGGTGGCCGAGGCGGGGTCGTACGCGCCCCGGAGGAACTGGCGCTTCCCGGCCGGCGAACGCAGCGGCCCGTCCGCCTTCAGCACGGCGGGTGTGCTGGGGCGGTGGGGGTCCGTCAGGCCCATGAGGGTGCGGATCGCGGGCCGGACGAACAGCTCGAACGAGACGTACGACGAGACCGGGTTCCCCGGGAGCGCGAGCAGCGGGGTGTGGTCCCGGCCGATGGTGCCAAAGCCCTGCGGTTTGCCGGGCTGCATCGCGAGCGTACGGAAGTCGACCACCCCTCCAACAACACCGCCCACCCCGCCGCCACCGGCCGCCGTCTCGCCGCCGGGGCCGCCGCCGGCTCCGGCCGGGTCGCCCGCCGTCTCCCCGGTGGCGTCGCCGACGACTCCGGCGGTGGTCTCCCCGACGGTGGACAGTGCCTCCTTGACGACGTCGTACGCGCCGACGCTGACCCCGCCGGTGGTGACCAGCAGATCGGCGCGGATCAACTGGTCCTCGATGGTGGCGCGCAGGGTGTCGGCGTCGTCGGTGACGGCGCCGACCCGGTACGCGATGGCTCCTGCGTCCCGCGCGGCGGCGGCGAGGGCGAAGCTGTTCGAGTCGTAGATCTGGCCCTCGCCCAGGGCCTCGCCGGGCTGCACCAGCTCGCTGCCGGTGGAGAGCACGACGACCCGGGGCCGGGGCCGCACCCGCACGGTGGCGCGGCCGATCGCGGCGAGCAGCCCGATCTGCGGCGGCCCGAGGACGGTGCCCCGGGCCAGGGCGAGATCCCCGGCCTGGACATCGCTGCCGCGCGGGCGGACATGGGCGCCCTCGTCGGCGGGCCGGTTGACGCGGACCTCGCCGCTCGCGCCCTCGGGCGCGGCCTGGGCCGGGAGCATTCCGGTGGCCGCCCCGCCACCGGTGCCCCCGTCGGTCCACTCCACGGGGACGACGGCCTCCGCGCCCGGGGGCAGCGGCGCCCCCGTCATGATCCGCGCGGCCTGCCCGGGCCCGACGGTGGGCAGTCCCGCGCCGCCCGCCGCCACATCGCCGACGACGGCGAGCACGGCCGGGAACTCCTCGGTCGCCCCCCGGACATCGGCCACCCGGACCGCGTAACCGTCCATGGAGCTGTTGTCGAACGGGGGCAGGGCCACCGGCACCGTGATGTCCTCGACCAGGACGCAGCCCTGCGCGTCCAGCAGGTGCAGCTCGATCGGGTCGAGTGGCCGGATGGCCGCCAGGATGTCCTCCAGGTGGTCGTCCACCGACCAGATCGCGCTGCTCACCAGGTCACATCTCCTCGGTCACATAGCTGCGGAGCCAGCTCTGGAACTCCGGTCCCAGGTCATCACGTTCGCACGCGAGTCTGACAATCGCCCGCAGATAGTCGCCCCGGTCGCCGGTGTCGTACCGCCGGCCTTTGAAGACGACGCCGTGGACGGGGCCTCCGATGGACTCGTCCGCGACCAGCATCTCCAGGGCGTCGGTCAGCTGGATCTCACCGCCCCGGCCGGGGCCGGTCTGCCGCAGTATCCCGAAGACGGCGGGGTCGAGGACGTAGCGGCCGATGACGGCGAGGTTGCTGGGGGCGTCGGCCGGGTCGGGCTTCTCGACCAGCTGGGTCACCCGGACGACATCGGACTCGCCGGTGGGCGCGACGGCGGCGCAGCCGTAGAGGTGGATCTGCGCGGGGTCGACCTCCATGAGGGCCACGACGCTGCCGCCCTCGCGCTCCTGGATCTCGACCATGCGGGCGAGCAGCGGGTCGCGAGGGTCGATGAGGTCGTCGCCGAGGAGGACGGCGAAGGGCTGGTCGCCGACGTGCGGGGCGGCGCACAGGACGGCGTGGCCGAGGCCGCGCGGGTCGCCCTGGCGGACGTAGTGCATGGTCGCCAGGTCGCTGGACTCCTGGACCTTCTTCAGGCGGCTCTCGTCGCCCTTGCGGGTGAGCGCCTCCTCCAGCTCGTAGTTGCGGTCGAAGTGGTCCTCCAGGGCGCGCTTGTTGCGGCCGGTGACCATGAGGACGTCGGAGAGGCCGGCGGCGACGGCCTCCTCGACGACGTACTGGATCGCGGGTTTGTCGACCACAGGCAGCATCTCCTTGGGAGTCGCCTTGGTGGCCGGGAGGAAGCGCGTTCCGAGGCCGGCGGCGGGAATGACCGCCTTGCTGATCCTGGTGTTCGACTGAGTCATGTCCCGCACAATATCCGGAGATCGGAGCTACGTAACGGGTAAAAGATGATGCTCCGGTTAACTTCGTCCGCAGAGCAGGGGATAAGCGAGGTTTGCGAGCGGTGACACAGAGGGATTTTCCGGATATGCCGTCCGAGGATTTTTCGGACAAGAAGACCGTACGCGCCCAATTCCTTGCCGCTCGTCGGCTGCTGTCCGCACAGGCCGTCGAACAGGCCGCCGCCGACCTCGCCCGGCACGCCCTGGAGCTGCCGGAGCTGGCCGGCGCCGGCACGGTCGCCGCCTATGTCTCCGTCGGCACCGAGCCGGGCACCCGGGCGCTGCTGGACGCGCTGCGCGCGCGGGGCACGCGCGTGCTGCTGCCGGTCCTGCTGCCCGACAACGACCTGGACTGGGGAGAGTACCGGGGCCCCGGCCGGCTGGTAAGAGCGGGGCGGGGACTGCTGGAGCCGGACGGGCCCCGGCTCGGGCCCGACGCCGTCACCACGGCGGACGCGGTGCTCCTGCCGGGGCTCGCGGTGGACCGGCGCGGCCTGCGGCTGGGGCGCGGCGGCGGCTCGTACGACCGGGTCCTCGCCCGGCTGGAGCGGGCCGGCGCCCGGCCGGCGCCGGTGGTGCTCCTGTACGGGTCCGAGGTCGTCGCCCGGGTGCCGGCCGAGGCGCACGACCGGCCGGTGCGGGCGGCGGTCACCCCCGAGGGCGTGCACCGCTTCCCGCCCGACGGCGCCTGACACATTCCGGCCATCCGGCGCCTGACGCTGACCCCGCCCTGCCCGGCGCCCGACGCACGCGTGCCCCCGGAGTCCTGTCTCCGGGGGCACGTGCTCGTACTCGGCGCCGGGTCAGCGCGGGGTCAGCGTCAGCTTGTCGACGGTGTTGGTCTCCACGGCCTTCGGGGTGAAGGACCAGTCGAGCAGTTCGCCGTTGGCCCACTTGTCCGTCTGGTCGGTGTAGTGCGCGCTGTAGGCGTGGCCCGAGGCACCGGACAGGTTGATCCAGTCCGACTTGTCCCAGTCGCCCACGTTGACGACCATCCGCATCGACGGCACCCAGACGACGTCGTACCCGGCGGCCGCGTTCCAGCCGCTGGCGTTGACCGCCGCCTCGCCGCCGCCCAGGTTCCACGGTCCCCGGTTGAGCAGGAACTTCAGGAAGCCGGGGCCCTCGGTGCCGAGGGTCTGGTTCCGCAGCGTCAGCTGGTGCAGCCGGCCCCAGTTCCAGCTGGACATGTCCTTGCCGAGTTCGGCGACCAGCTCCCAGCGGGCGTCCTCCATGGCCCGCGCGAACAGCTCGTCACGGGTGTCGGTCGCCTTCTCCGTGCGCGTCCTGGGCGACTTCCACCACTCGTTCTTCTCGTCCTTGACGATGCCCCGGACCACCTCGAACCAGCGGTCGCCGCCGTCCGGCTGCGCCGAGTCCGCGTCCCGCTCACCGCACTCCAGCTCCGGCTCGACCTGCTCGTCCACGGGGCCGGTGCTGTCCGCCGGGCGGACGAAGAGGCAGTCGTCCTCGACGCGCAGCTCCTTGGGCAGCTTGTTGCCGAAGGACAGCTTGAGGATGTTGCGCCACACGGCGTTGAAGTACGCGGCGGCCGCCGAGTCCGGCTCCTGGGTGTAGTCCCAGGTCTCCAGCAGCTTCTGCGCCTCGCGGACGTGCTTGTCCTTGACGTCGATCTTCAGCAGATAGGGCGTGAGCAGCCGGGCGATCTCGCTGGCGTTGTCCATCTGCATCGTGCGCATGTCCTCGGTGGAGATCTTGCCGCCACCCTTGATCTTGGACTCGATCAGATTGTTGATCCGCTGGCTGCGCGCGCCGTAGCCGTAGTCGGTGGTGATGTGGTGCGGGTACTTCTCCGGGTCCATGACGGCCTGGTTGGCGGTGACGATGTAGCCGCGCTCCGGGTCCTCCTCGTACGGCATCTCGTCGAAGGGGACATAGCCGTCCCAGCCGTACTCCTTGTCCCAGCCGGGCGCGGGGACGGAGCCGTC
Source organism: Streptomyces yaizuensis (assembly GCF_034961445.1). NCBI lineage: Bacteria > Bacillati > Actinomycetota > Actinomycetes > Kitasatosporales > Streptomycetaceae > Streptomyces > Streptomyces yaizuensis. The sequence continues at coordinate 118,177 of NZ_BSBI01000020.1, forward strand.
GCCCTTGGTCCGCTGGGGGATGCGGCCGGGCGCCTGGTAGCCGATCTTGCCCTCGCTGTCGGCGTAGATGAGGTTCTGCGAGGGGACCTCGAACTTCTTGGCCGCCTTGCGGAAGGAGTCGAAGTCGTCGGCGCGGTTGAGCATGAAGACGGCGTCCATGGAGGAGCCGGGCTCCAGCGCGGTCCACTTCAGGGCGACGCCGTAGCCGGTGGCGCGGTCGGGGGCGGAGTTGGAGACGGGGGCCCGCTGGCCGACCTGCTCCAGCTCGGTGCTGCGGTCGGAGACCAGCGGCCCGTTGCGGGTGGAGCGGACGGTGATCGTCCGGCTCTTGCCGCCCGCGACCTGGATGACCTCCTTGCGGCTGGTCAGCTCCTTCTGCTCGTCGCCGACCTGGTAGCTGTTCCCGTTGAGCTTCTCCAGGTAGAGGTCGGTCACGTCGGCGCCGAGGTTGGTGAAGCCCCAGGCGATGTCCTGGTTGTGGCCGATGACGACGCCGGGCATGCCGGAGAAGGTGAAACCGGCGGTCTGGTACTGGCAGTCCTTGGAGACCTTCCGGCAGTGCAGGCCCATCTGGTACCAGAGCGAGGGCAGCTGGGGGGCCAGGTGCGGGTCGTTGGCCAGCAGCGGCTTGCCGGTCGTCGTGTACTTGCCGGAGACGACCCACGAGTTGGAGCCGATGCCGCTGCCGTTGGGGCCGAGGAGCTGGGGGATGGTGTCCAGGGTCTCGGAGAGGGCGGAGAGCTGGGTGTTCAGACCCTGCACGGCGTCCCCGGTGCTTCCGGTGCCTGTGCCTGTGCCGATCCCTGTGCCTGTGCCCGTTCCCGTACCGGTTCCGGTTCCGTTTCCGAAGGTCCCCGTCCCGGTGCCCGTGCCCGTACCCGTCCCCTGGCCGTCGGCGGCGCCCGACGGCTCCGCCTCCGGGTCGAAGGTCCCGGTGAGGGGGTCGATCCCGCCCTGGTCCACGATCGGCTTGTTCCGGTCGGTCGGATAGGCCGGATACAGCTCCTTGATCTGCTTCTGGTCGAGCCGGCTGGTCAGCAGCGAGCGATCGATCTCGTCCTGCATGTTGCCGCGCAGGTCCCAGGCCATCGCCTTGAGCCAGGCCACCGAGTCCACCGGGGTCCAGGGCTCGGGCCGGTAGCCGCTGTCCAGGTCCAGCGCCACGTACTCGACGGAGATCTCCTTCGGGGCCTTGCCGTCGAGATAGGCGTTGACCCCTTCCGCGTACGCCCGCAGGTACTTCTTCGTGGAGTCCGAGAGCTTCTCGTCGTACTCCTTCTGCGCCACCCGCCGCCAGCCGAGGGTGCGCAGGAACGCGTCCGTGTCGACCTGGCTCTCGCCGAACATCTCGGACAGGCGCCCCGCCGTCATATGGCGGCGCACGTCCATCTCGTAGAAACGGTCCTGAGCGTGGACGAAGCCCTGGGCGCGGAACAGGTCCTCGTCGGTGTCGGCGTAGATCTGCGGGATGCCGTAGTCGTCCCGCTTGACCTCGACCTCCCCGCTCAGCCCCGCTATCCGGATCGTGCCGGTGGTCTGCGGGAAGGAAGCACGAACTGCACTTACCCCCCAATAACCGGAATATCCGACACCACCGAGCAGTGCCAGCACCAACAGGATCACAAGGAAGCGGGCGCGTCGCCCCTTCTTCTTCTTGGGGGAAGAGGCGGAAGTGTTGGAGGGCATCGCTGTCCTTCGAGGCGCAGGCTGGTCCAGGAGTGCTGGAGCCAACCATAGGCGCAGCGCCCCACCACCCCTGACGCGGTATCCGGAAGCCGCCCGCCGCAGCGATGCGGAATCCCGCGCATCGGAGCGTCAAGAAAACGTTAAAGATTAGGTAAGGTAACGAAGTGTCGCCGCCCGGATCAGCGATCCGGCACGTAGAGGCGCGAGGGGAAGGATCGGCCACTGACTGTCCAGCAGCTCAACGAACTCCTGCTCAACTGCTCGCTCGTGCTGCTCATCGCCGTCGCGGCGGTACGCGTCTCGTCGCGCAGCGGACTGCCCAGCCTCCTGATCTACCTCGGCATCGGCGTCGCCATCGGGCAGGACGGCATCTTCGACGTCAAGTTCGACAACGCCGAACTGACCCAGGTCATCGGGTACGCGGCCCTGGTCGTCATCCTGGCCGAGGGCGGCCTCGGCACCAAGTGGCAGGAGATCAGACCGGCCCTCCCCGCCGCCGTCGCGCTCTCCACCGCCGGCGTCGCGATCAGCGTGGGCATCACCGCGGCCGCCGCGCACTACCTCGTCGGACTGGAGTGGCGCCAGGCCCTCATCATCGGCGCGGTGGTGTCCTCGACGGACGCGGCGGCGGTCTTCTCCGTGCTGCGGAAGGTGCCGCTCCCGTCCCGGGTGACCGGTGTGCTGGAGGCCGAGTCGGGATTCAACGACGCCCCCGTCGTGATCCTGGTCGTGGCCTTCTCCGCCGCCGGCCCGGTGGACTCGTGGTACGTCCTCGTCGGAACGATCCTGCTGGAGCTGGCGATCGGCGCGGCCATCGGTCTCGCGGCGGGCTTCCTCGGCGCCTTCGGACTGCGGCACGTGGCCCTGCCCGCGTCGGGCCTCTACCCGATCGCGGTCATGGCCATCGCGGTGGCGGCGTACGCGGCCGGCGCCATGGCTCACGGCAGCGGCTTCCTCGCCGTCTACCTCGCCGCCATGGTCCTCGGGAACGCGAAGCTGCCGCACGCCCCCGCCAACCGGGGCTTCGCCGAAGGGCTGGGCTGGATCGCGCAGATCGGGATGTTCGTCCTGCTCGGACTGCTGGTCACCCCGCACGAGCTGGTGGACGACTTCTGGCCGGCGATCATCGTGGGCCTGGTGCTGACGATGGTGGCGCGGCCGGTGTCGGTGCTGCTCAGCCTGGTGCCGTTCAGGATCCCCCGGCGGGAGCAGATCCTGCTCTCCTGGGCCGGGCTGCGCGGCGCCGTCCCCATCATCCTCGCGACCATCCCCATGGTCGGCGGAGTCGCGGACAGCGACCGGATCTTCAACATCGTCTTCGTCCTGGTCGTCGTCTACACCCTGATCCAGGGGCCCACCCTGCCCTGGCTCGCGCGCGCCCTGCGGCTGGGCCCCGGCAGCCCCTCCGACCTGGGTGTGGAGTCGGCACCGCTGGAGCGGCTGCGCGGACATCTGCTCTCGGTCTCGATCCCCGGCGAGTCCCGGATGCACGGGGTCGAGGTCTCGGAGCTGCGGCTGCCGTCCGGGTCCGCCGTCACCCTCGTCGTCCGGGACGGCAAGAGCTTCGTCCCGCTGCCGTCGACCGTGCTGCGGCGGGGCGACGAACTCCTCGTCGTCGCCACCGACCCGGTCCGGGACGCGGCCGAGAAACGGCTCCGGGCCGTCGGCCAGGGCGGCAAACTGGCGGGCTGGCTGGGCACGGGATAGCCCTCCACCGCCCGGTCACCGGCCCCGTCGCGGCCCTGTCCCGGGCCCGTCCCGGGCCCGTGGGCCGGGGATTCCCGGGGCGGGCGGTGGCCGGGCGCCCGCTGTACGATGGGACGACATTTGATCGATCCACCTCTGCCTGACGCAGAGCTGGCGCGACCGTATGGCGGCCGAGCAGTCCCGTTCCCGGACCCGGTATCTACCGCAGTCCCGCGCAAGAGGACAGCTCTCGGCCGCCCCCGCATCCCCGCGGGGGCGGCTACCAGGCGGCAGAAAGGCACGGGCCGTGGCACCCACGGTCTCCGACAGCGCCCGACCCGGGTACGGGCAGCTGCTCCGCACCCCCGGGGCGTGGACCTTCCTCCTCCCCGGCTTCGCCGCCCGGCAGCCCTTCGCCATGCTCACGATCAGCATCGTGCTGCTGGTCCAGCACACCACCGGCTCCTACGGGCAGGCCGGCGCGGTCGCGGCCGCCACCGGCGTCTCCATGGCCCTCTTCGCCCCGCAGAGCGGCAAGCTCGCCGACCGCTTCGGCCAGCGCGCGGTGCTGCTCCCCGGCGTCCTCGTGCACGCCGCCTCCGTCTCGGCGCTGACGGCGCTGGCCCTCGCCGACGCCCCCCTGTGGGCCCTGTTCGCCGCGGCCGTCCCCGCGGGTGCCTCGGTGCCCCAGATAGGCCCCATGGTGCGGGCCCGCTGGGCGGCGCGGCTCGACGGGTCGCCGCTGATGCCGACGGCCGCCGCCTTCGAGTCGGTGACGGACGAGTTCACCTTCGTCGTGGGCCCCGTCCTCGCGACCGCGCTCTGCACCGGGGTGCACCCGGCCGCCGGACTGATCGCCGAGGCCGCGCTGACCCTGGTGGGCGGCCTGCTCTTCGCCGCCCAGAAGCGCACCCAGCCCCCCGTCGTCCGCGCCGCCGCCGGTGACGGCTCCACCCCGCGCGCCTCCGCCCTCTCCATCCCGGGCGTCCGCGTCCTGGTGATCGCCTTCCTCGGCATCGGCTCCGTCTTCGGCGGCATGCAGGTCTCGATCACCGCCTTCACCGAGGAGATCGGCGACCCGGGCGTCAACGGCGTCCTGTACGGGATCTTCGCCGCGGGCAACATGCTCGCCGGCATCGCCTGCGGCGCCATCGCCTGGAAGAAGGGCCCGCTGCACCGCGTGGTGCTCGGTTATGTGGGTCTGACCCTGGCCGCCTCCACTCTGTGGGCCGTCGAATCGGTCGTCCTGCTCGCCGCCCTCGGCCTGCTCGTCGGTCTCTGCATCGCCCCCGCCCTGATCGGCGGCTACACCCTGGTCGAGTCCCTGGTCCCGGCCGGTGCCCGCACCGAGGCGTTCACCTGGCTGACCGGCGCCGTGGCCCTCGGCCAGGCCCTGGCGGTCACCGCGGCCGGTCAGCTCGCCGACACCCGGGGCGCCAGCGCCGGCTTCGTCGTCCCGCTGGTCGGAACGGCGCTGGCCCTGATCACCCTGGTCGCCCTGCGCTCCCGTCTGACGCCCTCCACCGGCCCCACCGGCCCCACCGGGGCCGCCGCCACCGGCCGGATCGCCGCCCGGGGCGCGAGTGGCGTGGATCACCGCTCGCGGGTGACGGTGGACTGAGACCGCGGAATACGTCACTATGGAACGTCGTTAGCACTCATTGAGTGAGAGTGCCAGGAGGAAGACCAGTGCCGACCTATCAGTACCAGTGCACCGAATGCGGCGAGGGCCTTGAAGCGGTGCAGAAGTTCACCGACGATGCCCTGACCGTGTGCCCGAACTGTGACGGACGCCTCAAGAAGGTGTTCTCCGCCGTCGGCATCGTCTTCAAGGGCTCCGGCTTCTACCGCAACGACAGCCGCGGTTCCTCGTCCAGCAGCACCCCCGCTGCCGCGTCGAAGTCGTCCGACACCAAGACCGCGTCGTCCTCGTCGACGGCGCCGTCCTCGGCCTCTTCGTCGTCCACCAGCTCCAGCGGCTCCTCCGGTTCCTCGTCGAGCAGCAGCTCGGCCGCCTGACCCAGGACTCCGCTCCGCCGGACCCCGCCGTCCCTGACGGTGGGGTCCTCGGCGTACCGGGCCCCCTCCGGCCACTCCCGGCCCGGGCCGGGACCGGCGGCGGACCGTCCCTGTCGGGGGCCGGCGGGCCGTCGCTAGGGTGAGCCGCATGGCTGACACGAGAGCAGAGATCGGTGTTATCGGTGGTTCGGGCTTCTACTCCTTCCTGGAGGACGTGACCGAAGTCGCGGTCGACACTCCTTACGGCAGCCCCAGCGACTCGCTGTTCCTCGGTGAGCTGGGCGGCCGGAAGGTCGCCTTCCTGCCCCGCCACGGCCGGAACCACAAGGTGCCCCCGCACCGCATCAACTACCGCGCCAACCTGTGGGCCCTGCGGTCCGTCGGCGTACGGCAGGTGCTGGGCCCCTGCGCCGTGGGCGGCCTGCGCCCGGAGTACGGGCCCGGGACCCTGCTCGTGCCCGACCAGCTCGTGGACCGCACCAAGACCCGGGCGCAGACCTACTTCGACGGCGAGCCCCGGCCCGACGGGACCGTCCCGAACGTGGTGCACGCGACCTTCGCCGACCCCTACTGCCCGGTGGGCCGGAGCGTCGCGATCAAGTCCGCGCGGGACCACGAGTGGGACGCTGTGGACGGCGGCACGATGGTCGTCGTGGAGGGGCCCCGCTTCTCCACCCGCGCCGAGTCCCGCTGGCACGCCGCCGCCGGCTGGTCGGTGGTCGGGATGACCGGCCACCCCGAGGCGGTCCTCGCCCGTGAGCTGGCCCTCTGCTACACCTCGATCGCCCTGGTCACCGATCTGGACGCGGGCACCGAGACCGGTGAAGGCGTCTCGCACACCGAGGTGATGCGGGTCTTCGGCGAGAACGTGGGCCGGCTGCGGAAGGTCCTCTTCGACGCGGTGGCCGGGCTGCCCCGGACCGAGGACCGGGACTGCCTCTGCACCGGCGTCCACGACGGCTGGGACCTGGGCATCGAACTGCCCTGACCCGGACCGGCCGGACCGGCCAGACCCGGACCGGCTGGACCCCGACCGTCCTGCCCCGGACCGGCCGGACCAGCCGGTCCGGCCCGCCGGGGGTGCCGGGAGCGCCGGAAGTACCGGGGGTGCCGGGGGCCGGGCGGCGGATGCGGCCCACCGGGCTCCGGCCGCCGCCGTACCCTGGAGGTATGAACCCCGCCCCCGCCCCCGGCCCGCGAGACGCGAAGCCTTCCCGACAGCGGCCCACCCGGCCGGGAATCGTCTTCGACGATCCGCTGGACCAGCAGTCCTCGGACGACACGGACCGCGGGTGGGGTGAGCGGCCGGCCACGAGCAGCAGCGCCGACGATCTGGCGCGCTTCCTCGACGAGAAGCCGCCCCACCACCTCTGAGCCGGCCCACCCCCTCCGAGCGGCGGACGGCGGTGAGCCGTGTCCGTGCCAGGGCCGCACCGACCGCCGCCAGCAGGTTCAGAACGGCCAGGAGGGTCAGAAGGACTTGCCGGGTGTGCCCGTCCCCGGACCGGAGCCGGTGCCACCGCCGAAGCCCGCACCACCACCGGAGCCGGAACCACCGCGCGACTGGGCGACCAGCGCGTCCCGGATCTCCTTGAGCACCTCCAGCTCGGACAGCTCCACGACTTCCTTCGTGCCTTCCTTCGCCGCGTCCCGGGCGGCCTTGCGCGCCAGGTAGCGGGCCATCGGCAGCACCATCAGGAAGTAGACGACGGCCGCCGTGATCACGAAGGTCAGGATGGCCCCGAGGACGGAACCCCACATGATCTGGATGCCCTCGGCCTGGCCGTTGACCACCCGGCAGGGGCCCTTGAGGCAGGAGCTGTAGGCGTCGAGATTCTGCGTGCCGAAGGCTCCGACCAGGGGGTTGATGACGCCCTTCACGACGGAGTTCACGACTTGGGTGAACGCCGCGCCGATGACGACGGCGACCGCCAGGTCGATCACATTGCCGCGCATCAGGAAGGCTTTGAAGCCTTCCAGGAGGCTGACCTTCTTCTCGCTCACGAGTGAGCCTTTCTTCGCTGGTACGACGGGGAACGGAGCTAAACCCTCCGCAACCTACGGCACCGCGCCGTCGCGCTGTCCACTTCGTACCCGCGAAGAGGTGACAGTCCGGTACTCCTGTACGAAGAAACGCGCCGGTCGTGCGCGGGGAGGTCAGCACACCGTCACCGCCAGCCGGGCGGTGACGCCGGCCGCCGCCAGCGCCGGGGCGAGACGGCGTGGCACGGAGATCGGCACCAGCGCCCCGCCACCCGCCTCGGCCGCGAGGGCCCTCGGCGCCGACGCGACGCGGACGCACGCCGCGACCACGCGGGCCGCCGGCGGCTCCGGCACCCCCGGAGCCGGGTCGGGGGCCGCGATCACATCGACCCGGTCCCCGGGGCGCAGCAGCCGGACCGTCTCCGCGTCCGCGATACGGACCGGGACCGTCACCGTGCGCGCCCCGGCCGCCGCCCGGAAGGACCGGCCGGTCCCGGTGGTGGTGGCCGTGGGTGCGGAGGCCATGGGGCCCTCGCCCGCTCCGGCCGCGCGGTCCCGCAGATCCCCGCCGCCCCGGTCCTGGCCCGCGCGGGGCCCGGAGGCGGTGAGGGCCGCGGCGGTCAGCGCGAGCCCGGCCGCCAGCGCGCGCCGACGCCGCCGCACCGCCCGCTTCAACCGCCGGGCGGCATGCCGGCCCCGCACCCGCCCCCGGGCCGCCCCGGGCACCACCAGCGCCTCCGGCAGGAACACCCGGCCCCGCCCGTGCCGGGGCCTCGGCACACACCGGTGCCGAACGCGGTGTCCCCCCGAGAAAGAGGAGGAAGGAGAGGAGCGGGAGGAGCGGGAGGAATGAGGAAGGGACATCGGCTGGAGCACCACCCATCGTTGAAGTCGCCCAAGAGGCCTGAGAAATCGAAGGGATCGAGGAGGTCAAGGGGGTCGAAGGGATCAAGGAGCACGAAGACCGGCGTACGAAGACCGAAGGATCCGGAGCAGGTCGCCGAGTCCACGATCCGGCATCCGCACCGATCCCGTCGGCGCCTGTGGATCGTCCACCGACTGTGGATAACTTCCTCGCCCGCGCGGGTGATCCTGCGGGCGCTCCCCCTCACCGCCCCGCCCCCGTCCACAACCCTTCTGCTCTGCTGAGCGCATGACCGCCTCAGGAAGTACCGGTCGCCCCGAAGACCACGAGGACCACGAAAACACCAAAGACACCAAAGACACCAAAGACATCTCCAGCACCACCGACAACGACGGCTACGCACCCCTGCGGCGGATGGTGCCCCGGCGGCGCGACGAGCCCCATCGCGCGGCCACCCCGCTGGAACTCTTCTTCGACCTCTGCTTCGTCGTCGCCGTCGCCCAGGCGGGCGCACAGCTCGTCCACGCCCTCGCCGAGGGCCACCCGGCCACCGGCCTCGTCGGATACGGCTTCGTCTTCTTCGGCGTCTGGTGGGCCTGGATGAACTTCACCTGGTTCGCCTCGGCGTACGACTGCGACGACGTCCCCTACCGGATCGCGACCCTGGTGCAGATCGCCGGGGTGCTCGTGTACGCCGCCGGGGTCCCGCGCGCCTTCAACGCGAACGACTGGACGATCGCCGTCATCGGCTACCTGATCATGCGGCTGGCGCTGACGACCCAGTGGCTGCGCGCGGCCGCCGCCGAGCACGGCGAGGCCCGCCGGGTCGCGCTGACCTACGTCACCGGGATCACGCTCTGCCAGGCGGCCTGGGTGGTGCTCCTCTTCGCCCCCGTGTCCGCGCGCCACTGGCTCTTCCCCATCGTGGTGGTGGCCGAGCTGCTGGTGCCCCCGCTGGCCGAGCGGCACCAGGAGACGCCGTGGCACGCCCACCACATCGTGGAGCGGTACGGCCTGTTCACGCTGATCGTGCTGGGCGAGACGATGGCGGCGGCCACGGTCGCCGTCCAGTCGGCGCTGGACGAGCACGACGCCGTCGGCGAGCTGCTGCCACTCGCGGCGGGCGGGCTGCTGATCATCTTTTCGGCGTGGTGGATCTACTTCGCGGTGCCCGCGCACGAGCGGCTGATCTCCAACCGGCAGGCGCTCCCCTGGGGGTACGGGCATGTACTGGTCTTCGGTTCGGCGGCGGCGATCGGCGCGGGCATGGAGGTGGCGGTGGAGCACGCGGTCGGGGTGGCACCCATCTCCGCGCTGGCGGCCGGTTCGGCGGTGACGGTGCCGACGGCGGTCTTCCTGCTGATGGTCTGGCTGCTGCACTCCCGGCACTTCAAACAGGGCGCGGTCCAGCAGGCGCTGCTGCCCCTCGCGGCGGTCGCGGTCCTGCTGTGCGGTCTCGCGGAGGGTGTGACGGTGTTCCCGGAGGGCTGGGCGGTGTTCGCGGCGGGTCTGGTGTCAGCGGCGACCGTGGCTGTCGGAGTGGCCCTCAGCCGCCGCGTGCGACCGGCCGCCACCGCATGACACCGGGGCCGCCCCGGGCCGCCCCGCCCCTCTACCCGGGCGTGGCGCACCCGACACCCGTGATACGCAAGGGGAATGAGTGACAGAACAGGCCAGTTGACCGGAAATGACGCTCTGACGGATGTGGCCGGGCTCCGGGTGGGCCATGCCCGGGTGCCGGGCGGCGGGGCCCTCAGCGGTACGACCGTCGTCCTCGCCCCGGAGGGCGGCGCGATCGCCGCCGTGGACGTCCGGGGCGGCGGTCCCGGCACCCGGGAGACCGACGCGCTGGATCCGCGCAATCTGGTGCAGCGCGTCGACGCCGTGGTGCTGACCGGCGGCAGCGCGTACGGGCTGGACGCCGCGTCCGGCGTGATGGCCTGGCTGGAGAAGCGGGGCCGGGGCGTGCCGGTGGGCAGCCCCGGGCAGGTCGTCCCGGTGGTCCCCGCCGCCTGCCTCTTCGATCTGGGGCGCGGGGGCGACTGGCGGGCCCGTCCGGGCGCCGCCACCGGGCGGGCCGCCGTCGAGACCGCCGCCCGTACCCCCGTCGGCGCCCCGGTGCCGACCGGCTGCGTCGGCGCGGGCACGGGCGCGGTCGCTGGCGGGATGAAGGGCGGCGTGGGGACGGCTTCCGTGCGGCTGCCGTCCGGGGTCACCGTCGGGGCGCTGGTCGTCGTCAACGCGGTGGGGGACGCGGTCGACCCTCGGACCGGGGTCCCGTACGGGCGGTATTTCGAGGGCCCGGTGACCCCGCCGGCGCCCGAGGTGCACGCGGAGGCGCAGCGACGGCTGGCCGCCGCCCGCGCGTCGAGCGGCCCGCCCCCGCTGAACACGACGCTCGCGGTGGTCGGCACCGACGCGGAACTGACCCGGGCACAGGCGCAGAAGCTCGCGGGGACGGCGCACGACGGCATCGCGCGCGCCGTCCGCCCGGTGCACCTCCTCAGCGACGGCGACACGGTCTTCGCGCTCGCCACCGGGACGGTCCCGCTGACCCCCGCCGGAGCCCCCGCCGGCCCCCTCGCGCTCAATGATGTGCTGGCAGCGGGCGCGGACTGTGTTTCCCGGGCCGTCGTCGGGGCCATGCTCGCGGCAGAGGGATTCAGCGGACCGGGCGGGGTCTTCCCGTCCTATCGGGAGTTGTACGACATCAACTGATCCACGACTTATGGGCGTTGCCCCGGACCGGGGAACTTCACAAAGACTTGCCTCGTTTTCCGGAACGACTGGACGCGGTGTCAGACCGAGAGGCTACTTTTAGCAATCATCGAGTTACTTGTGGCGACTGCCTGGAGACCCACGTGAACGATCCGTACGAGACGACCGAGACTCACCTCAAACGGCTCCTGGGCCGGGCGCTCAACTCGTTCGAGCTGCCCGACAGCGTCGTGGAGCGCCTCGACTCGGCGCTGGCACACGCGAGTTCACTGCACTCGTCGCACCACAGCGGCACCCTGGACCGGGCCACCTACAGGCACGCCTTCCTGCTGAGCGACGGCAGCCCGCTGGTCCTGTGGGAGCTGGTCCACAGCAGCGGCGCCGACGTCCCCGAGCAGCACGAGCTGTACACGGAGGAGGCGGAGGTCCGGCTCGCCGCCTCCCGGCTGCCCGCCGGTTTCCCGGGCTTCGCCGACTGCGGTGACGCGGCCGACTCCCACGGCACGAGGGGCTTCGGGGACCCGGTCGAGCCGAGCCAGCCCTTCGGCCATCCCTTCGGCCGCCCGGCGCGGGCCCCGGCCGGTCCGGACGAGCCACCGCAGCGGGACCGCCTGGGATCCGGCGGCGGGTTCGGGTCCGACGTCGACGCGGATTTCGCGCTGCTCGCCGGGCTGATGTCCGCCCCTCCGGCCGCGCTGCCCCGGATGTACGTCCCGGACAACTCGGCGGACCACGGCCGCCGGGTGCTCCGCCGCGCGGAGAACGCGGACCGCCCCGGCGCGGAGACGGCGGCGCTGCTGCGGTCGGCCTTCGCCCACCACATCACCCAGGTCTTCGCCCGGCAGTGCCAGGTGGCGGGCAAGGACGCCGGTTTCACCCTCTACGAGCACGCCTTCCTGCTGCTGGACGGCACCGAGCTGAGCCTGTGGGAGGTGGAGCACACGGCCACCCCGGACGGCCGCCACATGTGCGAGGTGTACGAGGCGGAGCACACCGCTCGGGAGGCGATGGAGCTGCGCGCCCGGGTCCGCTGAGCCGTCCCGTACCCACCGCTGTCCCCGTACCCGCACCTGTAGCCGTATCTGTAGCTGTAGCGCCACCCCCCACGCTCCACCCCCGGCGTGCCGTGAGCCCCGGCACCGCCCGCAGCACCCCGCAGCACCGCCGTACCCGGCATCACCGCAGAACCCGGCACCACAGCGCATCACAGCGCATCACAGCGCACCACAGCGAGAGACTGCCCCGAGACCACCCCGGGGCCGCCCCCGCCGCCCCTGCTCAGTGGCTGAGCACCGGCTCGCGCTCCTTCACCGTGCCGCCGCCGTCCGGATCATCGCCGTCCCGGCTGCCGCCGTCCGGGCCATCGTCGTCCGCCCCGCCGCCTTCAAGATGCTGCTTCGGCTTCGCGGGCAGCAGGAACATCAGCGCGAAGATCAGACCCAGCACCCCGGCGACCCATCCCAGGGAGTTCTGGAAGCCCTCCCCGAAGGCCGAGCCGACCATCTGCCGCATCACATCGGGATCCCCCTGGGGAGCGCCCGAAGAGCCCGGGTCGGCGCTGCCGTGGCCCGAGATGCCGTCGCCGACACCGCCGGGCATCGCCCCGAAGAAGACGACCGCCACCAGGCCGAGCCCCAGCGCGGTGCCCGTCTGCTGGACCGTGCTGAGCAGGCCCGACGCCGAGCCGGCGTGTTCCCTGGGCACCTCGGAGAGGATCGCGTCGGTCAGCGGCGCCACGATCAGCCCCATGCCGACGCCCATCACGACGAGGGCGGGCATCATCCGCCAGGGGCTCATGTCCGGGCCGTAGTGGTCGGAGGCCCAGAGGAAGAACAGCACGCCCACGGCCATCGCCAGCGCCCCGGCCTGGAGCACCTTCCGGCCGAACCGGGGGACCAGCTTCTGCACGGACATACCGGCGGCGACGGAGACCGCGATCGAGAACGGCACACCCGTCAGACCGGCCTTCAGGGCGCCCCAGCCGAGTCCTATCTGCATGTAGAGCGTCCACACCAGGAAGAAGACACCCATGACGACGCCCATGGTGAGCTGGACGGCGATACCGGCGGCGAAGCTGCGCACCCGGAACAGCGACAGCTCCACCAGCGGGGAGCCGTCCTTGCGGGTCTTGTACCGCTCGTACGCCACGAAGGCGGCGAGCACCACCGGGCTCGCGAGCATGGAGACATGGCCCCACAGCGGCCAGTCCAGCTCCCGGCCCCGGGTCAGGGGGTAGATCAGCATCAGCAGCGCGGCGGTGACCAGGACGACGCCGACCAGGTCGAGCCGGAGCGCCTTGGGCGCGCGGGACTCGGTGATGTAGATCCGGCCCAGGATCACGCCCGCGATGCCGACCGGCAGGTTGATCAGGAAGATCGGCCGCCATTCGAGACCGAAGAGGTTCCACTCGGTGAGCAGCGCCCCGAGCAGCGGTCCGGAGACCGCGCCGAGGCCGACGATCGCGCCGAAGAGGCCGAAGACCTTCCCGCGCTCATGGGCGGGGAACGTGGTGTGCACGATGGCCAGCACCTGCGGCACCATCATCGCGGCCATGGCGCCCTGGAGGATCCGGGAGCCGACGAGCATCTCGGTGCTCAGGGCGAAGCCGCAGAGCGCGGAGGCGATGGTGAAGCCGGTGATGCCGATGAGGAAGAGCCGCTTGCGGCCGTAGATGTCGCCGAGCCGCCCGCCGGTGATCAGGCCGGCCGCGAAGGCGAGGGCGTATCCGGCGGTGATCCACTGGATGGCCCCGAAGGAGGCGCCGAGGTCGCGTTCGATGGCGGGGATCGCGATGTTCACGATGGTGACGTCGACCAGGTCCATGAAGGCGGCGGTCATCACGATCGCGAGGGCTATCCAGCGGCGGCGGTCCTGCTCCGTACCGGCAGCACCCGGAGCGCCGACGGCAGCCGGAGCACGGGTGGCCCCCGGAGCGCCGGTGGTTCCCGGAGCGGCCCCGGCTTCGGTAGTGGCGGGGCTCGGGGCGGCGGCCCCGGACGGCTGCGCGGGAACCGTCGGTGTCGCGGGCTTGGCGGGTGTCGCGGGCGTTGCCTGTTCTCCCAGGGGTGCGGTGGTGTTCGGTGAAGGCGGCGGGCCGCCGTCGGCGTGGTGCTCTGAACTCATACCCCGACAGTAGGAGGCATCTAGGCCAGTCCGCGTCCTCTTTTGACGGCATCCTGTGCGCATGACGGACACTCCGGCGAGACTTCTGAACCTTCTCTCCCTGCTCCAGACCCCGCGCGAGTGGCCGGGCAGCGAACTGGCCCGGCGGTTGGAGGTGAGCCCCCGGACGATCCGCCGGGACATCGACCGGCTGCGTGACCTGGGCTATCCCGTCGAGGCCACCCGGGGCGCGATCGGCGGGTACCGCCTGGTCGCGGGCTCGGCGATGCCACCGCTGACCCTGGACGACGAGGAGGCGGTGGCGATCGCCGTGGGGCTGCGGGCGGGCGCCGGACATGCGATCGAGGGCGTCGAGGAGGCGTCCGTCCGGGCGCTGGCCAAGCTGGAACAGGTGCTGCCGCCCCGGCTGCGGCACCGGGTCTCCGTGCTCCAAGCGGCGACGGTCCCCCTGACCAGGGGCGACGGGGCGACGATCGACCCGTCCACCCTGACGACGATCGCGGGCGCCATCGGCAACCAGGAGCGGCTGCGCTTCGGCTACCGGGCGGGGGACGGCACCCGGACCAGACGGCGGGTCGAGCCGTACCACCTGGTGTCGGCGGGGAACCGGTGGTACCTCGTGGCGTACGACATGGAGCGCTCGGACTGGCGGACCTTCCGGGTGGACCGGCTGTCGGAGCCCTTCCCCACGGGGGAGCGCTTCCCGGCCCGGGAGCTGCCGGAGGGCGATGTCGAGAAGATGCTCGGGCACACGGTGGTGCCCCGCCAGGAGCACGACGTGGAAGTCGAGTTCGACGCTCCGGCGGAGCGGGTGGCGGCCCGGCTGCCGCGCTCGTTCCCCGCGCCGGAGCCCCGGGGGGACTCGGCCTGCCGGCTGCGGATGCGGTCGACGGACACCCCGGAGTGGCTGGCGATGCGGCTGGCGCTGGCGGACTGCGAGTTCCGGGTGGTCCGCCCCGAGTCGCTGATCACCCACGTGGGCGCGGTGGCGGCCCGGCTGGCCCGCGCGGCGGGCCTGACCGCGCCGGGAACCGGGACCGGGACCGGAACCGGGACCACGCCGGGAGCCAGGCCACAGCAGCCACAGCAGGGCTGAGCGACCGACCGACCCGCCGCCCGATCCACGGCACCCCGGCACGGCGGCCCCGCCGAGACCGAGGCCAAGGCCGGACGCCAGGCGCCAGGCGCCAAACGTCAGACGCCAGGCGTCAGGCGGCCGCGTCGAAGCCCGTGTCGCGAGCCATCCGCTTCAGCTCCAGCAGCGCGTGCTTCTCGATCTGCCGTATCCGCTCACGGGTCAGCCCGTGCTCCTTGCCGACCTCGGTCAGCGTCCGCTCGCGGCCGTCCATGATCCCGTACCGCATCCGGATGATCGACGCCGTCCGCTGGTCCAGCTTGCCGATCAGATCCTCAAGGCCCTCGCTGCGGAGCAGGGTCAGGACGGACTGCTCGGGCGAGACCGCCGAGGTGTCCTCCAGGAGGTCACCGAACTGGGTCTCACCGGCGTCGTCCACCGGCATGTTCAGACTGACCGGGTCACGCGCCCAGTCCAGGACGTCCACGACGCGCTCCGGCGTGGAGCCCAGCTCGGTCGCGATCTCGACGGGCTCGGGCTCGCGGCCCTTCTCCCTGTTGAACTCGCGCTGGACGCGGCGGATCCGGCCCAGCTCCTCCACCAGGTGGACGGGGAGCCGGATGGTGCGGGACTGGTCCGCTATGGACCGGGTGATCGCCTGGCGGATCCACCAGGTGGCGTACGTGGAGAACTTGAAGCCCTTGGCGTAGTCGAACTTCTCGACCGCGCGGACCAGGCCCGCATTGCCCTCCTGGATCAGGTCGAGCAGGGGCAGCCCGCTGCGCGGATAGCGCCGGGCGACCGCCACGACCAGGCGGAGGTTGGACCGGATGAAGACGTCCTTGGCCCGCTCGCCCTCGGCGACGAGGGCCTCCAGCTCGGCGCGGCTGGCGCCGGCGGCGTCACTCTCGATCCCCTCGTCGAGGATCTGCCGGGCATACACGCCCGCTTCGATGGTCTGGGACAGCTCGACCTCCTTGGCGGCGTCGAGCAGCGGCGTCCGCGCGATCTCGTCGAGGTACATACCGACCAGGTCGCGATCGGCCGTCTCCCCGCTGACTGCGCGCGCACTGCCGGCCCGACCAGCGGTCCCCTTGCTCTCGGACTGGCGACGGGCGACGGCACGGGTTGCCATGCGAGCTCCCTTGCTGAGTAGGTCGCGACACCCTTCCGGGTGCCCTGCATCCGATGGAAACAACGACTGGAATCCGGACAGAATTCCCAGGCCCCTCGTCAATTTTTACGATCTTGCAGTATCCTGCCCGGCCACCAGGGGAGGGCAGCTCCCTGAAGGGGCGGGAGAAATGCAGGTCAGCCCCGTCACGGACGGTGCTTTCCCGCACTCGCCGCGCATGGCCACCACGGCCTCCATGAGACGTCCGTCACACGGGATCCCGTATCCGCCCATGGCCGCTCCCCCGGTCGCTCCCCCCCACCGGAAAGGACGGCCCGCACCCGCCCGATGGTTGCCTGCCCCTCGTCAGAGGCTCACGGGACGGGACGGCAGGTGGACGGGTACGAGGGGACTCGGCCCGCAGACGTAGGTCCCGGGCCCGTACCCGAGGGGTCCTCCGGCCCGTTACGGAGAGGTACCGCCGCTGCCTAGTCTCCACGCCATGGAGAAGCCCACGCAGACGCTCCATCGAGCTGAACGTCCCGTTCCTCCCACCGAGGCGACCGACCGCGTGACCAGCCGCGCGACAGACCGCGCGACCAGCCGCGTGACAGACCCCGCGACCGACCGCATGACCGGGCTACCCGTACTGCACCGAGCGCTTCGCCAGCCCCATCCAGAAGCCGTCGATCACGCTCCGCCCGCCGTCCAGCTCGTCCTGGGCGGCCCCGAGGGTGACGAAGAGGGGCGCGAAGTGTTCGGTCCTCGGGTGGGCGAGCCGGCCCGCAGGGGACTTGTTCTCGAAGTCGAGCAGGGCGTCGACGTCCGCCGCCGCGAGGGCCCGCTGCCCCCAGTCGTCGAACTCGGCGGACCAGGCCGGTACGCCGCTCTGCCGCAGCGCGGCGAGGTTGTGGGTGAAGAACCCGCTCCCCACGATCAGGACGCCCTCGTCCCGCAGCGGGGCGAGCCGGCGGCCGATCTCCAGCAGCTTTCCGGGGTCGAGCGTCGGCAGGGAGATCTGGAGCACCGGAATATCGGCGTCCGGGTACATCTCGACAAGAGGGACGTAGGCGCCGTGGTCGAGCCCACGGTCGGGCACGTCCTGTACGGGGGTGCCGGCGCGGCCCAGCAGCTTGCGCACGGCGCCGGCGAGCCAGGGGGCGCCCGGGGCCTCGTACCGCACCGTGTAGTACCGCTCCGGGAACCCCCAGAAGTCGTACACCAGCGGCAGCGTCGTGGTGGCGCCGAGGGCGAGCGGCGCCTCCTCCCAGTGGGCGGAGACCATCAGGACCGCCCGGGGGCGCGGCAGCCCGGCGGACCAGGCCGCGAGCTGTCCGGGCCACAGAGGGTCGTCCGCGAGCGGCGGCGCCCCGTGGGAGAGATAGAGCGCGGGCATCCGCCCACCGGAACTCCAGTCGGAACTCCAGTCGGATCCCCCGGAGCCCCCGGCATGCTCAGCACCGCTGCCGACACGGTCCGCACTGTGGTTCATGGCGTCCTCACAGCTCCACTCGCTCCAGCGTATCCATCGACCATTACTTGAAACTTAAAGCTAGAACCCATCATAAAGGTATGTAGTTCAACTTTCAATGACAGTCGTAGAGTGGTGTACATGAATACGGCATCCAAGTCCGGAGGCGACCTCGCCCCGCGCTGGCTCACCGACGAGGAACAGCGCGTCTGGCGCGCATACCTGCACGCGACCACCCTGTTCGATGATCATCTCGATCGTCAGCTCCAGCGGGACGCCGGGATGCCCCACATCTATTACGGGCTGCTCGTGCAGCTCTCGCAGGCCCCGCAGCGGCGCCTGCGGATGACCGAGCTGGCGATCGACGCCAAGATCACCCGGTCCCGGCTCTCGCACGCCGTCGCCCGCCTGGAGCAGAAGGGCTGGGTCCGCCGCGAGGACTGCGACACCGACAAGCGGGGGCAGAACGCCGTCCTCACCGACCTGGGCTTCGAGGTGCTGGAGCAGGCGGCGCCGGGGCATGTGGAGGCGGTCCGTCAGGCGATGTTCGACCGGCTCACCCCGGAGCAGGTGGAACGGCTCGGCGAGATCATGCGGATCATCGCCGAAGGACTCCAGCCGCAGGACTCGGGCGCGGACCTCCCCTGGCTCCGCTGACCGCCACCGGACGCCGCCCGCCGGCCGCCGGCCGCCAGGTGCCGCTACCGGCGCACACAGGTGTGCCCCGCCCGGAGGAACCGATCCCGGACGGGGCACACCTGCATTCAGTCGTTCAGTCGTTCAGTCGTTCAGTCATTCAGTCACGCGGCACGTACGTCAGCGGACTCAGTGGACTCAGTGGACGACGACGGGGATCTTGATCTCCTCGTCCGAGCCCTCGCCGTCGGCCGACACGGGGCCCATCTGCGGACGCCCGC
This sequence comes from Streptomyces yaizuensis, assembly GCF_034961445.1. NCBI lineage: Bacteria > Bacillati > Actinomycetota > Actinomycetes > Kitasatosporales > Streptomycetaceae > Streptomyces > Streptomyces yaizuensis. The sequence continues at coordinate 136,834 of NZ_BSBI01000020.1, forward strand.
TGTTGATCAGCGCGAAGGCGATGGCCGCCGAGGCGACCAGGATGCCGACCGCCCACCAGATCGCCGTGGTGAAGCCGTGCACCATGCCCTCGAACTGGAGCACCTGGGCATTGGTGGCCCCGGCCGCGTTGTCCTTGACGAACGCGGTCGTCGCCGACGCGGCGATCGTGTTCAGCAGCGCCGTACCGATGGCGCCGCCGACCTGCTGCGAGGTGTTCACCATCGCGGAGGCCACCCCGGAGTCCGCCGGGTCGACGCCGAACGTCGACAGCGACATCGCCGGCATGAACGCCGTACCCATACCGAGGCCCAGCAGCAGCTGCGCCGGAAGCACCACGGTCGTGTACGAGCTGGTCAGGTCGAGCTGGGTCAGCAGCAGCATGCCGAGGGCGGCCAGCAGGAAGCCGGGCGCCATCAGCAGCCGGGGCGCGACCCGGGTCATCAGCCGCGTACCGATCTGGGTGGAGCCCACGATCATGCCGACGACCATCGGCATGAAGGCGAATCCGGTCTTGACCGGCGAGTACCCACGGACCACCTGGAGGTAGTACGTGAGGAACAGGAAGAGGCCGAACATCGCGATGACGGCGAGACCCAGCGAGAGGTAGACACCGGCACGGTTGCGCTCGGTGAGCACCCGCAGCGGCAGCAGCGGGGCCTTCACCTTGGACTCGACGGCGACGAACGCGGCCAGCAGCACCACCGACAGGACGAACATGCCGATCGTCAGGCCGTCCGTCCAGCCGGAGTGCTCGGCGCGGGTGAAGCCGTACACCAGGGCCACCAGACCCGTGGTGGAGAGGATCACGCCGGGGACGTCGAGCGGCGAACGGTTGCGGGCGCCGCTCGGCTCCCGGATGACGAAGTACGCGCCGACGGCCGCGACCACGGCGAACGGGATGTTGACGTAGAAGGTCCAGCGCCAGTTCAGGTACTCGGTCAGGAAGCCGCCGAGCAGCAGACCCACGGCACCGCCACCACCGGCGATGGCACCGTAGATGCCGAACGCCTTGGCGCGCTCACGGGCGTCGGTGAACATCACCGCGAGCAGGGAGAGGGCGGCGGGCGCCAGCAGCGCGCCGAACACGCCCTGGAGGGCGCGGGAGGCCAGCATCATGGCCTCGGTGGTCGCGGCGCCGCCGAGTGCGGAGGCGATGGCGAAGCCCACGAGTCCGGCGACGAAGGTGCGCCGGCGGCCCCAGATGTCGGCGATCCGGCCGCCGAAGAGCAGCAGACCACCGAAGGCCAGGGCGTAGGCCGTGATGACCCACTGGCGGTTGCCGTCGGATATGCCCAGGTCCTGCTGGGCGGTGGGCAGCGCGATGTTCACGATCGTCGCGTCGAGCACCACCATCAGCTGCGCCAGGGCGATGAAGATCAGCGCCTTCCAGCGCTTCGGATCGGCCCCGGTGTCGCCCGGCGCGACGGAGGAGGAGGTTTTTGACATGGGTCTAGCCACCTAAGAGTACGAACGCATCAAAAACGGACAGTTGGCTGACAGGCGGGACGGACAGGGACAGCCGGGACGGACAGCCAAAGCAACAGCCAAAGCAACGGCCAAAGCGACATCCGAAGCGGCGTCCGAAGCGACATCCGGCGGACAGCCAGGGGAGGAGAAGGGGGCGACGGCATCGTGGATCAGGCCACGCCCGCCGGTCTACGGCTTGTTCACAGCGCCCCCACACTGGCTCCGCAGGTCACCCAGCGTCACCGGACTGCCGGTCAGCTCGGAGCGCGCGGGCGCTTCGAAGCCGTCGAGCAGGATGTCGAGGTGCCGGTGGACGAACCGGTCGAGGGTGGTGGGACCCGTCCCCGGCAGCGGCCGGGTGAGTTGGGAGAGCGCGACCACCAGATCCCCCAGTCCGACGTCGGACCGCATCCGGCCCGCGTCCTGGGCCCGCCGGACCAGCAGGCCGGCGGCCGCGTCGAGCCGTTCCCGGCAGGCGACCAGATCGGGATGGTGGTGGTCGAACGAGTCGGAGATCATCAGGCAGAGCGCGCCCATCCGCTCGTCGGCGGCGGCGTGGGTGAACTCCCGCAGCGCGACGAAGGGGTCGCCCCCGGACGCGAGGGCCGCCTCCGCGCGCGCCGTGGTGCTGGAGACCACCGCGAGCACGACCGCGTGGACCAGCGCGTCCCGGTCGGGGAAGTGCCGGTAGAGGGTGGCATTGCCGACGCCGGCCCGCCGGGCGACGTCGTCCAGCGGCACGGCGGAGCCGAACTCCACGAACAGCCCGCGCGCCGCCGCCACGATCCGCTCCCGGTTCCGCAGGGCGTCCGCCCTGGGCCGGGGCACACCGGGGCGCGCAGTCTCCGTGACCGTCATGGGTCCATCCCCCATCCGTCTCCCACCGCCGAAGCGGGGACCTTCTCCCCGTTTTCCGGGGCCGTGAGTGCAAACGGGGAAGAGATCCCCGCTTATTTCCCCATCCGCCTGTGACCCGCGTCACCCTCCCCGCCCACCCCCGGACGGACCACCCCGCGCGCGCCCGGCCGCCCGCCGCCACAGGCTGATCGGAAGCGCGGCGCGGAGGCCGCCCGGCAGAAGGCGGTGGGCGATATGCGGCGCGGAGGACGCCACCGGATACCCGGCCTGCGCCATGTCGGCACGCTCGCCGCTCTCACGGCCTTCGCCTTCGCCGCCCTCACTACCTCGGGCGGCACCCCCACCGCCCCCGTGCGCACCGCCCCGGCGGGCCCGGCGGCCGTCCCCGGCCGGCCCGGCGTCGGCCTCTGCCGCATCGCCCCGGGCGCCGGCATCCAGATGTCCGAGGGCATGCCGACCCCCGTCGGCTACTCCCGCTCCACCGGCGAGGTCCGCGCCCTCAATCTGATGATCGACTTCCCGGACGCCCCCGGCGAGGGCAAGGCACTGGACCGGCTGGCCGAATTCTTTCCCCAGACCTCGGAGTGGTTCAGCACGAGTTCGTACGGACGCCTCCGCTATCGGCCGTACTCACCCATACGCACCTGGCTCCGCATGCCGCTCCGGTTCGAGGAGTACGGGATAGAGCGGGGCGCCCCGTACGACCCCGCCTACCGCAAGCTGGTCGACGACATGATCACCGTGGCCGACCCGGACATCGACTTCAGCGCGTACGACCTGGTCAACATCCTGGTCACCCCCAACGCCGGGCCGTCCGCCCTGGACACCGTGCTCTCCGTGACCTTCTCCGGCAACGCCGAGGCCCCCGTCGCCGACGGCGTCCCCCTCGCCAACACGTCCTTCGTCTACAGCCGCCAGGACGACGGCTCGGGCACCCACGCCGAGACCGGCTACCGGGTCCTCCCCCACGAGAACGGCCACGTCTTCGGCCTGCCCGACCTCTACACCTCCGAGGGCGGCGCCTCCGTCGGCCACTGGGACATCATGTCCGAGGACTGGGGGGTCAACAACGACCTCCTCGCCTGGCACAAATGGAAGCTCGGCTGGCTCGACAACGAGCAGATCACCTGCGCGTCCGCCCCCGGCAGCTCCATCTACACCCTCACCCCCCTCTTCCGGCCGGGCGGCCGGAAAATGACCTACATACCGCTGACCGAGGATTCCGGTTACGCCGTCGAGGTCCGCGCCCGGGGCGGCAACGACGAAGCCGTCTGCGACCCCGGCGTCCTCGTCTACCGCGTCCACGGAGGCATCGACACCGGCGAGGGCCCGGTGACGGTCATGGACAGCGACCAGAACAGCGGCGGCTGCACCCGCCGCCCCAACGTCCACGCGGAACTCTCGGACGCGCCCTTCCAGCCCGGCGAGACCTTCACCGACCGCGAGCACGGCGTCAAAGTCGCCGTGATCTCCGGCAAGCAGGGCGAGTACCGGATACGCGTCACCCGCGCGTGAACAGCCCTCGCGACTCCCCCAGCTCGCCCAGCTCCCACAGTTCCCGCAGCTCGTGTTTGAGGATCTTCCCCGTCGGATTCCGGGGCACAGCGGCGAACGCCACCAACTCGGGCACCTTGAACGCGGCGAGCCGCCCACCCGCGTACGCCCGCAGCCCCTCCGCGCCCACCTTCGCACCGGGACACAGCTGCACCACGGCGGCGACCTCCTCGCCCAGCTCCGGATGCGGCACCCCGAACACGGCCGCGTCCTCCACCTCCGGGTGGCCCTGGAGCACCGCCTCGACCTCCACGCAGTACACGTTCTCGCCGCCCCGGATCACCATGTCCTTGAGCCGGTCCACGATGCTCACCCGGCCGTCGCACACGGTCGCCAGATCCCCTGTCCGAAACCAGCCGTCCCGGAACGCGGCGGCGGTCGCGGCCTCGTCCCGCCAGTACCCCCGTACGAGCGACTGCCCCCGCAGCCACAACTCCCCGACCTCGCCCTCCGCCAGCAGCTCCCCGTTCGGACCGGCGATCCGCACATCCACGGCGGGTACGGGCCGGCCCACGCTCCCCGGGTCCTCCCGGTACTCGTCGCCGTAGCTCGCGAGCACGCCGCCGCTGGTCTCCGTCAGCCCGTAGCCGTTGCGCGGCACGATCCCGGCCCCGACCTTCCGTACGAGATCGGGCGGCGGAGGGGCGCCGCCGGTACTGAGCACCTGGAGCGACTCCAGACCGCCCCGGCACTCGGCGGCGGCCAGCAGCTGGAGCGCGGTCGTCGGCACACCGGCGTACCCGGTGACGCGGTGCCGGGTGACCAGATCCAGCGCCCGGTCGGCGTCCCACTTGCGCATGAGCACCAGGGTTCCGCCGACGCCCATCGTCACGTACAGCGTCGCGAACGCGGCGACGTGGAAGAACGGGAACGTCATCAGCGTCACCGGCGCGGGCCCCTGCCCGGGAACCCTGCCCTCCGCGAGCGTCGCGGCGGCCCCGTAGAACTGGATGTGCCGGGCCGACCCCGCCTGCGCCAGCTGGGTCGCCACGGCGCCCTTGGGGCGGCCGGTCGTCCCCGACGTGTAGATGATGGTGGAGTCGTCCTCGGGCCGCACCTCCAGGAGCGGGGGCGCCTCCATCGGATCGGGCGCGGGGAAGTCCTCGTACCGCTCGACCCCGTCCCCGGCGGACCCGGTGACCTCGGCGTCCCCGGACCCGCCGTGGAACACCACCGTCCGGACCGTGTGCGCCCGCCGCCAGGCGTCCACCCGGGGCAGCCGCTCACCGTCCACGAGCAGCACGGAGGGGGTGCAGTCGTCCAGCGCGTACGTCAGCTCCGCCTCGGTCCACCAGGCGTTGAGGGGTACGGCGATCAGCCCGGCCAACTGAGTCGCCCAGAACGCGATCTGCCACTCGGGGTGGTTCCGCATCGCGATGGCGGCACGCTCACCGGGGCGCAGCCCGTACGTGTCGTGCAGCCGCCGCGCGAGGGCGCAGGAGGCGGTGAAGAACTCGCGGTAGGTGTAGGTGGCGGACTCCCCGACCAGGAACGGCCGGTCGCCGTAGGCCCAGGTGGTCTCCACGAACTCCTTGAGCGTGCGGGGGCCGTCGGCGTAGACGGGCACCCCGTCGTCGTCCCGTACGACCGCGAACGGCGCACCGGGTGCGCTGAGGGCGGCCTCGAACTCCCGGGCCTGCGACACGTTTACGCCTCCCGCCAGCGGCTTTCTCCGTCCGTCGGGCGACGCTATGCGGAGCCTCCGCGCCGGTCAAGGGACGCGAACAGGCCCCGGTCGCCGAAGGCTGACCGAGGCCTGTGGGGCCGTCTCTACGCCTCGCTGCGGGCCAGGCGTACGAAGGCGCGGAAGGCGCGGGGACCGACCATCAGGACGGGCCCGTGGGCCTGCTTGCTGTCCCGCACGGGGACGGTGCCGTGCGCGGCGGCGAACGCGGGCGCCCACTCGACGCAGTTGCCTTCTCCGCCACTGTGGCTGGACTTGACCCATACGCCGGCCTCGATCGCCGGCTGCGGACGGCTAGACATCGCCCCTGGCCAGCCGCACGAGACCGTCAAAGGCACGAGGGCTGACCATGAGCACGGGTCCGTGGGCCTGCTTGCTGTCCCGCACCGGAACCATGCCCCGTGCAACGGCGAACGCGGGCGCCCACTCGACGCACTCGCCTTCGCCACCGCTGTAGCTGGACTTGACCCATTCGAAGCTCATCTGCCGTACTCCTCTGCGACCTGGGTGATAAACGCCTGCGATTTCTCACACGGCAGGGCGGCAGCCCGCAACCGATCGTACGTCGCCTGGCTCTCCGTCACATCCCCACGGGAATCAGACACATGGCCGAGACCTAGGGTTTCCGAATAGAGGACGGTGGATCCGTCCTCCTGCGCAAATAGCGTGAACGGGAGATTGGACGCGGGGGCTCCGGCCACGAAGGGGAGAACCTGCACCGTGATGTTCGGACCCACCGAGTTCACGATGTGGTGCAGCTGCTCCGCCATCACCCTGCGACCCCCCACCACCGTGCGCAGCGTCGACTCATGCAGGATCGCCCACAGCAACGGCGGGGTGTCTCGCTCCATCACCTCGCGACGGCGCATCCGGTCGTCGATCCGTGCGGCTGTGCGCTCCTCCGACTCCCTCGGGAAGGCTGATTTGAAGATCGCTGACGCGTACGCGGGGGTCTGAAGCAGTCCCGTGACGGTGGAGTTGCTGTACTGAGCGATCTGCGTGGCCTCCCGCTCCAACTTCAGGAACGGGATGAACCACGAGGGATGGCCACCGCGCTCGGAGATCCGGACCAGCGTCCGCGCGAAGAACCCCGAGGTGTCGAAGAACGCGTCGCACTTGCGAGCGAATTCCGGCGACGGCTTCGCCTGCCCGTGCCGCACCTTCGAGACGTACGGTTCCTTGTACCCGGAGTAGGCCACCAGGTCCCGTGCCTTGGCGCCCTTGTGCCTGAGCGCTTCCTCGACTTCGCGCCCGAACCATTCCAGGCCGTTCGCCGGTTCGCCTGACGACTCGCGCATATGTTCAACTCCCTAACTTGTCCGCGCCATTTGGAAAGGGATTCCGCTTGGTGCCGGGCCCCTGGATGCGTCATTGTGGAAGAGCCAAGGGAAAAGCACCACCCGCATGGAAGGGAATTGGCCACCGGCATGCACACCACCCTCTACAGCTCCGCCATAGCCCTCGCGGCCCTGGCGGCACGGCGAGCGCGGGTACGGGCGCGGGTGCGGGAATGATCGACCGCAGGCCCGGACTTTCCCCCGGACGGGAATTCAACCCGTTCGATTTCGGTCCCTGCCACTGCCCGAACCCGTCCTGTCCGCTGAAAACGAACCGGCCGCCGGCGATCCCACGGAAGAAGTACTCGGACCGGCCCGCGCTGGAACGTCTGCGTGCGGAAATCCAGGCGGACATCGAAAGACGTCAGAGATTCGGCACATGGGGTCGCGACGGATTCTGAAAGGCGCCGCTCAGTGAAACGAAAGCGTATGCGCGCGCCCGAATGGCTGCCGTGGTCCTGTCTGCTCGCGGTGACGTGCCTGTCGTCCATAGGGCTGCTGGGCGCGGGCATAGCCGAACAACTCTGACGGTCAGAAAACGGCCGTCCGCCGCAGGACCGCCCGATCAAGTGCGACCACGCCTCCGCACCCCGGGCACGCGACGGACGGCACCCCCGGCCTGCCCCTTGCCCCTGCCCGGGCCGGGCCGGGGGAACAGGTGGGGCCCCGGCGCCGACCCCGCACCCGGCCACCGGGGCCCCACCCACACCCGTACGACGGGGACTACTTAGCGTCGCCCGCAGACCCCTCCGGCTTGACGTGCAGGAGGTCGCGGGCCTGGTTCGCGGCGCGGGTGATGCTCTCGCTGACGAAGTCCACGAAGCGGGCGATGTTCTCCAGGCGGACGGCGGCGGGGGTCTGGGGGCCGAGGACGCCGACGCCCTGCCGTGCGATCGCCGCGAGCTGGTCGATACCGCGCGCGCTGCCGATCATCGACTGGTACCAGACGTCGTCGTCCACGACATAGCGCTCGCGGCGGCGTTCGTCGCGTTCCCGGCGTACGAGGTCCTGGCTTTCGAGGAACGCGACGGCCTTGGAGACGGACGCGGGGCTGACCTGGAGCCGCTGGACGAGGTCGGACGCGGTGAGACTGCCGGAGTCGCTGGTGTAGAGGCAGGTCAGGACCCGGGCCATCATCTTGGGCGTGCCGTTCCGGATGAGGGCTTCGGTGAAGACGTCCTCGTACGCGCGCACGGCCTCCGCGTCCCGCCCATGGGCGAGCGGGGCCGCCTCCGCGCCTCCCCCTGTGGACTGCCGGCTCCGCTGCGCGCGGCTCCCGGTGGCGCGGTGGGCCGCGTCGGCGCGGTAGGCGGTGGGGCCGCCGTTGCGCATCACCTCGCGTGTGACGGTCGAGGTGGGGCGTTCGAGGCTGCGGGCGATCTCCGCGTAGGCGAGGCCGTCGGCCAGCCCCAGCGCGATCTGCCGGCGTTCCTGCTGGGTGAGCCTGCCTCCGGGCATCGTGATCTCCTCCGTGGTCCCTGGTCTCCGTAGCCCCCGCTGCTGCGGCCAGCATAGCGTTCACTCTCACCTCATTGCAACGCAACGACTCTCTGTCGTTGCGTTAGATGCCAACCCATTGCAACACTTTCTCCACTCTGACCTGCATCAATGCCCATCTTGCGCAACGATTACGTTGCCAGATTCCTGAATGCAACGTAGCGTTTCTCTTGCCAGAAAGAGCGAGCGCAAGGAGAGAACGATGCAGAAGTTCGACACCACCGCCCCCATCACCGCCGTCCTGGACATCCCCGCCGGAAGCGTCCGGCTGATCGCCGCCGACCGGATCGACACCACGGTCGAGGTCCTGCCCCTGAACGCCGCCAAGAGCCGGGACGTGGAGGCGGCCGAGCGGACCACGATCGGGTTCGCCAACGGTGTCCTGCGGATCGAGGCCGCGCCGCCGAAGAACCGGGTCCTCGGCAACCCGGGCGCCGTCGAGGTGACGGTCCTGCTGCCCGCCGGCTCCCACGTCGAGGCGAAGACGGCGGCCGTGGAGTTCCGGGGCGTCGGGCGGCTCGGGGACGTCACCTTCGACGGCGCGCAGGGCCCGGTGAAGCTGGACGAGGCCGCCGGCGCCCGGCTCACCCTCCTCTCCGGTGACATCGAGGTCGGCCGCCTCGGCGGGACCGCCGAGATCAGCACCCAGAAGGGCGACGTCACCGTCACCGAGGCCATGGGCGGCACGGTCACCCTGCGCACCGAGTACGGCGACCTGTCGGTCGGCGCCACCCGGGGCGTCTCCGCCTCCCTGGACGCCGGGACCACCAGCGGCCGGATCCACAACGCGCTCACCAACACCGGCGACAGCACCGGCCTCGCCATCCACGCGACCACCGCCTATGGCGACATCACCGCCCGCAGCCTCTGAACCGCCCGCGCCCAGAGAACTTCCGAGACCTCAGGAGTCCCGACCATGACCAACCTGGCCATCGCGGCGAACGGGCTGCGCAAGTCCTACGGCGACAAGACCGTCCTGGACGGAGTCGACCTGGCCGTCCCCGAGGGAACGATCTTCTCCCTGCTCGGCCAGAACGGCGCCGGGAAGACCACCGCCGTCAAAATCCTCTCCACCCTGATCGGCGCGGACGCCGGGGACATCCGCATCGGCGGCCACGACCCGGCCACCGACCCCCGGGCGGTACGGTCCGCGATCGGCGTCACCGGCCAGTTCTCCGCCGTCGACGGCCTGATCACCGGCGAGGAGAACATGCTGCTCATGGCGGACCTGCACCACCTCTCCCGCAGCGAGGGACGGCGCACGGCCGCCGAACTCCTGGAGCGCTTCGACCTGGTGGAGGCCGCGAAGAAGCCCGCGTCCACCTACTCCGGCGGGATGAAGCGCCGTCTCGACATCGCGATGACGCTGGTCGGCAGCCCCCGGATCATCTTCCTGGACGAGCCGACCACCGGCCTGGACCCGCGCAGCCGCCACAACATGTGGCAGATCATCCGCGATCTGGTCTCCGGGGGCGTGACCGTCTTCCTCACCACCCAGTACCTGGAGGAGGCCGACCAGCTCGCCGACCGCATCGCGATGCTGAACAACGGCAGGATCGCCGCCGAAGGCAGCGCCGAGGAGTTGAAGCGGCTCATTCCGGGCGGACATGTCCAGATCCGGTTCACCGACCCCACCGCCTACCGCGCCGCCGCCACCGCACTGCGCGAGGTCACCCGCGACGACGAGGCACTGGCGCTGCGGATCCCCAGCGATGGCAGCCAGCGCGAGTTGCGATCCCTTCTGGACTGGCTGGATTCAGCCGGTGTCGAGGCGGACGAGCTGACCGTGCACACCCCCGACCTCGATGACGTGTTCTTCGCCCTGACCGGCCCCACCCCCACCGCCGCCCCCACCGCCGTCCCCGCCGCCGTCCCCGCCGCCCGCAAGGAGACCGTCCGATGAGCAGCACCCTGACCCTCGCCGTCCGCGACTCGACCACGATGCTGCGCCGCAACCTCCTGCACGCCCGGCGCTACCCGTCGCTCACGCTGAACCTGCTGTTCACGCCGATCATGCTGCTGTTGCTGTTCGTCTACATCCTGGGCGACACGATGAGCGCGGGCATCGGCGGCGGCGGTCCGGACCGCGCCGCGTACCTCGCGTACGTCGTCCCGGGCCTGCTGCTGATGACCATCGGCAGCACGGTGATCGGAACGGCGGTGTCCGTCTCCAACGACATGTCCGAGGGCATCATCGCCCGCTTCCGGACGATGGCGATCCACCGCCCCTCCGTGCTCGTCGGGCACGTCGTCGGCAGTGTGCTCCAGTCGATCGCCAGCGTGGTCCTCGTCGGCGCGGTCGCCGTCGCCCTCGGCTTCCGGTCGACGGACGCGACCGCCTTGGAGTGGCTGGCGGCCTTCGGCCTGCTGGTGCTGTTCGCCCTGGCGCTCACCTGGATCGCGGTCGGCATGGGCCTGGTCAGCCCGAACGCGGAGACGGCCAGCAACAACGCGATGCCGCTGATCCTGCTGCCGCTGCTGTCCAGCGCGTTCACCCCGGTCGACTCCATGCCGGGCTGGTTCCAGCCGGTGGCCGAGTACCAGCCCTTCACTCCTGCCATCGAGACCCTGCGGGGCCTGCTGCTCGGCGGCGAGATCGGCCACAACGGATGGCTGGCGGCCGCCTGGTGCGTCGGCCTCACGGTCCTCGGCTACTTCTGGTCGACGTCGACTTTCAACCGTGACCCGAAGTAATCGCCATGCCGACCGCCTCCCCGGACAGCACAGAGCCCCGGACCCCCTCGTGGGGGATCCGGGGCTCCGGCGTTACGGGACCGTCCGGCTCAGCTCGGCTGAACCCGGCTCAGGTCGTCGTACGGCGGCGACGGCCACCCGGCCGGCGCTCGGACGGGCGCAGCACGTGCTCCCCCGCCTCCACCGCCGCGCGGCGGCGCGCGGCGCCGAACTCGGCGAGCGCTTCCGCCAGCCGGTGCACGGACGGCTCGGGCGACAGGACGTCCACCCGCAGCCCGTGCTCCTCGGCCGTCTTCGCGGTCGCGGGACCGATGCACGCGATCACGGTGACGTTGTGCGGCTTGCCGGCGATGCCGACGAGGTTGCGCACGGTCGAGGACGAGGTGAACAGGACCGCGTCAAAGCCGCCGCCCTTGATCGCCTCGCGGGTGTCGGCCGGCGGCGGCGACGCGCGCACGGTCCGGTACGCGGTGACGTCGTCCACCTCCCAGCCCAGGTCGATCAGGCCCGCGACCAGGGTCTCCGTCGCGATGTCGGCACGCGGCAGGAAGACGCGGTCGATCGGGTCGAAGACCGGGTCGTACGGAGGCCAGTCCTCCAGCAGGCCCGCCGCCGACTGCTCGCCGCTGGGCACGAGGTCCGGCTTCACACCGAAGTCGATCAGGGCGCGGGCGGTCTGCTCGCCCACCGCCGCGACCTTGATCCCGGCGAACGCGCGCGCGTCGAGCCCGTACTCCTCGAACTTCTCGCGGACCGCCTTGACGGCGTTCACCGAGGTGAAGGCGATCCACTCGTACCGCCCGGTGACCAGGCCCTTGACGGCACGTTCCATCTGCTGCGGCGTACGCGGCGGCTCGACGGCGATCGTCGGGACCTCGTGCGGCACGGCACCGTAGGAACGGAGCTGGTCGGAGAGGGACGCGGCCTGCTCCTTGGTGCGGGGCACGAGGACCCGCCAGCCGAAGAGGGGCTTCGACTCGAACCAGGCGAGCTGGTCGCGCTGTGCCGCGGCGCTGCGTTCGCCGACGACGGCTATCACCGGACGATGTCCGTCCGGGGACGGCAGCACCTTCGCCTGCTTGAGGGTCTGCGCGATGGACCCGAGCGTCGCCGTCCAGGTCCGCTGCCGGGTGGTGGTGCCGGCGACGGTCACGGTCAGCGGGGTGTCGGGCTTGCGGCCCGCCGCGACCAGCTCGTTCGCGGCGGCGGCCACGGAGTCGAGGGTGGTGGAGACGACGACGGTGCCATCGCTCGCGCCGACCTCGGTCCAGCAGCGCTCACTCGCGGTACGGGCGTCCACGAAACGGACATCCGTGCCCTGGGCGTCCCGCAGCGGGACACCCGCGTACGCGGGCACGCCGACAGCGGCCGCGATACCGGGGACGACTTCAAAGGGAATCCCCTCGGCGGCGCAGGCGAGCATCTCCTGCCCGGCGTCGCCGTCGAGACCGGGGTCGCCGGCCACCGCTCGGACGACCCGCTTGCCGCCCCGCGCGGCCTCCATGACAAGATTGACCGCATCCCTGATTGCAGGGATTCCGGCGGCTGTTGACGCATCGTCAACAACCGTCAGCTCCGGCGCGCTGACGCTCGCCCGCGCATGGCCGCGTACCACGTCGAGCACATCAGGCTCGGCGATCAGTACATCGGCCCCCGCGAGTGCCTCGACAGCGCGCAGGGTCAGCAGTCCGGGATCGCCGGGACCGGCGCCGAGGAAAGTGACGTGCCCGTGTGCCGAGAACGCCGAGGACGGGTTGGTGGTGGGGCTCAATGTGCTCGCTCCCCCATAAGACCGGCCGCACCCTTGGCGAGCATCTCGGACGCGAGTTCGCGACCGAGCGCGATGGCGTCGCCGTGCGACGTGGGTACGGGACCGGTGGTGGACAGCTGCACCAGCGTCGAGCCGTCGGTGGTGCCGACGACGCCGCGCAGGCGCATTTCGGTGACAACCTCCTCCTCGCCCAACAGGTCGGCGAGCGCACCCACGGGTGCGCTACAGCCGGCCTCCAGGGCGGCGAGCAGGGAACGCTCTGCGGTCACGGCGGCCCGGGTGAGCGGGTCGTCCATGTCCCCCAGAGCGGCGGCGAGGTCCGCGTCGGACGCGGCACACTCGATCGCCAGGGCCCCCTGGCCGGGGGCGGGCAGCATGAAGTCCTCCGACAGCACGTCGGTGACCTCATCGGCCCTTCCGATGCGGTTCAGCCCGGCCGCGGCGAGTACCACCGCGTCGAGTTCCCCGCTGTGGACGTATCCGATCCGGGTGTCGATATTGCCCCGGATCGGCACGGTCTCCACGCGCAGACGGCGCGCGCGGGCGTACGCGTTCAGCTGCGCCATGCGGCGCGGCGAACCGGTCCCGATCCGGGCCCCGTCGGGGAGCCGGTCGAGGGTGAGGCCGTCGCGCGCGATGAGCACATCACGCGGGTCCTCGCGCGGCGGCACGGCCGCCAGCACGAGGTCGTCGGGCTGCGCCGTCGGGAGGTCCTTGAGCGAGTGAACGGCGAAGTCCACCTCACCCCGGGCCAGCGCCTCGCGCAGCGCGGCGACGAACACACCGGTGCCGCCGATCTGTGCGAGATGCTCGCGGGACGTGTCCCCGTACGTGGTGATCTCGACCAGTTCGACGGGACGTCCGGTCAGTCGGCGCACCTCCTGAGCCACTTGTCCGGACTGGGCCATGGCGAGCTTGCTGCGCCTGGTCCCCAGCCTCAGTGCCCTCTCGGTCATACGCGTCCTCGGTTCTTGACGTCTGCGTCATTCAGGTCGGCCCGGCTGACGGAGGCGACCGTCTCCGGGTCGAGATCGAAGAGAGTCCGCAGCGCGTCGGCGTACCCGGCGCCACCGGGCTCGCTGGCCAGCTGCTTCACCCGCACGGTGGGCGCGTGAAGGAGCTTGTCGACCACGCGGCGGACGGTCTGGGTGATCTCCGCGCGCTGCTTCTCGTCCAGCGCGGGGAGCCGCCCTTCGAGCCGGGCGATCTCACCGGCGACGACATCGGCGGCCATGGTGCGCAGGGCGACCACCGTCGGCGTGATCCGGGCGGCGCGCTGGGCCGCGCCGAAGGCGGCGACCTCGTCGGAAACGATCCGGCGCACCTGGTCGACGTCGGCGGCCATGGGCGCGTCGGCGGAGGCGTCGGCCAGGGACTCGATGTCGACCAGCCGGACGCCGGGGATCCGGTGCACGGCGTGGTCGATGTCGCGGGGCATGGCGAGGTCGAGGAGGGCGAGCCGCACGGGGCCGCCGCCGTACCCGGCACCGGCCGCAGGCACGCGCGGGGCGGCGGGACGGTCGGCGTTCTCCAGCCACAGGCCGTGCTGGGCCAGCTCACCGGGGGTGTGCTGGTCGTCCAGGCCGACGGGGCAGGTGTCGGCGCCCTCGCCCGTACCCGATCCCGTACCCGTGTCCGCGTCGGCGGTCAGGGGCACGGCGACCGTCTCCACGGAACGGTCGTGCACCCGCCCGTCACGGGCGGCGGTCGCGGCGAGCCGGGCGACCAGGCTGCCGTCGGGCGCGCGCAGGTCGGCGGGGAGCGCGGGGGACGGGACCACGGCGGACGCGGCCGTCCGGGAGGCGGCGAGCGCGGTGACCACGGCGTCGGCGGTCAGGACGAGACCGGTCGCACCGGTGCAGGACACCACCGCGTCGGCACGTGTCAGCTCGTCGGCGACCGAGGACATCGGGACGGCTCGGGCGACGACGGCACCGGACGCGGAGAGCACGTCGGCCAGCCGGGAGGCCCGCTCCAGCGTGCGGTTGGCGATCACCAGCTCGCGCACGCCCAGGCGCGCGAGGGTGGTCGCGGCGAGCGAGGACATCGAGCCGGCGCCGATGACGAGCGCCCGCTTACCCGCGACCCACTCCGCGACGTCCGCGCCCTCTCCCTCGGCGAGTTGTTCGAGACCAAAAGTGACGAGCGACTGCCCGGCACGGTCGATCCCGGTCTCGCTGTGGGCGCGCTTGCCCACCCGGAGGGCCTGCTGGAAGAGATCGTTGATCAGCCGCCCGGCGGTGTGCAGGACCTGCCCGCGCGCAAGGGCGTCCTTGATCTGGCCGAGGATCTGGCCCTCGCCGACGACCATGGAGTCCAGCCCGCAGGCCACCGAGAAGAGGTGGTGGACGGCCCGGTCCTCGTAGTGGACATAGAGATAGGGAGTCAGCTCCTCCAGACCCACCCCGCTGTGCAGGGCGAGCAGGGTGGACAGCTCGGCGACTCCCGCGTGGAACTTCTCCACGTCCGCGTACAGCTCGATGCGGTTGCAGGTGGCAAGTACGGCCGCCTCGGCGGCCGGCTCGGCGGCCAGGGTGTCCGCGAGCAGCTTGGCCTGCGCGTCCGCCGAAAGCGAGGCACGTTCCAGGACGCTCACCGGCGCGCTGCGGTGGCTCAGTCCGACGACCAGGAGACTCATGCGGGCATCACGGCGGGCATGTCCCCGTCAGGTCCCTTCCGGCCCTGGGCCGCGGACTCCTCGCCGGCCTTGCGCTGCTCGTGGAAGGCGAGGATCTGGAGTTCGATCGACAGGTCGACCTTGCGCACGTCGACGCCCTCCGGCACGGAGAGCACCGTGGGCGCGAAGTTCAGGATGGAGGTGACACCGGCGGCGACCAGGCGGTCGCACACCTGCTGGGCGGCGCCGGCGGGGGTGGCGATCACGCCGATCGACACCCCGTTGTCGCTGATGATCGTCTCCAGCTCGTCGGTGTGCTGGACGGCGATGCCGGCGACGGGCTTTCCGGCCATCGCGGGGTCGGCGTCGATGAGCGCGGCGACGCGGAAGCCACGGGAGGCGAACCCGCCGTAGTTGGCGAGGGCGGCGCCGAGGTTGCCGATACCGACGATGACGACGGGCCAGTCCTGGGTGAGGCCCAGCTCGCGGGAGATCTGGTAGACGAGGTATTCCACGTCGTAGCCGACACCGCGGGTGCCGTAGGAGCCGAGGTAGGAGAAGTCCTTGCGGAGCTTGGCGGAATTCACGCCCGCCGCCGCCGCCAGCTCCTCGGAGGAGACCGTCGGGACGGAGCGCTCGGAGAGCGCGGTCAGCGCCCGCAGATACAGCGGGAGCCGGGCGACCGTGGCCTCGGGGATTCCTCGGCTGCGAGTCGCCGGTCGGTGATTTCGGCCAGTTGCCACGGTGCTCCTGCGGGATGAGCGAGGCTCTGGGCGGCCAAGTGTTCCCAGACCGCCCCGTCGACAGCAGGCTATGTCTTTGTGAACGCGTGCACAAAGATGGTGTCCGTTTTGTCCGAGCAAAGTGATCGGGGTCACGCGCTTTGTCCGCGTAAACATGGAACCGCGAGCCGCGCCGGACCGTTCGTGGGACGAAGGTCGCAAAGCAGGACACACTCCTCAGGTATCGGCCCGCAGGACGCTCCACTGTGCCCCGGTCCCCCCGCATCCCGATAGTGCCGTGCTTGCTGAGGATGGGTTCACTCCCGGAGCGCTCCAGCGCCGATGCGGGGACAGGGGCGGGGCAACCGGGGGGCAGAGGACCGGAGGGTCCGGTTCCGCCGGCTCCGTCAGCCGGTCAGCTCGCGCCGCAGCCGCTCCGCGTCCACCCGCCAGAACGTGTGCTGCTCACCGTCGACCAGCACCACCGGGATCTGCTCCCAGTACTGCCGGTGCAACTCCTCGTCGCGGCTGATGTCCTTCTCCTCCCAGGCCGCGCCCGTCTGCGCGCAGACCGTCTCGACCACGCTGCGGGCGTCGTCGCACAGATGGCACCCCGGCTTCCCGATCAGCGTGACCACGCGCTCGCCGGGCTTCTTCTTCGTACGCCGAAAGAGAGGACTCATGCTCCCCATTCTCGTCCCTGGTTCCGGGACGGATCGTCGACAGAACGGGGACGGGACCGGGGCCGGACGGCCTCCCCCACCCTGTCCACGGAGCCCGCGCCCGGAGAGTTCACCCCCGCGTCCCCGGGCGGGGCGGGCAGGGCCGAACGGACTGGCTATGCTCGCCCCATGGCCGGACTGGGATGGCTCACCCCCCGTAGGCGCTCCGCGACCGCCCGGAGTGTCCTCGCAGGCGAGGCGGCAGCCGAGGCAGCGCGCAAGACCTCGCAGCAGCTGGAAGCGGAGGAGCGGGCCGCGGCGCCCGCCGAGGAGGGCGAGAGCCCGTTCCCCGTGGAGGGGGACGAGCGCGCGGCGGCCTTCTTCGACCTCGACAACACCGTGATGCAGGGCGCCGCCCTCTTCCACTTCGGCCGGGGCCTGTACAAACGGAAATTCTTCCAGCGCAGCGAGCTGGCCCGGTTCGCCTGGCAGCAGACCTGGTTCCGGCTGGCCGGCGTCGAGGACCCCGAGCACATGCAGGACGTCCGCGAGTCCGCGCTCTCCATCGTCAAGGGCCACCGGGTCTCCGAGCTGATGAGCATCGGCGAGGAGATCTACGACGAGTACATGGCGGACCGCATCTGGCCCGGCACCCGGGCCCTCGCCCAGGCGCACCTGGACGCGGGACAGAAGGTGTGGCTGGTGACGGCGGCACCGGTGGAGACCGCCACGATCATCGCCCGCCGGCTGGGGCTGACCGGGGCCCTGGGCACCGTCGCCGAGTCGGTCGACGGCGTCTACACCGGCCGGCTGGTCGGGGAGCCGCTGCACGGCCCGGCGAAGGCCGAGGCGGTCCGGGCGCTCGCGGCGGCCGAAGGGCTCGACCTCGCGCGCTGCGCCGCGTACAGCGATTCGCACAACGATATTCCGATGCTGTCGCTCGTCGGCCATCCGTACGCGATCAACCCGGACACCAAGCTGCGCAAGCACGCGCGGGAGCGCGAGTGGCGGCTGCGGGACTACCGGACCGGCCGCAAGGCGGCCAAGGTCGGCATCCCGGCGGCGGCCGGGGTGGGGGCGCTGGCGGGCGGCACGGCCGCCGCCGTGGCCATCCACCGCCGCCGCCGCTGACACCCCCTCCCCCTTCACCCCCTCCCCCTTCACCTCCTCCTCCCTTCACCTCCTTCGCCGGTCACCCTCCGCTGCCGGTGCACCGGTCGGCCGGTCCGTTGATGTCCTGATCCGGTGATCGGCCGGTCCGTCAATCCTTCGATCCTTCGACACGCTGATGTGGCGATCCGCCGGCTCCCGCCGCCTTCCGGCCCGGCGGCGCCGCTCCGGGACCGGCCCGCCACGGCGGCGCCCACGCCCTCATGGGCGTACGCGGGGCGGACGCGCCCGGACGGCACGCCGGACGGGTGCGCCGCCCCCGATACCGGAACTCCCTGCCGTACCGTTCCGCCTTCCCCCGAAGAGACGGAAATCGATCAAATTCGATCAACATCCGTTCACAATTAGTTACTTATTCTGTCCCTAAAGTGGCAGGGAAGTGACGGAAACGGTGATTTGAGCAACTGGGTGTAGCACTGCCTTTACGAAGCGTTATTCTCCTCAGACGCACACGCGGACTCACCAGTCGCCACAACGGGTGATGGGTACCGCACTGCTCGTGATGGAAGCTCTGCCTCTGGGAGTCCCGTGTACCCACACGTCGGGGTTGACGCCTCGGGCCTGGCTACGCTCCGCGCGGCGGTCCTCGACCACTTGCGCGGCTATGTCCCTGCCGCGCACCACGTCCCCGCCCTCGCCCTGCCCCGCCTCGCCACCAGTGGTCCCCCCACCACCATCTGTTACGCCCTGGCCGACGGATTCAAGGAGAGCCCGGCCCGCGGCGCCGTCGTGGAGGGACGGCGCCCGACCGGTGGCCGGGTCGCCAGACGCGGCCGCAGCGGGCCCGGCGCCCCCACGACCACCCGTCGGCCCAGCGCCGACAGCGACAGCGCCCGCATGATGGAACTGGTCGAGCGGGCCCAGGCCGGGGAGGCCGAGGCCTTCGGCCGGCTGTACGACCAGTACAGCGACACCGTCTACCGCTACATCTACTACCGCGTCGGCGGAAAGGCGACGGCCGAGGACCTCACCAGCGAGACGTTCCTGCGCGCCCTGCGGCGCATCTCCACCTTCACCTGGCAGGGCCGCGACTTCGGCGCCTGGCTGGTGACCATCGCCCGCAACCTGGTCGCCGACCACTTCAAGTCCAGCCGCTTCCGGCTGGAGGTCACCACGGGCGAGATGCTCGACGCCAACGAGGTCGAGCGCAGCCCCGAGGACTCCGTCCTGGAGTCCCTCTCCAACGCCGCGCTGCTGGAAGCCGTGCGGAAGCTCAACCCCCAGCAGCAGGAGTGCGTGACCCTGCGCTTCCTGCAAGGACTGTCGGTCGCCGAGACCGCCCGGGTGATGGGCAAGAACGAGGGCGCGATCAAGACCCTCCAGTACCGCGCCGTCCGCACCCTGGCCAGGCTTCTGCCCGACGATGCCCGCTGACCTGCACCGCCTCCCTCAGCCGACCTCAACCCACCATCGGTGACGCCTCGATGACGCACTGGTCCGATCATCCTCCGCGCGTAACCCAAGTGCCGCGACGCTCGTTGTCCGGGATGCAGGCTCCCTGGGGCCATGCCCTGTCCACAGCCACTCACTCGAACGTGTGGATGTGCTCAAGGCGTGCAACCATCCAGACACTCAGGGGAGTCGACCGTCATGACGAGAGGAGGTGCCGCCAGTGATCGCGAACGTATCGGCGCACCGGCGGGCGAACGCCTTCGCCCAGTCCTTGGAAGACCAGGCGTCCGGAGATCCGGCGGAGGACTCGGTCGAACCGGGCGAGCGCGGACGCATGTTGTCTCTGGCCTCCCGCCTCGGCGAAGTGCCGCGGCCGGAGCTGGACCCCGAGGTCAAAGTGGTGCAGCGCGCCCGGCTCGTGGCCGCCATGGAAGCCATGTTCCAGGAGGGCACCGCCCGGGGCAGCGAGTCCCTGGGCCCTACGGTGCCCGAGCAGCGGAAATCCGGCCGCGGCGCCCATCGGGCATCCCCGCTCCGGAAACTCCGCCCCCGTACCCGCTGGCAGAAGGGGCTCGCCGCCGGCGGCCTCACCGTCGGGGTGGCGGCGGGGGCGTTCAGCGGGGTGGCCGCGGCCAGCTCCGACGCCCTCCCCGGTGACACCCTCTACGGCCTCAAACGCGGCATGGAGGACATCCGGCTCAATATGGCCGATGGGGACTCCGACCGGGGCGAGCTCTATCTCGACCAGGCGTCCACCCGGCTCAGCGAGGCCCGCCGCCTCATGGAGCGGGGCCGGGTCGGCGATCTGGACCACGAGTCACTGGGCGAGGTCCGCCGCGCGCTGAACGGCATGCGCCACGACGCCCGCGAGGGCCACCGGCTGCTCCATGCCGCCTACCAGCGCGACGGGTCGCTGGGGCCGATCCAGAAGCTCAGCACGTTCTCCCGCTCGCACCGGGGCGCGTGGGACGGGCTGCGGGACCGGCTTCCGGCCCAGCTCACGGATGTGGGCCGGGAGGTGAGCGATGTCTTCGACGCCATAGAGCAGGAGGTCCAGCCGCTCCAGGCACTGCTGCCCCAGCCGCCGCCGGAGCGCCGGGGGCCGTCCCAGCGCACCGGCAGCACGCCCCCGAAGAGCGACGGTTCCGCCACCCCCGGCGAGCGGGCCCTTCCGTCGTCGCCGGAGGCGCCCGGCAGCCCCTCCGGGTCGCAGACCACGAAGCCGGCCGGGCCCACCGGCTCCCCGGCGCCCGAGCGGCAGGGGCTGCTCCCGACCGAGGGGCTGCTCACCCCGCCGTCCCCGCCCACGCCCGCCGTGCCGTCGTCGCCGCAGCAGCCCGATCCGGCCTCGCCGGACGTCACGCTGCCGCCGCTGCTGCCCGGCATCCTCGGGCTCGACATCACCGGTGAGGACGGGCCCTGAGGCCCCTTCCCACCGGCGCCGGTACGGGCCGGTCCGGGGTCCTCACCCCCCGGACCGGCCCGTTCCGCTGTCTTCGTCAGCTGACTCCGCAGAACGTCAGAAGAAGACCGACCGGCGCTGCACCAGCAGCTTGTACAGCGTGTGCTGGATCTGCTCGCGGACCTGGTCCGTCAGGTTGAACATCAGCATCGGGTCCTCGGCCGCCTCCGGCGGATAGCCGTCGGTCTCGATCGGCTCCCCGAACTGGATCGTCCACTTCGTCGGCAGCGGCACCGCGCCCACCGGCCCCAGCCACGGGAAGGTCGGCGTGATCGGGAAGTACGGCACCCCCAGCAGCCGTGCCAGCGTCTTCGCGTTCCCGATCATCGGATAGATCTCCTCCGCGCCGACGATCGAGCACGGCACGATCGGTACGCCCGCGCGCAGCGCCGTCGACACGAAGCCGCCCCGGCCGAAGCGCTGGAGCCGGTAGCGGTCGCCGAAGGGCTTGCCGATGCCCTTGAAGCCCTCCGGCATCACGCCGACGACCTCGCCCCGGCGCAGCAGCCGTTCGGCGTCGTCCGAGCAGGCGAGGGTGTGCCCGGCCTTGCGGGCCAGTTCGTTGACGACCGGCAGCATGAAGACCAGGTCCGCCGCGAGCAGCCGCAGATGGCGGCCGGCCGGGTGCTGGTCGTGCACGGCGACCTGCATCATCAGTCCGTCGAGCGGCAGCGTCCCGGAGTGGTTGGCCACCACCAGGGCCCCGCCCTCGGCCGGGATGTTCTCGATGCCCTTCACCTCGACCCGGAAGTACTTCTCGTACAGGGGTCGCAGGAGCGTCATCAGTACCTGGTCGGTCAGCTCTTCGTCGTAGCCGAACTCGTCCACCTCGTAGTCGCCGGTGATCCGGCGGCGCAGGAAGGCCAGGCCGTCCGCGATCCGCCGGTCCAGGCCGCCGCCACTGCCGCCGCCGCCCCGGGACGGGCGCGGACGGGTGCCGGTTTCGTCCGCGGCCGGCGCGGGGTCCGGTTCGCGGCGGGCGGGCGGTACGGGGCCGACGGCCTTCGGGCCCTTCGCCGGCCGGCCGGGCGTCCTCGGGGTCGCGCTCCCCCCGGTCTTCGGCTCCGCGCGCTTCCGCGCGGCCGGTTTCTGGCGTACGACCCGGGAGGCGCCGGAGCGCCGGCCGCCGGGGGTGTTCCCGGAGGCGCCGCCGGACGTTCCCCCGGCACCACCCCGGGCACGGTCGTCGTCGAACGGAATGACCTTGGCGTCCGCCATCGTTCCCTACGCTCCTTGTCCCGCGTCGTTCGGGGCCGCGGCGCCCGCCGCCCGGCCGTCCCCCGGGCCGTCCCCACGGCCGTGCCCGCCGCCGAAGTCCCGGGCGGACCCGCCGAGGGCCCGCAGCCGGTCGCCCAGCCGGTCCACGGCCCGCGCCACGGACTGCGGGGGCAGCAGCCCGGGACCCTTGCCGCGGGCGAAGTCGGTGAAGGTCTCCGCGGTGGTGAACTTCGGTTCAAACCCGAGCGTCTCCCGCATCTGCGCGGTGCTCACCACCCGGCCGTGGGTCAGCAGCCGGATCTGCTCGGGCGAGAAGTCCGTGACCCCGACGGTCCGCAGCGCGGAGCCGATCCAGGTGACGGCGGGCAGCAGGACGGGGACGGTGGGCCGGCCCAGCCGCCGCGAGCACTGCGACAGCAGCAGTACGCCGTCGCCCGCGATGTTGAAGGTGCCGCTGTTGAGGGTGGAGCGCCGGGGTTCGCGCAGCGCGATCCCGAGCACGTCGACGACGTCGTCCTCGTGGACGAACTGGAGTCGCGGGTCGTAGCCGAGGACGGTCGGCAGCACCGGCAGCGAGAAGTACTCGGCGAGCGGCGAGTCCGCGCACGGCCCCAGGATGTTCGCGAACCGCAGCACGCAGACGGCCACGTCGGGGCGGCGGCGCGCGAAGCCCCGGACATACCCCTCGACCTCGGCGGCGTCCTTGGCGAAGCCACCGCTGGGCAGCGACTTCGGCGGCGTGGTCTCCAGGAAGACCGCCGGGTCGCGGGGGGCCGCGCCGTAGACACTCGTACTGGACTTGACCACCAGGCGGCGGACCGTCGGCGACTTCTGGCAGGCGCCGAGGAGCTGCATGGTGCCGATGACGTTGGTCTCCTTGACCGCCGTCCGGCCGCCGGCCCCCAGCGGGGTGCCGGTGACGTCCAGGTGCACGACCGTGTCGACGGCGTGCTCCGCGAGGACCCGGCCGATCGCGGGCTGCCGTATGTCGGCCCGGACGAACAGGGCGCCGCCGAGCCGGTGCTCGGGCTCCACCGCGTCGACCCCGATGACCCGCTCCACCTCGGGGTCCCGCTGGAGACGCCGTACGAGACGGCCGCCGAGCTGCCGGGCGACGCCGGTGACGAGCACGATCTTTCCCAAGATCAGCGCCTTCCCTGAGGTGGAACGTGCGTGGGGCCGGCACCGTACGTGCGCGCGGGACCGTACGTATGCGCGGGACCGCACCTGTGCGCGGGACCGGAGGGACCGCGGGGGCCTCCCCCAGCGTCACCGTAGCGGGTGACGGTGACACTGTGACGGTGACCGGGGGCTCTTTCGCGGAGCACTCCAGCGGAACGCGACCGGATTCCCCGGCCGGGCCCGTCGCACCGGCGGTGGCGGGAAAGCCATGGAAGTCGAAGGTCCCGGAAAGCGCCGTGGCCCTCCCACCAGGTCGGTGGAAGGGCCACGATCACGTACAGCTGCCGTCTTACTTCTTGTTACGACGCTGCACGCGGGTGCGCTTGAGCAGCTTGCGGTGCTTCTTCTTGGCCATCCGCTTACGCCGCTTCTTGATAACAGAGCCCACGACTACCCTCGCTCACTTCTCTTCACTCGGTGCGGGGCGTCTGGGCCCACACGACCTACGTCGGTCCAGCCTACCCGCCAGAGCATCGAGTTCGTAATCCGAGGGCAGCCGCCCGCCCGGCTACGCGGATTCCACCCCCACAAAGGATTCGCGGAGGTAGTCGTGCACCGCCTGCTCCGGTACCCGGAAGGACCTGCCCACCCGGATCGCCGGCAGATGACCGCTGTGCACCAAGCGGTACACCGTCATCTTCGACACCCTCATCACCGAGGCGACTTCCGCCACGGTAAGGAACTTGACCTCGTTGAGAGGCCTCTCGCTGCCAGCAGCCATGACCCACCTGTACCTTCCGCACACGACGCCCACCGGCTTCCCCTCCGGTGACTCTTCGTCGCTGTGCGCTCACTCCCCAGACTAGGGGCGGGTGGTGCGAGTGGGGAAGAGGAGCAGCCATCGGCCGCCTACTGTGACAGACACGCTCGATTGAGTACATAGCGTGTCAGCGGTCGGTAGTAACGGGACCGCACCGCGTCATCGAGGGGGACCACGGCGGCGATCCGTCCCTCGGCCTCGCCGACAAAGGGCGCGGGGTCGTCCGCGTCGGCCAGGGCGATGACCTCAAGACCCAGCTGACCTGCCCCGCAGGCCCAACCGTGGTCCCCGATCACCAGGTCGGGAAGGGGGCCTCCCAGCTCCGCCAGGCCCTCCAGAGCGACCCGGAGAGGGAGGGGGGAATGGGTGTGTGCGCCGGTTTCACCACTGATTGACCGC
This sequence comes from Streptomyces yaizuensis, assembly GCF_034961445.1. Lineage (NCBI taxonomy): Bacteria > Bacillati > Actinomycetota > Actinomycetes > Kitasatosporales > Streptomycetaceae > Streptomyces > Streptomyces yaizuensis. The sequence goes on from NZ_BSBI01000020.1 coordinate 161,281, forward strand.
GCGCCGGGTTCCCGCACCATCGCGACTCCTCGTACGTAGTCGAGCTGGCGCAGACGTACCCCGAACCGGGTCGTTATGTCGACACATCGGCCCTGCGCGGGGGTGAGAACGATGCAACCCGCCGCCGACAATGCGTCTGCCAGCCCGGCGTAGAACCCCAGCAGCGGGCGCGGATGGCCGGTCCCGAGCAGGACGGCACCGCGCCGGGCGGCCACGGCGGACAGCCGTTCCGCGAAGGCGTCCAGGGCATCGAGGGTGCGGCCGGGGTCGATGACATCGGGGCCTCCGGTACGGGCAGGGTCGGCCGGTACGCCGCAGCGGCGGGCCATGAGCGCCAGGACGTCGGCCTCGCCCCACTCCCGGGCCGGGGTGAGGCCGAGGGTGCCCCGGGGGTCCCGGGCGGCGAAGAGACGGTAGCTGCGCAGGCTCTTCTCGCGCGGGGTGGCGACGGGGCCGGCCAGCCGGGCCGCCAGCAGGTGCGCCCGCAGGGCTGTGGCTTCCGCTGCTTTCGTGGCTTCCGTGGCCTCCGGGCGGGCCGGAAGGGGCGTCCGGATCGCGCTGCCGACCGCGCCGCCGGCGGGACTGCCGGCCGCACTGCCGAGGGATACGCCACCGATGGTCACGCCGCCGATGGTGCCGGAGCGGGCCGCCGCAGGGGTCGAAAGGCCGGTACCACCGCACAGTTGGCGTAATCCCGCCGTCGGCCGCCAGCCGCCGGGGGCCGAGGAGCCCGCCAAGGGCCGTCGGCGCCCGCCGTACGCCCTCGACGGGGTCCAGAGCGGAAAAGGTCGGACGACCGCCCCTCCGGACGCCTGACGGGCCCCTGGCCGCCTCAACCGGTGGCGGGCCGGTGTCGGGCCGACGTCCGGCCGGCATGGGGTCGCCGAGAACGCTCCCGGCGGCCGCTCCGGACGGGCCCCACCCCGCCGTCTACACCAGCAGCCCCCGCAGCGGGAACACCGCCCGCCGGGTCGCCAGGACCGCACGATCCAGCTCGTCCGCCGGGTCGTACCCCTCCGACCAGTCCCGCCACACCGGCGTCCGCCCGTCGGTCATCCGCCACGGACCGGGCTGCCGGGTACGGGCGTAGACCTCGTTCCGCCACTCCTCCGGAATCGCTGACGCCGGATCAACCGGCCGATGGGCGGCGATCGCCACCAGATGCGTCCAGGACCGGGGCACCACGTCGACCACCGCATACCCGCCACCGCCCAGCGCCAGCCACCGCCCCTCCTCGGTGTACTCGTGCGCCAGCGTGTGACACGCCTCCTGGACCGCCCGCTGCGCGTCCAGCGACACCGCCAGATGCGCCAGCGGGTCCTCGAAATGGGTGTCCGCGCCGTGCTGGGTCACCAGGACCTGGGGGCGAAAATCGGCCAGCAACTCCGGTACCACCGCGTGGAACGCCCGCAGCCACCCCTCGTCCCCGGTACCGGCGGGCAGCGCCACATTGACCGCGCCGCCCTCCCCCGGGCCCGTCTCGCCGGTCTCCTCCGGCCAGCCGGTGCCGGGGAAGAGCATCCGGGGGTGCTCGTGCAGCGAGACCGTCAGCACCCGGGGGTCGTCCCAGAACGCCGCCTGGACGCCGTCGCCGTGGTGCACGTCCACATCGACGTACGCGACCCGCTCCGCGCCCAGCTCCAGCAGCCGGGCGATCGCGAGCGAGGCGTCGTTGTAGACGCAGAAACCGGCGGCGGCCCCGGGCATCGCGTGGTGCAGACCGCCGGCGAAGTTGACCGCGTGGTCGGCCTCGCCCCGCCACAGCGCCTCGGCGGCCGCGACGGACTGCCCGGCGATCAGCGCCGACGCCTCGTGCATACCGGCGAACGCCGGGTCGTCCAGCGTCCCGAGCCCGTACGCCTGGTCGGCCGCCTTCGGATCGGCGGAGGCCGCGCGGACCGCGGCCACGTAGTCCTCGCGGTGGACGAGCCGCAGCGTCGAGTCGCCGGCCGGGCGGGCCGCCGCGACCTCCAGGGCCGCGTCGAGCCCGTAGGCCCGCACCAGATCCATGGTCAGCGTGAGTCGCACCGGGTCCATGGGATGCCCGCGCCCGAAGTCGTACGCCGTCACCGCCTCGTCCCACATCAACAACGCACGGCTGCTCATCGCACGGCTGCTCATACCCGCCACCGTATCCGCCGCCCGCCGCCGTCCGACTACCGGACCGGCTGCTGGGACGGCTGCTGGGCCGACTGCTGGGACGGCTACCGGACCAGGAGCGCGGGCAGTTCAGCCATGGCACCGAAGTGGCCCGTGGCATCGGCCAGTCGCTCCGCCGAGGTCATCGCGGTGTAGCCGTACACGTCCATTCCGGCGGCCACGGCGGCCGCGACGCCCAGCGCGCTGTCCTCCACGACGACGCAGCGCCCGGGAGCGGCCCCCATCCGCTCCGCCGCGTGGAGGAAGAGGTCCGGCGCCGGCTTGCCCCGGCCCACGTCCTGCGCGCTGAAGACGATCCCGTCCCGGAACCAGCGGTCGAGCCCGGTCTTCCGGTGCCCGGCCCGGATCCGCTCATGGCTCCCGGACGACGCCAGGCAGTACGGCATTCCCTCGGCGACCAGCTTCTCCAGCACCTCGATCACGCCCTCGACGGGCTCCAGCTCCCGATCGAACGCGGCGACGGTACGGGCGTGCAACGCCTTGTCGAAGTCCTCCGGCAGCCGCTGCCCCGTCCGCTCCAGGACCAGGTCGTGTATGCGGTGCACGGCCGCGCCCATGTAGTCGCGGACCGAATCCTCGAAGGTGGTGGGGTGCCCCAGCTCGGTCAGATACGCCGCCAGGACCTCATTGGCGATGGTCTCGCTGTCCACCAGGACGCCGTCATTGTCGAAAATCACCAGGTCGTAGCTCATGGCCAATACCCTAGAACGCAAAAAAGCCCCGGTCCCGTACACACAAGGTGTACAGGACCGGGGCCCAAAATTTGTTCGGCGGCGTCCTACTCTCCCACAGGGTCCCCCCTGCAGTACCATCGGCGCTGAAAGGCTTAGCTTCCGGGTTCGGAATGTAACCGGGCGTTTCCCTAACGCTAAAAC
>NZ_BSBI01000021.1:0-127649 GCF_034961445.1 Streptomyces yaizuensis
AGCACCCGGTACGTCGGCTGCCCGGCCTCCACCCGCAGCTTCCGCAACCCGAACGCGAACTCCTCCACCGGACCCGCCTGCGGATCCACCGGCACCTCATGACGCCCCGCCACCACCAACACCCCCGTGTTGTAGCGCCCTTGAATGGTCGCTGAACACGGTACCGCAGAGGTTCCCGCAGCTCAGGGACTCACAAAGAGCAATGTTCAGCGCCGGGAACAGGGCTGCTGAACAATGGGTGGGTCCTGTTTTCTCGATCTCAGGCACCACTGGAGACGACCCGAGGAAACGGAGACACCACATGAACCGCGCGTTCACACACCAGGCTTCCCGCACCCTGCGCACCACGAGAGTCATCGCCGGCCCGACCTGGACGGCGCAGAACACGGACACGAAGTCCGGCAGCTGGGACCCTGGGTGATCGGTTGGGGCACCGCTTTCCCTGCTCCCCGCGCATGCGGGGATGGCCCCCTCTCTCTCAGCCCGTCGCCGCACGCGCCCGCGAGGCCGCTCAGGGCCTCCGGCCGTGGAAAGTGCGGCGCAGGTCGCTCACCCACGCCTCCGGGTTCTCCCAGGGGATGAAGTGACCACCCCGGTCGTGGGCGTTGACGTTGACGTGGTTGAACCAAGCCGCCTGCGGGCCGGACCTGAACGACCGGACGCGGTCGGTGGCGGTGTCGACGCCCGGCGGGTTCTCGTACGTGACGAAGGTGAGGCCCACCGGGGCCTCCACGGCCGGGGTGCGGTCGTGGGCCGGCGTCCAGGGGTAGCGGTTGGCGTTGGCGTAGTAGCGCATCGACGTGGCGATGGAGTTGTTCACCCAGTAGATCGTGGCGTGGGTGAGCAGGTCGTCCCTGGTGAAGACGGACTCGACGTCGCCACCGTGGTCGCTCCACGCGTTCCAGCGCTCCAGCAGCCAGGCGAGCAGCCCGGCGGGCGAGTCGCTCAGCCCGTGCGCCAGGGTGGCGCCGTCGAGCATGTGCACGGCGAGGTGGGACGCCCAGCGCTGGTCCAGCTCGATCATGCGGGCGCGGACATCGGCCGGCTGGTCGTCGGTGAGGGGGCGGTTCCGGGCGAAGTCCCAGGCGCGGGGTCCGGTGAAGAAGTCGAGCGGCAGCCCGGAGCCGATGTGGATCCCGTACAGTTCGCCGGCGTACTTGTGGCCGAGCTGGCTGGAGACGATCCCGCCGATGTCGCAACCCCCGGCGGCGTACTTCTCGTATCCCAGGGTCTCCGTCATCAGGGTGTGCCAGAGGTCGGCGACCTTCCAGAAGTTGACGTCCGGAAAGCCGGTGAGCGGACCGGGGAATCCGAAGCCGGGCAGCGACGGCACGATGACGTCGAACGCGTCGGCGGGGTCACCGCCGAACGCGGCCGGGTCGGCCAGCGGGTCGATCACCTTCGACCAGTGCCAGAAGGTCCACGGCCAGCCGTGGGTGAGGATCAACGGGATCGGGCGGGGGCCGCGGCCCGCCTTGCGCATGAAGTGCACGGGGACCCCGGCGACGTTCACCCGGTAGTGCTCGTAGGCGTTGATGGCGGCCTCGGCGGCGCGCCAGTCGTAGCCGTCCCGCCAGTGGGCGACCAGTTCGCGGAGATAGCCGTCCGGGACGCCGTAGGACCAGTCCGCGTTCCCCTCGTCCAGCGGCGGACGGGTCGAAGCGAGACGGCCCCGCAGGTCGGCCAGGACCTCGTCGGGCACATGGATCGGGGTGGGCTCCAGAGGGAAGGCGTGCGGGGTGGTCATGGCGTGGTCCTTACCCGGATAGGGGGAGACGGTCTGGAACGAGTGAAGCAGTGCCGCCGTGCACGGATGTTCCCCATGGGCCGTGCGGCCCCGCCGTCACACGACCGGAACGGTGCCTCTTGATACGTCATGTGACGCATTGACCCCGCAGCGCCATCGTGGTTGCATCCTTGTGGTCCTCTGGTGGGGAGCCGGGGGAGGAGCCGTGTCCTTTCTGGGGGGAAAATGAGTGGAAACGCAAACCGGCGTACCACCAGACGTGTGCGGGTCGCGCTGTGCGCGGCGTTCGCGGTCTGCGCGGTCACGGCGGTGCTGCCCGGAGCGGCCTCGGCCCGGCCCGCGATCGAGCCCATGGGTGGCGCGGCGGGCTCAGCAGGCTCAGCGGGCAGCCGGGTGGCCGGTGTCGAGAGGATCAGTGTCGCGGCCGGCGGCACCCAGGCCGACGGCAACTCCGCCGACGCCTCGATCACGCCCGACGGCCGCCGCGTCGTCTTCTCGTCGTCGGCGACGAACCTCATACCCGGCGGCGCGGCGGGAGGCGAGAGGGTCTTCGTCCGCGACCGGCAGACGGGGCAGAACAGCCGGATGGGTACCTATGACCCGCTCAATCCCCCGGTGATCAGTGGCAACGGGGGATATGTCGCCTATCCGATCCAGTGGGTGAACAACGTCCGGGTCCGCCAGTACCAGGTGAGCACGGGAGGCACGGCCTCCGCCAACTGCCTGGCCCACAGCTGCAACCAGCCGTCGCTGAGCGCGGACGGCAGCTCCCTCGCCCTTGTCGTGTTCTTCAGACAACCCTCGCCCGGCCAGCGCGTCGAACTGCACGACGGCGACGGCACCAGCAGGACCGTCGCCGCCCTCGGCCACACCCGGTCGTCCCTGCCGTCCCTCAGCGGCGACGGCCGCTCCCTCGCCTACCAGGACGGCCAGGCGGAGGACGTCTTCGTCTGGAACCGGACCGGCGACACCACATCCGGCCCGATCGAGGGCCCGGCCAAGGCGGCGACCCTCGTCCAGCTCAGCGACGACGGCAGCAAGGTCGTCTACCTCTCGGGCGCCGACACCTACGTCCACGACACCGCCTCCGGCACCGCCCAACTGGTCACGAACGTACGAGGTGTGGCCATCGATCCCACCGGCCGCTATCTGCTGTACGCCCCGCAGGGCACGACCGGACCGTCGTCGCTCACCCTGCGCGACCTCCAGACGGGCACCGACGAGACCGTCTCGGCCCAGCCCGCGTCGGCCGGGACGGACGCGGTCAGCTCGGGTGGGCGCGAGGTGGTCTTCCACTCCACGGCCGACGACATCGTGCCCGGCGACACCAACGGCGTGTCGGACGTCTTCGTCCGCAGTTTCGCCTGACCGTACCGGCCCCCTGCCGCCCGGATGTTAACTTCCCTGCCATGGGGGAGCACCAGGACGAGACCAGGGCGGCCTACGACGGGATCGTGGAGCTGTACGCCTCGCTGTTCGCCGACCGGCTGGAGGCGCAGCCGCTCACGCGGGCCATGCTCGGCACCTTCGCCGAGCTGGTCCGCGGGACGGGAAACCTGCGGGCGGCCGATGTCGGCTGCGGGCCCGGACATATGACGGCGATGCTGCACGATCTGGGACTCGACGCCTTCGGGCTCGATCTCTCCCCGGGCATGGTCGACCACGCGCGGCGGGCCCATCCGGCGCTGCGGTTCGAAGAGGCCCGGATGGAGGCCCTGCCGGTCGAGGACGCCACGCTGGGCGGCGTGCTGGCCCACTACTCGATGATTCACACCCCTCCCGGTGAGCTGCCCGCGCTGCTCGCCGAACAGGCGCGGGTCCTGGCGCCGGGAGGGCTGATTCTGTGCTCGTTCTTCGCGACCGCGACCGCGACCGTAACCGCGACCGTAACCGCGACTGCGACTGCGACCGGGGGATCCGAGCCGATCCGCTTTGACCACAAGGTGACGCCCGCCTACAGCTGGCCGGCGGACCGGTTCGCCGAACTGCTCACCCGGGCCGGGTTCGTCACGTTCGCCCGGCTGCTCCACGACCCGGCCTCCGAGCGGGGCTTCCTCGATGCCCACCTGCTGGCCCGCCGCCGCTGAAGCGTGGTCGCGGGGACCGAGCCCAGAACCCCAGGTTTCTGGGGTGGGGCCGGCCCGCTGTTCCTGAGAGCCTCCTCGGGTGCCCAGGTCCGGGCCTGGGGGAGGGGGACGGGACGGGATGAACGGCATGGCAGAGATCACCGTCGTGATCGTGGACGATCATCCGGTCTTCCGGCTGGGCATGGCGGCACTGCTCGGCTCGCTCCCCGGACTGGCCGTGGTGGCGGAGGCGGCGACCGCGGCGGAGGCGATCGTCGCCGTGGAGCGGCACCGTCCCCATGTGGTCGTCATGGACCTGGAACTGGGCGGTCCGGAGGGGACGTCCGGGATCGACGGCACGCGCGGGCTGCTGCGACTGCGGCCGCAGCCGGCTGTCCTGGTCATGACCACGCGGAACGACGACGACTCCGTGTTCGCCGCGTTGCGGGCGGGAGCGCGGGGGTATCTCCTCAAGGGATCGACCGGGACGGAAGTGGAACGGGCGGTACGGGCGGTCGCCAACGGGGAAGTCCTCCTCGGCCCGGCCGTCGCCGACCGGGCCGTGGCCTATCTGACCGGCCGGTACGCGGGCGGGCCCGCTCCGGTCCTGCCCGGTCTGACACCCCGGGAGCACGAGGTCCTGGACCTGGCCGCCCGTGGCCTCGACAACAGGGTGATCGCGCACCGCCTGACGCTGAGCCAGAAGACCGTGCGCAATCACCTCTCCTGCATCTTCATGAAGCTCCACGCCGGCAGCCGGGCGGAGGCGATCGTCCGGGCCCGGGAGGCGGGCCTCGGCGGCGAGCGCTGAGCCGGTCCTGTCCGGTCAGGTCCTGTCCGGTCCTGTCCAGTCAGGTCCGGTCAGGTCAGACGATCCGCCACTGCTGGTTGACCTGCGCCGGGCCCAGGCAGTTCCACAGCAGCACCCGGCCCCCGTTCCAGCCGATCGAGTTGAGGTCCCCGTCCAGGCAGCGGTTGTTGGTCTCGACGGTCACCTCGAACGTGTTCGGCAGGTTGGTGACCGGTCTCATCCGCCAGTGCTGGTTGGTCTGGTCGGTGCCCTGGCACGTCCACACCTGCATCCGGGTGCCGTTGCCGCCGATGGACGCCCAGTCGGCGTCCAGGCACAGCCCGCTCGGCGCGCTGCGCAGCTCGTAGTAGCCGCCCGCCTGGGTGTAGACCCAGGCGATGTCCCACTGCTGCCGGGGGTCGTTCGCGTCGCAGTCCATCAGCCGGACATCAAAGCCCGGCGCATCGCCCTTGGCCTGGAGACAGCGGTTGTTGTACCGGTTCTGGATGGTGACGTCGCCCGCGGCGGCGAGCTTCTTCCCGGCGGCGGCGACGGCCCCCGGGGTGGCCTTCGCAGGTGCGGTGGCGGCCGGTGCCACCGGCTCGGGGGCCGCCTGCGCGGTGCCCGCGGCGGTCAGCAGGGCGGCCGGGACCACGACGGCCGACAGGGCGGCGGCCAGGGATTTCCTCATCGTACGTACCTCTTCTCCCGTTGTGGTGCATCGCCGTTCGGCGACGGAGTCATCCTGCGGCGCTCGGTGTCCCGGGCACATGGGTCCGGTGTCCCGACCACCCGGGCATGTCGCCGTGGGGAGGCCGCGGTCAGGGAGAGTGCCGCGCCTGCTCGTTCCCTCCGACCCTTCGCCCTCCGAGCCCCTTAGTCTATTTGGACTGATAGATTTCGACCATGCCACGTCGTGCTCTGGACAACCCGATCGTGACGGCGGTGCTGGGCCTTCTGCTGGAGCAGAGCTCACACCCCCATCAGATGCTTTCCGAACTGCGAGAACGCAGCGCCAACCACGCGGCCGTGATCCATCGGGGCACGCTCTACAACACCGTCGCCGCCCTCGCCGAAGCCGGATGGGTGGCCTCCCAGGGCCGGCAGCGCTCGGGAAACCGGCCCGAAAGGACCGTCTACGCCCTGACGCAAGCAGGGCGCGACGAACTCGTACGGCGGCTGGACGCACAGATCCGCGACCCACGGCGGGAGTTCTCGCACTTCCTGGGCGCTGTCACCTACCTCGGCGCGCTCGGTCCTGCCGGCGCCGAGGAGGCCCTGACCGAGCGCGCCCGGCGCCTTCGCCGGCGTACGGCCGCCGACGGGGAACGCCTCGCGGAGGCCCTCGTGGCCGGTGTGCCGCGACTGCACGTCATCGAAGCCGACTACGCGCTGTCCCTCGCACGCGCCGAGACGGCGTGGATCGACTCCGTCATCGAGGACATCCGTAGCGGCGCGCTGACATGGCCGGACGCTGCGGCAACGGATCCCGACTCCCTGAGACCCGAGTCCTCAAGCCCCTGAACCCCCTGAACCCCCGAACCCCCTGAACCCCCGAACCCCCTGACCGAGAGGAATCCAACGCGTGACGCCGGGAACGCAGGACGGCCTGCTCTTCGGGATCTACCCGGGCGGAGTCGCCGGTGAGGACTGCTGCGCCATCACCGTGACACCGTGCTGACCCCGGCCGGTCTGGGGCACCTGCCCCTGCACATCACCGAACACGGCTGGCCCACCGGCCCGGACCGGACTCCGCACCGCCAGGCCGACGTCCTCGCGACGGTGGTCGGGTCGGTCGCGGCCCACGCGGCAGACCTCGGACTGAGCGGCTACACGCACTTCGCGCTGCGGGACGCCGACAGCGCCAACCCGGGACTGTTCCATCAATTCGGCCTCACCACCGACGACTACACCCCCAAACCCGCCTTCGAGACCATGAGGAGGCTGGTCGACCGGTTCAGTGCCTGACGGGCCGGACGCCGCCGCCCGCAGGCACCCCGCTCCACTGTGGACGTACGTCACGTGCCGCCGCGCCGCGAGCGACGAGCCGCCGGACCTGGTCGTCGGTCGGACAGGCGACCGCCCGGTCGGTCCACAGCGACGCCCAGCAGCGCCGCACCGCGTCCACGACGGCGTCCGCGCCGATGACGTTGCGGGTCCCCGAGCCGGACCGCTTCCGGTACGAGAATCTGAGCATCGAGCACCGGCCCTACGACCAGGCCGAGATCGACCCGGACACCGACCCCTGGCGCTATCTCGCCGACCGCTTCGCCGAGGTCACCGAAGACGGCGCCGACGAGATCCGCCGCGCCGTCGAGGTCATCGCCGAGGCCGAAGGGCCGCTGGTGTTCCACTGCGCATCGGGCAAGGACCGCACCGGCCTGATCGCCGCGCTCGTCCTCACCCTCCTCGACGTGGACGACGAACAGATCCTCGCGGACTTCGCCCTCACCGAACTCGCCACCGACCGGCTGGTCGCCGACTGGCACGCCGCCCACCCGGGCCGCGTCCTGCGCTGGCCCGGCTACGGCCGCGCCCCCGTCACCGTCATGGAACTGGTCCTGTCCGACCTCACCGCCCGGTACGGCTCGGTCACCGGCTACCTCACCGACCGGGTCGGCGTCCGGGGGACGACGGCGCAGGCGCTCCGCGATCGGCTGCTCACCACTGGGCGGGACTGACCGCGCGGCCCCGCACGACGCCCGCCCCGGCCCCGCACGACGCCCGCCCTGCGAAAACACGATGACCTCCGGCGTGCCCCGCGACTACCGTCCGGGGTATGTCTCTCGTGATCACCACCCTCGCCGAGCGCCCCGAACTCCAGGGACCGATGTGGCAGATGCCCGACGACTGGCCCGCTTTCATGGCCGAGGACCCGGTCGGCTGGGCGTGCTACGCCCACGTGCCCACGGAGTTTCCCGAACATGTCCTGGTCGCCACCGATGGCGACGAGGTGGTCGCGCACGCGATCAGCGCACCCTTCCGGCTGGCGGCGCCGGGCCGGGGCGAGCTGCCGGGGATGGGCTGGGACCAGGTCCTGATCTGGGCCTTCGCCGATCTGCGGGCCGGAGAGCAGCCGGACACGGTCAGCGCGCTCGACATCACCGTCACGACGGACCGGCAGGGCGAGGGGATATCCCGCCGGATGCTCGTCGCCCTGCGGGACAACGTCCGGCGGCTGGGCATCCCGAACCTCGTCGCCCCGGTCCGGCCCACCGCCAAGCACCTGGAGGCCGGCGGCTCCATCGAGGAGTACGCCTTCCGCACCCGCCCGGACGGCCTGCCGTACGACCCCTGGCTGAGGGTCCACGCCCGCCTGGGCGCCACCGTGGAGGCGGTCTGCCCGGCCTCGATGACGATTCCGGGCACCCTGGAGCAGTGGCGGGCCTGGACCGGGCTCCCCTTCGACACCCCGGGCCCGGTGGAGGTCCCCGGCGCGCTGGTGCCGGTGCACTGCGAACCCGAACGGGGGTACGCGGTCTACGTCGAGCCCAATGTCTGGGTCCGGCACACCGTCTGAAGCGGCACACCGTCTGAACCGTCCGGGTCCGTCGCCCCGACGGCCGCCCCACGATCCACCGCCCCACGATCTACGATGCGGTCCGTGACGATCCTGTACGACTGGCGCGGGGACTTCGACAACGCGGCCGTCGACGCGCTCCACGCGGAGGCGTTCGGCCATGACCCGGTGCCCACCGACTGGCGGACCCGGGTGCACCGGCACAGCCTCGGCTGGGTCTGCGCCCGGGAGGGCGGCGGGCAGAGCGGGCAGGGCGGGAGCGGCGGGCTCGTCGGATTCGTCAACGTCGCCTGGGACGGTGGCGCCCATGCCTTCGTCCTCGACACGATGGTCGCCCGGAACACGCGCGGGTCCGGTGTCGGAACCGAACTCGTGACGACGGCGGCGCGCGGCGCCCGGGCAGCGGGCTGCGCATGGCTCCACGTCGACTTCGAGGAGCACCTGCGCCCCTTCTACCTCGGCGCCTGCGGCTTCCGGCCGACAGACGCGGGGCTCATCGCCCTGACCTGAGCCGACTTCGGCCGCCCGGGGCCGGGGGCCCGGATCATTCGTCGATCGCCTGGTAGACCGTGGTCCAGAAGTCGTGGATGGCCCTCGGCGAATCCGGCGTGGACATCCCCACCTGGGTGAGCAGCATCCCGGTGAGCCGCTCCTCGGGATCGGCGTACGCCGTGGTGCCGGTCCCGCCGTCCCAGCCGAACTGGCCCACGGACGCGAAGTCGGACCGGTACGTACGGGTGGCCATCCCGAAGCCCCAGCCCCCGTGCTTCCCGAGGCCGTACGCCAGCGGGGTGCTGTCGGCCAGGGCGTCCCGGGGCGCCTGCTGCGCGGGCGTCAGGCGATTGGTGGTCATCAGCTGGACGGCGGGCCGGGACAGGATCCGCTCGGACCCGTGCATGCCGTGGTTCAGCAGCATCCGGAAGTACGCGTGGTAGTCGGCGACGGTGGAGACCAGCCCGCCGCCCCCTGACGGGAACTCCGGGGGCCGGCTGTACCTTCCGCCCGCCGCCTCGTCCCACACGATGAACTCCCCGGTCCGCGGATCGGGAACGTACGCGGGCGGCAGCCGGTCGATCCCGTCGGCCGGTACATGGAAACCGGTGTCCTTCATCCCCAGCGGTTCGAAGAGGCGTTCGCGCAGAAACGTCGCGAACGGCCGGCCCGTGACCCGGGCGACCAGCACGCCGAGCACATCGTTGCTGATGTGGTACTGCCAGTGCGCTCCGGGCTGGTGCGTCAGCGGCAGCGTGCCCAGGCGGCGCATCCACTCGTCCGGCTCCGGCGGCGGCGCTCCTCTGCCGGTGAGTTCCAGCTCCTGGATCGCCACCTGGACCGGAGCCTCCGGCGACGTCAGATCCATCCCGAGCCCGAACGTGGAGGTGAGCAGGGATCGTACGGTGATCGGCCGCCGTGCCGGAACGGTGTCGTCCAGCGGGCCGTCGACCCGCTTCAGCACCCGTCGGCCGGCCAGCTCGGGCAGCCACGGCTCCACCGGGTCGTCCAGCCGCAGCCTGCACTCGTCGATCAGCATCAGCACCGGCGCGACCGCGACCGGCTTCGACGTCGACGCCATCCGGAAGATCGTGTCGTGGCGCATCGGCGCGCCGCCGTCATGACGCATCGTCCCGATCGCCTCGATGTGCGTCTCACCACCCCGGCCGACCAGGGCGACGAGCCCGGGAATCCTCCCGGACTCGACATGCCGTGCCAAAACGTCGCGTACTCTGCGCAGCCCCGGGGCCGCGATCGCCGAATTCTTCATGCCGCCACCCTTCCCGCCGGGCCTGACACCCACCTGTCACGCTCCTGACACCATCCCTCACATCGCCCCTGACATCAGCCCTGGCACAACCCCCGACATGACCATTGAGGGTTGCCGGAGGGACCTGCGATGCTGCCGGGATGACTCCCTGGAATCTGCTGGATCTCGACCGGGCCCTGCGGGAGAGCTGGGCCGCCGACACGTGTTCACCCGACGACCTCGCCGACTGGCGGCCCGGCAACCCGGCCCGGGGACACTGCGACATCACCGCTCTGATCGTCAACGATGTCCTCGGTGGCGACCTCGTGGTGGGCGAGGTGTATCTCGCCGACGGTGCCCAGCGCGGCTTCCACTGGTGGAACCGGCTGGCCAGCGGGGTCGAACTCGATCTGACACGCGAGCAGTTCCAGCAGGGGCAGACCATCGGCGCGGAACGTGTCGTCGTCCGGCCCCCGGGCCCTCTGCCGCGCCGCTGGGCGGAGTACCTGCTGCTGCGCGAGCGCGTCGGCGAACACCTCGGTGCTCTTCCGGAGCCGATATGAGAGATGAACGGGCGGCCGGCCGCGGCGGTGCCGCCGGCTCCGCCGTCGCCCGCTCGCGCGCGCTGTTGCCTTCCCATCACATGTCCATGAGGTGGTGATCACATTTCCGGGACACGTTGTTCGGCATGTCCACTCCCCGCAGCGGCCGCACGGCCTCCGACACACCGACCCGGAGGCACCTGTGACGCGGAAGCACCGGCGACAGACCAGCGGGCCGACCCGGCGCGGCGTGTTCCTCCTCGGGGGAGGGCTGCTCCTCGCCCCCGTGTCGGCCGTCGCCGTCCTCAGGAAGGAGCGGCCCGCGCCGCAGCAGCCCCCGCCGCCGGCTCCGGAGGCACAGACGGTCCAGCGGCCCCGCGTCGCGTCGGCCTCCGCCGTCGCCATGGCCCCCGGATGGATGTCCGGCGCCGACCGGAAACCGATCGAGGAGAACTTCGGCCGGGGCGGGCGGAGGGGGCAACGCGGCCTGGTGCTGCACGTACAGGAGGGCGAGGGGTCGCTGTTCGAGCGGTTCTCCAACCCCGCGACGCGGAGTTCGGCCCACTTCTGGGTGTCGCAGGCAGGCGAGATCGAGCAGTACGTATCGGTCCACGACCGGGCCTGGACCCAGAGCGAGGGCAACGCCGAATGGGTGTCGGTGGAGACTTCGGGCTTCTTCGGCAAGCCGCTCACCACGGCGCAGGTCGAAGCCGTCGCGCGCGTCTACGCGTGGGGCGCGCGCGAGCACGGCTGGCCCCTTGAGGTGACGGACTCCCCGAAGGGGCGGGGCCTGGGCACCCACTCCATGGGCGAAGGCGCCTGGGGCGGGCACGCCTGTCCCGGGGCGATACGGGCGGGGCAGCGCGGAGCCGTCATGGACCGCGTACGGGAATCCCTGCGGACCTGACGGTGGAACGGTGGAACGGTGGAACGGTGGAGCAGAGCGCTCTTCGCTCCTGCTCCGATTCCTCCTGCTCCGATTCCTGCTGATCCGGCGCCTCAGGCGTGCGGGTGCCGTCCGGTGCCACCCGTCCTCCCGCGCCGCCGATTTGAGATTTGATCAAGGTTCGTGCAAGACGGCCCCCGGATGCTGGCGGGGCACGACGCCGCCCCCGCGCCCCGGCCGGGAGGCGGCCCGTACCACGCGTCCCACCCCATCGAGACGAATGGACGTCCCATGCGCACCTGGCTCCAGAACCTCTCCGACGCGCTCGTCGACCGCCTGGTCTCGAAGACGGAGGCAGCCGCCGCCACCCAGTGCTGGACCGAGGAGACCTGCACCACGGGCCCGCTCCAGCTGTGCAGCGCCACCAACCGCTGGATGATCGTCACCCATCTGGTCTGCGCCGACGGGTCACGCACCTACCAGGGCCTGCGCTGCGTCCGCTGCAACGGCTGACCCCGCCCGGCGGGTTCGCCCGGCCCGGCCCGGTCCGACGCACCCGTCGGACCGGGCCGGGCCGGGCAGGTCCGGACGCGTCACCCAGCGGTGCACAGCCGCGTGCCGTCGCGCAGGACGACCGTGCCCGTGGCCTCGCGGATGTCGTACCAGACCGTGCCGCCGTCCCCTCCGGTGTGCTGGTTGTCGATGCGCCAGCGGCTCATGCCGAGTTCGTCCAGGGAGCGCTCCACGGCGGTCCGCATGACGCTGTACGGCGCGCACGCGCCCCCGGGACCGATCGAGCCGCCGCCGGTTCCGCCGTCAGTCCCGTCGCCGATCCTGTCGCCGATCCGGTCGTCCACCAGCTCGGCCAGCTTCCGGACCTGCTCCGCCGTGGCGCCCGCGTAGACGGGGCCGTCGTCGGGGCGCACCTGGCCGACGCGGGCGCACGCCCGCTCAGCGGTCAGGCCGGTGGGCCGGGGGTAGACGATCACCGCCCTGTCGCCGTTCCGCGAGGTGCACCCGACCAGATGATCGGGTGGGGCGGGGGTCCACCGGGCGGCGCGATCGGCCGTCTCCGGGTGGCTGCGCAGATTCTCGACAAGATCCGGCCACGCCTTGGCGCAGGCCTGTTCCGGGCTCTCGCCGCTCCTGACGGCCGTGGCGAAGCTGTCGCGGATCTCGGTGGAGAGGGTGGCCGCGCACTGGACGGTCAGGGGCGCGGCCGCAGGCGCGGTCCCGCCGGCCATGACGGCCGCCGCCGTGCCGCCCGCGGCGGCGAGGGCCGCGGCGGGCACGGCGACGCGCCAGATCAGCCGCTTGCGCCGGTCCCGTGTCCGGCGGGCCGACTCCTGGGCCGGATCCGGGTGGAGATCACGGAGATCACGCTGGACTTCGTTCATCAGATAGTGCTTGAAGAGGCGGTGGCGGTTCCCGGGCAGGTCCCTGTCGGCCGGTACCGGCACCAGCCGGGCCAGCTCCTCACGCTCGGCCGCCTCCGGCCGGTGCTGCTGGGGGCTCATCGGGTCTCCTCCTGGGTGGGCCGGGCCGCAGAGGTGCGGCCACCTTCTACCTGTCCGCGGTCACGCCGCGGGTTCCGTACCTCCGTGGCGGCGGGGCCGACCAGCCTGGCCAGCTTCGCGCGGGCGCGGGCGAGCCGGGACCTGACGGTGCCGACGGGGATCCCGAGCGCCTGGGCCGCCGCCGCGTAGTCCAGCCCGGACCAGACGCACAGGGCGAGCACCTCGCGTTCCGCCCGGCGCAGTCCCCCCACCACCGCCCGGACCGTCCTGAGCTGTTCGGTGTCGTCGATGCGGCCGACCAGCTCCTCGGCGAAGTCCGGGACCGC
Source organism: Streptomyces yaizuensis (assembly GCF_034961445.1). NCBI lineage: Bacteria > Bacillati > Actinomycetota > Actinomycetes > Kitasatosporales > Streptomycetaceae > Streptomyces > Streptomyces yaizuensis. Next base: position 13,136 of record NZ_BSBI01000021.1, read on the forward strand.
CCCGCCACGCGGCAGCCGGCCCACGGCGGCCTCGTGCCGCCGGGCCGCCCTGCGGGTGTTGCGTGCCGTGTTGGTCGCGATGCCCAGCAGCCACGGCCGCAGCGACCCGCCCTCCACATCCACGCCCCCGCGCAGCCGCCACGCCTCCAGGAAGGTCAGGGCCATCACGTCCTCGGCCGTCGACCAGTCCCCGGTCAGCCGGAACGCGTGGTTGTACACCGCGCGGGCGTTGTCGTCGTAGAGAGCCCCGAACGCGTCGGGGTCCCCGGCCCGTATACGGGCCCGCACACTCATCTCCATACCGTCCAGCTGTCCGGGCCGTCCGCGCGAGTTCCCCGTTCGTGAGCCACACCACACCCGATCGGGTATCAGGGGGTACGGGCTCCGCCGCTCCGCCGGGCGGGTGCGAGTGCGGGCGCCGGGCCGGGTGCGGCGGGCAGCGCCCCGTGGGGCCGGGTACGGTCGGGCACCACCGGCCCGGCCGTCCCCCGCACGCGGCATGTCCCGTGCGGGCACGGAGGAAGGAGACCACCCATGAGTCCGTCCATGCGCGTCGCCGAGGTGAGAACCCCGGGCGGGGCGTTCGAGATCGTCGAACGGGAACTGCCCCGGCCGGGACCCGGCCAGGTCCGGATCGCGGTCGAGGCGTGCGGGATCTGCGGCAGCGACGCCCACTTCGTGGACGGAAACTTTCCCGGGGTGAGCTTTCCGCTGGTCACCGGGCACGAGGTGGCGGGCAGGATCGACGCACTCGGCGAGGGGGTCACCGGCTGGGCGGCCGGCGACCGGGTCGCCGTCGGCTGGTTCGGCGGAAACTGCGGCCACTGCCGCTCCTGCCGCGCGGGCGACTTCATCACCTGCGCATCCCTCCAGGTGCCCGGCTGGGCCTATCCCGGCGGCTTCGCCGAAGCCATGGTCGCCCCGGCCACCGCGCTCGCCCGCATCCCGGACGGGCTCTCCGCCACCGAGGCCGCCCCGCTCGGCTGCGCGGGCGTGACCGTCTTCAACGCGCTGCGGCACACCGCCGCCCGCCCCGGCGACCTCGTCGCCGTGCTCGGCCTCGGCGGACTCGGCCATCTCGGGGTGCAGTACGCCGCCGCCTTCGGCTTCGACACCGTCGCCATCGCCCGGGGCGCCGACAAGGAGGAACTGGCGCTGCGGCTCGGCGCCCGCCACTACATCGACTCCACCGCCACCACCGTGGCGGACGCCCTGCGCGACCTCGGCGGCGCGAAGGTCGTCCTGGCGACCGCCGCCAGCGCCGACGCGATGTCCCGGACCGTCGACGGCCTGGCCCCCCGGGGCGAACTGGTCGTGATCGGGGCCTCCTCCGACCCGCTCACGGTCACCCCGCTCCAGCTCATCATGGGTGCCCGGACCATCCACGGCCATCCCTCCGGCACGGCGCGGGACGTCGAGGAGACGATGGCGTTCACCGCCCGCAGCGAGGTCCGCCCGATGGTCGAGACGGCCCCGCTGGAGGAGGCCGACGCGGCCTTCCGCCGCATGCGCAGCGGCGCCGCCCGCTTCCGGATGGTCCTGACCACCGGTACGTAGGCCGCCCCGGTCCGGTCCGGTCTGGTCCGGGCCGGTCCCGCCGTCAGGTGAAGGCGAGGTCGGCGACGAGGGTGGAGCTGGGGATCTCGTTGGCCAGGCCGAGGACGACGGCGGCGCAGTTGCCGAGGAGCGGCTGGTTGCTGGTGACGTTCATGACGGCGGTGAGGGTCTGTCCGGCCAGGCGGGGGGAGGTGGGGGAGACGGTCCCGGTGAGTGTTCCGGCGCCGAGGGCCTGGGTGAGGGTGAGGCCGGTGACATGGCTGGTGGTCTGTGTTCCGTCGGCGAGCCGCCAGGTGAAGTCGACGGTGGCGCCGGCCGCCTGGGTGGAAGCGGTGCAGCTGAGGGCGGTGAAGGGGAGGGTGGCGGTGAAGGTGCCGGAGACGACGGCCTGCGGGCCGAGGGGCGCGTCGACGCAGGGCGCGGCGGATCCGTTCAGGGTGACGGTCGTGGGCCGGGCGGTGGCCTTCAGCGGCGGGGTGAAGACGACGGACGACTGGCTGACGCAGTCGAGGAGTTCCGCCGCGCGGACGGCCGCCGGGGCCGGAGCGGAGGCCGAGGTGGTGGTGGCGGTGGTGGCGGCGGTGGGAGCCGCCGCCGCGGCTACGGCGATCAGCGCCGTGCACAGCGCGGTGAGAGTACGGCGTGCGGACATGGGACACCCTTCGTGGAAAGAGACGGTCGGCGGAGATGTTCGGGGCCCCGCCCGCAGCGTCGCGGGCGGGGACCGGTGACGGCCGCTGCCCGGCGACCCCGGGGCGTTCCCGCCGAGTGATCGGGCCGTATACCGTGCGGCCCACGGCGACGGGCCGCCCCTGTCGGGTCCGACCGGGGAGACGCACCCGCCGCGGGGCTCCCTCACAGGGCTTGCCCGCTCCGGTGGACGGCGAAAGACCATGTCATGCGAACGAGCTACTCGTATGACCGGGAATCCGGCCGTCGCGCGGTGGGTCCTCCCCGCCGTATCAGGGGTGCCCCACACCCGCACGGACCGGCCCGTAAAACGAGGTGAACGGCGACGCCCGCGTTGTTAGCATGATCGGCATGGCACGAGGTATCTGGTCCCAGAAGGTGCGATCCGCCCGCTGACGGCGGCGCCTTCCTTCTGCTGAATCCGCGCACGCCGTCCCGGTTCCCGCCGGGCGGTCGGCTTGGGCTGCCCGGCTCCCCTGCGAGCTGCGGAGCAAAACCGTTGAACCTCTCCCCTTTTCCTGAGTCCCCTGAGTCCCCCGAGTCCTCCGAGTTCCCCGAGTCCCCCGATATCTCTGATGTCTCCGGTTTCTCTGGTGTCCCCGAGACCATCTCCCTGCCCGTCCGGGCGGGCGGCAGCGCACACGTCCGCGCCGAGGCCGTCACCCTCACCCGAGGGCCCCGGCGGGTCCTCGACGGCGTCTCGCTCACCGTCTCCGCCCGGTCGCGGATCGCCGTCGTCGGCGAGAACGGCCGCGGCAAGACGACGCTCCTCCACGTCCTCGCCGGACTGATCACCCCCGACGAGGGCACCGTGCACCGGGCCGGCACCATCGGCCTGGCCCGCCAGGAGCTGTCCGCGCGGGACGGCCGGACCGTCGGCACCCTGACGTCCCTGGCGCTGGCCCCCTCGCTCGCGGCCCTCGCCGCGCTGGACGAGGCGACCGCCGCCCTGGCCGGGGGCGACCCGGCCGCCGACGACCGCTACGCCGCCGCGCTCGACGCCGCCACCCGGCTCGACGCGTGGGACGCCGAACGCCGCGTCGACGTCGCCCTCGCGGCCCTCGGCGCCTGCGCCGACCGCGACCGCGCGCTGTCGACCCTCTCCGTCGGCCAGCGCTACCGGGTCCGCCTGGCCTGTCTGCTCGGCGCCCACCACGATGTCCTGCTGCTCGACGAGCCGACCAACCATCTCGACGCCGGCGGGCTGGACTTCCTGACCCGCAGGCTGCGCGAGCACGACGGCGGCCTCGCCGTCGTCAGCCACGACCGGGCGCTGCTGCGCGATGTCGCGGACCGGTTCCTCGATCTCGACCCGACGCGCGACGGGAAGCCGCGCCTGTACGCCGGCGGATACGACGCATGGCAGGAGGCCCGGCGGCGTGAGCGCGAGCGCTGGGAGCAGGACCACGAGGACCAGCGGGCCGAGCACCGGCGGCTGGGGGATGCCGTCTCGAAGGCCCGCGACCGGCTCTCCACCGGCTGGCGGCCGGACAAGGGGACCGGCAAGCACCAGCGCCAGTCCCGCGCACCCGGCGTCGTCCAGGCCCTCAGGCGACAGCAGGACGCCCTGGAGGCGCACCGGATCGACGTACCCGAGCCGCCGCCGTCGCTGCGGTGGCCGGACCCGGGCGTCCGGCCGGGCGCGCCGCAGCTGCGGGCGCACGGAGTCGCGGTCGGCGGACGGCTGGCAGGCCCGGTCGACCTCACCCTCGACGGCGGCGACCGGCTCCTCGTCACCGGACCCAACGGCGCCGGGAAGTCCACGCTGCTCGCGGTGCTGGCCGGTGCGATCGCACCCACGGAGGGACAGGTCCGTACGGCGGCGGGCGCGCGTGTCGTCCGGGTGACCCAGGAGACCGCGGAGCAGGACAGGGAGCAGGACACGGAGCAGGAAGGAGGGCAGGAAGCGGGGCAGCACGCGGAGCGGGACGCCGGGCTCACCGCCCGCGAGGTGCACGCCCGTCATGTGGGACGGCTTGTGGCCCGTGGGGTGCTCCGCGACGCCGATGCCGGCGCCGTGTCGCCGAGGGCGCTTGGACTGCTGGACTCCGACGCGCTGCGCACACCGGTCGGGCGGATGTCGCAGGGGCAGCGGCGGCGCCTGGACCTGGCCCTGGCGCTGGCCTGCCGCCCCGGGCTGATCCTCCTCGACGAGCCGACCAACCATCTGTCGTCGGCGCTGGTGGACGAGGTGACCGAGGCGATTCGCGGCACGAGCGCCGCCGTCGTCGTCGCGACGCACGACCGGCAGCTGCTGCGGGACCTCGCCCACTGGCCGCGCCTGGAGCTGGGGAAGGCGGCTCCCGGGCCGGCTCCCGCACCGGGCCCCGGATCCGGCACGGCCCCTCCGGCGGGCGGCTGAGGAACATTCGCGGACGGGAGCATCCGAGGCCGGGAGCATCCGGGGACGGGAACGTCCGCGGACGGGCCGGGAGGACCACTGCTCCTCCCGGCCCGGCCGCCCCGCCCCGCCCGTCATGCGGGTGCGGGTGCGGGTGCGAGTGCGTGGGTCAGGTGCGGACCCCCTGGGTCAGCCACATGTCGTAGACCTTGGTGTCGAAGTACGGCGATTCGTTGAATCCGTCCGACCGCAGCAGGATGGACACCCCGTTGATCTCGCCGGAGATCCCGTTGAAGTTCATCAGCCAGGGGCCTCCGCTCGCTCCGCCGCCGAAGTGGCACTGGAGCTGGAGCTTGGCCGGGTCGACCAGGCTCGACGAGGTGTGCCCCGAGCAGAACTGCTGGTACTCACCGTTCTGGATGTTGTCCGGGTACCCGACGGCGCTCAGGTACTCCTGCATGCTCCAGTTCCAGGCCAGCCCGTTGGTCCCGGTCACGTCGCCCACCCGGCCCGCGCCGTTCGGGTGCAGCGTCACCATCGCGATGTCGTAGTTGAAGTCCGTGTTGTTGATCCACCCGTTGAAGGCGGTGAACTCCTTGGCCGGGAAGTACCCGTAGGGCAGCGGGGTGGCGCCGTGGTAGGCGGGGAGGTAGACCCAGTCCCTCATCCACCGCGCCCCGCCGGGCCGGGAGCCGCTGCCGCCCTCGACCACGCAGTGACCCGCGGTGACCACCATCATGCGCGAGGGGCTGGTGACGGCGCTCGCGGTGCACCAGCTCTGGTTCCCCGCCGGGGTGCGGAAGAGGACCAGACCCGTGTTGGCCAGCGGGCCGGCGAGGTTCTTGGACCCCCGTACGGTCGGCGCCGTGGACGGCACCGAGCCGGCCGGCCCGTCCGGTGTCCGGCGCTGCCCGGCCGCCGCGCCGGGGGCGCGGGTGTCACGCGCTGCCGCCGCCCCCGCGTCGGCGGCGGGCCGGCTCAGGACCCGCTTGATGCGCTCGGGAGTCCAGTACGCCTTCGCCCGCTCGACCGCCGCAGGGCCGTTCTGCTGCTGGGCGGCCGATCTGGCGATGGTGTCGGCCGGGGCCCGGCGGTCCCTCGCGTCGTCCCCGGCGGAGGCCGGCTGGACGAAACCGATCATCGATATCACCGATATCGCGGTCGCCGCTAAGGCGAGTCTCACACTTCGCATGTACCTGCCCTCATTCCGTCGTCGGCCGGGCGGCTGTCCCGCCCGTGCGGTCCCCGGCCGGCGACCGGAGGCCGACGACCGGGCGTGCGTGGGTACGAAGCGGGCATGGACGGGCGAGGTGCCCCCCATGCGACGTTCCGGACCATACGCAGCGTTCAGCCCAACGTGCCCAAGGGTCCATGGCATTACTCCCGAAACTTCCGAACCATCGGACCGTTATTGGTCCAGACCGGAGGCGGGGAGAGGTGAAACTGCCTGGAAGGTGACATTCCATAGTGTTCCGGTCGCGACTTCCGGCAGGTGACCCCGCCCACTGGGTGCCATGAGCGGATTTTTCAGCCCGTGGCCGACGGGCGGACCCCTTGGCGGCCGGTAAACGCGAACGGGCGGCTGGAAAACGATGTCGCGGATGCGCCGCGACTCACGGCGCGGGATTCCGGGCGCGACTCCGGGCGCGACTTCGGGCGGGCGACTCGCGGCCCGGGGCTTCCAACGCGCGACTCCCGGCCCCGCCCGAGGGCGGTGCCGGGATCCGTGAGGCTCATGAGGCTCCTGGGCTCTTGGCGCTCTTGGCGCACAGGCCGCCCGGGTCAGCGCACGTCGACCCAGTCGCTGCCGCTGACGCTGCCCAGACGGGACGGGGTGGCCACGAACTCGGCCCGCCAGTTGCCGTCCTTCTTCGCGGTGAACGCCTTGGAGAACTTGCCCTTGCCGTTGGTGCGCACCGTGGCCTGACGGGACCAGGACTTGGCGCCGTCGGCCTTGAACCAGATCGTCACGGACTGGCTCGCGGCGTCCTTCCAGGAGCCGTCCAGGTTGCGCAGGGTGCCCGACGCGGTGATCGTCCGCCCCTTGCGCACCGGCTCCGGGGAGGCGTTGAAGCCGCTGACGGCGGTCCGCAGCCGGACGTCCACGTTGTCGGTGGAGCTGACGGAGGCGGCGCGGTCGGCGGTGCCCGCGTAACGGGCCCGCCAGTCACTGTCCTTGGTGGTGGTGACCTTGGCCGAGAAGGTGCCCTTGGTGCCGGTCGTGACCGTCGCGGCCCTGCTCCAGGTCTTGCCTCCGGTGGGGCGGGACTCGATGACGAGGGAGGTCCTGGCGAGGGGACGCCAGGTGTCGTCGGTCGACCCCATCGTCTGGAGGGTGCCCGTGACGGTGAGCTTCTCGCCCTTGGCGACCGGCTCGGGGGCGGCGTTGAAGGAGGTGAGACGGCTGGGCACGGCGGAGACGGAGAGGGTCGCGGACTCCGTGGTCACCTCGCCGGTCACATTGGTGAACACCGCGCGGTAGCGGCTGGATTCAAGGGCCTCGGCCGCCTTCACGGACAGCGTGCCCGAGGCGGCCCCGGGGATGGCGCTCCACGTCGTACCCCGGTCGGTGCTGCGCTCCCAGCGGACGGAGTCGGCGCCGCGGGCGGCGGCGGTGAAGACGGCGGAGGCGCCCGAGCGCACGGTGCGGGACTTCGGCTGGGTGGTCACCTCGGCGGCGCCGAAGTGCACGGCCCGCGCGACGTCCTGGGAGCGGGAGGCCATCCAGTCACCGGTGTCGTGCGAGTTGAAACTGGCCACGAAGCAGGCGGTGGTACGGCAGTCCACGGCGGGGGCGCCGCCCGGGGTGAAGGTCTCGGTGATCTTCATGGTGGTGGTGAAGGTGCCGTCGGCGCCGACCTTGCGGATCCAGGCCGCGTTGCCGAAGACGCTGGGGAAGCCGGTACCGGGGAGGGCGACGGTCTGGGCGAGGTAGACGCCGCGGCCGGGCAGGTAGCCGGTGCCCGTCACCGTCACCTGGGTCTCGGCCCCCAGCCCGGAGACCTGGGTGACCGTCAGGGTGGGGACGCTGACCGTGCCGCTGACGGCGAGGTTGTCCAGGACCGTGCCGACCGGGTACATCGGCTGCCCCTCGTTCGAGAAGGTCTCCGCGCCCTTGGCCGTGAGCTTCGCCGTGATGCCCGACCAGTTGATCTTTGAGCCGGCGAGGGCTCCGGCGGACGCCGTCAGGGTGGCGAAGGGGACATCCTTGGTGGCGACGGGGGCGCCGCCGGCCAGCGCGGTCGTGACGTCCATGTGGAGCGTGCCCTTGCCGTCCTTCAGCAGGACCCGCGGGTTGGCGAGGGTGATCGCGTCGATGCCGTGCTTGGGGACCGTGTAGGTCACCGAGCCGGAGAAGCGCACGTCGGCGTCGCGCCCGGCCGGGTCCACCGAGCCGTAGGCGACCGGGTAGGAGATGACCCCGCCCGCGCCCTTGGTGGCGCCGCCCGCTTCGGTCACCGTTCCCCCGAGGCCCGTGACATAGCGGACCCAGGACGCCTTGAAGCCCCAGCCGGCCTGGCCGGTGACCAGGATCGGGGAGGCGGCGGAGGCGCTGCCGCTCTTCGGCGCCGCGGCCCGTGCGTCCGCGGCCCGCGCGTCTGCGGCCCGTGCGTCCGCGGTGGCGGATATGGCGGAAGGGGCGGGTGCGGCGGCGGCGGGGACGGCGAGGACGCCGGCGCCCACCGATACGACGGTCAGGGCGGCGATGGCGGCCAGCCGGCCGCTGTGAGGCATGGACATGCGCTGCATGTCTCCTTCAGGGAGAGGGCACGACGCCGGTCAGTGCATGGCTGTGCCCTGGGCTTGGACAGGGGGGAGGAACGGGAGGGAGATCCGGCTTCTGGGGACAGCTCAAAGTCGGCTACGGCGATATTAGGTGAGCCTTGCCTAAGTTGTCACCATTGTTCGTCCTTGAGCTTCCTGCCGCTCCTGCCGCCCTTGTCCGACTCCGGTCCGTCTCCGGTCCGTCTCCGGTCCGTCTCCGGTCCAACTCCGCGAACCAGGTTCGCCCGTGAGTGCCTGCCATGGCGGCCCGGCGCCCCGGACCCGACCGCCGGCCGGCGCCGATTTTAGATTTGATCAAGGTTCGTGAAAGACGACCCTCGGATGCTGATGACGCACCAAGCGCTCCTGTCCCACCGGCCGGGAGCGGCACCGCACCACGGGTCTCATCACCTGCCAAGACAAAGGGGCGCCCCATGCGCAAGTGGTTCCAGAACCTGTCCGATTCCCTGGTCGACCGTCTGGTCCCGAAGGCGGAGGCGGCGGCCGCCGTCCAGTGCTGGACCCAGGAAGTGTGCATCCGGACGATGATTCCGATGTGCCACCAGACCGGCTTCAGGGCGCTCGGGACCGAGCGGGTCTGTTCCGACGGCACCCGCACGTGGATCGGCTCCCACTGCGCCCGCTGCAACGCCTGACCGGCCCGCCGGCCCCCGGCGGGCGCCCCTTCCGGACGCCCGCCGGGGGCCACCCCCCTCAGGAAGGACACCGTCGTGGAACTCGCCCTCTGGGCGGTCCGGGGCTGTCTGCTGCTGGTGTTCACGCGCTCGGTCCTGGGCAAGGTACGGAGCCGGGCCGCCTTCGCGGAGTTCACGGAGTCCGTGAGCGCGCTCCTCCCCGCCCGGCTCCTCCCCGCCCGGCCGCTCTCCGTCCCGCTGCCCGCCCGGCTGCTCTCCGTCCCGTTGCCCGCCCGCCCCCTCGCCGTGGCGGTGGTGACCGCCGAGGCCGCCCTCGTCCCCGCCCTCGCCCTGCCGGGTGTCCTCGCCCCGCCGGCCGCGCTCGACGCCGTACCCGGAACCGCCGCCGGGACCGCCGCCGTACTGCTCGTCTGCGGTCTCGCCCTCGCCGCCGTGCTGCTCGCCGCCTTCACCGCGCTGGCCGTCTCCGCCGCGCGCGGCGGGAACCGCGTGCCCTGCCGCTGCTTCGGCCGTACGACGACCCCGCTCGGCGCCGTCCACGCCGTACGCAACGCCGTCCTGCTCGCGGTGGCGGTCACCGGGCTCGTGGCCACCGCCCTGCCCGGGTGGTCCCCGGGAGCGGGCGATCCGGTGGCGGCGCTGACCGCCGTCCTCGCGGGCGCGGCCCTCGGCCTGCTCACCACGGCCCTCGACGACCTCGCCGCGCTCTTCCGTCCCCTGCCCAGGGGCCCCCTGCCCCGAAGCCCAACCCCCCGACGCTCTCCGCCCCGGCGTCCCCTGCCCCGAAAGGAACCCGCCCCGTGAGTCCGCTCGCCGTCGCCGTCCTCGCCGTCGGAGCCCTGGCCATGGTCAACCTCGTTCTCGTCGTCGGCGTCGTCAGACGGCTGCGGGAGCACTCCGAGCTGCTGGCCCGCACCCCGGGCCCGGCCGCCGGCCTGCCCGAGGGCATGACCGGGGTCGCGCCCGCCGGCACCCCGGTACCCGCCTTCACCACCGGCCCGGCCGACAGCCCCGTCACCGACCGGGACCTCGCCGACGGAACCCTCGTCGCCTTCTTCTCGCCCACCTGCGGCCCCTGCCGCGACAAGCTGCCCGGCTTCGTCGCCCGGTACGCGGACCGGCCCGAGGAGGCCCGGCACGTCCTCGCCGTCGTCGTCCACGAGTCGGGCGACCCGGGCGACCCGGACACGACCGGCACGACCGGCACGACCGGCACGACCGATACGGCCGATACGGCCGACGGGTCGATGGCCGCCGCCCTCGCCGCCGTCGTGCCCACCGTCCAGGAGCCCTACGACGGCCCCGTGACCGAGGCGTTCGCCGTCAAGGCCTTCCCCAGCTGCGTACGCGTGGGACACGGCCCCGACGGCGGGCTCGTGGTGACCGAGGTCGGCAACTGGCCCCGCACGCCCGTCCCCGCCGCCCGGTGACCCCGCCCGAGGCCGGTACCGGCCCCCACCCGGAGGGAGAGGCCGGGCCCGGCGACGCGCCCGACACCTCCCCCCTGCGCACCGTCCTCGTCGCCGCCGCCCGCCTGGCCCACCGCGCCGCCCCCGCCACCCTGACCGGCTGGCTGCTGCTCACCGTCGCCGCGTCCGCCGCCCCCGTCGCCGCCGCCTGGACCCTCAAGACCGTGATCGACCGCCTGGTCGCCGGCCCCGCCACCGGCTCGCTCACCGCACCGGTCCTGCTCCTGGTCGGCTGCGGCGTCGCCGTGGCCGTCGTCCCCCAGTTCCTCCAATACCTGCGCGCCCAGCTCGGCCGGGCGGTCGGACTGCGCTCCCAGATCGAACTCCACGCCGCCGTCGACCGGTTCACCGGCATCGGCCCGTACGAGAACCCCCGCTTCCTCGACCGGCTGCGGATGGCCCGCCAGTACGGCGGCTCCGCCCCCGTCGACGCGGTCGGCAGCGTCATCGGCACCGTCGGCGCCCTCGTGACCCTGACCGGCTTCCTCGGCGCGCTCGCCCTCCTCGGCCCCTGGATGGCCGCGGCCGTCCTGGCCTCCGGCGCCCTCGTCCTCGGCGCCGAGATCGCGCTCAGCCGCCGCCGGGCCGCCGTCGCCTGGACCGTCGGCCCGGTGGAGCGCCGGGAGCTGTTCTACAGCGCCCTCCTGACCGACCTGCGCGCCGCGAAGGAGATCCGCCTCTTCGGCCTGGGCCGCTTCCTCGGCGACCGGATGGTCGCGGAGCGCCGCACCTCCGACGCCGCGAAACGGCACATGGACCGTCAGGAACTCGCCGTACAGGCAGGACTCGCCCTGCTCTCGGCCCTCGTCGCCGGAGCCGGCCTGCTGTGGGCGGTCTCGGCCGCCCGCTCCGGAACGATCACCGTCGGCGGCGTCACCGTCCTGGTCACCGCCCTGCCCGCCGTGCAGGCCGCCCTCGCCGGAGTCGCCGTCGAGATCGCCATGGGCCACCACGCCCTCCTGATGTTCCGCCACTTCCTCGCCGTCACCGGCGCCGCGCCCGACCTGCCCGTACCCGCCCGGCCCCGGCCCGTACCGCCCCTGCGCCACGGTGTGGAGTTCCGCGACGTGTGGTTCCGGTACGGCGCGGACCAGCCATGGGTGCTCCGGGGCGTCGACCTCGTCATCCCCGCCGGGCAGGCGGTCGGGCTCGTCGGCCTCAACGGCGCGGGCAAGTCCACCCTGGTGAAACTCCTGTGCCGGTTCTACGATCCGACCCGTGGACAGATCCTCTGGGACGGCACCGACCTGCGCGACCTCTGCCCGCGCGAGCTGCGCCGACACCTCGGGGCCACCTTCCAGGACTTCATGGAGTACGACCTGACCGCCCGCGAGAACATTGCCCTCGGCGACCTCACCGCCCTCCAGGACCCCGGCCGCATCGAAGAGGCCGCCCGCGTCGCCGGGATCCACGACCGGATCACCGGGCTGCCCCACGGCTACGACACCCTCCTCAGCCGGATCTTCTTCAGCGAGCAGGACAAGGACGACGCCACCACCGGTCTGGTCCTCTCCGGCGGCCAGTGGCAGCGGCTCGCCCTCGCCCGCTCCCTGATCCGTGACGATGCCGACCTGCTCGTCCTCGACGAACCCGGCTCCGGGCTCGACCCCGAGGCCGAGTACGAGATCCACCGGCGGCTGCGCCGGCACCGCGCGGGCCGGGCCGGGCTGCTCGTCTCCCACCGGCTCAACACCCTGCGCGACGCCGACACCATCGTGGTCCTGGAGGACGGCCGGATCACCGAACGAGGGCCGCACGCCGAGCTGATGCGCCGCCGCGGGGAGTACGCCCGGCTCTTCGGCCTCCAGGCCAGCGGATACACCACGCCCGACGACGACACCCGGCCCCTGCTGCCGACCGGCGCGGTCGGCACACCGCACGGGGGCGGGGGGCCGTCGTGATCGCCCGGCTGGCCCGCCGTGTCCTGCGCACCCGCCTGCTGGCCGTCACCGTCACCGGACCCAGCATGGAACCCGCCCTGGGCGACGGCGACCGCGTCCTCGTCCGGCGCCGTGCCCACCGCGTGGCCCGGGGTGACATCGTCGTCCTCGACGCACCCCCCGGCACCCACCGGGACGGACTCGTCATCAAACGGGTCGCCGCCGCCCCCGGCGACCCGGTCCCCGCGCTCTTCGCGGATCGGATCGGCGGCCCGCCGGGCGCCACGGTGCCCCCTGACTGCTTTCTGCTCCTCGGCGACAACCGGTCCGTGAGCGTGGACTCACGCCACTTCGGCTATGTCGCCCGCGCCCGGCTCACCGGGGTGGTGGTGCGCTCGCTGCCTCGGCTCATGGCTCATGATCCGCTCCCGCCGCTCCCGCCGCTCCCGCCGCCCCCGCCGCCCCCGCCGTCCCCGTCGCCCCGGTCCTCCCGGTCGTCCTGAGTGAACATGTCGACCGCCGAGCGGAAGGCCGCCCGGTAGACGCCCGGGGTGGTGCCGTTGAGCCGCTGGAAGTGGTGCCGCAGATTCGCGGGCGTCCCGAGCCCGGTCCGCGCCGCGATGTGCTCCACCGGCAGGTCACCGCGCTCCAGCAGGTGCTGTGCCTGCTCGATCCGGACCCGTAGCAGGTACTGGAGCGGGCTGAGCCCGGTCTCGGAACGGAACCGGCGGTTGAGGGTGCGGACGCTGGTTCCCGCGCGCGCGGCGATGTCCGCGAGGGTCAGCGGGCGGTGCAGATTCTCCGCCATCCACCGCACGGTCGGCCCGCACCCGCCCTCCCCTTCCGAGTCCGTGTCCGCGATCCCGGGAAGCCCGCCCGACTCGGGCAGCCGCAGGAAGAGCCGCCGGTCGGCCTCCCGCGCCACCGCCTTGCCGTGCTCCTCCTCGATGAGGCGCATCCAGAGATCCTTGCCGCCGAGCACCCCCGCCGATGTCAGGAACGGGCCGTCGGCCACGACCTCCGCCCCGGGGGCGACCATCCCGACCCCGGGATGACGTACGGCCAGTTCCCCGCTGTACCGCCGGTCGGTGGTGGCCCGCCGGCCGTCGAGCAGCCCCGTGGCCGCGAGCGCGAACGTACCGGTCCCCACCGCACCGACCCGGCAGCCCCGGCCGGCGGCGGCGCGCAGCGCACCGGGCACGGCCGCCGGCAACTCGTCACGGAAGCCGCGGTATCCGGCCACGACCACGGTCTCCGCGCCGTCGAGCCCTTCGAGCCCCCAGCGCGTGGTGAGCCCGAACGGGCCCGGCTCCGCCGTGGTACGGAAGCCGGGTCCGGCACAGATCCTCAGCTCGTAGGGAGCCTCTTCGCGGCAGGCGTGCGGAACGGCTCCGAGGAGCAGCCCGGGGGTGGTGAGCTGCGGTCCGGGGACGCCGTCGAGCACCAGAAGAGCGATCACTGCCATGGCCAGAATTTAACCGAGGGTGGCATCACGGCGGCTGTTTCCGGCGGGTCGGCGGCCCGGAGGATGAAGACACACGCCCCGGAAGCGAAGAAACGCCCGGACCGCGTGTAATCCACCAGACCACCGTGAAAGGGATATTCACCATGGCCCACCCCGCCTCCCAGCAGCAGCAGACCCGATCCGCCCGCCGCGTACTGGCCCGTACCGCCGCGGTGGGTGCGGCCGCCGCTCTCGCCGTCACCGGCCTGGCAGGCAGCGCCGGGGCCGTCGTCAACGGGGAGGACTCCACCCAGCGGTACTCGTTCATGGTCTCGGTCCCGCAGGTCATGGAGACGGACGCGGGTACGGTCCAGGGGGTCTGCGGCGGCACGCTGATCGCCCCCCAGTGGGTGCTGACCGCCGCCCACTGCGCCGGCCATCCGGAGATCCCCGCGAAGCCGCTGGGGACGGTCCGGATCGGCAGTGAGTACCGGAGCGAGGGCGGGACCGTACGCACCATCACCCGGCAGGTCCGCCACCCGGACTACGCGGTCGGGGGCGCCTCGCGCGGCCACCACGACCTCGCGCTGCTCAAGCTGGACCGCCCGGTCGCCCAGCAGCCGGCGCGGATCGCGGAGCGGGCCCCGAAGGTGGGCGCGCAGACCCGGATCCTCGGCTTCGGCAACACGGCCGAAGGACCCGACTGGTCGTTCTCCGAGCGGCTCCAGCAGCTCGACACCCGCAGGATCGCCGACTCCGGCTGCTCCGCCCTCAAGCCGGGTGCCGAGCTGTGCACCGGATCGCGGGTCCCCGACGCCATGGGGTGCCGGGGCGACTCGGGCGGCCCCCAGATCCAGCGGATCAACGGACGCTGGCAGCTGGTCGGGGCGACCTCCGGCGACGGCAACCCCGAGGCCGGACCCGAGTGCGGCAACGGCCCCGGCGTCTGGACCTCGGTGCCCGCGCACAAGAACTGGATCATGAAGACGATCTGGAAGCACAGCTGACCCCGGATCCCGCCGGTATGGAACGGAACGGAACGGAACGGTACGGTCCGCCAGGCGCCGTCGAGCGAGGGCGGACCGTGCCGTATCCGTATCCGAGCCCGTGCCCGTCCGGACACCCCGACACCGCAGGGATACCGTCGCCCCATGCCCATGCCCATGCCCGTGGTCGCCCTTCTCGTACTCGACGGAGTCCCCGGAAACCAGCTCACCACCCCGGGCCTGGTCTTCGACGCCGCCGCCGGTGTCCACCCTCCCGCCCGCACCGAGCTGCGTGTCTGCTCCGTCCGGCCCGCCGTCGCCACGGCCGGCCCCCTGCCCCTGGACATCACCGCCCCGTGGGGGACGGACGGGCTGGAAGGCGCCGGCACGGTGGTGCTCGCCGGCCATGACGGCTTCCTCGCCGCACCCCCGCCCGGGGTGCTCGACGCGGTGCGCGCGGCGGCGGCCCGGGGCAGCAGGGTCGCCGCCGTCGGCACCGGTACATTCACCCTCGCCGCGAGTGGGCTCCTCGACGGACACCGGGCCACCACCGAGTGGTGCAGGACCGCCGAACTGGCGGCCCGTCACCCGCGCGTCGCGGTCGACCCCGCCGGCGCGCTGGTGACGGACGGCCCGTTCCTCACCTCGGCGGGCCTCTTCGGGGGGATCGACCTCTTCCTCCACCTCATCGGTCTCGACCACGGCCCGCAGGTCGCCGCGCGCACCGCCCGGCAGCTGATCGACCCCCTGTACGAGGACATGGGCGCCACCCGGGAGGAGATCGACCGCGAGCTGGCCGATACGGCGGGCCTGGAGCCGACGATGCGGTGGCTGGAGACGCATCCGCACGACTCACCGACGCTCGCCGAGATGGCCGCGCACGCGCGGACCAGTGTGCGCAGCCTCAACCGCCGCTTCCGCGAGCGCACCGGGCTCACCCCGCGCCAGTACCTGCTGCGGGCCCGGCTGGAGCGGGCCCGGCGGCTCCTGGCCGCCGGGGACGGGACGATCGAGGAGATCGCTGCCCGTACGGGCTTCGGCTCACCCGCGAGTTTCCGCCACCACTTCCGCCGGCTGACGGGCACCACCCCGAGGGCGTACCGCGCGTCCCACGGCTCCCGGGGCCGGTAGGTCCCACCCATCGGGAACGTCGCCCCACCCCGCCGGACACAGCGCGGCCGGCGGGGAGTTGGGGACGGACAGAAGACAACCATGCGGGGGTCTCATGGGTCGAAGCGGATACGGCGTGATCTTCGGCGCCGTGCCGGAAGCTCAGGAGGAAGATCCATGAAGTCACGCAGCGCGGTCAGAGGATGGGGCCTGATGGCGGCGGTCGCCGTCGTCTCCTCGGTCGCCACCCCGCTCGCGGGTGCCGCCCCGGCGCCGGCGCAGAAGCCCGCGGCCCCGACGCCCGCGAAGAAGCCCGCCGCCACGGTCGAGGACTACAACGGCGACGGCTACCAGGACGTCGCGGTCGCCGGCCCCTACGGACGGGTCGGCGGGGTCGCGGGCGCGGGATTCGTCACCGTCGTCTACGGCGGCAAGGCCGGCCCGCAGAAGGCGCGGAAGCAGCTGCTGCACCAGGACTCGCCGGGGATCGTGGGCAAGGCCGAGAAGAACGACATGTTCGGCTGGACGACGGCCTCCGCCGACCTCGACCGGGACGGCTACACCGACCTCCTCGTCGGGGCCAACCTGGAGGACCCCGACTCCGGCCCCGCCCGCCAGAACGCCGGAGCCGTGACCGTGATCTGGGGCGGGAAGAGCGGCCTCAAGGGATCGTCGCTCCTGTTCACCGGCTCCAAGGCCGAGAACATGGCCGGCAACCACCTCGTGACCGGCGACTTCGACGGCGACGGCGACCAGGACGCCGCCCTGACCGACGCCAACCCGGCGCTCGAAGTCCTCTCCGGCCCCTTCCGCCGCGACGGAAAGCCCGCCGCCCGCAAGACCGTCCCCGCCCCGGGCAGCTTCTACGCCCTGGAGCTGGACGCGGGCGACGTGAACAAGGACGGCCGCACCGACATCCTGGCCATCGCCGCCGGGCACGTCACCGTCCCCGGCCGGATCGCCGAGATCTGGTACGGAACCGCCAAGGGCCCGGCCGCGCCGAAGTCGCTGATCGACCCCCGGGGGAAGATCACCCCGGGCCACACCTTCGACATCGGCGACATCAACAAGGACGGCGCCGAGGACATCGTCTTCGGCCGCTCCCACACGGGCGAGGACCACCCCCGTATCGGCGGCGAGATCGTCTACGTTCCGGGCTCCGCCAAGGGACCCGTCGTCACCAGGTCCGTGAAGATCGACCAGGAGACCCCCGGTGTCCCGGGCGTCTCCGAGGGCGGCGGCGACGAGGGCCCCGGCCCCGACCACTTCGGCGCGCACGTCTCGATCGGTGACGTGGACGGGGACGGCTACCGGGAGGTGGCGGTCGGTGTCCCCGGCGAGGACCACCGCTCCCTCGGCTCCGTCGGCAACACCATCGTCCTGCGCGGCACCGCGTCCGGCCCGACCGGCAAGGGCGCACGCCTCCTCAACCAGGACACCCCGGGCGTACCCGACACGGGGGAGCGCAACGACTCGTTCGGATCCCAGGTCAAGCTGATCGACACCAACGGCGACCGCAGGGCCGAGCTGTTCGCCGCCGCCACGGGGGAGAACAGGAACGAGGGCGCGTACTGGGCGCTGCCGGGCACCGCGTCCGGCCCGACCGGCAAGGGGTCCGCGTTCTTCAACGCCCGGCAGTTCGGTGTCACCACCCCGGGCGGCGCGTACCTGGGAGCCGTCTTCACGCGGTAGCCTTCGGCGGTCTTGCCGGGAAAGCGGCCCTGAGGCCGCGCTCCACCGCCTGGTCAGCAGGACCACCGTTGAACGGAGCGCGTCCCCCGCACGCCCGCACGGGTGCCGGGGTACGCGCCCCGGCTCGTCCGGGCCGGTCCCGCTTCGTCCGGACGCTGCCCGTGGCCGATTCGAGGCGTCGGGTATCGGACGATCGGGGTAAAAGGACGGATAGTCCGCACGGGGCGGCGACGGTCTTGTATCCGGGGCGCCCTGACGGGCACGCGGTTGACCGTTGTCGGGGCCTCGGCCCGGGGCTCCCCGAAAGCAAGGCGGCCCCCTGTGAGCGCATTCCCCGTCCCCTTCCCCTCCCCTTCTTCCGGCCCGGATTCGCGATTCCGGCGCCGGGGGCGTGCCCGCCGGGCCGCTGTCGCCGCCGGGGCGGTGCTGGCCACCGCGTGTGCCCTGGTGGTCGCCGTTCCCGGGGCGGCGTCGGCCGCATCGAGCGTCTGCGTCGTCAACGGCTCCGAGGTGCGGAGCGAGACCATCAACGGCACCATCGGCAACGACCGGATCATCTGCGACGAAGGGGTGGCCCTGGGAACGACGATCAACGCCGGAGCGGGCAACGACTTCATCTCGGTCAGACGTCTGGGAGGCGGGGTGGCCGCCAACAGCGGAACCATCAACGCGGGCCCCGGGAACGACCGCGTCTCCGTTCGCAGCCTCGGGACCGGGGACAACAGGGCGGGCGCGGACGGGAACAACGGAACCATCAACGGCGACACGGGGAACGACGACATCAGGGTCAGCGCCGCCAACGGCCTTAGCGAGGGCCAATCGGATCTCCCCGGTGGAACCGGTGGTGATGGCAACAACGCGACCATCGACGGCGGCGGCGGGAACGACACCATCACCGCCACGGGCGGGAACGGCGGCTTCGGAGGGCAGGGCAAGGCCGGTGGTGCCGGCGGCGTTGGCAACGACGGGAACATCATCAGCGCGGGCACGATCATCGTCACCGGCGGCGCCGGAGGAATGGGGGGATACTCCCCGTCCTCCAGGCGTGTGGACTCCGACGGCGGCGAGGGCGGCATCGGCAACGACCACACCATCAGTACCCGTCTGGAGCCCGGCCTGAACAACCGGGTCACCGTGACCGGCGGGCGCGGCGGCGAAGGAACGTCCACCGGCGAGGGCGGCAACGGCGGCGACGCCAACGACGAGAACCTCACCTTCACCGGAACCGTGACCCTCCAGGGCGGAAGGGGCGGAGACACCCTGGAGAACGGGTCGGACGGCGGCAACGGCGGCAACGGAAACGACGGCCCCCTCACCATCGTCGACGAACTCAGCTTCAACAGCACCACCACCGGCGGCAATGGCGGCAACGGCCGTCCCGGCGGCAAGGGCGGGCGCGGCAGCCGCACAGACGTCAGCCCCCTGGTCACCGTCGTCAACGGATCGCCCGGCATCACCCTCCCCTGACGGCCCCGCTCGCCACGGCCCGCACCGCCCGCACCGTTCCGCGCCGCCGGCAGGAGCCGCCGGGCGGACCGCCATGACAGACTCAGCGGGTGCAGATCGGGTTACTGGGTCCCTTCGAGGTACGCACGGACGACGGCGTGGCCGACGTGCCGGGCGCGCGGCTGCGCGGACTGCTGATCGCGCTCGCGCTCAGGCCGGGACACGTCGTCCCCAAGGCGTCCCTTGTCGACTGGATCTGGGGTGAGCACCCGCCCGCCGGTGCGGCGAACGCCCTGCAACGCCTGGTCTCCCGGCTGCGGAAGGCACTGCCGGACGGAGTCGTCGAGGGGCGGGCGGACGGCTACCGGCTGACGGTGGAGCCCGACGCCGTCGACGCCGTGCGGTTCGAACGACTCGTCCACGCGGGCCGGTCCCGTACCGAGGAAGACACCTCCCGGCGGCTGCGGCTGCTGCGCGAGGCCCTCGGACTGTGGCGCGGTGCGGCCATGCAGGACGTCGGACTGCGGGACAGCGCAGCCTTCGACGCCGCCGCCGTCCGCCTGGAAGGGCTGCGCCTGACCACCACGGAGGAGCGGATCGACGCGGAAGTCGCCCTCGGGCGCGGCGCGGAGCTGGTCACCGAGCTGACCGACCTGGTGGCCGCCCACCCGGTGCGGGAACGGCTCGTCGCCGCGCTGATGCGCGCCCTCGCCGCCGCCGGCCGCGACAGCGAGGCGCTGCTCGTGTACCAGCGCGCGCGGGAGGCCCTGGCCGACGCCCTGGGCGCCGATCCCTCCCCGGAGCTGGCCGCGTTGCACGTCGCCCTGTTGCGGGGCGAGCTGGGGCGCGCCGAGCCGAGGCGGGCGGGAGCGGGCCGCGGGAGCAACCTGCGCGCCGAGCTGACCACCTTCGTCGGCAGGGGCGCCGATGTCGCGGCGGTCCGCGGGCTCGTCGCCGAGCACCGGCTCACGACCGTGATCGGGCCGGGCGGCGCGGGAAAGACCAGGCTGGCGACGGAGACCGCGCGCACCCTGCTGGACGAACTCCCCGACGGGGTCCGGCTGGTGGAGCTGGCCGCCGTCGGCGCGGGCGGCGACGTGGCGCAGGCGACGCTCACCGGACTCGGCCTCCGGGACACCCTCTTCGGCGGGGCCCCGAGCGCGGACCTGACGGACCGGATCGTCGCCGCGATCCGCGAGCGCGAGGCGCTGCTGATCCTGGACAACTGCGAGCACGTGATCGACTCCGCGGCGGTCTTCGCCCACCGGGTCCTCGGGGAGTGCCGGCGGCTGCGGATCCTGGCGACGAGCCGGGAACCACTCGGCATCACCGGGGAGGCACTGTGGCACATCGAGCCACTGGCCCTGCCCGAGCGGGACGCCGGCCCGGACGGGATCGCGTCATCGCCCGCCGTCCGGCTGCTGCGCGACCGGGCCGCGGCGGTGCGCCGGGATCTCGTGGCCGACCCCCGCACACTGACGACGATGGCACGCGTCTGCCGGGCGCTGGACGGGATGCCGCTCGCCATCGAACTGGCGGCGGCCCGGCTGCGCACCATGTCCGTCGACCAGCTCGCGGGCCGGCTCGACGACCGGTTCCGCCTGCTGACCGGCGGCAGCCGGACCGCGCTGCCCCGGCACAGGACACTGCGGGCGGCGGTCGACTGGAGCTGGGAACTGCTCACCGACGCCGAACGGGCGGTCCTGCGCAGGCTCTCGGTGTTCTCCGGCGGGGCGAGCCTGGAAGCGGCCGAACGGGTCTGCGCGGGCGATATCAGCGATACGGGCGTCGCGGTCGAGCCGGAGCACATGCTCGAACTGCTCACCGCGCTGGCCGAGAAGTCGCTGCTGCTCGCCGAGGGCGGCGCCGCCCCGCGCTACCGCATGACCGGCACGATCAGGGAGTACGCCGGGCAACGCCTCGCGGAGGCCGGGGAAGCCGACCTCGTACGCCAAGCGCACCTGGCCTGGTTCACCGAACTCAACGAGAGCGCCGAACCCCATCTGCGCCGTGCCGAACAGCTGGAGTGGCTGGCCGTGCTCGACGCCGAGTACGACAACATCGGTACGGCGATGCGCGGCGCGCTCGCGGCGGGCGAGGCACAGGCGGCGATGCGGCTCGCGGGCGCCGCGGGCTGGTACTGGTGGCTCGGCGGCCACCGGACCGAGGGCATGGAGCTGCTCACCGCCGCCACCAGGGCGCCCGGCGAGGTCACCGACGAGGCCCGGGCCCTGGTGTACGGGCTGCTGGTGCTGTTCGAGAGTTCCGGCCTCGGCGACGAGCACCGGGCCGCCGAGTGGATCCGCAAGGCGTACCGGTTCAGCCGGCGCGGCACGAACAACCACCTGCTGATGGGGTTCATCGTTCCCCTGGAACGCATGCTGCGGGAGCCCGGCGCGTTCCTGCCCGCCGTCGAACAGCTGCTGGAGCACGAGGACCCCTGGGCGCGTGCGCTGGCCCGGCTGCACCTGGGCAAGATGCGGATCATGCTCGGCCGGCCGGGGCGGGACGCGGACGCCCACCTGGAGACGGCGCTCGCCGAGTTCCGGGCGATCGGCGAGCGGTTCGGGATCTCGTTCGCCCTGTCCGAGCTGGCGGAACGGAGCGCCGTACGCGGCGATCTCGCCGACGCGTGCGCGTACTACGAGCAGGCCGTCGCGGTCGTCACCGAGGTCGGCGCCGCCGAGGACGTCATCCGGATACGGTCGCGGCAGGCGCAGCTGTACTGGCTGCTGGGCGACGAGGGCACCGGCAAGGCCGCCATCGCCGAGGCCCAGCGGTACGCCGACCGGGTCACCTGGCCGGACGCGCTGGCCGAGCTGGCCCTCGCGAAGGCGCAGCTCGCCCGCTGGAGCGGCGACGCGCAGGAGGCACGCGGACAGCTCGGCATCGCGACGGCCGTCCTGGGCGCCGAGGCGGAGCAGGTGACCGTCCGCGTACTGAAGCACGATCTGCTCGGCCACTTCGCCGAAGGCCTCGACGAGGCGCGGGCGCATCGCGCGGCGGCCTGCGCGGCGGCGTCCGAGGGCGGATACGCGCCCCTGATCGCCTACGCGCTCGTCGGCGTCGCGGACCTGGCGCTGCGCCGAGGCGAGTACGAGCAGGCCGCGCGGCTCCTCGCGGCGAGCACCGGCGTCCGCGGACTGCGGGACCGCTCCCACCCGGACGTGGACCGGATCGAGCGGGCCGCGCGCCACCGCCTCGGCGACGCGCGGTTCGCCGAGGCGGCCCGGGAGGGGGCGCGGACCGGCTGGGCCCAGCTGGCCGAGGTCACGCTCGCTTCGTGAAAGCGGACACCGCCCACACGTATCCGACCACCGAGAACCCGACGCACCAGGCGACGGCCGCGACCGCGTCACCGGTGGAGGGGGAGCCCGCGAGCAGCCCCCGCAGCGTCTCGATGACCGGGGTGAAGGGCTGGTACTCCGCGAACTGCCGCATACCGGCCCCCATCGTGTCCGCCGGCACGAACGCGCTGCTCAGGAAGGGCAGCATGATCAGCGGTACGGTGGCCAGGCCCGCCGACTCCGGGGTCTTCGCGGCCAGTCCCAGGGCGACGGTGAGCCAGCTCGCCCCGAAGGTCAGCAGGACGACGAGCGCGAGCACGCCGAGCCAGTCGAGGGCGCTCGCGGCCGGGTCGAACCCCATCGCGAAGGCCACCGCGACGATGGCCGCGTCGGCGACCAGGCAGCGCACCGTGGTGACGACGACCTGCCCGGTCAGCACGGCACCACGGGAGACGTCCATGGTCCTGAAGCGGTTGATGACGCCCTTCGCCATGTCGTCGTTCACGGCCGCCGCGGTGGATCCCAGCCCGTAGCTGACGGCCATCACGAGCATGCCCGGCGTCGCGTAGTCGACGTACTCCCCGCCGGCGCTGAAGGCGCCACCGAACACCTTGACGAACAGGAGCATGATCACGATCGGGAACAGGACCGCGTTGAACAGGACGAGAGGGCTGCGCAGGGTGTGCCGCAGATTGCGGCGCAGCATGATGGCCGAGTCGGCCAGGGCCGTCGGGAAACCGCTCACAGTGCGCTCGCCTCCGTGCTCGCGTGCCCGGTCAGGGCGAGGAAGACATCGTCGAGATCCGGTCGGTGGACGGAGAACTCCCGGGCGCCGAGAGCGTGTTCGTCCAGCTGGTCCAGCAGGGCCCGCAGCGACCTCGTATCACCCTCGCCGGGCACCCGCAGGGTCAGCTCCTGGTCGTCCCGCGCCGACCCGGCCAGGATCCGCGCCGCCGCGTCGAGTTCGGCGAGGCCGTCGAACCGGAGCCGGACATGCGTACCGGGGACCCGGCTCTTGAGTTCCTCCGGGGTGCCCTGGGCGACCAGCCGGCCCCGGTCGAGCACCGCGACCCGGTCGGCGAGCTGGTCGGCCTCCTCCAGGTACTGGGTGGTGAGGAGGACGGTGGTGCCCTCCGCCACCAACTCGCGGACGATCTCCCACATCGTGCGTCTGCTGCGCGGGTCGAGACCCGTCGTCGGCTCGTCCAGGAAGATGATCCGCGGGCTGCGGACCAGCGTCATCGCCAGATCCAGCTTCCGGCGCATACCGCCGGAGTAGGTCGCCACCGTCTTCCGCGCCGACTCCACCAGGTCGAACCGCTCCAGCAGCCGCGCGATCACCCGGTCGCCGGAGCGCACCCGCCCCAGGTCCGCCATCAGCCGCAGATTCTCCTGGCCCGTCAACAACTCGTCCACCGCGGCGAACTGGCCGGTCACCCCGATGGCCGCGCGTACCTCCCTGGTCGCCGTCCCCACGTCGTGCCCGGCGACGCGCACCGTCCCGGCGTCGGGCCTCACCAACGTCGTCAGGACGTTCACCGTCGTCGTCTTGCCCGCTCCGTTCGGGCCGAGCAGGGAGAAGACCGACCCCGCGGCGACATCGAAGTCGACGCCGTCGAGCACGACTCTGTCCCCGTACGCCTTGCGCAGCCCCGAAACCGAAATCGCCGAAGCTGCCGGAGCCGCTGAAACCGCTGAAACCGCTGAAGCTGCTGAACCTTTCATGCCGCCACGGTCCCCGCCGGGCCTGACACCCGTCTGTCACGCCCCTGACACGAGCCCTGACGCGGTGACACACCGCCGCGCGTTCGGCGGCGCACCCCGGGAGCGGTACGCGTCCAAGTGGCTGCGCCGCCCGCCCCGGATCCGGCATGCTGAGGGCATGAGCGGAGAGCGCTGCGGAGGCTGTGCGGGCACCGGTGTCACGGAGCACGAGCGGCACACCGTGGAGACCGATCCGCGCACCGGGGAGATCCGGCCGGTGGTCCACCGCTGGACCGGCGCGTGCGGCGTCTGCTCCGGCACGGGAGAGAGGCTCTGATTCCATGCGCACCTGGTACGTCTGCCTGGCCTGCGGGACCCTGCGGCTGCCCCCGGAGGGGGACGGCGTGGTGGTGGACTGCGGCCGCCCGGAGTGCGCCGCCGTCGCGGGCGCCATGGTCCGGGCCCTGGGCCTGCCCCCGGAGCGGCTGGCGGACATGGCCCGGCGGGCCGCCGGCCTGGAGGGCGAGCCCCGGGTGCCGAGGGACGGCCGGCGGGCCCGGGGGCGGCGGGCGGGCGCGGCACCGGGGACGCGGAGCCGTCTCGGCTGAGACGGCGGGGCCCGCCGCGATGTGGGCGTCGCGCGTTCCGCCCGGTCGGTCCCGCCCGCGCGGGGGAGCCGTGTTCCCTCCGCCTTCCTCCGCCCGCGGCCAACGGGGTCTGTCGCGTACCCCGGCGGTTCAGTAGGTTCGGCGGGATCACGCGGGCCCGTGCCCGCGTGACTCGCGTACCGCTGTGTTCACTCCCGTACCGCCGTCACCGCACCGGACCACCGTTCAGGAGAGGCACCACCCATGCGAAGAACCCCCCACCGCCGGCTGCGCACCGCCCTCGCCGGAACCCTCGCGGCCGCCCTCGCCGCCCTGGGACTCGCGGGAGCGCCCGGCCCGGCCGCCGCGGCCGCCCCGGCACTCACCGTCCAGTACCGCGCGGGCGCCACCGGCGCCACCGCCCAGCAGGCCGCGCCCTGGTTCACGGTCCGCAACACCGGCACCGCACCGGTGCGGCTGGCCGACGTCAGGCTCCGCTACTACTTCACCGCCGACGCGCCCGACGCCTCGTACCGCTTCTCGTGCGACTGGGCGGTCCGGGGCTGCTCCCACCTCACCGGATCCTTCGCGGTGCTCACCCCGCCGGTGGCCACCGCCGACCGCTATCTGGAGATAGGTTTCTCCGCCGCCGCGGGCTCCCTCGCGCCCGGCGCGGACAGCGGGGAGATCCGGCTCCGCTTCCACCGTGGCGACTGGAAGCCGCTGCGGCAGAGCGACGACCACTCCTTCGCGGCCGAGCGGACCACGTACGCCGACTGGGACCGGGTGACCGCCCATCTCGCGGGCGCCACCGTCTGGGGCACCGCCCCCGGTGGCGGGCCGGTCGACCCGCCGCCCGGAGCGGCCCTCTTCGACGACTTCGCCTACACCGCCCACGACGACCCCCGGCTCGCGGCCCGCGGCTGGGCCCTGCGGAGCTGGCCCGGAGGCCCCGGCGTACCCGGCGCGACCTGGTCGCCGCAGCAGATCTCCTTCGCCGCCGAGAACGGCTCCTCCGTGCTGCGGCTCCGGACCGAGACCACCGGCACCGCCGCCACCACCCGGCAGGCGGAGATCCTGAACACCACCATGAAGTTCCGCAAGGGCACCTACGCGGCCCGCGTCCGCTTCAGCGACGCACCCGTCCACGGACCCGACGGCGACCACGTCATCCAGACCTTCTTCGCCATCAACGACCTCAAGGCCCCGATGGCCGACGACTACGCCGAGTACGACTTCGAATATCTGCCCAACGGCGGCTGGGGCGAGAGCGGGAACACCCTCTTCGCCACGTCCTGGGAGACCTACGACCCGACCGGGGCGCGGCCTCCCGTCAACCAGCACACCGCCGACCGGGCCGGCCACGGCGGCTGGCGCGACCTCGTGTTCACGATCGACGACACCGCCGTCCGCTACTACGTGGACGGACGGCTGTTCGCCACCCACGACGCCGCCTATCTGCCGGAGCGCCCGGTGCTGATCAGCTTCAACCAGTGGCTGACGGGGCTGGCGGGGCAGCCGGACACCACCACTCCCCGCGCCTATGAGCAGGGCGTCGACTACGTCCTGCATGTGAAGGACCAGGTCCTCACACCGGCGCAGGTCACCGAGCGGGTGGCCGCCTACCGCGCGGCGGGCACGGCCTTCGAGGACACCGTCCCCGCGCCCTGACCCGCCACCGGGCGCGGTCGCGCTCCCGCCCTGCGGAACGCCCCGCTCCGGCCCTGCGGGTCACCCCGCTCCGGCCCTGCGGGTCACCCCGCTCCGGTCGCGCGGATTACCCCGGGGCCCCTGATCGAATCGGCTGACAAACGACGTGCTAACGTCCGGCGATTAGCTGATTTATGGGGGTAGCTTTGCGAAAGCTTTTGGGAGCCGGGATCGCGGCGGCGCTGGTCGCCACCGGGAGTGTCATGGCATCGGGAACCGCCGTGGCCGCACCGGATCCGACGTTCTACTTTGAGCCGGTCGAGCACAACATCGTGATGCCGGGCGAGGGCTGGGCCGAACTGGCCCCGTCCGGCTACGGGGGCGACCACAGCGGCGAGCCCGACGGCACGTACATCTACGCGCTGAGCAAGAAGCCGCTCACGAGCACGAAGTGGACCAACGGCGGGGTGCCCACCGGGCTCAAGGTGGACCCGACGGCCGACTGCAAGCCGAAGGCCGGGGTCGCCGGGGTGTACCTGTGCCCCATGAAGGGCCACGGCAACCCGGGACCCTGGGTCTCGGCGACGCGTACCGCCGCGAACGGGACGACGGTCTACTACAGCCTCGTCTACGTCCCGCGCGGGAAGAGCGTCGACGCGGGCATCAAGGAGGCACAGACCGCCGGTTCGAAGGCCATCGGTTCGCGCCGGGCGCACGCGACGGTCACGGCGAGGACCAAGGCGCACGTCGCGCGGAACACCATGACCCTGACGACGCCCACGGTGCCGGCCGGCGGCTCGGTGCGGCACTCGGTGCGGCTGCGCGCCGTCGACAGGGGCGAACTCCTGCTGAGCCTGACCCCCGCCCCGGGCTCCCGCCGCTGGGACGAGGGAGAGCTGAAGGTCAGTGTCGACAGCGCCGGCACGGGCGGTGCCTCCGGTGCCACGTGCGACCACACGACCGGTGAGATCAGCTACACCAGCGTCTACTGCGACATCACCAAGCCCGGCACCTACACGATCACCTACGACCTGAAGGCCGGGGCGAAGGCCCCCGCGTGGCGGCTGCGGAACACCGCGGTCTACGAGGTGTACTCCTGGGGCACGGGCAACCCCGAGAAGTCCTCGGACTTCTCGGTCCGCAGCCCGATCCCGGTGACCGAGCGCTTCAGGCTCGTCGGCCGCTCCGCGAGCGGCGATCTGCACGACTTCCAGGGCACCGGCAAGGGCGCGAAGCCGTTCACTTCGCCCGAGCTGGTCGGCGGCACGTTCAACTGGAACCAGTACTCGGCCCTGACCCGGCTCGCACCGGTGACCGTGCAGAGCAGCGGCCCGGGCGCGGTGGCGCGCGACAAGAGCGGCGTGCTGTGGTTCTACCGGACCTCCGGTGACGGCGGCATCTACCGGGACCGGATCAAGGTCGGCGGCGGCTGGAACGCCTTCAACTCCCTGACCGGCGCATCCGACCTGACCGGCGACAAGAAGGCCGACCTGCTGGCCCGCGACACCAAGGGCACGCTGTGGCTGTACCCGGGCACGGGTGCGCCGGCCAAGCCGTTCGGCTCGAAGATCAAGGTCGGCGGCGGCTGGCAGATCTTCAACGCGCTGGTGGGCGGCGTCGACCTGACCGGCGACAAGAAGGCCGACCTGCTGGCCCGCGACACCGCCGGCACCCTGTGGCTCTACCCGGGCACGGGCAAGGCGGCCAAGCCGTTCGGCTCGAAGGTGAAGGTCAGCACCGGCTGGAAGGGCTCCAACGCGCTGGTGGCCCCGGGCGACCTGAACTCCGACGGCAAGGCGGACCTGGTGACGCGGGACTCCTCCGGCGCCGTCTGGTCCCACCAGGGCACGGGCACGGCGGCCAAGCCGCTCGGCGCCAAGGTCAGGATCGCCACGAACTGGAAGAAGTACAACCTGCTCTTCTGACCGGACCCGCACAGGCCGTCCAGGCCGTCCCCCGCCGCGCGCGCGTCGTTCGCGCGGCCGGGGACGGCCTTCGTCCGTCCGCGAGACGGTTCCCCCGGTATTGACCTTCAAGCCGGTCGAAGCCCGACGATGGCCGGGTGCCGACATCCGAACTGATGCCCATCGGGGTCTTCGCCCAGCGCAGTGGCCTGACCGCCAGCGCGCTGCGCTTCTACGCCGACTCCGGGCTGCTTCCCCCCGCCGACGTGGACCCGGCCACCGGCTACCGCTACTACAGCCCCGACCAGCTGCCACGGGCCACCGGCCTGCGCCGGCTCCGTGCGATCGCCATGCCCCTCACCACGGTCGCGTCGGTCCTCGACGCCGGACCCGAAGAAGCCTCCCGGCTGATCGACGCGCACGTCGCCCACGTCCTCGGGGACGCGGCGGCGGTACGGCAGAAGGCCGCCCGGATCAAGTCGTCGCTCGCCGACGCGCCAGGCCTGACGATCGCCGTGCTCAAAGGCCCCGTGCTCGCCGACGCGATCGAACAGATCCTGACCGCGACCGCACGGGATCCGGGGATGCCGGTACTCGCCGGACTGCGCTTCGAGGCGACCGGTGAGGTGGTCACACTGACCGCGACCGACCGGTACCGGCTCTCCACACGCACCCTCGTTCCCGGTCAAGCAGCGGCCACGACCTGGGCCGCCACCGTCGACGGCGACGACCTGCGGGCCGCGGTCGGCGAGATCCGCCGCAGCGCGCTGGTACGCGTCGACGCCACGCCGGGCGGGATCCGGCTGCGCGCGGCGGGCCGGGAGGACCGGTACTGCCGGCTGCTGCCGGAGGAGTTCCCCGACCACCGGCTCATGCTCGCGTCCCTGCCCGAGGTCACGACCCGGGTCACGGTCTCCCGAGCACTCCTCCTGCGCGCCCTGGAAGAACACCCGGGCGAGCGGATCGCGCTGTGCGTGAGCGGCCGGGGCGTGCACGTCCTCACCGCTGACGGCGAGTGTCCCGACCTCCCGCTCCCGGCCACCGTGACGGGGCCCCCATGGCGGGCACCAGCCGCGGAAGGATCTCCTCCCATGGACGATCCCGGCCGGGCGCCGGGCTACTCGGTCCGGGTCTCCGCGTTCGCCACGGCGGCCCGGATCTCGGCGGAGAGGCGGGACGCGTCCTCGGTGTAGCCGGTCAGCAGCAGCCGTCCGCCGTCCCGGAGCCGGATGACCAGGTGGACGTCCCAGCCCATGAGCCGCCCCAGGGCGTGGTTCTGCCCGCGCTCGGCCGTACCGCGGATCGCGGTCCACGGCACCACCAGGGTCTCCCCGAGCCGCCGGTAGACCAGTCCGTCCTCGCGCAGCACGAAGACCTCGCCGTGCCGCTTCAGAGTGCGGACGACGCCGGCTCCGCCGCCGTAGAGCCCGATGAGCGCACCACCCCAGAGCAGCCCGGCGGTCCGTGCGCCGCCACCGTCCCCGGAGAAGACCTCCAGGGTCACCGGAACGGAGACGCCCGCGAGAACCAGGCCGACCAGCAGCGCGCCGACCGCGATGGGCCAGCGGCGGTCGTTGTCAGTGGGATGATTACGGATAAAACGGCCCAGCGCGCGCTCGTCGTCCCTGGCCATGGATGTCTCCCCCGGGGTCTCTTCCGCAGTACCGGCAGTCTCCAGGAGGGCCGGGCGGGGCGACAAGGGGGATGACGCGACATGACGAGGACGTCGTGGTGTGGACGGGCGCGGATCTCCGCCAGACTCGGGACATGGTTGACACGAGTGGGTTCCTGACGGGCAAGAGGGTTCTGATCGTCGGCGCGAGCAGCGGGATCGGGGCCGCGGCGGCCCGGGTGTTCGCACGGGAGGGGGCCGCTGTGGTGCTCACCGCCCGGCGGGAGGAGAGACTCGCCGCTCTGGCCGGCGAGTTGCGCGACGGAGGTGCGCGCGCGGCGTACGTGGTGGCCGACGCCGCGGTGCCGGGCGACGCGGTCCGGGCGGTGGAGTTCGCGGTGGAGCGCTTCGGGGGGCTGGACGCGGCGTTCAACAACGCGGGGTTCGGAGCGCCCCGTACCCCACTGCATCTGATGGAGGATCAGGTGTACGACGAGATCATGGACACCAATGTCCGGGGGGTGTTCAACTTTCTGCGTCCGCAGCTCGCGGCGATGCTGGCGGGCGGTGGCGGTGCGATCGTCAACACCAGCAGCACCGGAGGGCTGGTGGCCACGCCGGTGGCGGCTCCGTACGTGGCGTCCAAGCATGCCGTCATCGGGCTGACCAAGGCGGCGGCGGCCGAGTACGGCGGGCGGAACATCCGGGTCAACGCGATAGCGCCGGGGACCACGCGCAGTGAGATGGTCGCCGACTGGTTCGCGCTCAACCCCGGGGTGGAGGAGATGCTGCACCGGGCCACCCCCCAGCCCCGTACGGCCGAACCGGAGGAGATAGCGGAGGCGGCGGCGTGGCTGTGCAGTGACCGGGCCTCCTATGTGACGGGGTCGACCCTGGTCGTGGACGGAGGTTTCACGATCCTCTGAACCGCTGACCGCTGACCGCTGACCGCTGACCGCTGACCGCCGACCGCTGACCGCTGACCGCCGACCGCCGACTGTCACCGCCACCGCCACCGTCGTTCCGGGGAATGGTGGCGGTGGCCGCGGAGGTCACCCCGGCGGGTCGGAGAGTCCGAGGTGGCGGCGGTACCAGGGGGCGTGGCGGGCGAGGCTGTCGGCGAACCCGCGCCCCGGCGGGCAGCCGGTCTCCTCCCACAGGCGAGCGCTGGCGAACCAGTGGTCGGTGGTCAGCATGGCGAGATGGTGGAGGGAGACGCTGTCGCCGGCGAGCCGCCGCCGGGCCTCCTCGACGCCGATGTCCTCGGTGGCGGGCGGCAGACCGAGCCGGCGGGTCAGCGTGGTGAAGAGGTCGGCGCAGGACACCGGGGCCGGATGGTTGGGGTGCCAGACGCCGGAGGTGTCCTGGGGCGCGGTCGCCACCGCCGTGACGGCGCGGGCCAGGTCGTCCACGTCGACCACCGACATCCGGGTCCGCCATCCGTCGACGGTGGCGGCCAGCCGCCGGTGGATCCGTACCAGTCCGGGCACGGCCCAGCGGTCGCCCGCGCCGAGGACGACATGGGGGCGGAGGACCGTCCCCCCGGCGGCGAGCACGATCTGCTCGGCCGCCGCCCGGCTGCGGCTGGTCTCCGAGCCGGGCGCGACCGGGAGACCGGCGGGCTCAGCGTTCCGGAAGACGCCCCGGCCGTAGACGGACGCGGTGGACACCTGGACCAGACGGGCCACCCCGCTGCGTTCCGCCTCCGCGACCAGGGCCCGGGCGCCGTGTTCGTTGACGGCCCGGACGGCCTGGTCGGGGCCGCCGATCCGGACGGCGCAGTGCAGAACGATGTCCACCCCGTCGCAGATGCCGCGGAGCGACGCGGGGTCCTGGAGGTCGGCGCGGACCTGCCGGACCGCCGGGTCGCCGGGGCCGTCGCGGTCACCGGGGGCCGGGTCCGGGTCCGCAGCGGGCAGCGGGCGGCGGGACATCAGGACCACCCGGGCGCCGGGGACGGCCCGGGCGGCGGCGGCGACCCTGCCGCCGATGAAGCCGCCCGCTCCGGTCACCAGGATCCGCGGGGCCGAGGGCGGGCTCTGGCTCCCCGGGGCGTGGAGTACGGAGGCGAGCGTGCTCACCGGCCGGCCCCGGGGGAGCCGAGGACGCAGCTGAAGACGAGGTTGCCGTCCTGATGGCCCGTGACGCGGACGGACCGTTCGGTACTCCCGGCGACGGTCACCTCCTCGGCCGAGATCCAGCAGGGGGTGTCGAGTTCCGCGTACCGGCTGAACTCGCTGCGCATACGCGTCGGCAGGAACGGTTCGGCGGGGGCGGGGTGGAGGGCCCGCGCGGCCTGGCGGGCGGCCTCGATGAGCACCATGCCGGGGGCGTGGTCGACGGGGTGGTCGAAGAGGACGGGGTGCTGCTCGAAGGCGCGCAGCTGCCACACGCGGGAATCGCCGGTGGGGGACAGGACGACATCGGTGTCGAGGAACCGGCCCACGGCGGCGGGCGCGAGGGCGGGCGGGAGCGTACGGGGACCGGTGGCGCCGACCCGCTCGCCGCGGACCCGTCGGTACACCGCGGGGCTGGTGCAGTCGAAGGAGCCGCTGCCGGAGGCGATCACGCGGCCCGCGCTGCGGATGGTGACCTCGATGCGCATACCCGCCAGACGGCGGCCGCGACGGCGGACATCGGCGCAGACCACGTCCAGTTCGAGGTCCGCCGGTGTGCCACCGACGGCGTTCCGCCCGGGAACGATGTCGTAGCTGAGTTCCCACATGAGGAACTGGTGCCCGAGCGGTACGTCGTAGGCGGCATGGGCGAGAAGAGTACCGACCTGCCGGATTGTTTCCGCGGCGAGCAGCGGGTCATGGCAGCCGTCGACCGGGGTGAAGAAGCTGTGGGCCCTGGGCCACTGGGCGGTGGCCGTGAACCGGTCCTCGCCGATGCGGTCCCAGCCGGTGAGGAACACCTCGGCGATGGCCGCCCGATGGACGAACTCCCGGGGAACGGTGCTGGTCATGCGCGTTTCGCACGCTAAGGAACGGTGGTAATCCGGCGTGGTGCGCGGCGCCGGGTCCGCAACGGTGTGCACGGTGTGGCGCGGAAGCGTTACGACTGACACGAATCCCCCATGAGTGCGAGCGTCCTGGGGGCGGTGGCTCCGTCCCCGTGCCAGTAAGATACAGACCATCCGGTTCTTTTGATAGATGGGTTTGGATCTATCAGACTGAGTGGCTGGATCACCCTCGCGTGGCGCGTATATGACAGGAGAGCCCTATGGCAGTGCGACAGGAACGGGCGGTCCGGACCCGGCACGCGATCGTGCGGGCGGCCGCGTCGGTCTTCGACGAGTACGGATTCGAGGCCGCGCCGGTGGCCGAGATCCTGTCGCGGGCCTCGGTCACCAAGGGGGCGATGTACTTCCACTTCGCTTCCAAGGAGGAGCTGGCCCGCGGTGTCCTCAATGAGCAGACCCTGCACGTGGCGGTGCCCGAGTCCGGCTCCAAGGCCCAGGAGCTGGTCGATCTGAGCCTGCTCGTCGCCCACGGCCTGCTGCACGACCCGGTGCTGCGGGCCGGCACCCGGCTCTCGCTGGACCAGGGCACGGTGGACTTCTCCGACGTCAGCCCCTTCGGCGCCTGGGGCGAGGTCTGCGCGCGGCTGCTGGCCGAGGGCAAGGCGCGCGGCGAGGTGCTGCCGCACGTGGACCCCGAGGAGACCGGCGAGTTCATCGTGGGCTGCTTCACCGGCCTCCAGGCGGTCTCCCGGGTCACGTCGGACCGCGGCGACCTCGTCCGCCGGATCGCGGTGATGTGGAAGCACGTACTCCCCTCGATCGTGCCCGCGTCCATGCTGACCTGGATCGACGTGAGCGAGGACCGGGTGGCGAAGGTGGCCGAGGCCGCCGCGGCGGGGTCCCGGTCCGCCGCCGGGTCCGGGACGGCCCGCGAGACCGCCGATCCCGCGCGCTGACCCCGCCCCGCCGGGCGTGGCCGTGACGGAGCGCCCGGGTTCCCTCCCGTATGCCTCCTCCAGGTCTCCGCTAGGCCTCCTCGGAAAAAACAAGGCAATCGGTCTGCTTTGGCTTGGCATCAGGTCGGACGGTTTGTATCGTGGGTGCCGCCAGACCCCCGCAGTCCGCCCGGGGGCCTCACCGGCTGTCCCGGGGCAGACCGCCGGCGCGGGTGCCCCTCACCGGCCGGTCGCGCGTGTGCGGCCGAAGGCCCATGCCAGGGAGTCCCCTTGATGCCCAAACAGGAACGTGCCGTCCGCACTCGCGGCCGGCTGGTGCTCTCCGCGGCCGAGGCCTTCGACCGGCAGGGCTTCGCGGTCGCCTCCCTCACCGTCATCAGCCGCAACGCGGGCGTCAGCAACGGCGCCCTGCACTTCCACTTCGAGAACAAGGAAGCCCTGGCCGCCGCCGTCGAGGCCGAGGCGGCCGAGCGGGTGCGCCGGGCGGTCGGCACACCGGACTCGGTCCCCGCGCTCCAGGCACTGGCCGACGCCGCCCACGCCCTCACCCGCCAGCTGCGGGAGGACGTCGTGGTGCGGGCCGGATTCCGCCTCGGCGGCGACGCCTCCCGCGGATCCGCGATCGGCCTCCCCCAGCAGTGGCACCGCAGCGTGGTGCGGCTGGTGGAGCGCGCCCACGCCGACGGCTCGCTGTCCCGCGCCGTGCCGCCGTCCGACACGGCGGCCACCGTGGCCGCCGCGGTCCTCGGGTTCGCGGCCCTCGCACGGTCCGACCCCGGCTGGCTCTCCTCCGGCACGCTCGCCGGGTTCTGGCGTCTGCTGCTGCCCCGCATCGCCGCCGACCCGGTGGAGAGCGGCCGGCTCGACTGCGAGCCCGCCGAATTCACCGGCGGCCCCGGCCCCGCCTCACCCGTTGTCACCTCCCTGGGGCGGTGACGACGGCCCTCCTGCGGGCGCCCGCGCCGGACGGAGCCTCGCGCCACTTCGCCGGGGCCCGACCGCCCGGCCCGCCCGAGCCCGAGCCCGGCCCCGAGCGTGAGCGCCCGACCGGGGCCGGGGCGGGGAGCGCGCGGCAACAGCCCCCCGTTCAGGAGAATCTGGGGGGCCTCTCGGCCAGCTTGCGTTCGTGCTGCTCCAGCCACTGCCGCAGCGTGTCGCAGCCGACCGGCCCGCGGCCGGGGTAGTCCACCTGGTAGCCGCGGGTGTTTCCCGGCAGTCCGCTCTCCAGACACTGTGCCGCGTACGGCAGCGTGAACGCGATCCCGTGGGCGTTCTCCCGCACCGACTTCTCCGGGTGCGCCTGGAGGATGACCGAAGCCGACGCCGCACTGGCGGCCAGCCGGTCCGTGTCCCGCGTCAGCTCGCCCACGACGCCGGCGTCCCGCTTCTCCCGGTCGGCGAGCCGCTCGAAACGCCCCATCAGCAGCCGCATACGGGTCGACGCCTGGACCAGCTCGCCGTAGCGCGTGATCTGCTCGTGGACGCGGTCGGACTCCTTCTGCCGGGCGACCTGGGACCTAGGGCCTCTCGTTTGGATCTTGCTGGGGCTCGCGTGCCCTGGCACCGCACCTCGCCGCGTTGTCGTCAATCACCAATGCTCCGCAGTGGCTCAATCCTCCGCCTTGCGATGCACGGCACCAGACCCCGCTCCCTCACCCAGCCTGATCCAAACGAAAGACCCTAGTCGCCTCCAGCGTCCCCGCCACCTGCTGCCGCCCCGTCTCCAGCATGCTGGACGCCTGCAACTGCCCGGCCAGCACGGTGCCCACCACCGCCACGATTCCCACGTACGAGGCTCCGTGCAGGCGAAGGTGCTCACCGGCGCGCGCCCATCCAGTCACCATGGGGGCTTCATCTCCGCGCGGGCTGATCGCTACACCGGCGTGCCGGACGCCGGACCCCGCCGGACGCCGGACCCCGCGGGACGCCGGACCTCGTCTGGCTCGCCCGCCAGGGGTGGCGCGTCACCGCGGTCGACGTCTCGGGCGTGGCCGTCGGGCGCCTCGCCCGCTCGCACGGCCTGGGCGAAGGGATCACCGCCGAGCGGCACGATCTGCGCGAGACCTTCCCGCGCGGCGCGTTCGACCTCGTCAGCTCACACCGTAGGACTCGTCAGGAAGGACTCCATGCCCACGCGTCACCGCCGCGAGCGCCACGGTGACGCCCCACCGCCCCGGACCGGGGCCGGCGAGACCGATGGCCTCACCCAGGTCGAGCGCGCGAACGAGGTCCTCGACACCTGCGCGGACCTCGGCGCACCGCTTCCCCGGCCCCCGGCCAGGCCAGCCCGGCCCCGGCCGGTGCAGCCGACCGGGCCGTCCGCCGCACCGGACGGATCGGCACCGGACGGGTCGGCGTCAGGGCGCCAGCGTCCACCGCTGGCTGTCGGTGTTGTCGCAGCTCCAGACCCCGAGCGCGGCGCCGTGCCGGGACGCGGTCAGACAGCCGCCGTCATTGCCGACGATCTCGTACCGGCCACCCGCGATCTGACGCAGGGTCCACTTCTGGTTCTCGCCGTTGCCCCAGCTCCAGATCTGGGCGAAGTGGCTCGTACCGTCCACCACCCGGGAGCGGTCGGTGTTCGAGTCCAGCGCCTTGCCCGTGTCGAGGGCCGGTGTGATCCGGTAGCGGCTGTCGGCGAGCCGGTCCAGGTTCCAGCGCTGGGCCTGGTGGCCGCTGCTCACCTCGGCCTTGACCTTGGTGCCGTTGGCGGTGTTCGCCATGTCCACATCGGCGGCCCAGCCGCCGACCGCGCTCCGCAGCTGCGCGCCGGCCGGCACGGGGTTCGTGGAGCCGCCGCCCCGGATCAGGAAGCGGCTGTTCGCTATGTTCCAGTTGCGGTCGAGGTAGCTGCCGGGCCGGGGCCTCGGGTTGAAGTACATGTCGCGGTTGCAGTCGATGACATCCCGCTCCGGGTAGTCACAGGGGATCAGCCGGCCCGGCGGGTTGGGGAGGCGTCCGTCGTTGTAGCACATCAGGTCGCCCTGTACGTAGCAGTGGGCGCCGCCCCCGTTCGACTTGGGCGCGTTCGACTGGACCGCTCCCATGGTGTGCAGGACCTCGTGCACATCGACGTTGGCACCGTCGTCGAAGCACCCGATGGGCCCCATGCCGACCATCGGCCAGCCCGCGTTGGTGTTGTTGAAGTTCTCCTGTCCGGGACGCTGGTCGTCGTAGTGACCGAAGCCGAGACCGCACACGTTGTTCTCGGCCCAGACCAGGTACTTGCGGTCGTTGCTGTTGTAGCCCTGGGCCACCACCGCGCGCTGGGTGGGCTCGCCGTTGCCGTCGATGGCGGCCTGGGGGACGACGACCCGCGTGATGGTCGGGCGACAGTTCGCGTCATGGACGAAACGGACCTCGCGGCGCTCCCCCATCCGCTCGGACGCCTCCACGAACTTGCTGTTGAGGTTGACGGCACGGGACTGGAACTCGGCGCGGAACTGCTCCAGCCGGTCGGGCTGCCGGTCGCCGCGGACGTACAGCAGCTGGACCCGGGGGCCGCTGGTGCCGTTCCCGTCGCAGCGCGGGACGGAGGTGATGCCCACCGAGCCGCTGCGGGCCTTCCGCGACGGCACGGGAAGTTTCTTGTCCTCGATGACCTGGGACTTCGGGTCGGCGAGGGAGACGGCGGAGGCCGCCGTGGGGGCTGCGGGAGTCGCGGTGGTACGGGGCTCCGTGGCGGGACGGGCAGTGTCGGCCCGCGCCGCGCCCCCGGCGACGAGGGTCGAGAGGGTGGCGGTGGCGAGGGCCAGAACGGCGGCGCCCCGGATCCGCGAGGTCAGCCGTACTGGTGTCGGTCGGAAGATCATGTCGCGGAGTTTGTCGAGTACATATAAACATCTGATCAACGGAGGGCGGGCCGGCGTTCATGAGGAGCGGGCACGTCCTGGCGGCTCACGGAGGGAACACCCGGTGTCCATGCATGAGATCGAGGACCTGGTCGCGGACTCGGTCCGCGTCCTGGACGGCCACGCCGAGCCGGACGACCCGCGCGTCCGGGACTGGTTCGCGGCGCTGTACGGCTTCCAGAGCGGGTACGACTGCTCGTTCACGCACTTCCGCGTGATGGACATCCTGCTGCGGCGCGGCCACACGTACCGGTTCCCGGTCGGCCGGCATCCCGACTACGCCGAGCGGCCCGCGTACTTCGACTCCCTGGCCGGGTTCACCGGCCTGCGCACCTTCGACGAGGACGCCCCCGGCTTCGAGGGCTACGAGTCCTGGCTGGAGGACGGCTACGTCGAACCGCCCTTCCTCTACTGCGACGCGGGCACCGCGCTGTGGCGGCGCATGGCCGCCGCCGGCGAACTCCACGGCCCCGACGCCGTCCCACCGCGCCGCACCCGGCTGATCGAGGTGGTCCGCGAGGTCGCCGTCGCCGCCGAAGGGCAGCGGGATCACGAACTCATCGGCCTGTGGTACGCGTTCGGCTGCGCGACGCTCCTGGGCGGTCCGGCCGGCTGCCCCTTCGACGTCGCCGAACTGGCCGGGATGCCCGCCGTGCGGGACCTGCGCGCCGTGGTCCGCCGTACCGGTGCCCTACCTCTGGCGCAGCGGTCGCCCTACGCCGTCCCCGCGGAGTCCGCCGATCGCGACGACCTGGAAACCTGGTGGTGGGAGCTGTGAACCCGGTCCTGCGCGGCGGCGAGCACCTCGTGCGCCGCACCGCGCAGGACACGGCCTCAGTCGAGACAGAACTCGTTGCCCTCGACGTCCTGCATCACGATGCACGACTCGTCGAAGCCATCGGCGTACAGCGTCCGCACGTGCACCGCGCCGAGCGGGATCAGCCGTGCGCACTCGGCCTCCAGCGCGGCCAGGCGCTCATCGCCCACGAGGCCGGTGCCGGCCCGCACGTCCAGATGCACCCGGTTCTTGACGACCTTGCCCTCGGGAACGCGCAGGAAGAGCAGCCGCGGGCCCACCCCCGAGGGATCGACGCAGGCGAACCACTTCCCCTGCCGCTCGGGCGGCAGCGAGTGGTGGTAGGCGTCCCACGTGTCGAACCCCTTGGGCACCGGCGGCAGGACGTACCCCAGCACCTCGCACCAGAAACGAGCGACACGCTCGGGTTCCGCGCAGTCGAAGGTGACCTGGAACTGTTTGATCGAAGGCATCGGGCCACCGTAGCAGGGGGTTCTGTCGCCCGCCGGATGGTTTTTTCCCGGCCGTGACCCGGGCCGTGACCCGGGCCGGGGCCCCGCCCGGGGCGCCCTCGGCGGGCTCACCCCAGGGGCGTGAACTCGGGCAGGGCGAGGGCCGAATGGGCTGGTCTCCCCTCCGTGACGGGTGCGGTGCCGAGGCCCCGCAGCATGGCGTTGCGCCGCTCCAGGGCCCGTGCGGTGGTCGGGAAGAGCGCGCCGCCGTTCTCACCGGCCTGGTCCTGGTTCACGGTCACGAACTCGCGGGTGCGGTGTTCGTAGGCGGCGAAGCCGGCGGTGTGGTCCCGGTCGGCCAGGGAGCCGGCCAGCATGTACGCGCCGACGAGCGCGAGGCTGGAGCCCTGCCCGGTGAGGAACGAGGGCGCGTACGCGGCGTCGCCCACCAGCGCGACCCTGCCATGGGACCAGCGGGGCATACGGATCTGGCCGGCCCCGTCGAAGAACAGGTCGTCCGCGTCGCGCAGGGCGGCGAGCATGCCGGGGACCTCCCAGCCCGCGTCGGCGAAGACCGAGGCCAGCAGGTCCCGTTGGGCCCGCGGATCCCGGAACGCGCCGAACGGCTGCTCCGGGTGGGCGAAGTTCAAGAAGGCGTGCACGTCGTCCTTGCCCCCGGTGTCCCCCGCGTCCCCCACCGCGTAGAGGGCGGCGGCCCTGCCCGGCGTGTTCCACAGCACGGTCTCGCGGCGGAGGCCGAAGGTGTTGCGCAGGGTGAACCCGGCGAAGCAGTGGCCGAGGTACCGGTGGAACCGCTCTTCGGGTCCGAACAGGGACGCGCGGGTACGGGAGTGCAGACCGTCCGCACCGAACACCAGGTCGAACGTACGCCTGCCGCCCCCGTGGAAGGCGACGTCGACCCCGTGGCCGGACTGGTCGAGGGTGTCGATGGAGTCGCCGAACAGGAACTCCACGTCGTCACGGACCGCCGTGTGGAGCACACGCGTCAGATCCCCGCGCCGTACCTCCAGGTCCCGCCCGGCGACACCGCCGGTGACGGTGTGCGGGTCGACCGAGGCCACCACACCGCCGTCCCCGTCGAGGAAGGTCAGCCGGCGCAGGTCGATGTGCGCCTTCCGCAGCCGCGGCAGGATTCCCATCCTGCGGACGACCTCCAGCGCGGTGCCGCGTACATCGACGGGATAGCCGCCGTCACGGAGCGTGCCCGCCTTCTCGACCACCGTGACCGCGAATCCGCAGCGGTTCAGCCAGAACGCGAGGGCGGGCCCGGCGATGCCCGCCCCGGAAATCAGGGCGGTGCGCCTCGGCACGGTCCGGAGGGGGCCGGAGAGGCCGGCGCGGGTCATGCCGTGACTCCTTTCTTCAGGGTGCGGGCGACGAGCAGGGACAGTGCGGTGAGGGCGCCCGCCATGACGAAGCCGGCGACGAAGGCCGATTCGGCCGGGATGTCCGACCCGGCAGGGGTCCCGGCGGTGAGGATCGCGCCACTGACCTGCATACCCACGGCGAAGCCGAGCACGCGGGTCACCAGGAGCAGGCTGGTGGCGATGCCGGTGTCGCCCTGATCGACGGATGTGGCGGTGCTGGTCAGCAACGCCGTGATGCACAGGCCGTTGGCGAGCGCGATCGCCACCTTCCCGATCACGAGGTGCCAGACCTCGGTGTGCACGGCCGCCAGGGTGACGAGGGAGACGGCCATGAGGACGATCCCGGAGACGACCACGGCACGCGGGCCGAAACGCCGCACTCCGATCCCGCTCACCACCCCGGCCACGGACGCGGCCACGACACCGGGCAGCAGGAAGAAGCCGATCTCGGTGGCGCCGGCCCCGAAGCCGTACGCGTCGGCGGGCACCGCGAGCAGCTGCGGGACGAGATAGAGCGCCACCGAGGTGCCGACGCACATCACGAACGTCACCACGCACGACTTCCACACCGTGGGCCGGGCCAGCATGCGCAGATCGACCATCGGCGCGGCCGCACGGCGCTCGACGGCGATCCACCCGGTCACGAAGGCGGCCAGCGCCACGACGAGGGCGCCGAGCAGGAGGGGCTGGGCGGCGAGTTCGGGCGCCAGCGCGAGGACGAGCATGAGGGTGATCAGCGTCCCGCTCAGGAGGAGCAGGCCGGGCCAGTCGACACCGGCGTCGTCCGAGCGGCCCGGCGGGTCCCTCGGCACCAGCCTGTTCACCAGCAGGGTGGCCCCGACGACCGCGATCGTCGGCAGCGCGAACATCCAGTGCCGGGACAGCCCTTCCGCCACGGGCCCGGCGGACAGCGTTCCCGCCATCCCGCCGCCGACGAACAGTCCGCTGAGGGTCCCGATGGCCATCTTCGACTCCCCTGCGGGGAGGAGCTTGCGTACCAGGATGAACGACAGGGGCAGCGCGCCCACCATCGCCCCCTGAAGCACCTGACCGAGCAGCAGCACGGGCAGGTTCGGCGCCAGGGAGGACACCAGACCGCCGGCGCAGACCACGGCCATCAGCCGGATCAGGACTCGTTTTCCGCCGTAGCGGTCGCCGAGCTTGCCTGCGAGCGGCGTGGTGAGCGCGCCGGTGATGAGGAGCATGATGCTGAGTAACGCGCCTTCCGCGGGGCTCATGTCCAGCTCGCGCTGGAGGAGCGGGAGCGTCGGTGTCACCACCGACTCCAGGGCGCCACTGGCGACTGCGAGCGCGCCGAGGGCCCGGACGGGGGCCTTTCCGATGCGGACCGGGGGAGCCAGGGTTGCGGTCATGGACATCCTTTCCGTCATTGCCGGGCGGTAAGGGCAGGTGGGCCGTAAGGCTGTTGAGCTGTTGAGCTGTGGCGCTGTTCAGCGGGGCCCGGCCCGGCGGCCGTTCACGCGGTGTGCATGGTGCTGGCGGTGCGGAC
This sequence comes from Streptomyces yaizuensis, assembly GCF_034961445.1. Lineage (NCBI taxonomy): Bacteria > Bacillati > Actinomycetota > Actinomycetes > Kitasatosporales > Streptomycetaceae > Streptomyces > Streptomyces yaizuensis. The sequence goes on from NZ_BSBI01000021.1 coordinate 54,834, forward strand.
AGGTCCGGGGCCGTCCGGCGGGGTGGACCCCGGGAAGCGGTGTGCGAGTCGTCCGATGCGGAGCATGTCCGGCTCGTACGCGCGGAGTTGGTGCAGGACGGTGCGGTCCGCACCGAACCAGCATTACACTACACCGTGCAGTGTAGAAGGTTAGGATGTGCCCATGCCGACAACGAACACGCCGACCACGAAGACACTGCGCGAGGGGTCCGCGCGAAAACGGGCCGCCATCCTCATGGCGGCCCGGGAACTCTTCCTCGCCGAAGGCTTCGACCGGTCCAGCGTCGACGCGGTCGCCGCCCGGGCCGAGGTGTCCAAGCGGACGGTCTACGACTACTTCGGCGACAAGCAGTCCCTGCTGAAAGCCGTTGTCGACGCCATCGGCGAGTCACTGATCACCACGATCCGGCAGACCCTCGACGACACCCTCACCGACCGCACCGAGGCCGCCGACCTGGAGGACGTCCTGGTCACGTTCTCGATGCGGATCGCGACCGGCATGCTCGACTCGTCGGAGTACGCGACGCTGCAACGGCTGGTACGGGCGGAATTCGGCCATCTGCCGCACGGGTGCTACAACGCCATGGCCGACACCCCCGACGAGGCACTCGCCGAGCGGTTCGCCGCCTTCGCCGCGGCCGGGCTGCTCCACGTCCCCGACCCCCGGCTCGCGGCCGACCAGTTCATCGCGCTGACCTTCGGCGTCGCGCTGGACCGGCTCGGTTCCGCGAACGCCGTGGAGGACGCCCGCGTCCGGCCGATCGTCGTCGAGGGGGTGCGGACCTTCCTCCGGGCCTACCGGACCCGGTAGGGCTCGACCCGCACGTGGCGTCATGCCGCATCGTCGGTAGGGACCGGAGCCGGGCCGGAGGCCGAGGGGGTACTGACTCACTCAGCCCGGTACCCCTTCGTTCCCTCCCCGTCGCGCCCACTTTTTTGTGGGTACTTGTCGTCTGCCGGGGGCGCGGGGGAATCTGGTGACCGGCGGCCGAGGTCCGGCCGGACCCGCCGCCCGGGGCTCCGACCCGGGCCCGGCGGCCCCCCGACCGGGCGGCCCGTTGGGATTCTGGGCCGAAACCCCGCCGAGCGCCCGGCGGCCGGGGGACGGCGGCCGGCCGGGCGATGCCGCCACCGAGGCGCTGCGGTCCCGAGAGGGTGGTCCGTGAGGACGTCGGCGGGTACCGTCCCCGGCACGGCGTCAGGAGCTGCCTGCTCATCCCCGACCTGGACCGAGTCCGTCCGTCCCGCTACGCGGCGGACGGTGACCGGGCGTCGTCGGCGAGCCTGATGAGCGCCAGCGCGGCGCGGTACTTCTCGGGGGAGTAGCCCAAGGGCCGGTCACCCGTCCTCTCGGTCTCCCCGTACAGCTCCCGCTGCGTCTCTGCGTAGGACCGGAGGACGGACCGGGCCCGGCCCGTCGTCACGTCCAGCGCGGCCGCCACCTCGTTCCAGGTGGCACCCCACCTCATGGCGTCGTGCACGAACCAGGAGCGGTCCCGGAAGAGCATGCGGTGCATGCTCTCACCCAGGGCGAGGACCGCGAGCGCGTCGTCTGCGGTGGCGGTCTCTCCGGGGTGGCGGCCGGAGGGCAGGTGCCGGTCCACCAGGCGGTGGTGGTGCGCGAAGTACTTCTCGGCCAGCCACGGCAGCAGGACCCCGTATCCCACGTCGTCCGGCCTGCGGATCACCCGGGCCCGCCACTCCTCGTGCGAGCGGGGCGAGTCGACGGGGACGGCGGAGGGCCGCGACCGCGCCGGTTCCGAGGGGGCACGTGTCCCACCGGTCCGCGCGCCGGGCGCGGCCGTGTCCGGCGCCGGGACGCCATCACGGCAGGCCCTCCGCGTGGCGGACCGGGCCAGAAGGGCCACTACGGCCAGCGCCCCCAGGTGCGCCCCGGCTCCCGCGAGCAGGAACCACCAGGGTGACCCGCCCCGGTCCGCCGCGTCGAGGCCGAGCCCCACGGCCGCCACCAACGCCACGACCAGGCCGATCCACGGCAGCAGGACCATCGCCACCGCCCACGTCCTGACCGGCTGTTCGACGTTGACGCACACCCAGAGCGCGATCAGGTTGACCAGGAACCCGCACCCCGCGAGGACGGCTACCACGCCCAGGTAGAGCATCGGCCACTCCTCCGACGCGCAGGAACCAGCGCTCGCGTGCTGTATGAGTGCGTTCATGGGCTCCCCGCCGTCCGGTCCGCTCGACCACCACCCCCGACGGTACGAGGAGTTCGGCGCCCCGCCCTGAGCACTCGCACTCAGCCCGGCCCGGCCTTCTACTCAACCGGCCGCCCGCGCGCCCCAGGACGGTCAGCGGTGGTGCCAAGCAGAGTGGTCCTCGTTCCACCGCTCCAGGGCCCGGGCCCGCTCCACCTCGGCGTCCAGACACTCGATACGACGGGCCCCGTCCGCGGCCCCGCCTCCGTCGGGGCCAGGGAACGTTCGCGGTCGCCTCAACAGCCCATGTCAGACGAAACCCGCAGGTCAACGGAGGCTTCGACGTGAGGGGCTACGCGTCGACGTCGTTGCCCCGGCTTCCGCCCCGGCTCTTCCCGAGCACGCGCACGACCGTCCCGGCGGCCAGGGTCACCGCCGCCACCTTCCTGGTCCAGGGCGGCCCGCCGCGCCCGGACCACACCACGCACGCACACCCGAAGACGGCGAGCACCAGAACACCGATCAGCATCAGGACCACGTGCCCACCCGCCCGTTCCCACAGTTCCGTACGGCCACGACGACCGTCCCGAACACAAGGATGGCCCGCGAGCCCGCGCGGTTCCCTTCCCACCGGCCGGTACGGCCGTCAGCCGTCGAGCGCGCGCCCCGGCCGAGTCCGCGTACGCCAGGGAGCGTACGCGGGCGGACGTACCCGAAGACGTACGCGGCGGAACGGGCGCCACCGGGGGCGGGCGCCGCCATCATGGAATTCCGGCACCACGTGGAACCGGGTAAACGCGGGGGGCGCCGGCGGCTGTATCCGGGTGTCGACGCCATCGGTGCGTCGGCATCGGTTGCCGGAGGAAGGACGCTGAGGATGCTGGACCCTGTGGTGCTGGTCGAACCGTTCGAGCTGCTTGAGCCGGTCGAGCCGGTCGAGTCGGTCGCGCTGGTGACGGTGTGCGCCCGGCTGTTGTACGCGCTGACGGACCCGGGCACACGGCCGGCGCGGGAGGTCCGCCCGTGAACGGGGAACCGGTCGCGCGGACGCGTGACTTCGAGACCTTCTTCTCCTGCTCCCATCCACGCCTCCTGGCCCAGGCGATCATGTTGTGCGGCAACCGGGAGGACGCCGAGGACGCCGTGCAGGAGGGATTCGCCGAGGCATACCGGGCCTGGGACCGGATCGCCGGCTACGAACTCCCCGAGGCATGGGTGTACCGGGTCGTCGTCCAGCGGCTGTGGAAGACGTACCGCAGACAGCGGCAGGGTCAGGACCGGCTGCCCGATCTGCCGGTGCCGGTGCAGGCGGGACCCGAGCGGACCGCCGAGGCGCGCGAGGTGCTGCGGCTGCTCGGCGCCCTGCCGCCCCGGCAGCGGGTCACCATGGTGCTGTTCTGTCTGCACGGGTGGTCGCAGCAGGACATCGCCAAGGCGCTGCGGATGACGCGGGGCGGCGTCGCCGCGAATGTGTCGAAGGCCCGCCGGACACTCAGGGAGGCGCTGGGCATGGCCGACGCGGAGATGAGCGGTCGCGAGGCGTTCATGGTGGGCCCGGGCCGGGGCGAGCGCGACCGGATCCGGCCGGCCGGAACGGGCCTTGGCGCGGCCGACCCGGTCGACCGGGCGCTCCGGGAGACCGAGGCCTGGCTGCGGGCCGCCCTCCTCGCGGACCCGCAGGAGCCGGAGCGCGCCCGCGCCGCGCTGGCCCGGCGGCTGAAGGAGCGGCCGTGAGAGCGGTGCTGGGGGGACTGCGCGGACTGCTGGCCGTCACCCTGCTGGCCGGTTTCTACGGAGTCGTCTGCACCCTGCTCGCCCTCGACGCGGCGTTCGTGGCGCTCATGCTCTACGGGATAGTGGAGACGCCCGCGCAGATCGGCAGCTGGGCGATGGTCGTCGGCGGCGGCATCCCCGCAGGATTCGCCCTCGCCTACGGGCTGGTGACGGTCAGCGGCGTCGCGGAAGCACCCCCCGGCGCGGTGCTCGTGCGCCGGCAGGAGGCCCCCGGCCTGTGGCGGCTGGTCGAGGATCTCGCGGAACGCCTCGGCACCCGCCCGCCCGGCCGGATCCTGCTGACACCCGAGGTCAACGCGTCGGTGTCGGAGGAGGCACGGCTGCTCGGCCTGTTCGTCGGCGAGCGGACCCTGTACGTCGGGGTGCCCCTGCTGGACGATCTCGAACCGGCGCGGCTGCGCGCGGTGCTCGCCCATGAGCTGGGCCACTACGCGGGCCGGCACACCCGGTTCGGCGCGATCTCCTACCGGGGGGCGGAATCCCTGCGCTTCACCCTCTTCCGCCTCCGCCTGACCGACGCGTCCGAGCAGGGGTTCTTCGGCTACTCCCGGATGTTCCACTGGGTGGTCGCCCGCTACGCGTCGCTGTATCTGCGGCTGACCCTCGCCGTACGCCGCCGCCAGGAGCTGGAGGCCGACGCGGACGCGGTCTCCGTGGTGGGCCCGGAGGCCACCGCCGGGGCGCTGCGCGCCGTGCACGCGCTCGGTCTCGCGTGGAACGGATTCCTCGACCGTTTCCTGCGGCCCGTCCAGGGGCTCGGATTCGTCCCGGACGACGTCTTCGGGGCATTCGCCGCGATGCTGGAGGACCCGGACGTACGGGAACGGCTGGCCGAGCGGCACGCCCACCCGGTCGAGGCGGGCAGCTCCCCGCTGGACTCCCATCCGCCGCTGGTCCGGCGGCTGGCCCTGATCGAGGCACGGACCGGTGGGGCACCCCCGGCCGCCGCCGCCGGGGCCGGGCCGCTGCTGGCCGACCGGCGGCCGGTGGCCCGGGTGGAGCGGCGGATGCTCGCCGAGGCGCGGACCGAGCCGACCGCGCTGCCCCGGCAACAGTGGGCCGACCTGGCCGCCGAGGCGTTCGCGATCGAGCCGGCGAGCCTGCTCCTGGACGCGGTGCGCGGCGTCGGCGTGAGCGCCCGCCCGACCCTCGGCACCGTGCTGGACCTGCTGGAACACGGCGATCAAGGGGAGCTGGTACGGCAGTTCACGGACGCGCCATCGGCCGGGGAGCAGCTGATCGAGGCGCTGTACGCGCTGACCGGGCAGGCGCTGGCGGGCGCCGGCCTGGCGCGCTGGTCACTGAGCTGGACCGAGGGGTACCGGCTGGTCTGCCACCAGGGCTCCGGCCAGGTGCTGGAGGAGCTGGTGACGGCCGCCGTCCGGGGCCCGGCGGGCGTGGACCGCCTCCGCCGCGAGCTGGCGCGGCTCGGCCTGGACGTGGCGGCGCCCGTACCGCTGGCCCTGCGTACCGTGCCCGCCCCGGCGGGACGCACCAGGGGGGAGCGGGTCACCCGGCGCGTACCGGAGTTCGTGCTGGCGGAGCTGCGGCGGCAGAAGAGAGTGCGCTGGTTCACCCTCGGCACGATGGGCGTCCTGTTCGCGGTGTGGGGGGTGATGCTGGTCCAGACTGGCTGGTCGGATGCCTATCGGACGCGGCAGGCGGACACCGCGTCGATCCTGCGGAACATGCCGGAGGGCTGGACACCGGGCGGTCCGCTGCCCGGGTACCTGCCGACCCCGACCCCGGACCCGATCCCGGACCCGATCCCGGACCCGGTGACGGGCGCCACTCCTTTGCCGGGTGCCACGCCGCTGCCGGAGATCACCGGCCTCGCGCGGTACTTCCTGGACGATCCGTCGCGTCCGACGCTGTCCTACCGCGACCGGCTGTTTCTTGTCGACGCGTTGCCCCGCTCCGTCCCGGTGCGGCCGGGCGACACCCTGTACGGCATCGCCTGCCGGTACGAGACCACCGTCGCGAAGCTCCGGGAGCTGAACGACATGGGGGCGCGGGATGTCCTGAAAGCGGGGGAGGAACTGCTCGTACCGCGTGACGGGGGCGGGCGGATCACCGAGGCGGGCTGCCGCTGACGGGAGCCGGCCCCTGTCAGCGGTGGCGGCGCCGGCGGCCCTTGGGCGGGGGCTCCGTGACGGGGTCGACGGGGTCCCACCAGCCGAACCGGTCCGCGCGCCGCCAGGAGACGCCCGGTCCGGGAGCCGGGAAGACATCGGTGTACGCCCAGGAGCCGTCGGTGCGGCCCGGATCGCTCCCCGCCCCCGCCCCCGGGCCGGCCGCCGGACCCGCGCCGGACTCCCAGACGAACGGGTCGGACGGGTCGGACGGGTCGGACGCGTTGGGAGTGTCGGACGGGGGCGGGGGAGCGGAGCCCGGCCACGGACGGGTGCCCGCTGTTTCCGGGGCGGTCGGTCGCGGGGCCTTCGTACCCGGGGCCTTCGTACCCGGGGCCTTCGTACCGGGGGCCGCTCGTGCGGAACGGCGGCGGTCGTACGCGGAGCGCCGGGCCGGGTCGAGAAGCGTCTCGCGGGCCCGGTACAGGCTCCGGAAGGTCTCGGCGTCGCCGCCCCGGTCGGGATGGTCGAGGAGGGCCCGGCGCCGGAACGCCCGCAGGATCTGGTCCTCCGTGGCGTCCCCCGGCACACCGAGGACCGCGTAGAGGTCCGGTTCCCCGGCGGCCTGGCTCATCGGACCGCCACCTCGGCCTGCCGGCAGACGAGCCGCCACGACGCGCGGTGCGCCGGCCCCGAGAGCCCCGTCCCGTGGCCCGACACGAAGGTCACCCACCGGCGCCCGGCGAGATAGCACCAGATGTCGAGTTCGTCGTCGCTGCCGACGTAGTAGCGGTCGCTCCGGTCCAGCGTGTCGCCGTTGACGAAGGGCCACTGCAAACGGGATTGGGCCTCCGGCGGCAGATTGCCGAGGAATCCGCGCATCCGCTCCGTCAGCGGTACCACCCCCGTGGCCCGGTCCGGTGGGTCGACGCCCGGCAGGGGCGGTCCGCCGGACGGCCGCCGGCCGGCCCGCTGGACCACGACCGCGTGCCGCAGCGACGACGGCACGAAGGGCACGACCGTGATCAGCTGCGCGGGCCCGCCCCGGTCGTTGGTCGTCGGGGTGCACTCGGCGAGGCCCCGCTCACCCAGCACCACCGCGTACGGGCGCTGTTCGTCCGTGCGGTGGCAGTACGCCCACCACTCGACGACCGGCCCGACCCTGGCCACCATCCGGTCGCGGACCTTGGGGCTGAGCTGCTCCCACCAGTGGTCGCGCCCCGGGCGCCGGACGAAACCCAGCCGCCCGGCGCCGTGGAGCGGAGCGTCCACCCCGGCGGCGCGGGCCGGAAGGGCCGGCTCCCCGGCCGCCGGGACCGGTAAGGGGCCCTTTTTGGCCCGGCTGATTTCCGATCCTCTGCCGTCGCCCCTGTGCCAGGGCAGCCGCTTCGACGCCATGCCCGCCTCCCCCGTGTCCCGTCCGCCTGTTCGCCTGTCTGACCGTCCGGTCGTCCGGCTGTCCGATCCTTCGGCCGTCCGCGCCCCGCCGCACACCGGCTCCTCCCATGGTGCCCCGTGCCGCGCGGCGGGGGAACTCCAGGAGCGGGACGCTCCGGATCCCGTGCGGCGGAAGCGCCCGTGGCCGGTCCCGGGTGCCGTGGCCGGAACCGAACGCTCCGGCCGGGAGCCGGGCGGACCGGCAGCCTCCGCCCGGCCCGGGACCTGGCTGACGACACGCCGGGAAACCAGGTGACTCCGGCGGCGGCGGGCCGATAGACCTCACGCAGGCTGTTCGGATCGTTCGGCGGGTGGAGGGGACGGGCGGGGCGGAGGGGAGCCCCCGACCACAGTGGCGCACGCGTACACGGGCAGGAAAGGACTGAGGTGCCGGGGCATTCGGGGTGCGCGGACTTGTGCCGTGAGACGGAGGAGGCCGCCGGCGGCGGCCTCCGCTTCGGGCTGCTGGGGGCGGTACGGGCCTGGCGGGGGGACGAGCCCGTACCGCTGGGCACACCGCAGCAACGCCTGGTACTGGCGGTGCTGCTGCTGGCCGAGGGCCGGGTGGTGGGCCGGGAGCGGTTGATCCGTGCCCTGTGGGAGGACCGGCCGCCGGTCACGGCCCGGCGCACGGTGCAGACGTACATCTCCCAGCTGCGGCGGCTGTTCGGTCCCGGGGCCGTGCGGCGGGACGGCGAGGGGTACGCGATGCCCGTCCACCCCACGGATCTGGCCGAGTTCCTGGCGCTGTGTGAGCGGGGGATGCGGGCCGAGGCGCTGGCGCTCTGGCGCGGAGAGGCACTGCTCGGGCTGGGCGGCCGCTGGGTGGCGGCCGAGCGGGCCCGGCTCACCGGGCTGCGGCAGAACGCCGTGGAAGCCCTTCTCGAACAGCGGCTCGACGCGGGCGACGCGGCGGGCGCGGCGGCCGAGCTGTCGGCCCTCTGCGCCGAGCAGCCGCTGAGCGAACGGCCGCACGGGCTGCTGATACGGGCTCTGTACGCGCAGGGGCGGCAGGACCGGGCGATCGCGGTCTACACGGGGCTGCGGCGGCGTCTGGACGAGGAGCTGGGAGTACGGCCGACAGCGGAACTGGCCTCGCTCTACCAGCGGATCATCTCGGGTGAGGCGGTGGGCGGGACGCGCCTGGCATCCGGGGACCAGGACCGTGCGCGCCACGACCGTACGGGCCACGGCGGTACGGGCCAGGACCGCACCGGCCAGGACCGTACTGCCCATGACCGCACCGGCCACGAACGTACGGGCCATGAACGCACCGGCGACGAGCACGCGGACCACGACGGTGCCCGGGGCCCTCGCGGAGAGGCCGCCCCCCTGTCGGCGACCCACCGTGAACGTGAACCGGACGTGCCAGATTTACCGAACTTACCGAACTTACCGAAGTTACCGGATGCAAGCGGCGGGCGGACGGCCCGGCCCGCCCAGGTTCCCGCTCAGCTTCCGGCCGACACCAGCCACTTCACCGGCCGCGACGATGCCGTCCGCAGGCTCGCCGAGGCGGCCGCGCCCGGACCCACGGCGTCCGCCGTCGCCGTCGTCGGCCTCGGCGGGGTCGGCAAGACCACGCTGGCGGTCCATGTCGCCCACCGGCTCCGGCACCTCTACCCCGACGGGCAGCTCTTCGTCGACCTCCGGGGCGCCGGCGGCGAACCGGTGCCCCCCGGCACGGCGCTGTACGGCTTCCTGCGCGCCCTGGGCGCCACCGCGTCCGCCGTCCCGGAGTCGACCCCGGACCGGGCGGCGGCCTTCCGGTCCCTGCTCGCCGGGCGGCGGGTCCTGATCGTCCTGGACAACGCCCGGGACTCCGCCCAGATCCGTCCGCTGCTGCCCGGTGCCCCCGGCAGCGCGGCCATCGTGACCAGCCGTTCCTGGCTCGGCGACATCGCCGACGGGCGGACCGTCGCCCTGACCCCGATGAGCCCCGAGGAGTCGCTGGCCCTCTTCGCCCGCATCGCCGGGGAGCGGCGCACCCGCGCCGAGCACGCGGAGGCGGCGGCGATCACCGAACTCTGCGGCCATCTCCCCCTGGCCGTGCGGATCGCCGCGTCCCGGCTCTGCTCCCGGCCCCACCGGCCCCTGGAGTGGCTGCGCCGCCGGCTCGCCGACGAGCGCGGACGGCTGGCGCAGCTCCGGATGGCGGATCTGTCGGTGGAGTCGGTGTTCGCCCTGTGCCACGACCGGCTGTCCCCGGAGCGGGGCCGGGCCTTCCGGCTGCTGTCGCTGGTGGAGGGGGACACCTTCTCCGGGGCCGCCGCGGCGGCGGTGCTCGCCCTGCCCCCGGAGGAGGCGGAGGAGGTCTGTGAGCGGCTGGTGGATGTGTCGCTGCTGTCCGCCCCCGCGCCGGGCCGCTACCGCTACCACGACCTGATGCGCGACTTCGCCCGCCAGCGCTGCGCGGAACGGGAGACCGCGAGGGAGCGGGAGGAGGCGCTGGAGCGGCTGCTCGACCTGTGGCTGGCGACCGCCCGCGGTCTGGACCGTTTCCTCTACCCGGGGGACTCGGTGCCCGACGGCGTCGCCCCCACCCGCCTGCCGGAGTTCGTCCCGGTGGACATCGACGGTGCCGTGGACCGGCTGCTGGCCGAGTCGGAGGGGATCCTGCGGCTGCTGTGCGGGGCGCTGACGCGTCCGGGCACCGATCTCGTCTCCGTGGCCGAGATCCTGACCTGTCTGGAGTATCTGACCGAGTCCGGTTCGGACCTCGTCCCGTACGCCACCGTCGTCCGGCTGCTGGTGGAGAACGCCGTGGCCCGCGGCGAGCGGCGGGCCGAGGGCTGGGGCCGCTATCTGCTCGGCTACGCGCACTACCGCCGGGGGGATGCCGACGCGGCGACGGACGAGTTCCGCTCGGCGCGGGACGCGAGCCGGGAGTGCGGGGACGCGGTCACCCTGGGGCGTTCGCTGAACCGGCTCGGCATCGCGACGCGTTCGGCCGGCCGGGCGGCGGAGGCCGTGGCGTACTTCCGGGCCTCGCTGGCGGTCTGGTACGAGCGCGGCGACCTCTTCCCGCAGGGGAGCACCCTGGGCAATCTGGCGCCCGCGCTGCTGGATCTCGGTCGGCTGGACGAGGCCGTCGCGGCGGCGCGGGCGAACGTCCGTATCAAGGAAGGGCTCGGCGGCGACGGCACCACGGCCACCGCCCGCTATCTGCTGGGGCGGGTGCTCATCGGCGCGGGCCGGCCGGAGGAGGCGGTGGACCAGCTGGAGGCAGCGCTCGGCATGTTCCGTGTCCGCCGGCTGCGGCTGTGGCAGGAGGCCAGCCGGCTGCGGCTGGCGCAGGCACAGCTCGCCCTGGGGCGTACGCAGGTCGCGCGGATGCTGGCCGGACGGTGTCTGGAGGCGTTCCGGCGGTGGGGGGAGGTCTCGTTGGCGAGGGAGGCCTCCGCGGTCCTGATGGGGGTCGGGAGGGGCACCGCCACGCCGACCGGCTGACCGGCTTCGCCCCCGGGTTCCGGGACGCGGGGTGCCGGGTCTCGCGTGGTGCCGGGGCGGGAGGGGTGCCGGGAAACCCCTCCCGCCCCGGCGGGGTGCGATCGGACTCAGCCGAAGGAGATCGTCGAGGTGCGGTCGTTCCACCAGCCGAGGTCGGCCGCGGGGGACTTGAACGGGTCGCTCATGGAGCCGCCCCACTGGGAGTGCTGGTACAGGGTGATCCAGCAGCCCGAGCTGGGGGTGAGCGAGCTGATCTGGTCGTTCCAGCGGCTGCCGCCCAGGTCCCAGGCGTAGTCCTCGCCGTTGCCCGTCAGGCAGGTGCGGTCGCCCCAGAAGTACAGGGAGTCGCCGCCGTGGCCCGCGTCCCAGGAGGCGGTGCCGAGCCAGGTGCGGCCGTTGCCCCAGTCCTCACGGGCCATCGCGCCCATCGCGGCCTTCAGCTCCGCGGGGTTGTCGGCGGTGGTGACCGCTCCTTCCGAACCGGCCTTCGCCGCCTCACGGAAGGTGTCGAAGCAGGTCACTTTCTTCGTGGCGACGTCGGCGACGCACTGCTCGCCCGTTCCGGAGGTCCGGGGCGTGTCGGCGGCGGTGGCGGGGAGGGCGGTGCACAGAGCGAGGGCGGTGGCCGTGGCGAGCACGGCGACGATTCTGCGCATGTCGGTGATTCCCTTCGTGTGCGGGGCGGATCTCGCCCCACGGCAACGACGATGCCCCGCGCCGCTCAACGGACGTACGACGTCCATGACCACGTGCGTTCAACGACCGCACAACGGCCTTTCCCTCCACGGTATTCAGCGTTACTATGTAGCAGTACTCAGCGATACTGAATAGCTGAAGAGGGGGTGTCCCATGAGCAAGCAGCTGACGGAGATGCTCAAGGGCACGCTGGAGGGGATCGTCCTCGCGATCCTGTCCCGCCGGCCCGCGTACGGCTACGAGATCACGGCCTGGCTGCGGGAACAGGGCTTCGCCGGGATCGCCGAGGGCACTGTCTACGCGCTGCTCGTCAGGATCGAGCGCCGCGGCCTCGTCGACGTGGAGAAGGTCCCGTCCGAGAAGGGGCCGCCGCGCAAGGTGTACTCGCTCAACGCGCTGGGCCGGGAACAACTCGAAGAGTTCTGGGGGACGTGGAGCTTCCTCGCGGAACGACTGGAAAAGCTCCACGAAGGAGGCGAATGACGATGTCCGAGACGGAAGAGGGCCTGATGGCGAAGGTGATCGGCCCCAAGCGGCGGTGGCGGGCCTACAAGGCGCGCGTCCGGCAGCTTCCCGACGGCCACCGCACGGCGGTCGACGCGATCGAGCGGTACCTGATGCTGCTCACACCGAAGGACCAGGACAGCGCGGAGTCGCAGTTCGAGGACCTCGCCGAGCTGTTCGAGCAGGCCGCGGCCGACGGTACGCCGATACGCGACATCGTCGGGGACGACCCGGTCGCGTTCGTGGAGACGTTCGCCGCGAACTACACGGACGGCGGGTACGTCCCCGCGCGGGAACGGGAGCGGCTGGTCAAGGCGGTTGACCGGGCGGAGGGGGAGGCGGGGGCGGTCTGACATCCACCACTCGACCAGCTGTTCCCGGCGTCTGGCGGGTGTCCCTCGGTGAGACGAACGCCAGGCATGTCGAGGTGGCGGTCCGCCCGGCCCGAGCAGCAGTAGCAGCGGCGGCGGGGCGGGGGGAAGCTGATGCCTGACCCCGCTCCCCGCCGCTCCCCTCCCCATGGGGTCGTTCACCAGCGGACAGGCAGGATTTACGGGGAGCGCCGCGCCGTTCAGCCCAGGGCGCGGCGCTGCCGCACCTCGCTGCCGCAGATCTCGTACCCCAGCCGCTCGTTGATCGCGAGCATCGCCGCGTTCCCGGTGTCGACGCTGGTGAACATCTCCGTCACGCCCCGCTCACGGGCCCGCAGCAGAGCGGCCGTCTTCGCGGCGGTGGCGTGCCCACGGCCCCGGTGCTCCGGCACGGTGGCGGTCACGGCGCTCATCCCCCGCCCGGCGCGGTCCGACTCGACGAAGGCGAGCGAGACGATCCGGCCGTCCTCGACGACGAGCGTGGACAGCTCCCGGTCGAACAGCGGGTCGTTCCAGGTGTGCTCCAGCCACTCCTCGTACTCGGCGTACCCGGCCTCGATGTCGGCCGGGTCGATGGTGGTGGCCTCGATGTCCGCCCGGTGGACGGCACGGACCGCGCGCGGGTCGGCCGCGTACTCGGCGACAGTGCGGACGATGGTGCCCGGCGGCAGCGCGGACGGCTCCGGGAGCGGCCCGCGTCCCAGGTCGAGGCGTTGGAAGTGGGAGGTGTCCAGCGACTCGTAGCCGTGCCGCCGGGCGAACGCGCGGGCGCGGGGCTCGTCGCCGGCCCAGCCGTAGGCCTCCCGGGCCCCCACGGCCCGCAGATGCTCCTCGGCCGCGCGCAGCAGCGCGGTGCCGATGCCCCGGCCGCGCCGGGCGGGATCCACCCGGACGGCGACCGCGGACTGACCGGGCTCGTGGGCGTCGGGGACGAGGGACGCGTCGGCCACTCCGGCGATCACGCCCCCCTCCTCCGCGACGAGACGCCGATGCCTCTCGGCGGGGTCGGCGGTGCGCAGGGTGTGCAGTACGGAGTCGGGAGTGGTCAGTTCACAGGGGAGGGCGGCACGTCTGATCGCGGACACCGTGGCGGCGTCCTCCGGGCGAAAGGTTCGGATGATCACGGTCATGCGGGAAGATTATGTGCCGATATCCCGTAAGGCCTTCGAATTTACGGGTGTGCCAGCCGTCGGCCCGAGGGCCCGCTGCCCCCACCGCCCTCGGCTAGTCCCGGCGAGGCATCCAAGTATCAAAGGCAAACGGCAAACTGCAAACATCGCGGCGGGCTGCGGGACGGACGCGAGAGGGGCGCGGTGCCGGATCACGCGCGCGCCGCAGGACCACTCGCGTCCGGACGCGGCGGCGGACGAGCCTGTCGCCAACGGTGCTGACGGGTACTCACGGCGGTGCGAACGGAACGCGGTGACGGGCGGCCGCCCCACCCTTCCGCCCTAAAACCCCAGGTCCGCATGTCCACATGTGTCAGGAATCCGGCCGTACCCGCGATCCGGACGAATCTCCAATGTAACCAAATGCCTGTTACACAACCATCATTGAGTGCGTCGGAACGGCCCCGGCATACTTCGGGACTCCGGGGCGTACACGTATCTGAACACGCCCCCGCACGGGCCGGGCCCCCGCCCGCCCCATTCACTCCTGAGCAGGGGGAGTTTTGCGCAAACCAGTAAAGAAGGCGTACGCGGCCACGGTCGCCGCCGCGGCCGCCGTAGCCCTGACGGCGGGCATGACCAGCCCGGTGTCGGCACAGGGCGGCGGCCGGGACACGGTGTCCCCGGCCGGCGCCAAGACCGCCGGGACGGGTGGCAGGGCCGTCCACACCGTCGTCCTGATCACCGGTGACCGGGTCCTCGTGGACTCCAAGGGCCGGGTCGCCGGCATCGAGCGGGCCAAGGGCCGGGAGGACATCCCCTTCTTCACCCAGGTCCACGAGGGACGCACCTATGTGATGCCGCGCGACGCCCGGCGGCTGATCGGCGACGGCACCCTCGACCAGCGGCTGTTCGACATCACCGGACTCGCCGAGCCGGAGAGCCGCAAGGCCTACCGGGGCGGGCTCAAGGTGATCGTCGGCTACCGGGGCGCCACGGCCGGGGCCGCCCGTACCGAGGTACGGGCCTCCGACGGCACCACCGTCCGCCGGACCCTGTCGTCCCTCGACGCCGATGCCGTCACCAGCGCCACCGGCAGCACGGACGCGCTGTGGGACGCCCTGACCCGGCAGCGGCGCGACGGCTCGGCGGCCACGACCTCCGGCATCGCGAAGATCTGGCTGGACGGGGTGCAGAAGGCGTCGCTCGACCGCTCCACCGGCCGAATAGGCGCCCCGGCGGCCTGGGGCCGCTCGCTCGACGGCACCGGTGTGAAGATCGCCGTCCTGGACACCGGCATCGACGACACCCACCCGGACCTGGCCGGACGGGTCACCGCGGCACGCAACTTCACCCGCTCCCCGGACGCCCTGGACCGCGTCGGGCACGGCACGCACGTCGCCGCCACAGCGGCCGGCACCGGAGCGAAGGACAGCCGCTTCAAGGGCGTGGCCCCCGGAGCACAGCTGATCAACGCCAAGGTGCTGGACGACGGCGGCTACGGCAGCGACTCCGAGTCCATCGCCGGCATCGACTGGGCCGTGGCCCAGGGTGCCGACATCATCAACATGAGCCTCGGCAGCCCCGACCGCCCCGGGATCGACCCGCTGGAAGCCCACGTCAACAAGGTCTCGGCGGAGAAGGGCGTCCTGTTCGCCGTCGCCGCCGGCAACCTTCCGATGCCGCGCCCGGGCACGGTCAACTCGCCGGGGACCGCCGCGGCGGCCCTGACCGTCGGCGCCGTCGACGACAACGACCAGCTGGCGTCCTTCTCCGCGCTCGGCCCCCGCAAGGAGGACCACGCGGTCAAGCCCGACATCAGCGCTCCCGGCGTGGCGATCACGGCCGCCGCCGCGAGTGGCACCCCCGGGCAGGACCCGGCGGGATACGTCAGCCTGGACGGCACGTCGATGGCGACTCCGCATGTCGCGGGCGCCGCCGCGATCCTCAAGCAGAAGAACCCCACCTGGACGGGCGCACAGCTCAAGGCGGCCCTGACCGGCTCGGCCGCGGCCGGCACCCACTCGGTCTTCGAGCAGGGCGCGGGCCGGCTCGCCGTCGACCGGGCGATCGACCAGACGGTGTTCTCTGAGGGCGGACCGGTCCACCTGGGCCGCCAGCTGTGGCCCCACAACGACGACACTCCGACCACCAAGCAGGTCACGTACCGGAACAGCGGCACCGCCGATGTGACGCTCGACCTGTCGCTGCCGGCACCCACCGGCTCCGACGGACAGCCCGCGCCGGCCGGGTTCTTCACCCTCGGGGCGCAGCGGATCACGGTCCCGGCGGGCGGCACCGCCTCGGTGGACCTGACGGCCGACACCCGTCTCGGCGGCGCGGTCGACGGCGCGTACTCGGTCACCGTCGTCGCCTCCGGCGGCGGTCAGACCGTGCGCACCCCGGCCACCGTGGACCGTGAGGTCGAGTCGTACGACGTCACCTTCGACACCGTCGGACGGGCCGACGCGCCCGCCGCCTCCTGGGGCGCCGACCTGCGGGGCTACCAGGGCCTCGCCGACGGTCTGCACTTCCTCCCGGACCTGTCGTCCGGTTCCGCCACGGTCCGGCTGCCGCGCGGCACCTACAACCTCCAGGCCGACATGCAGGCCGACCCTGCGAACCCGCAGAAGGGTCTGGATCTGATCCACAACCCGCGGTTCTCGGTGACCGGCCCCACCACCGTCACCCTCGACGCCCGGACCACCCGGCCCGTGTCGGTCAAGGTGCCGGACGCGGCCGCCCGGCAGACGCGCGGGGGCATGTTCTACACGATCGGCACGCCCGACGCGGGCTTCGCCCACGGCTTCGACGTGAAGAGCTTCGAGAACATCCGCACCGCACGGCACGGCTCGCGCGGAGCGGACGCCTCCCTCACCCAGCAGTGGTCGGCCCGCTGGGAGCGGGGCACCAGCGTGTACCAGACCCTCGCGGGCGGTGCGGTCCAGGAACTGGCCACCGGATACGACAAGGTCTACGCGGCCAAGGACCTGGCCCTGGTCAAGGTGGGTTTCGGCGCCACCGCGCCCGGAATGGCCGGAGGCCTCACGGCAGAGGGCTCACTGCCCGAGGCCGGCGGCTTCGTGGACAACTACCCGGCCCAGCCGGCGCCGGGCACCCAGAAGCTGTACGTGAGTACGGGCGACGGGGTCGACTGGTACTTCTACGCGAGTGTGCTGGGCGAGGCGAACCCCGACGGCGGCCGGCCCATCGACGTGCAGTACGGGCTCGGCCTCGATCCGCGGCTCACGCCGGGAACGACGTACTCCAAGAACGTCAACGTCGGTGTGGTGGGCCCGCGGATGGAGGCGAACGAAGGGCTCGTCCGCCAGGGCGACGACCTCTACGGTGCGTTCCCGATGGTCAGTGACGGAGCGGGCCACCAGGGATTCGCCCGTTACTCCGCTGCGACCACCACCGTCCACCGCAACGGTGTGCTGTACGCGCAGAAGGACGGCGCCGTCGACCGGGAGAGCTTCACGCTGCCGGCGGAGTCCGCCGAGTACACGGTGGCGACCACGGTCCACCGCAACCCGAAGTACAACCGCACCGGGACGCGGATCGACGCCTCGTGGACCTTCACCTCGGCCCACAGCGGCACCGCCCCGGCGGCGCTGCCGGTCTCGACGGTCCGCTTCCAGCCGCGGCTCGCGCTGGACTCCAGCGCTCCGGCGGGCGTCAAGCAGACCTTCCCCGTCGTGGTCCAGGGCGCCGCTGCCGGCACCAACCTCAAGACGCTGCGGGTCGAGGTCTCCTACGACAAGCAGAACTGGCTGCCGGCCCCGGTCAGCGCGGGCAGGATCACCGTACGCGCGCCGGAGAAGGGCAAGACGGTCTCCCTGAAGGCCGTCGTCACCGACAAGCAGGGCAACGAGTCGACGGTCACGATCCACGACGCCTTCAGCGGCCGGTGACACACCACTGAGCCGGCCCCGGCAGGGACCTGAGTGCTCGGAACGGCCCGCCGGAACCTCGGTTCCGGCGGGCCGTTCCGCCTGTCCGAGGCTCCGCCGAGGTACGGGCCACAGGCCGTGGAAGGGCGCGTATCGGTGGGATGACCGATGTGCGGCAGGGCGGGGCCCGGCCATAGTCCTCGGGAGAACGTTCGCGGGCGGCCGCCGTGCGCCGCCCGAACCCCCCGAAAGGACCTCCTGTGGACACGTATGCGGATCTGGTGTTTCTCGACGGGCGGGTCGTCACCGTCGACGCGGAGTTCTCCGTCGCCTCGGCCCTCGCGGTCACCGGCGGGATCATCAGCGCCGTCGGCGGGCACGACGACGTCGCCCCGCTCATCGGTCCCGACACCCGCGTCGTCGACCTGCGCGGGGCGACCCTGCTTCCCGGCATCAACGATTCCCATCTGCACGGATGCGCCTTCGGCATGTCGACGCCACCGCTCTCCGTCGCCCTCGCCCACCCCGGGGTGTCCCGCATCGCGGACGTGGCCGATGCCGTACGGGAGACCGTCGCGCGGGTCCCGGCCGGGCAGTGGATCACGGGGCACGGCTGGGACACCGGCTTCCTCGCCGAGTGCGTCGCCGACCCGTCGCGGCACCCCTCCCGCCACGACCTCGACGCCGTCAGCCCGGACCACCCCGTCGTCCTGTACTCCTTCTCCGGCCACGCCACCTGGATCAACTCCAAGGCGCTGGAACTCATCGGGATCGACCGGGACACCGTCGCCCCGCCCGGCGGGGCCATCGTCACGGACGCGGCGGGGGAGCCGACCGGGCTGCTCCACGAGGGGGCCCAGGCCCTCGTCCAGAACGCGCTGCCGGCCCTGAGCCGGCAGGAGCGGGCCGACGCGATCAGGTCCACCCTCGCCACCCTCGCCCGGCTCGGCATCACCAGCTACACCGAACCCGGGCTCGGCCCCGGCGGCGACGGCATCATGCGGGGCGCGCTCGGCACCGAGACCCTCGACGTCTACCGCGAGCTGCTGGCCGACGGCGAGCTGACCGCCCGCCTCGGCGTCCTGCTCCTGCCCACCGGCATGGCGAGCACCGCCGACGAGTTCGCCCGTACCCTCGACGAGCTGACCGAACCGGGCGAACCGGCCGACCGCGGCGACGCCGACCCGCGCCGCCTCGCGATCCACGGCGTCAAGATCTTCGCCGACGGCATCGTCCCCAACAAGACGGCCTGGGTGCACGAACCGTACGTCGGCGGCGGCTGCGGCTCCCTGTGCGTCGGTGGCGAGAGTGACGCCGAGCGGGTCGCCGAGATCGACGCCATGGTCCGCCACGCCCACGCGGCCGGGCACCAGCTGGGCGTCCACGTCACCGGCGACCGGGCCTGCGACACCGTCGCGGACGCCTTCGCGGCGGCCGTGGCCGCACACCCGCGGCCCGACGCCCGCCACTACGTCATCCACGGCGACCTCCTCACCGCGCACAGCATGAAGGTGCTGGCCGCGCACGACTTCGGCGTCAACATGAACCCCACCATCAAGTGGACCGTCGCCGACATGGAGGAGGACTTCGTCGGCGTCGACCGGGCCGCGTACGCCTGGCCCTACCGCGACGCCATCGACGCCGGCGTACGGGTCGCGAGCGGGTCCGACGCCCCCGTCACCCACCCGGACTGGCGCCAGGGCGTCGCCACCATGGTGCTGCGCGAGTCGAAGGCCGCCGGCCGGGTCAGCGGCCCCGGGCAGCGCATCGGCCTGGCCGAGGCGATCCGTACCTACACCATCGACGCGGCCTGGCAGGACTTCGCCGACGACTGGAAGGGCTCCCTGGAGCCGGGCAAGGTCGCCGACCTCTGCGTACTCGACGGGGACCTGCTCGCGGCCGACCCCCACGACATCCCGGCGCTGCCTGTCGTCCTCACCGTCGTGGACGGGCAGGTCGTGCACGACACCCTCCGAGACTGACCTCCGAGACTGACCTCCGAGACTGACCTCCGGGACTGACCTCCGAGACGCACGCAACCCTCCGAGACCGATGCATTCCGGGCATGCGATCATCCTGGGATGGTGGCAGCGGAGCGGAGCACGGCGGACCTCCTGGACGCGGCCGTCCGGGTCAGGGAGGCCGCGAGGAGCGCCACGAGCGGCGCGAGCGGTCTCGGCCCGGTTCTGCTGGCGCTCTCGGGGGTGGTGGAGTACGACCACGCCTCCCTGACCCGGTGGGATCCGGTGCGCGGGTGTCACACCACCCTGGCCGGGAGCTACCCGGAGGAGGCCACGGCCTATATCGAGTCGCGCCTCCACCACGACCCGGTGTTCTCCGTGCTCCGCGGCCCGGTGCGGGGCGGCCTGTGGCTCGGGGAGGTCCCCGGGCAACTCCTGGCCGCGTCCCCGGGCTTCCAGGAGGTGCTGTCCCCCCTCGGCATCGAGGACGGTGTGGCCCAGTGCCTGTTCGCCGCGGACGGCCGGTACGTCGGCATGTTGAACGTCAGTACGCGCCGGCCGCGGTGTGCCCCGGACCCGGCGCGCGCGGTGGTCACCCTGCTCACGGAGGCCCTTGCCGCGGCTGTCGACCCGTGTGCCGTCGCCCCGCGTACCGCTGACCCGTGTGCTGCCGATCCGGGTCACGCCGGGGAGCGGCCCGGCGGTCTGTCGCCGCGGGAGTTGCAGGTACTGGCCGAGCTGACCGCCGGGCGGACCAACCGGGAGATCGCCGCGCGGCTGTTCATCGCGCCGCGCACGGTGGGGACCCACATCGAGCACATCCTCGCCAAGCTCGGCCTTCCCAATCGTGCGGCGGCCGCCGCACGGGCCGCGGCGTGGGGGATCAGGCCTTCCGGCTGACGCGGCCCCGGGAGACCGGCGCGCCGGTGCCCCGGGGGCTGGTCACGAGCTGGTCACTTGCGCCAGAACAGGTGGTGCGTCACCCCGCTCGGGCTGGGCACGACATCCAGGTGGAACCGGTCGAGGAGTTCGTCCGGGGACTCCCAGAGCCGTAGTCCGGTGCCGAGTTCCAGCGGTGAGACCACCACATGCAGGGTGTCGACGAGGTCGGCTTCGAGGAAGCGCCGGATGGTGGTGACCCCGCCGCCGAGCCGGACGTCCTTGCCCCCGGCCGCTTCCCTGGCCTGCTCCAGGACCGTGGCGGGGTCGGCGGCGGTGAAGTGGAAGGTGGTGTCGGACAGGGTGAACGAAGGACGCTGGTGATGGGTCAGGACGAAGACGGGGGTGTGGAAGGGGGGCTCGTCGCCCCACCAGCCCTGCCACGTATGGTCCTGCCAGGGTCCGCGCTGGGGCCCGAACTTGTTGCGGCCCATGATCTCGGCGCCGATGTTGCGGCTGTAGTCCCGGGTGAAGTAGTCGTCCAGACCCCGGCTTCCTCCGGGGTCGGTACGCATGGGCCAGCTCGCCGTGGCGCCGGCCCAGGCGAAGAGCCTCCCGGGATCGACATGACCGAACGGCCTCTCCAGGGTCTGGTCCTCGCCGGCGCCGATGCCGTCACGTGAGACGTTGAAGTTCTGGACCCGCAGTAACTGCGTCATGCGTTCCTCCTGCGATCGGGGTGGCAACGGTGGTGAGACCGTCCGGCCCGGAAGAACTCATCGGGCATCCGGGCATCCGGACACTGGCCTGTCCGGGTATCCGGGTGTCCGGGCCGGTGGAAGCCTCACCATCCGCCGCATCCCCTGGAACGGTGTCAGTCCCGGTCGATGCGCTCCTCCAGGACCTTCCCGGAGGCGGCGTCGACGGTGATGTCCGCCTCGGTCCAGTCGTCGGTGTTCGCGACCTCGGCCTCCCAGACGGCGACGGGTTTGTTGCCGCTACTGCTACTGCTACTGCTGCTGCTACCGGCGTTGTCGTCCTCACTGAGCTGGAGCCCGGTGACGGTGCCCGGGAACTTCTTCGTGGCGGCCTCGGCCGCCTGCTGTGGTGTCTGGGTCGCCTCGGTGAGCAGCCGGGCGAGTTCCTGCTTGTCACCCGTGTCCTGGTCCTCTTCGAGGCGTTCCCCCAGCACCTTCCCGGTGACGGCGTCGATCGTCACGATGTGGGCGGTACCGTCCCGCAGGGCCACCGTCGCCTTCCACTGCGGGCCACGAGGGCCCGGGGAAGCACTGGCGGCGCTGGTGGCACTGGCGGATGCGGTGCCGCTCGTACCGCCTGAGGGACTGCTGCTGCGGGGCGCACGCTCCAGGTCCAGCTCGGCCAGCTCGCTCTGCGGCACCTCGGCGGTGGCCTTCTTCGCCGCCTCCTCCCAGCCGATCTTCGCGGACCGGACCAGCGCCTGGCGCTCGGCCCGCTCGCGGGAGAGGGACGCAGACGCGGAAGGGGTCGGCGTGGCGGACGGCGTGACGGTCGGGGTGGCGTCGGCGGCGGAGACCACGGACGTGTCGCTCCCGCAGCCGGTGACCAGCGGCATCGACAGGGCGACGGCACAGGCCACGGCGCCGGCGCGGCCCCGGAACGAGCGCACCGTACCGGCCCGCCGAGGGCCCGGCCGGGCGGATGCGACGGACTCCGGGGGACCGGGAGGCGGGGCGTCAGGGCGACAAGTGCTCGGCCAGGACGGGGTTCCACTGCGCTGAAGAGGCATACAGCACCCCTAACCACCCACTCCCCACCCCTACCGGTCCACCTGACGGCGCCACCCGATCGGGTTGCCCTCCCTGCCTCCCCGCCGCCAGGGGTGCGCGCCCGCCAGGGCGACACCGACCTGTCGGGCCGTGACATGGATCACATCACGGGAACCCGCGAACGGCTGCGGACAACGAACGGGTGAAGGCGCCCCCGGGCAGGAGCGGAACGGACCGTACACCTCACCGGGGCGCCTTCCCCGCCGGGTTCCGCCGGCGGAATCGACCCCATTCGGAAGGCGCATGGTGAACAACAGCACAAGGGCACGCCGTACCAGCCGTGCCGCGCTCGTCGCGGCCGTCACCCTGGCGATGACCGCGACCACCGCATCGGTGCTCGCCGCTCCCGCACCCCCCGCGCCGGCGGCGGGCCTGAAGTGGAACGTCTCGACGATCGCCACGGGCGACACGGTCGGCCTCGGCGCCACCCGGCCGGACGCGCGGAAGACCTGGGTGGCGGGCATGCTCGTCAACCGGACGGCGAGCGGGGCACTCGCCGGCTTCACCCCGACGCTCTGGGAGCGGGACGAGCGGACGGGAACGGGCTGGAAGAAGGTGGCCACCGATCCCGCGTCGGCCTCCGCCGACATCCGGTTCAACGACATCGACGCCGTGTCCGCGCGGCAGGCCCTCGTCGTCGGCGACCAGACCGACGACGCCGACGGGATCGTCACCCAGCACTGGAACGGCAAGCGGTGGCGGACCGTACTCGCCCCCGTCCCGAACGGAACCCGCACCGCCGGCTTCCTGACCGTCGAGCACCTGGACGCCAAGAACGCCTGGGCCACCGGCTGGACACAGATCGGCACCGACATCGGGACCCAGTTCCAGCACTGGGACGGCAAGCGCTGGAAGCCGGTGAAGCTGCCGGACCTGGGCACCGGCCCGGACGGGGACTTCGAGCTGAGGAGCGTGTCGGCGCAGAGCCCGAAGAACGTCGTGGCGGTCGGCGGCCTCTCCACCGGCGGGCAGGCGAAGCCGCTGGTCCTGCACTTCGACGGCACCCGCTGGAAGAAGGCCGCCCTGCCCTCCCTCGGCAGGGTCCAGGCCCGGCTGCTCGCGGTCGCCACCGGCGCCGACGGCACCGCGTGGGCCGTCGGGGAGACCCGCTCCCGAAACGGCGCGTCGGCGGGGCTCGTCCTGCGCTACGACGGGAAGAAGTGGACGCGGCCGGCGCTGCCCAAGGACACCCCGGCTCTCGCCTCGGTGGCGCTGAGCAAGGGCGATCCGGTGCTCGTCGCCCGTACGGACGAGGAACACTTCCCGGGTCTCATCCGCGCCGGGAAGACCTGGAAGTCCCTCGGCCTTCCCGCCACCCACGGCGGCAGGAAGGTGCATGTGCAGAAGGTCGTCGCCCACGGGAACACCATCGACGTCCTGGGCGACCGCCTCAAGGGACAGGGCCAGCTCACGGGCCCCCAGCTGGTGCTGACGGCACGGCGCTGACCTGCGGAAAGGGTGCGGTACGGGCCACGCGCCCGTACCGCACCGTACGGCACCGCACCTCACCTCACCGCACCGCACCGCGCACGGTGGTCAGTTCACGGGGTCGCCGGGCGCCGCCGGGTGGGCCTCAAGACCGGGAGCGGCGAGCACGTCGGCGATGAGTTCCGGGGATCCCCCGACGTACGTACTGACCAGATCCACATCGCCGCCCACGCACCAGGCACGGTCCTGCGGCCACCACAGATCCGGCAGTTCGGCGTAGGCCTCGTCGTCCCCGGCGGCGGGCGAGGGAGCGTCCGTGAGCGCCCCGGCGAGCAGGACGCGCTCACGATGGGGGGTCTCGAAGCTGGGGACGCCGTCGAAGTCCCACCGCCCGTAGCCGTTCCACAGGGCGAACCAGCAGCGGTCGGGCGTCCGGGTGTGCCGCGCCAGGACCGGGATCAGGGCCAGCGCGAGTTCCGGCGGGATCGGGCCCTCCGCCGGATGCTCGTCCCAGACGCCGGCCAGGCCGTACTCCGAGGCGTTCTGGTAGTGCTGTCCCGCCCCGATGACCTCGTGCCACCGGCTGTCCTGCGCCAGGGGGCGCCCGTACGCGGCGGCCACCGCCGCCCAGCGGACCGGCCGCTCGTCCAGCTGCGCCGGGTGCAGGATCCGCGCGTAGGCGGGGAAGCCGGGGACGGCGATACCTGCCACGGTCCCGAAGTCCTTCTCGGCCGGACCGTGGTCGGCGAGCCAGCGGGCAGGGCCGAGGCCGGTGGTCTGCACCCGCAGCCGTCCGTAGAACGCGGGGGCGGGGTCCCGGTGCACCGGGCGGAAGCCGTTCATCCGTCGAGTCTCCCACCACGGCCCCGGCCGTCCCGGGCCGGCGCCGTCTCCACGAGCGGCGGCCCCGGAGCGGACCTGTTCGCGCCAGAGCCCAAGGCCCCGGACCGCCTCCGCCATCCCCCGGAAATGCGCTGCCGACGGGCTTTGCACTGATCGGCGAGGTGGGCGCGGACAACCCCCGGCGGTGATTCGCGGTGCTTTCACGCCAATGCGAGTCTCCTGCCAGAAGGGTGGGCAGATTGTCGGCGCTCCCGCCGGAGTTGTTCCGGCGGGATGTTTCTCGAAAGGGGGAGGCGCTATGGCGCTCTTCCGGTACAAGTCCACCGCCTACGCGTACGCGGTGTCCCATGCCTCGGCGAGCGGGTGGAACGCCCTCTTCGCCTCCGGCGACAAGGCCCTCGTCATCGGCGAGAACGACCAGATCTCCTCCGGCGCGCTGACCGCCGCGTACGGCGGCGCCCTCGCACCGCTGGTAGGCGTCTGGACGAGCTGCACCGAAGGCGCGTTACAGCCGCCCGACGAGAACGGCGTCCGTCAGCTCCTGCTCTTCTACGGCGACAACTACCTCTGGCTGCGCTGGGGCACCACCCGCGTGCACGAAACGGGGCCCTGGCGGAATCTGCGGCTCGGGCCCATCGGTACGACGCTCGGCCAGTTGCTGCCCGCCGCATGGCAGTCCGGTATCGATGTCCTCCTCCAGGCGCCGACGGCCGCGAACGGCGCCTGGCAGACGTACTTCTTCCGGGGCGAGCGGGTCCTGACCCTGAACTCGGAGACCGGCGTCATCCGCAACGTCCCCATCGGCGAGGGCCCCGACGCCGGACAGCCCGGATGGGGAAAGCTGCCCACCGCCTTCACCCACGATCTCGACCACATCCTCGCCCTGCCGCCCGCCGCTGGCGGCATCCGCCGCTCCCTGCTGATCAAGGGCGCGGACGGCGTGATCCTCAACTGGTCCACCGGGGTGGAGAAGCAGGGCGCGCTCACCACGCTCACTCCGGGCCTCGCGAAGCTGACCGGGGACATCGCCGTACCCCGCGAGGCGTTCTCCGGCCGGTACGAGTGGAGGTCCGCCACGACCAAGCTCGTCCTGCGAGTCGATCTGGAGGGTCCCACGACCTCCCGCATGATCAGCGGCGACATCTTCAGCCTCGGCGGCGGGGGCTCCAGGTACGAGAACTCCTTCCGCTGCACCCCGACCACCGTGCAGGTCAGCCCGGGATCCGTCGTCGCGGACGCCGCCACCGTGGAATTCGACGACCCGTCGACCCCCGCCACCACCCTCTCCCTGCTGATCGACCGCAAACCCCTCAGCGGGGCACTGCCCTCCGCGATCTGGGACCTCAACCGCGCCGACTGGACCCAGACCCTCAGCGGCAACGGCCACCGCCGCTCCCCCTATCTGCGCACCATCGACCACGAGGTGGACTCCGTCACCGGGACGGCCGCCTTTGAGTCGTACGACACCGCCCGGGCCGCGACCCCGCCCGGCTACCGCAACCGGGTCCTCACCGTGCCCGCCGCGTTCGCCGAAGCCGGTCTCGAACTCCGGGCCGCGGGCGTGCGCAACACAGTGGACACCAGCGGCTCCGGCACCGATCTGCGCTGGTCCACCGCCGAACTCCACGCCGCGATGGTGGCCAACTTCAGCCAGCACGCCGACTCCCCGCAGTGGAAACTGTGGACCCTCGTCGCGACCCGGTACGCCGAGACCCGGTTCGGATTCCTCACCTACGGAATCATGTTCGACACCATCGGCCCCTCCCGGCAGGGCGTCGCCGTCTTCAACGACGCCCTGCAACTCGACGGCGCTCTCGGAAACCGGGTCGACCTGCACACCCATGTCCACGAGCTGGGCCACGCCTTCAACCTGATGCACTCCTGGGACAAAAACGCGGCCTGGCCGCCCGCACCGCTCGGCCCGCGCTGGGGATACGGCGACCTGTCCTGGATGAACTACCCGTACTACTACGAGGGGCCGAACGGCGACACCGGCGAGAACGCCTACTGGGCCGACTTCCCCTTCCGATTCAGCGAGAGCGAACTGCGGCACCTGCGCCACGGCTTCCTCCCCTATGTCATCCCAGGGTACGCACGGTGGAGTCTGGGCGGCGCCAGCCAGGTCCCCGACCCCGGACTCTTCATACCGCCCGCGACCGACGAATCCGGGCTCCGGCTGGAACTGACCGGCCGCACCGCCTTCGAGTACGGAGAGCCCGTCGTCGCCGAACTCCGCCTCACCCGCAGCGGCACCCGCGACCAGGTCACCGTCTCCCCCCTGCTGCACCCGCACGACGGCCATGTCGTCCTGCGGATCCAGGACCCGTACGGCAACGCCCGCATCTACCGCCCCCTCGCCCGCACCTGCCACGGCCACGGCGACGACGCCCCCACCACCGTCCTCGACCACACCACCCCCGCCCTGTACGAGAGCGCCTACATCGGCTCCGGCGGCGACGGCCTGTACTTCGCCGAACCCGGCCTCTACCGCGTCACCGCCGCCTACCAGGCCCCCGACGGCTCCCGCACCGTCTCCGCGCCGACCGCCTTCCGCGTCCGCGCCCCCCTCGACCGCACCGACCAGCACGTCGGCGAACTCCTCATCGGCGACGAACAGGGCACCCTCCTCACCCTCCTCGGCTCCGACGCGCCCACGCTCACCTCCGGCAACGACGCCCTCCAGGAAGTCGTGGAGCGTTACGGCGACCACCCCTTGGCCACCTACGCCCGCCTGGCGCGCGGCGCCAACGCCGGCCGCCACTTCCAGACCCTCACCGACAGCGGCCTCACCGTCCGCCCGCCCGACATCGCCGACAGCGTCCGCCAGCTCACGGCCGCCGTCGACGCCTCCCTCGGCGACGAAGGACTCGACAACATCACCCTCAACGCCGCCATGCGCCGCCTCGCCCTCGTCCACGCCAAGGACGGCGACACCGAAGCGGCCAACCAGGTCCTCGACACCCTCGTCACCACCTTCGAGAACAAGGGCGTCCCCGCCCCCGTCCAGGCCACCGTCACCGCCCAGGCCGACGCCGTCCGCGAACAGATCGCCGAACAGAGCACCGACGGGAGCGACACCCCCACCTGACGAGTACGCACTGGGGCGGTACGCGCAGATCCGTACCGCCCCACCGGCCTGTCCCTCAGTTGGTACTGGCGTTCCGCAGGTGATTCCCGATGTGCCCTACATAGATCCGTCCGTCCCCGGACGTGTGGTCGTGGAAGTGCAGACGCGGGGCGGGCGGCTTGCCGGAGCCGATGCGGATGTGCTCCGCCATCAGGACCCGCCCGGCCGGATGGACGGCCCGGGGGACGGGCAGCATCCGCATCTCCCGCAGCCTGGCGGTGTTCAGCACGTACTGCGACTCGTTGGCCGAGTACCGCCCGCGCGGCAGCGGTACGGGGGCCTCCTCCCAGGCG
Source organism: Streptomyces yaizuensis (assembly GCF_034961445.1). Classification (NCBI taxonomy): domain Bacteria; kingdom Bacillati; phylum Actinomycetota; class Actinomycetes; order Kitasatosporales; family Streptomycetaceae; genus Streptomyces; species Streptomyces yaizuensis. The sequence goes on from NZ_BSBI01000021.1 coordinate 82,658, forward strand.
AGGTACGCGCTCAGATGCGGCAGCAGCCCGGAGCCGCGCTCGGCCTTGGCCCGGGCATACGCGTCCAGCGCGCACAGGGCCTCCCACGTCCGGCGGCGCCAGACCGGCTCCGACGGGTGCCCGCGCCACTGCGGCGAGGACTGCCGGACGGTATCCGCGAGAACGACGCACTCCAGCTCCCGCCCGGCCCGCTCCACCAGCTCCTCCCAGGAAGAGGGACACCCCTGCTCCGGCGGCGCGGCAGCCACGGGCCGGCCCGCGGCGGCGAGGCGGGACCGGAGCCACCCGATCTCCCGCGCCTGCTCGTCGAGCCGCCCTTCCGCCGCCTCCGCCCCGGCCTCGGCCGCGTCCCGGCGGGCCTCCGCCTCCCGTAACGCCTGCCCCAGGCCGTCGGCCTCGTTCGCGGCCCGCGCCTCCTGAAGGGCGACCCGCGCCACCTCCGCCTCCCGAAGAGCCGCGGCCTCACCCACCCGGGCCGCCTGCGCCGCCCGCTGCGCCTCGCCCAGCAGGGCCGACACCTCCGCCAGCTCCTTGCGGAGGTCCTCCCCGGCCCGGAGCGCGGCGGCGAGTTCCTCCTGGAGGCCGCCGCCGGATCCCGTTCCGGGGGACAGGGTGAACCGATCCCGCAGCAGCGCGACACGGCGATGGAGTTCGGGACGTGCCTGACGGGGGAAGAGGGCATGGCGGGTGACGGCGTCGATGAGGGCCGAAGGACGTCCCGGCCGGCCGGGGTAGCCGGGGAGTACGAGATCGGCCGCGCCCAGCTGGGAGGGGCGCCGGCGCTGGGGGACGATCAGCGCGCCGCCGGCCGCCAGCCTCAGCCCGACGCACTCCAGCTCCCGGTTGACCGTCCGCAGCGCCCAGGGCGCGACCCGGTGTTCGACGAGACGGCCGGTGAACCCGGCGGGCAGATACCGCACCAGCGGCAGCTCCCCGCCCGGCCCGTCGTCGTGGAAGTCGTCCGCGGTGAGCACATGGATCTCGGCCTCCGCGGCGAGAGCGGTACGGACGCTCTCGCGCGCCGACTCGGGCGAGTCCACGGAGTTGGCGGCGCGGAAGCGCAGAAACCCGCGGGACCCGGCGAGATCCCACGGCGACGTCCGCGACTTCGGCCAGAACATGTACACCGGTGAGGGCCAGGACCAGTCCCAGGGGCGGGACGCCTCGGCGGTCAGCTCCCACCCGCTCAGCGGATCCTCCCCGGGGTAGGCGATCTGCATACGGGCCCGTACCGTCGTGCCTTCCCCCGGGTGCCACAGCGCTTCGAACGCGCGGCCCACCCCCCGGCCGCCGGGGTGCTCGCACGCGGCGAACTCCACGATCGCGCCGGACGCGGCCAGTTCGCCCAGCCGCTGCTCGACCGCTCCGGCGGACCGCTCGACCGCGCTTCTGCCCGCCGAACACCAGATCGTGTCCGGCAGCGGGGACAGGTTCTTCTTCCGGGATGCCATGGGTCAGCTCTGGGAACGGGGACGGCGGACAGGGGACCGCCAGTATCACCCAAGCCGCCGACGCCCGCGGCCACTTCCCGGGATCCCCTGCCGCGCCGGGCGTACGGGCGCACAGATGATCGGGTTTCGGCGGGGCGCGGTCGGGTGGTCACCAGCGTGCCGCCATGAGCCGGCCGTCGGCGCGCGGAGATCGGCACCGTACTTCCCAGGGGTCCCTGTCCGGTCAGGACACAGGCAAGACGGTGCGTGTTCAGGCGCTGAACCGGAGATGGACCCGGCCGGACCCCGGAAGGGCCGGCCAGGTCGTGAAGGTGAGCGGCAGCGTAGGAGCCCCGGGAGGAACCGCACAAGACGCCTGCACGTAAACACGGAACCGGCCACGCCGTACTTTCCCGGCCTCTGCGGGCACACCTTTCAGCGACCGGCCGTTCCCGGCGGGGGCTCACCGGCGGGTGAGCCTCAGTGTCAGGTTGTCCCGGCTGTCGGACTGTCCCTGGACGGTGAGGATCTCTGAGTCGATTCCGGCTTCGGAGAGGTGGTGGCGGAGTCGGGGCAGGGCGGGGCAGGGGGTCTGCGCGGAGTCGTTGAGCGGGTGGACGCGGACCTCGGTGGCGATACGGGTGAGTTCGCCGAGGGCGGCGAGGTGGAAGGCGAAGTCGAAGTGCCCGGGGTAGGTGAAGAGCAGAAAGCCGGAGACGGCGAGGGCGAAGGTGTTGTCGGCGAAGGGCAGGGACGGCAGGGGCAGGGCCCGGTAGTGCCCGGTGCCTTCGGCCCGGTCGCGCCGGAAGTCGTCGAGGAAGGAGGTGGCGGCGGCACTCCAGCGCTGGGCGTGGATCCACTGCCCGCTCTCGTCGAGGGGGAAGCGTTCCGGTTGTGAGGCCGTCCACTGGCGGACCCGGGCGAGGTCGCGATCGACCATGCGGGCGAGGAGTGAGGGGCTCTGGTGGTAGGCGGGGTCGGCGCTGACGGCCGTGCCGCCGAGGGCGCGGACGGTGGCCGCGAAGTCGCTCGCGCCTCCGGGACAGTCCAGGACAGGGCCGGCGAGCAGGTCGTCCGTGGTCAGGGCGAACTGTGTCGTGTAGTCCGGGAAGGGGCGGGCGCTGATGATGATGTCACCGATGGCTGTGACTGAGGGGACGGTGTTCATGTCCTGTGCTCTCTGCTCCACCGGCCTGTCCGGAGGGGTGTGGTGCCGGGCCCGCACCCGGAGGTGCGGGCCCGGCACGTCCGGTCAGTCGGTGGTGCCGTAGTAGGCGGCGAGGAAGCGGGTGATGTCGGCGGTGTGGGGGAGGAGTTCGGGAAGGTGGTCGGCGAGTGCGGCGCGGGTGGCGTCGGCCAGGTCGGCGAGGGATCCGGTGGCGGTGGAGAGGTAGGGGTCCAGGCGGCGGATGAGTTCGTAGTTGCTCTGTACATCGAGGGAGCGCAGGGTCTTGGCGAGTGAGGGGGGTGCGGTGGCGGGGATGGGAGGCAGGACGCGGGAGAGGAAGGTGACGCGGTGCAGGATGCGCCAGCAGGGGGGTTTGCGGTCGCTCTGCCGGGCCTGGCGCAGGGCGGCGGCGTTGGCGTCGTTGCTGTTGGCGAGCCAGGTGGGGTCGATGACTTTACGGTAGAAGTCGTCGAAGTGGGCGGTGTCCTGGCCGAGGTAGAAGGTCATGAAGCGGTAGGCGTCGACCTTGCCGGGGACCAGGACGGGCTTGCCGTTGACATACTCGGGGGTGCCGTCGGCCTTGTACTTCTGGAGGTCGCGGCCCGGTTTGCAGAGCACTTCCAGGGTGTGGGCGCGGCTGCTCTCCTGGGAGCGGCGGCGGGTGGTGGAGAAGCCGCCGGTGAGGGAGGCCTCGATCTGGTAGGCGGCGCCGAAGCCGCCGGCGTCGAAGGCGATGTCCAGGGAGCCGGTGGTCTGGTTGGTGAAGGTGTAGGAGCCGGCGGTGGTCTCGTTGACGATGTCGACGGTGCCGGTGGTCTCGGCGAAGAAGCCGCCGTCGGCGGTCCAGACGTAGGTGTTGGCGATGCTCCGGTTGGCGAACGCGCCTGCGGAGTCGTCCCCGGACGGCTGCGGCTCCGGGAGCTTGGCAGGGGTGCCGGTGAGGGCTTCCAGGACCTTCGCGGCCCGTTTCGCGGTGGGGTCGGGGGCACTGGTCTCGGTGGAGACGCCGGCGTAGAAGTTCTCCAGTTCCTGGCGTTCGCGCAGGATACGGCGTTTGATGGCGTACGCCTCGCGGGGTTTGAAGTAGCTGTACTCGCCGTAGCCGGCGGCGGTGGGGTAGGCCTCGTCGAGGATCTTGCCGCCCTGGTCGGTGAGGCCGATCGCGCCGTCGAGGATGCCCTGCTTGGTGTACTGGGGGTAGATGGGGAAGCTGATGATGTTCCAGTCCTTGGGGACGTCCGGGTTCGGCACCATCCGGTAGGCGACCAGGTCGCCGGTGTGGGCCAGGCGCAGGGCGTAGACGTCGGCGGTCTCGGACTGGACCAGGGCGTAGCCCTTGTTCTCGGGGAGGTAGCGCCTGCCGACGGTCGTGTTGCGGACACCGGTCGGGTCCTCCCAGTAGCCGGTGAGGTCGGCGGTGGTGTTGCGGTCGACGGTGGTGGCCTGGGAGACGGTGGTCTCGTTCGTCCAGGTGTTGCTGAAGTCGGTGGTGTTGGAGACCTTTCCCTTGACGTCGATCGTGAAGATGGGGTTGGAGATGCCGAGCCCGAGCGGGGCGGTGACCGAGGAGGCGCCGAACTTGCCGCTCACCTCCGCCGACGCCTTGAACGACATGGCCACATTGCGGTCGCGGGCGGAGCCGAGCACGGAAGTGATCTCGTCGGCCTCCGTGAAGGTGACGCTGGAGGCACCGGAGGGATCGCTCGTGCCGGTGAGGTTCTCCGACGGGACCGGGGGCGCGCCTTCGATATAGCCGATCAGCTGGGGGTCGAACTGGATCTGGGAGACCCATTCGCTGGTCAGGTCGCCGACCTTGTAGCCGGTGGTCAGGGTCCAGGCGCCGTCGGTGATATGCGCGTAGGCGCGTTTGAGTACGCCCCGGGCCTGGCCGTCGGGGGTGTACTGGAGGTCCGCGTACTCGGTGGCCGCCGGGGGCTGGGTGATCCGCTCGTGGAAGGGAGTGCGCACGGAGGCGAGCGCCGAGCGGACGGCGGCGGTGTCGGTGGAGACCGGCGCGGTGGACAGCACGATGTTCGGACGGGTGATGTCGGTACCCGGGTCGAGGTGGTTGCCGCGCAGGGAGTGGTCGCGGACCGCGTCGGCGGTGAGGCTCGTGGACTCGGAGTCGAAGGGCCAGTAGGCGATCAGGTCCTGCTTGTCGCCCTTGAGACGGGTGAAGAGATTGTCCAGGAGCTGTTCGGGAGAGCGCGGGGTGCGCCAGAGCCGGACCTCTTCGAGGGTGCCGTTGTAGAAGCCGCCGGGTGCGCCGGAGGTGACGGCGGCCCCGAGGGTGAGCTGTTCGTCGCCCCAGCCGGTGAGCGGGTTGGTGGCCGGGGTGTCGCAGGGGATCGGCCGGCCGTTGCGGTGGAGGACGAAGCTGCTGGCCTGCGGGTCGGGGTCGGTCGTCCAGCGGGCCCGGCGCAGCTTCAGGTCGTGCCCGCCGACGGGGTCGGCGGTGGTGTTGCCGGTGTTCTCCTCGAACGTCCAGCGGGCGAGGAGACCTTCGTCGCGGGGTTTGACGGGAATGCCGATCCGGTCGGTGTCCCGCGCCCGGCCCCAGATCCGGACCTCTCCGATGGTGCCGGTCAGACCGTGGGCGGTGGTGCCTTCACGGGCGCGGCCGATCTCCAGCGGGCCGTCGTTGCCGCGCGGCCCGGGACCGTTGTGGCGGAAGGAGCCGAAGTCCTGGCCGTCCACGACGAACCGGATGTCGTACCACTCTTCGACATCCACCCGCTCGGTGACTTCGGCGGTCTCCGTTTTCGGCTGGCCGTCGGCGCCGGTGGTCCGGAAGGTCCTCGGCTGCTTCACCTCCTTGGTGGCCCGCCCGGCCTTGCGGACGACCGCGATCCGGTGGAAGCCCGTGGTGAGCGTGGAAGCCGAGGTGTAGCGGACGGTGGTGGCCCCAGGCTCTTCGAAGGCGAACTCCAGCTTCCCGCCCGCGAGCAGGGAGAGCTGGTACGGGACGCTGTCGCCCGTGCCGTCCCCCAGAGCACCCTTGGAGACCAGCCCCTGCCGGCCGGCGGTGGAGTCGATGGACGCGAAGACCTCGATGGTCAGATCACCGGTGACATCGAGGCGGTCCTCGTGCGGGGTCTCGGCCCACGCCCCGCCCTCGAACCGCAGCGCCCAGGACTGCTCGTACACCGCCGCGAGATGGGCCCACTCGCCGCAGGGGTAGATCTCACGGCTGGTGCGGTACTTGTCGCCCACCGCCGCCTGGACACGGTAGTGGGTGATGGCCGGGGAGTCGCAGACCGCCGGTGACGTACCCCAGACACCGCCGTGGCGCCCCTGTCCGGAGATGTCCGCGAACAGCAGCTGGCTCTCGGCGTACGCGATGCCCAGCCGGTTCCTGTCGTAGATCCACGCACCCGTCAGGCCGGCCGTCGCGGGCGGGATACGGCGGTACCGGTCGGCGAGGATGTCGGCCGCGGAGCGGGCGGTGCTCCAGGTCCGCAGTTCGGCGAGCTGCCCCGAGAAGAAGCCGATGGTCCCGCTGTCCGAGCGGCCCACGATCAGCTGGCCCGTCCCGCTGGGCACAGCGGTCGCGGTGCGGCGGGCGACCTCGACGCCGTCCCGCAGGATGGTCTGCGCCCGGGCGGTGCGGTCGAAGGTGACGGCCCAGTGGTGCCAGTCACCGTCCGTATACGCGCCGGCTGTGGTGAGGGTCTGTGCGGAGCTGCCGCTGCCGAACCCGAAGCGGAACTTCCCGTCGTCGGTGAAGCCCATGGTCAGCCCGTTCGCCCCGATCGCGACGATGGTGTCCGCGACCGTGCGCCCGGTGGTGCGCTGGAGCCAGCACTCGATGGTGAAGTCCGTCGCCGTGGGATCGAAGCCCGCGATCAGCATGGCGACGTTGCCGCTCATGACCATGCCCCCGGTGACCGGCTCCCCGGCCAGGGCGAGCGCCGCCCTGGTCGTGTCCCGGTTGACGTGCACGATCCGCGCGCCGGCCGTGGGAACGGTGACGGGCCTGACCCACGCCTCGGCCGTCAGGTCCCCGCCCGTGGTGGTGATCTGGCCGAGCCGGGCCGGAGGCAGGGAGAGCCGGTGGGCGGTGCCGTTGAAGGTGAACGCACGGCCCGGTGAGTCGCCGCGCCAGCGGCTGCCGTGCCCGGCGGCCTCCACCACCGCGACCCCGTTGCCGACCGTCCTGTCGGCGTGGTCCGCGGTGGCCAGGACCCAGTTCGACCCGGCGGACAGCACGGCACCGGGCCGGGTCGTCGTCGCTCTGCCCGTGTCGTAGCGGACCAGCGTCACGGCCGTGTCCCGGGCGATACCCGCTCCGGGCGCCTGCGCGAGCCGCAGCAGTGTCGTCCCCTCGGCCGCCGCCGTGGTCACCAGATGCACCACGGAGCCGATCCGGACATACGACGCCGCCGGCACCGGGGCGGTCAGGGCCCGGATCAGGGTGACCTCGCTGCCGGATGTCCGCTCCACCGCGCCCAGTTTCAGTGGTGTCTCGTTCGCGCCGTTGACCACGGCGGTGAAGTCCTCGGCGCGGCGCGGTACTCCGGTGAACCGCTCCGTCTCGGTCCGGCTCCCGCCGGTCCGGGTGATCGTCAGATCGCACAGCTTCGCCGCGGCGGTCCCGCCGAACGTCGAATCCGCCACCCTGATTTCCGTACCGGCCAGGCCGATCCCCGGGTCGCGGGCCGTGAACAGCGTGGTCAGATCAGTGCCGACGAGCTGCTGGGACCCCCGGGCCGCACGGGTGTCCAGATAGGCGGCGAAGAACCCCGACCCGCTCCCCCGGTAGTAGAGCGCGACCCGGCCGGCCGCGCTGTCGACCAGGAACGGGGTCGCATCGGTCCGCGCGAACCCCAGAACCGCCCCGGTGCAGCTCAGCCCGTTCGCGTCCAGCGCCACATGCGGCATCGGGAGAACGAGATCGTCCGCGCCCAGCCGCCCTCCGGAGAGCCGGGCCAGCTCCTCCCGGGCCAGCCGCAGGTCGAGTTCCTTGGCAGCGAGACTGAGCGCGCACTGCTCGATGAGGCCGGGAAGCACCGCGACACGGTCCATCTTGGCCTTCAGCGCTGCCCCGGGGACCACCCCCACCTTGTGCATATAGGTCGACCAGCCCTGGTCCGGACCGACGAGCTGCCCCGACCCGTGCCACCGCCTTCCCCATCCGTCAGCGTTGACGAGGCGGGTGCTGTAGGGCCAGGAATCCGTATACCACCGCGCGGTGGCTGGGAGGGTCGCGTCGAGTGGCCGGGACACCAGCCGTGCGAAGGGATACTCTCCCGGGTAGTACATCTCCGCCACCAGGCCGGAGCTGAGGTGCACCAGCGCACAGACCGGGGTGCCGAACTGGCTCGCCGGGGCCGAGGGGATGGGGAACAGCTGCCACTGATCCGTCGCCCCGGCGAATGCCCTCAGACTGCGGTGGCCGGTGCCCGGCTCGGTCTCCACCCCGATGCAGGAGCCGTCGTTGTGGCTCAGGCGCAAGGCCCATTGCCCCGGATCGCTCTCCGCCGCAGAGCTGTCCTGGACGATCTGTGCCTGGAGCGTCGCCAGCTCTTGGGAGAGCGTCCGGGATTCGTCGCGCAGCGCCACGGCCTCCGCGTCCAGCTGCGCGATCCGGCCCTCCTGCGCGGTGATGGCGGCGGTCGCGTCGCCCGTCGGTACGTCGATGGACTCCAGCGCGACCACGTCGGGGATGTCGGCGAGCCTGCCGTCGATACCGACCCCGAAGTCGACCGCGGCGGCGTTCCCCTCCGCCGTGGCGTTCCCGGTCGGCCGGGTGGCCAGGGCCAGCAGCACCCGGGCCTGCCGCTTGGCCGGCTTGACGGCCTCGCCGTAACCGGAGGAGGCGTCCTCCTGCTGGTAGTACAGGGCGGCGGAGAGACCGGAGACGACCTCGCGGCCCGAGAGGGTGAAGCTGTCCCTCCGTACCCCCGGATGGTCGCCGACCGGCGCGGTGGAGGTCACCCACACCGCACCCCCGCTCAGCGTGCCGTGGGCGGCCGTGTCGCTCTGGTCGTACACCGTGGTGCCCGCGGCCTCGTCCAGACGGTAGTAGGCGAGCAGACCGGGCTCATTGCCGATCAGCCGGAAACCGCTCTCATCGGCCGTCTCCAGCTGCGAGCGCACCCGCTTCCAGATCCGGACCTCGTCGATCTCACCGGAGAAGAACCCGCCGCCCTGCGCGGAACCGATCCGCAGCCCGGCGCTCCCGTCCCCCGCGTAGGCGATCTCCGCGCTCCCGGCGAACACCCCATTCACGTACAGCGTCGCCGCCTTGCCGTCGAAGGACGCCGCGACATGCGCCCAGGTGCCCGCGCTCACCGTCCGGTTCGAAGTGACGCTGCCCCCGCTGTGGTCCAGGACCACACTGCCCGTACCCGTGACGCGCAGCCGGAACCCCGGCTGTCCCGCACTCGTCCAGCGGGCCACCACCGGGCCGCCCGCCGCCTGCGGCTTCACCCACGCCTCCACCGCGTACGCGCGCCCCTGGAACTTCAGCGCGGTGGCGGTCCCGAGGTCGGCGTACGCGTTGGTGCCGTTCAGCTGGAGCGCGCTCTCACCGTGCCGCCCGTCCGGGACGACCGGCACCAGTGGTCGGTCCGTGAAGGGGCACACCCCGGCGGCACGCTCGAACACCGAGCCCTGGTACAGCGGATCGGGGCTGGTCCAGAAGCGGCTGCCCTGGGTGTTGAACAGTCCGTCCGCCGCCTGCTCGACACTGAAGGAGTCGATCCTGCCGGTGACGTTGTTGTGGGCGAAGAACTGCCACCGCTGCTGCCCCTGGACGGCGGTGGGGACCAGTACCGCCGCGAACCGCCCCTGCGTCAGGTTCGCGATGAACGCCAGCTCCTGCGTGGGCTCGTGGAACGGCTTGCCGTCCATGTCCACGGCGCCCAGGCTGTCCTTCGCCGACGCCGGCTCCGTCTTGTGCCGGCTCCGCTTGAACCGCACCTCCGAGACCGGCTTCAGCCGCCCACCCACCAGCAGGAACCGGTCGCACAGCAGGGTGTCCGCGACCACCGGAACTGCCACCCCGGCGACTGTCTTCACCACATCCGCCCGGCCGCTGTCCCCCGACGAACCGCGCCCCGACAGCAGCGGGTACACCGCGTCCGCGTGCCCGGGGCCGATCGCCTGCCGCAGCACCACCACATGCGTCCCGTCGGAGAGCACCTGGAACGGGGCGGCGGCGGTCAGCCGCGCGGTCGAGGACAGGAACCCGTCCCTCTCCTCCGCCTCCAGCACCTCGTCCGCCGCCGCCTCCAGCCGGCCGCCCCGCTTCACCACCGGCATCACCGTCGCCCCCGCGACCGCGTAACCGACCTGGACGATCTCGTCCGGGAACGGCAGGGCGGCGGGATTCTCCGACCAGTACGCCGCGTCCAGCTCACCCCGCTCCTCGTCGTGCACCGACAGATCGAGGACGGTGTAGACGATCCGCCGCTGGTCGTCCATCGCGAACGCCAGCGCCGTTCCCTGGTGGCGCACCATCGTCGTATGGGTATAGGTCCGGTCGCTGTAGACCCTCAGTAATCCCTGGTCGACTGTCATGTGGTCATCCGTCCGGTCAGCTCCGGACCGCCGGCGGGCGGGGAGCGGCGGCGAAGGCAGATGGGCAGGACGAACCGGCCGCCACACGGCGGCATGGTCCGCGGCGAGCGAAGAGCAGGGACAGCGAACCACTCGCCGGGGACACCGAAAATCGAACAGTATGCCAATGGCTCATAAATAACTGCGATGGCCGGGACGCATGGATCGCACCGCTTGCCCGTGCGCCGCAGCGGTCACACCGGGCAGGCCGAACCCGGACGCGCGGCGCTGACAGTGCGGCACGCCCTCGTGGGGTGCGGGCCACGGCCGGAAAGCCTCTGCCGCTGCCCGCAGAATCGGACTCCCGTTCGGAGAGTCGGCCGGGCCGCATGGGCGTTCGAAAGGTGATCGTCGGCGGGTCGGCGGGGAGTCCGGAGAGGGACAGGTCACCTCGACGGCTCACGCGGCTGAGCGGAGCCCCCGAGCAGGAGGCTCCGCCATCATGGCGGGGAGCGCCGCCCGGCCGGCCAGGCAGACGGGCGGCGCTCCCGAACGTCAGCCGAGCTTCGCCAGCTGCTTCTCGACCAGCGCCTTCGGGTGCTGGGTCTCGCCCGCGAGGCTCAGCGCGGCGAAGGTGGCCACCACCGAGCCCTTGCGGACCGCCACCACATAGGTCTTCATGGTGGTCTTCTCGTCCAGGTCCGAGGTGAGGAGCAGGGAGACCGACTCGTCCCCGGCGCTGAAGCCGTCCTTCTCGACCGTCTTGACCTTGGTCGCGTCCGCGCCCTTCAGGTCAAAGCCGCCCGCGCAGTCCTGGCCGGCCTTCTCCAGCGCGGCGAGCGCGTCGGCGCCGCCCTCACCCGCGAGCGAGACCAGCCCGATCTGGACGGTCGTCCCGCCGAGGGCCGCCTTCATCTGCTCCTCGGGCGAGGCGTCCTTCGGCGGCTTCTTGGGCTCGGGGGTGATGGTCTGCGTCGCCTCGTGGGAGGGCTTGCCGCCGGTGCGCAGCGTCAGCGCGTCGACGATCGGCGCGCACTTGGCGTCCTTCGCCCCCTCGCCCGCGGTCTGCTTGAGGTCGGCCGCGGTCGCCTGCTTGAAGCGGTGACCCGGCACGTCCTCCTTGGTCAGCATGAGCTTGGCCAGCTCGGCCGCGGGCACCTCCTTCGCGTTCTTCTGCGCACCGCCCTTGTCCTCCTTGCCGGAGTCGGCCTCCGAGCAGGCGCTCAGGGTCAGCGCCAGGGAGAGGAGCGAGGCGGCGACGACGGTGGTACGGCGGACAGCGGTGCGTGGCATGGGAAAGACTTCTCCTGGATCGGTGGGTCGCCTCGCGCGGAACATCCGGGTGTCATCACGGGGTGCTCGCGTGGCGTCGGGCAAATCTACGCCCCAGGGGGCGCCGATCCCTACCGGATTACGGTGATGACCTCGGACTTCGGTGATCGTAACGGGGTAGCCGCCAAGCCGCCGCCCGATCGAGACGCTGGCCGCTACAACCTTTCGGCGGTGTGCGTGCGCCGGGTCGAGGGTGTGCCGGGTGTCGCCCGTCGCCGCCCGTCGCCGCCCGTCCACGGGCGGGCCGGCGGTCACGGTCACGTCACCCCGTTCGGCGCGGTGGCTTGTAGAGGTCGTCGAGGCGGAGTGGCGCGGGCCGGGGCAGGGGTGGGCCGTCCGTCGGCAGACAGGACTGGAGGAAGTAGGCGAGCAGGCGGCGGGATGCCGCCAGGGAGGCCGCCGGGGACTGACGCACGACGCCGTTGTTGGCCAGGAACAGGAGGGTGATGTCGCTGGGGTCGAAGTCCTCGCGCAGCTGTCCGGTGTCCTTCGCGCGCTGTACCAGCCGGGCGAGGCCCGCCTCCGCGCGGGCACGCTCACGATGGGCGTCGGGCGCGTCGGGGAACTGGGCGAGGAACGCGGCGCTGAACCCGCGGTCCTGCGCCTGCATCGTGCACACCTTGGTGAGGACGTCGCGAAGGCCGCGCCAGGGATCGTCGTCCTGAAGGGCCTCGTCGAGGGCCGCGACGCACTGGCCGAGCTGTTCGGAGAACGCGGCGGCGATCAGCGAGCCGCGTGTCGGGAAGTGCCGGTAGAGGGTGGCGGCACCCACGCCCGCTCTGCGGGCGATCGCGCTGGAGGACACGTCGGTGCCGTTGAGGGCGTACGCCTCGCGGGCGGCCTGGAGGAGCCGGGCGCGGTTGTGCCGGGCGTCGGCTCGCTGCCTCGGGGCGGGGGTGCCGGAGGCGGTAGGGGACGGGTTCCGAGGCAGTTGGGCAGGCATGTCTCCCACTTAATCACCGACGGAAGGGGTCGACCGTTCGGCGGGTTAGCGTGACCTGGTGCCGCGGTCTCCCGCGGTCGGCTCCCTGCCGCGGAGATGAGCGGCTACGAGCCCTTTCCCTTCAACAACGATGTTCGTGTGTCCGGAGGTTGTCCGTGTTTGCTGTGCAGTACCACCGCTATGGCGGTTCCGAGGTCCTTCGCGTCGAGGAGACCGAGGAGCCGCACGCCGGGCCGGGTCAGGTCCGCATCGCCGTGCGTGCCACCGGCGTCACCCCTGCCGACTGGTACCTGCGCGCGGGGATGCTGCGGTCCATCGCCACCGTGGACTTCCCCCATATTCCCGGCATGGATGCCGCGGGAATCGTCGACGAGGTGGGGGAGGGAGTGAGCGGCACCGCCGTGGGGGACGCGGTCTTCGGCCTCGTCCCCTCCGTGGATCAGGGAGGCGCCGCGGCCCAGTACGCCGTACTGGAGGCGTGGGCGCCCAAGCCCCGGTCCTGGTCCTTCGAGGAAGCGGGTGGCGCCGCGGGCAATACCGACACGGCCACACGTGTACTGGAAGCGCTGGGCGCCGCCAACGCCATGACCTTGCTGATCGAAGGCGCCGCCGGAGGCGTCGGCACCATCGTCGCGCAGCTCGCCCGGGCCCGCGGCCTCACCGTGATCGGCACCGCGAGCGAAGGCAACCACGGCTTCCTCGAACGGCTCGGCGTCGTACCGGTCACCTACGGGCCAGGGCTGGCCGATCGCCTCGCCCCACTGGCGCCGCTCGGTGTCGACGTGGTTCTGGACGCGGCCGGCAAGGGCTCTCTTGCCGAACTGGTGGCCATCGCAGGCGACCCGCGCCGCGTGGTGACCATCGCGGACTTCGACGCCGCCCGGCACGGGGTGCGGTACTCCCGCTCCGAGGCCGGGGAGTCGCCCGGCTGGGCAGGACTGCCGCTGGCGGCCGCCCTCGCCGACCAGGGCCGCCTCACTGTCCCGCTGCACGCGGTGTTCCCGCTGGAGGAGACCGCCGCCGCTCATGACGCCAGCGCCACCGGACACGCGCGCGGCAAGATCGTCATCACCGTGCCCTGACACGGGGGACGCTTTGGCCCGCGGCCAGTGGCGCCCTGGAAGGGAGCTATGCCGGCTTCCCGGTGGTGTAGTTGCCGGGAAGGGTGTAGATGAACTCGCGCGGATCCGCGTAGGCGTTCTCCAGCCAGGTCGGCACGCTGTGATAACCCAGCGAGTAGAGCTTCCTGGCGGGGTCCCAGGTGTTGTAGGCGAGGATGGAATTGCGCTTGGCGGACATCCAGGACGACCTGATGTGCAGTACGTAGTCGGCTCCATTGGCCCGGTCGGCCACCGGACGCTGCTGGTACGCGTAGATATGATGGAACCTCAGGTCGCCGACATCGCGCCGGGCCAGATACGCCGCGTCGCTGCACGCCTTGTGCGTGGCGTTGCCGTCCAGCCAGCCTGCTGCGAACTTGTGAGATGCCCCGGGATACAGGTCGTTGAGGCTCAGGATTTGTGTCTTGATCCTGCTGACGAGGGAATTGTAGTCGGCCGTGCTCCCGTAGGCGCTGTCGACCAGCTTGAGGTTGATGACCTTGTCGACCCCCAATTCCTTCGCGGAGGCCATGAACTCGGCCGTTCGCGCTATCACCACGGGATCCTTCAGGCTGTCCACCTTGTTGGCCACCCAGCCGAGGCTGTGCCGATGGCCGGGGGCGGAGCACAGTGCCGGGTTGGTGAAGGCCTTGCAGGGCCCCTGGTTCATGTAGTCGAGAAGTCCGCTGTTCTCGCCCCGGGTCACCAGGACGAGGTACACCGGCCGTCCGGCGGCCTTGTGTTCCATGATCGAACCGGCCATCCCGATGGCCTCGTCGTCCTGGTGCGGCGAGTAGAAGATCGCCGGTGCGGCCGAAGCCGCCTGGGCGGGCGAGGAGAGGGTGACGCCCTCAAGTCCGGCGCCGGCGGCCGCCAGCGCGGAGATCCGGAGAAACCTGCGACGGGATGCGGGGGAGGCCTGAGACTGTGCTGCGGCGTTTTCCATGGCGGAACTATAGAACAGGCTCTGTAAAGCGCCGTCGGAAGCCGTGGAGCCCTGCAATTCGGTGCCCGAAATCCACTGGGAAAGAGGCTGAAAGCGGATCACATATTCCCTCTGTCCGCGTATCCGGGGTATCGGATCCCTTTTTCCGCTCTTGGCTGTCGGATGGGCGCGTGGCAAGGGATATAAACGGTACTCCGGGGTCTGATTCCGTGCGGAGGAGCGGAGTCCGCAGGGCAGAGATCTCTGCCCGCACGGACCATGCGGCGGGCCCGGAGGACTGTCCCGAATTCTGTTTCCGCTTACCGTGGATGGCGCCGTCTCCGGCCGCCGCGGTGCGTCGCCCGGCGCGCCGCTCGGAGTGTGCGAGGGATGCCGAGGACGTCGTCGTACGGTCTACCGGTCTACCGGTCTACCGGTCTGCCGGTCCTGTGCCAGGCGGGAGGGGCCCTCCGTCCAGGGAGCCATGCCGGAGTCGCCGTCGGGCGCTTCCTCCTCGTACCAGCCCCGGCCGTCCAGCCAGGTCTCCAGCCATGCGGCGAGGCTGCCCGCGTCGACGAACCACGCAGTGGAGACGTCCTCGTCGGTGATCGCGTTGGGCTCGAAGAGGAGGACGGTGCCGTCGGGGCTGCGGCAGTCGACGCAGGCGAACATGGCGCAGCCCCAGTCCAGTATCGGCAGCACGCCCTCGGGCCACGACCACCAGGGCTCCGCTTCCGACGGGGGCGTTCTGTCGGTGTACTCGTCCACGGCACCGGCCTCCGCCGCCGGGCCCGGTACGCGGGAGAGCGGCAGCACGGCCTCGTCGGGGCCGAAGCCCCCGTTGCCCACCCGCCAATAGAGCGCGGCGAGCAGCGGATGGAGAGGGAACCCCAGCGCGCGTTCCGCCTCGGCCAGCTCGGCGGCGGAGACGGGCGGACGGAGCCGGCCGCCCGCCGCCGACGCGGCTGCGACCCGGGCGATCAGCTCTTCGAAATCGTTCATGGGCGCATCCTGCCGGACGGGTCTGACAGGAGGGCCGGCCGAGCACGATCAGGCGGCGTACGGGTCCCTGCCGCCCGGGGCCGGCACCGGGGCCGCCGGAGGCCGGCACGCGAACCCGTCGCCGCACCTCCCGTTACATCCCGCCCGCGTCCGGCCCCTTCCTCCATGCGGCCAGCGTCTCCTTTGCCGATGCCGTGTCGGGGTGGTCCGGTCCGAGGACGCGTCTGCTGTCGGCCAGAACCTGTTCGAACAGGCGGACGGCCTCCTCGTCGCGGCCGGCCCTCCGGTAGGCGTGGGCGAGGTTGTTGCGGGTGGTGAGGGTGTCGGGATGGTCGGGCCCCAGGACACGCTCCCGGGTGGGGAGGAGCTGTTCCTCGATCCGGATGGCTTCGTCGTTGCGGCCGGCCTTCCGGTAGGCGTAGGCGAGATTGCCGCGGGTGGTGAGGGCGTCGGGGTGCTCGCGCCCCAGGACGCGCTCGCGACCGGTATGGGCCTGTTCGAAGAGGTCGACGGCCTCGTCGGTACGGTCGGCCATCAGATAGGAACCGGCGAGGTTGTTGAGGGTGGTGAGGGTGTCGGGGTGCTCGGGTCCGTGGACGCGTTCGCGAATCGCGAGGAGCTGTTCCTCGATCCGCACGGCCTCGGATATGCGACCGGCTTGCCAGTAGCAGGTGGCGAGATTGCCGCGGATGGCGAGGGTGTTGGGATGTTCGCGCCCCAGGACACGCTCGCAGTCGGCATGAAGTGGTTCGAGGAGATGGATGGCTTCGTCGGTGCGGCCGACTTGCTGGTAGGCGCCGCCGAGGCTGCCGCAGGTGCTGAGGGTGTGGGGATGGTCGGGCCCCAGGACGCGCTCGCTGCGGACGGTCATCTCCCGCCAATGCGCGACAGCCGCAGCGTACAGGCCGCCGTCGTCGAGGCTGTGGCAGGTTTTGAAGAGGAGGACGTGCGCGTCCGGGTGCCAGAGATGGTCGCCGGAGTGGTGGTGCAGGGCGTCCGCGTTGGCGCGCAGTGCGGTGGCGAGCGACCGGTGGGCGGGGCCGGTGTCGGGATCGGGCCAGGCGGCGAGGAGCCCGTCGGCCGCGGTCGTCGCGAGCATGCCCAGTCGGGCGTCGTCCAGGGTCTCGCGGACGGCGCGGGCGGTGAGCGCGTGGATGCGTACGGCCCGGGGTCCCTCGCCATGGTGGCTGATGAGGGCGTAGCGGTGGAGGAGCCTGAGCGCGCGACGGACCTCCCCGGGGGCCGGACGCCGGGATTCCCGTTCCCCGGTGCCCGGCGGATCCGCGTCGGCGTCCTCCCGCCGGGCGTTCCGCGCGAGGTGACCGACGACCGGCTCGGTCTCCCAGAGCGCGGCGGGGTGCCCGGCGGGGTCGAGGAGGGAGACCAGGTGGAGTACGGGCCCGGCAAGCCCGCTCGGGTCGCCGGCCCGGGCGGCGTCGAGGGCCAGGACGAGGGTGGTGGCGATCTCGCGGCCGTACCCCTCGGTGTCCGCCGACGCCGGGAGCATGTCGCCGAGCCGCGCCCGCCGGTCGGTGAACAGCTCCACATAGCCGGTGCACGACAGATCCTCGTTGATCATCAGGGCGGCCGCGTGCCCGAGCGCGAGCGGCAGATACCCCAGAGCCTCCGCCAGATCCCCCGCCCGCTCGTCGAGGAGATGCCCGGCGTCCTCCGCGGCGAGGCGCTCCCGGAGATAGGCCTGAGCCTCACCCGGGGTGTAGACGCCGACGCGCACCCGCGTACGGCCGCCGCCGGTGAAGTAGGCGTCCTCCAGGCGCGTCGTCGCCAGTACCCACCCCGAACCGCTCCCCGTACCACCGGCGGGCGGCCACCACCGCCGGACGGCCTCCGGGCCGGCGATGTTGTCGAGGACGACGAGCCACCGCCGTTCCGTGGTGGCCAGCCAGGCGAGGAACGCGCGCGCGTCCGTCTCCGGATCCGACCCCTCGGCGCCCGGCGCCTCCACGAGGACGGCGGCGCGGGCGTACTCGGTGACGATCTGCTGCTCGTCCATCGCGGTGGCCCACACCACCAGATCCGCCCGCTCCTCCTGGAGGGCTTCGACGGCGTACGCGGCGGCGAGCTGGGTCTTTCCGACCCCGCCCCCGCCGGACAACACCTGCGTCAACACCACCGAACCCCCCGCCGACCGGGCCGAATCCACCTGTTCCCGCAGTACCGCACGCGGTTGGGACGCGGACGCCAGCTGCGGGATCTGGCCGACCGCCACCGGCCACACCACGGCGGTCCGGCCCGGCGGGTGGAAGTGCTGCTCGACGTTGGTGACGCTGCTGTGCGCGCCCAGCGCGCTGCGGTCGGTGTTCCCGAGGACACCGGTACCGTCCCTGCCCACGCGGAACTCGGTGCGGACCTCCGGGACGGCGGGGGAGGCGGGTCCGGGCACCGAGGTGCTCCCGGACGGGCCGCCTTCCGCTTCCGCCGGGTCCCCGGACTCCCCGTACTTCCCGTACTTTCCGGACTTCCCGCTCGTCCAGGGGGATCTCTTCCAGAACGAAGGGGTCACCGGCCGCCGTCCGCCCCGGGCCCGCCGGCCGCCGTACCGTCCGTACGACCGGGGCTGTCACCGCCGGCGGAACGCGCGTGGGTGACGTGGGAGTCGTCGCCCAGGGCGCTGCCGGTGAGGTCACCGATGATCGCGGTGCCGTCCGGAGCGACCCGTACGTCCGCGCCGTCCCCCGGCACGGGCGACGCCGGGGGCGTCGACGGACCCCGGGGCGTCGCGGGCGCGGGTGAGCCGGTCACCTGCGAACGGTCGCCGACCGCGCTGCCGGTGACGTCGCCGACGACCACAGTCCCCCGGCGGCCCACACGGATCCGTGCCCCGCCGCCCGTGCCCGTGCCCGTCCGAGCCGCGTGGGCCAGGGCGATCGCGGCCACCACGGCCACCACCGCCATGACCGCGCCGACGATCCCGGCGACCTTGTCCCCGACATCCAGATCCGTCAGCAACGGCAGAACGATCAGCCCGCCGGAGACGAGCAGTCCTCCGCCCACCGCCGACCACAGAACACCTCGGCTCGGCACCGCACCGCCCGCCACCAGACCCCCACCTCCGCGCAACACCGGACACCACAACGGGACCCTAACGCTGCCGCGCCCCGGTCGCAGCGTTCTGTTCCTGCTGGTCAGGGCTTGGACTCCGGAGGGCGGGCCGAGGGCGGGCCGAGGGCGCGGGCCCTCTCTGTGGGGTCGCCCGGACGCCTCCGCCGTACTGGGTGAGCATCCCGTACGTGCCCCGACCGCCCCGCCCGCCGACCGGCGGCAGCCCTGACTCTCCGGTACGCCGCTCAATCCGAACCGTGCGCGAGAGCGGACAGTACCCGATCGACCTCCCCGTCGTCCGCACCCTCGACGATGATGTCCCCCCGCACGTAAAGATCGAGGTGGGCGAAGCGCGGGGCCAGTTCCGCCAGCACGGCCGGCGGCTCCCGTCCGTCGATCGCGTCCTCGATCACCAGCTCCCTGAGGTCCAGTTCCGCGAGCTGGGGCAGTATCGGTGAGTCCGCGAGTACGACGAAGTCACCGGCCTCCTCGGGTTCGAAGTACGCCTGGCTCAGGTCGAGACTCCGCAGCCGGGGATGCCACGACGGGTCGAGATGACCGAGGACGGCGTTCGAGGCCGCGACACCGTGGACATCGACATCGATCTCGACCGTCAGCGATTCGAGCGCGGGCGTCGAGGCCGTGAACAAGGAGCCGTCCGCGAAGACGGCCCCTCTGATCCGCAGATGTGTCAGGGCGTCGTGCCGCACGTCGCAGAACAGGAACGCGCCTTCGAGGCCCAGAGTGCGCAGCGCGGGCAACGCCTCCCAGAGGGCGTTCCCGGCCTCCTCGGACACCACCGCGGCATGCAGATACGTCTCGGGCTCGACCCGGTTTCCCGCCGATGTCGGGTGGAGTTCGAAGAGGACGTCGAAGTCGTGGCCGAAACGCAGGGCTTCGAGGCGGGGCCGTCGCCGCCGGGCCAGCGCGACAGCGGCGCGTTCCGCGGAGTGGTGGTAGTCGGTGAGTCGCAGTTCCAGGGTGCGCAGCAGGCGGGTGGCCGGGTGGGACAGCAGAGCGTCGATCAGAGCCCCCTCCCACTGCTCGGGATCCGCCGGATCGAAGGACCCGGCGTGGGGCAGGCCGGCGAGGAGCCGTTCGACCAGCGCCCGCCGCTGCGGCCCGGCCTCCTCCGTGAGCAGGAAGGACGCCTCGTCGATGAACCCGCGGGACCAGGTGAACCGCCAGGATCCGTCGTCGCGCAGGCCGTCGAGCCCGAGCTGCCGCTCCACCCGGCCGTAGGCCGCCGCGAGCGCCGCCGCGTCCCCGCCCCCGTCCCCGGTCTCGCAGAGGTGTTCCAGCCGTATCGCCTCCCCCCGCGGGTCGCCCGCCGCGGTCAGCGCGTCCGCGTACTCCAGCCATGCCTCCCACTCGGCGGATTCCGGGACCGGGGTGTCGAAATCATGCATGTGACTCTCCTGATCGTGCGTGCGGCTCTCCCGGGATCGTACGGTGACGCCATGGCCCCGCCGGTTGGCCGAGGCTCTGCCCTGCGTTATAGTTGATCTTGTGCTCGCGCCGGTGGTCATCACGGCGACGGGACAGGCGTTGGTGGTCCAAGGAAAGACACCCCACTTCCCGTGGGGGGATGCAGGTGCGAGGCCTGCCCAGCGCTCGATCAGACCCCGGTCCCGCTCCAGGGACCGGGGTCTTCTGCTGTCTACGCGTAGGAGTAGTAGGGCGCGTGGTCCAGCGTCCCCCAGGCGGTCGTGGTCCAGGGGTGCATGGGCTCGTTCACGTCGAGGACCCCGGGAGTGTTCCCGGCGGGGAGGTAGGACGCGCCCGGGTACCGCTTCTGCCAGTCGGACCAGAGCTTGTCCACGAAACAGTGGTGCAGCCAGAACACCGGGTCGTTGGGGGAGACGTCGAAGTTCATGTCGCCGCCGACCCAGACATGCACCAGGTTGTGCAGGTCCTCAAGCGCGTTGCGGAAGCCGGAGGTGGCGAGCCCGTTCCAGGGCGCCGCGTCGTACACGGGACTGGCGAGCGCGGCGTCCACCTCGGCCCGGGTCGGCAGGGTGTTCACCCACCGGCCCAGGTGGCGGCTGAGGAAGGGGCGGTTCATCGCCTGTACGGTGATGGGCCACCTGCCCCCGGAGTGGGCGAAGGGCCCGTCCATGACCTGCCAGTCCAGCTCCCGTCCGGTCCCGCCGAGGAAGTCGGGCGCCCAGAGCGAGGAGGCGGGGGTGCGGTCGACCGTCCAGTCCCAGTAGGGCAGCGAGACGGCGGGGTCGATGGATTTGAGCGCGTCCTCGAAATCGATGAGGTACTTCCGGTGCCACGACAGGAACGAGGGCGAGCCGTGCGCCACGGGCTCGGGACCCACCATGAATATGTTCCGGTGCAGCGTGACGAACGGGTCGTACTTGCCGATGCGCTTGAGTTCCAGGACGGCGTCCACGAACGCCTTCCGTTCGGCGGCCGTCAGATCGGCCTGGTTCTTGCGTACGCTCATGGCGGATGCTCCTGATCAGGCGTTGAGGGGTACGAGGTGGGCGCCCCGCAACGAGACGACGGCGGCGCGGGCGGCGGCGCGCGGGTCGGGGAACCGCTGGTAGTGGTTGACCGAGCTGGCCCAGCCGTCGGCCATCCGCATGAGCCGCAGCTCGCGCCCGTCGACGAGGACGCGGTAGCCGCCGGTGCTGTGATGGGCGTGCCCGTGCGCGTTCTTTTCATGGGCGTGGGTGTGGGCCTGGGCCTGGGTTCCGCCCTCCGCCGGGATGCCCTGGATCCGGCGCCCCTGATGGACCTCGTCGAACGCGGCGGGCCCGTCCGCCCCGGCCCTGGCCCTTTCTCGCGGCTGCCCCGTCGTGGGCTGCGCGGACGCGGCGGCTGCGCCGACGACCGCCATGCCTGCGGCGGCACCGGCGACGGTACCCACGATCTGGCGGCGGGTTATTTTGGACATGACAGAGAAACCCCCTGGTACATGATGGGAGACGACCCATCGGCTCTTTTCGGGCCGTTGCTTCATCTCTACCGGGTCAGGTGGGGCGGAAAGAAGTGTCTGATTCATGGTTGGTCGCGATACGGACATGTCGTATTCCCAGACTCCTGGCCGAAGGCCCTCCGCTGGGTACGGTCTTCACGGATCGGAGTGGATAATCCCTATGAAATCGCCTGGCGCCGCAGAAGAAATCGCGCCACCGTCAGACCTGTCGCCGCCCCGCCCGCACAGAAAAGGTGTCCGGAACTAGCGTTGCCAGTTCCTTGCACCCAGCGCCGGATCGTTGAGAATCGGACAGCGCATGGCCGAAATGGCGGATACGGAATTGCTGCCCGAGGGCGGCAATCGGGGAGGGCGTGTACGAGCCGGCTCTCGGAGCGCTATGCCAGGACGTGAAGGTGATCCTTTATTCCCGGCGTGAGCCGTCCTATGCGCCGCGCCGCCGCAATGCCTTCGTTCGTGTGCACCGCACCGAATTCCCCCGACCGGCGGCTCGCGGAGGCCGGATAGTGGATCGACCGCCCCGGGCGCGTCCCGGGCGACCGACGCCCGGGCCCGCCCCGGGCACCGCCACACACCGGGAAGCAGAGGTGCCGCACCATGCCCACCACCGAGGCCGCCGCCCGCGCGCGGCTCGTCTTCACCCTCTTCGACGCCGACGGGAACGGCTTCCTGGAGCCGGCCGATTTTGAGCTGATGGCCCGCCGGACCGTCGACGCCCTCCCGGCCGCCGGCGAGGAGGCCGGGCGGGCGCTGCTCGCCGCCTTTCTGCGGTACGCCGACACGCTGGTGGCCGAGCTGGACACCGACGGCGACGGGCGGATCAGCCCACAGGAGTTCTCCGCCGTCGTGCTCGATCCGGGCCGGTTCGACGCCGCCGCCGACGAGTTCGCGCGGGCGCTGGCCGGGATGGGCGACCCGGACGGCGACGGATTCGTCGTGCGCGCCGACTTCGTCGCCCTGATGACCGCCATCGGATTCGAACGCCCCAACATCGAGACGCTCTTCGACGCCTTCGGTCCCGTGGAAGGCGACCGGATCCCGGTCGCCGTCTGGGCGGAGGGCATCCGGGACTACTACCACCCCGACAAGTCCGGCATCGCCGGTGACCACCTCGTCCCGGGCGCGGCCTCGTGACGGACCCGAGTCCGGTGCGCACGGCGGACGCGGCGGACACGGCGGGACCGGCCTTGGAGCGGCCCGTCGTCGGGCTGGCCGTGGGCCGGGGTACGGGCGGTGAGCTGGCGGAGGTCTTCGAACGGGCCCTGGGCGCGCTCACCGCCGCGCACCCGGCGGGGGTGGAGATCGTCCGCTCCCCGCGGCTCTACCACTCGTACGTGTCGCTCCGCGAGGAGTCCGGGGTGGCGGAGATCCAGCGGCTGACGGCCGAGGACGCCGACCACTACGAGGCGTACTGCCGTGGTCTGGCGGCCCGGGGCGCCACGGCCCTGTTCCGTACCGCGATCAACGCGCAGTCCCTGTATCTGGTCAGGAGCCGTCTGCGGGCGGTGAAGACGGACCTGCTCACCTCCGGCGGGAGGGCCGGAGAAAGGTCCCTGCTGCTGGTACGGGACCAGGCCCAGGGCTTCTACACCGGTGAGAACAGGCACATACCGGGCCGGATCACCCGCACGATGGTCCTCAGTCAGGAGATCACCGATGCAGTCGTCGGATACGCCCTGGAGCGGGCCCGGCACGCCTGGCCCGACGGGCGGATCGGGCGGGTCGTGATGGCGTACAAGTTCCATCTGCTGGACGGCGCGTTCGACTCCTGGGTGGCGGGCGCGGCACGCCGGTCCGGGATCCCCGTCGAGGTGTTCCAGCCGGACACCGTCAATCGCGGGCTCCTCGCCGAAGGGCTGCCCGACCGCACCGTCCTCGTCGCCGGGAACGAGTGGGCCGACATCATGCACGTCATGCTGCTGGACCGGTACGGGTGCGGCCCGCAGGAGACCCGTTGCGCCGAGAACGTCTTCCTCGATCCGGCGCTCGGACGGTTGACGGAGTACCAGACCGTCCACGGCTCCGCCGACGACCTGGCCGGTCTTGACCGGGTCAATCCGCTGGCCACCGTCCGCGCGGCGGCGCGGATCGCCGAACATCACGCGGGGTGCGCGGGTGCCGTCGCCGCCACCGAGGCGGCCCTCGCGGCCGTCGGTGGACAGGGCGTGCGCACGGCCGACCTCGGTGGGCGGCACTCCACCACCGCCGTGGTCGACGCCGTGCTCGCGGCCCTCGATCCGCCCGGCGACGTCCGAGGCGTCCGGGGCGTCCGGGGCGTCCGGGCGGGCTCGACCGCACGGGCCGGCGGATCATGACCGGCCCGATACGCACCGCCCTGCTCGTGGTGGACGTGCAGAACGACTTCTGCACCGGGCCCCGGGCCGAGGCCCGCTTCGGCACGGACCCGGCCGCGCTGCACAGCGCCGTCGCGGGCACCGTCCGGGCCGTGGCGCGGGCCCGGCGGCGGGGCGTGGAGCCGGTGTTCGTCCGCTTCGTCGGCGACCCGGAGTACCAGGGCGCGAGCTGGAGCAGCCGCGATGCCCGCCGGGGAAGTGCGCCGAAGTGCCTGGAGGGCACCCGGGGAGCGGAGTTCCACGGCGTCGCCCCCGCGCCCGGGGAGGCCGTCGTCACCAAGAAGGCCGTGTTCGACGCCTTCCTCGGCACGGATCTCGAAGAGCTGCTGCGGCGCCGGGGGGTCGGACATCTCGTCCTCACCGGCCTGTTCACGGACGTGTGCGTCGACTCCACCGCCCGTACCGCCTTCCAGAAGGGCTTCCACCTCACCGTCCTGCGCGACTGCACGACCGCGCTGTACCTCCCCACCGACGACATGCTGGGCTTCATGAGCACGCTCTACGGCGCCCGGGTCACGACCGCCGACGACCCGGCGGCGTGGGACGCGCCGCCGTACGCCGGGGGCGCCGGCGAACCCGTACCGAGCGGGGAAGGGCAGCGGGAGTGAGCCGTCCGTCCGCACCGCCCCGGGGTGTGATCGCGGGGGTGGGCCGTACGGCGCTGCTGGTGGCCGCCGCCCGCGCCATCGAGACCCACCGCCCGGACGCCCTCGCCCGCGATCCGTTCGCCGCGCCCTTCGTCCGCGCCGCGCCGGACACGGCCGGCTGGCCGCTCCACCCCGACCACGTCCCGGGCGGAGCCGCCGACCCGCTCTGGGGGCGGCTCGGCGGGTACTTCGCGCTGCGCACCCGCGTCCTGGACGACCACCTGCTCGCCCGCGCGCGCTCCGGCACCCGGCAGGTGGTCCTGCTCGGCGCGGGCCTGGACTCCCGGGCGTTCCGCCTGGGCTGGCCGCACGGCTGTGTCGTGTACGAGATCGACTCGGCGGAGGTGCTGGAGTTCAAACGGACCGTGCTCGACGCCACCGGGGCCGCCCCCACCGCGGAACGCCGGGCGCTCGCCGCCGACCTGCGGCACGACTGGGCCACGGCACTGCTGTGCGCCGGCTTCGATCCCGCCGCGCCGACCGCCTGGCTCGCGGAGGGGCTGCTGCTCTACCTCCCGGCCCCGGCCGAGCGGCGGCTGATCGCCTCCGTCGCCCGGCTGAGCGCGCCCGGCAGCAGCCTCGCGTACGAGACCAAGGACCTGGCGGGCGAGTCGGCGCGGGTGCGCGGCGGCCCTGTCTACACGGAGGTGCGCCGACGCCTCGGCCTCGATCTGCACCGGCTGTTCGCGGCGGGGCCGCGCCCCGACTCGGCCCGGGCACTGCGGGCGCGGGGCTGGGCGGTGGCGGTGCACACTCCGTACGAGTTCAGCGCCGTGCACGGCCGCGGGCCCCGGCCCGAACCGGACGACGCCCTGGCGGCCAACCGCTGGACCTTCGCGACGGCGGGGCGGGCGTGAGCCTCGGGGACGGGGGCGAGTGTCTCGGGCGAACGTGTCAGGCGACGGGCGCCGCCGCGGCCAGCCGGGAGATCTCCGCGGCGACAGCGTGCGGATCGGGGGCGACGGTGACATCGGCGACGCCGTCCAGGCCCGGGTGGCTGCCGACCCGGACCGCGTGCTGTGCGCCGCCCAGCAGGCCGAGATCGTTGATGTCGTTGCCGAAGGCGTCGTAGACGTCGATCCCGAGCGAGGCCAGGGCCTCCCGTTTCGTCGTGGCGCCCGGGGCGATGTCGATGATCGCCTCGTCGAGGTGGTGGTTGACGGTCATCCCGAGCGCACGGCAGGCCTCGGCGAGGGCCGTCATGTCGGTCGCGTCGACCACGAGGAACTTCACCACCGAGGGCAGGTCGGCGATCTCCACCCTGCGGGCCAGGTGTCCCTGGTCGACGCGGCCCAGGATCGGGTGGCCGGCGGGTCCCGTGTAGGCGTAGTCCCAGGGGCCGTCGGCGAGATAGCCAGCCCGGTACCGGTCGGCCTCCGCCAGCAGCCGGCCGAGTCCGTCGCGGCCGAACGCGGCCCGGGCCCGGACCTGGCCGCCGACGGAGACCAGGCTGCCGTTGCCGCCGATCAGCGTGGCGGCGGGGAAGGCGCCACCCAGGACGGGCAGGAGGTCCCGCACCGGGCGGGCGGAGGCGAAGACCAGATGGTGGCCGGCGCGCTCGCAGGCCTCGATCGCGGCGAGGATCCGGTGGTCGATGGAGTGCCCGTCGAAGGAGAGCGTGCCGTCGATGTCGAAGACCGTCGTGCGGGCGCCGGGAGTGATCATTAACAGATGATATCCATCCACGTCTGATCTAGTGTTTGACCTCCGCAACCGGGGGGACCGGCATCGACCTGCGCCGGAACACGCGCTCCGGCCTGCCGCTCATCGGCGTGACATGTCCTGCGGCCGGTTCCTCCCTTCGACTCCCTTCGACCTTCCTTCGACCTTCCTTCGACCATCCGGAGTTCCTTGTGAAGCGACCCACCCACCGCCCGCGCGGCCTTCCGCACCTGGCCACCGCGGCGACGGCCGTCATCGCGGCCGCCACGCTCACCGGCACCGCCGTCGCGGCGACCCCCGAGGCCTCCGGTGCGGCGCCCGATCCGACGGGGCATGCCGCTCAGCGCACCGACAGGGCCGCGCCCGGACCGACGCCCACCGCGCCCTTCTTCTTCCTGATCGGGATCCTGCCGTCCGGCCACGAGGACGTCTACATGCCGGACGGGAAGGGCGGTTTCGGCGATCCTACGGGTGTCGGTGCCTGGAAGGGGCTCGCCTACTCCGTATCGGTCGACCCCGACCTGACCGGGTACCAGGACGGCTCGTACCACGTCATGTCCAACGGGGTGCTCAACCTGTGGCGCGGCGGGAAACTCACGAAGGTGGCCACCGGCTGGAACCAGTACACCAGAGTCCTGTCCCCCGGCACGCTGGCCCGGGGCGCCCGCACCGATCTGCTGGCCCGTGACAGGCAGGGTGTTCTGTGGCGCTTCGAGACCAGGGCGGGCGGCACACTGGCGCCGCGCGTCAGGGTCGGCGATGGCTGGAACCAGTACGCGCAGATCACCGGGGTCGGTGACCTCTCCGGCGACACCAGGGCGGACATCGTCGCCCGCGACAAGCGGGGCGTGCTCTGGCTGTACAAGGGCACCGGCGACGGGCGCAAGCCGTTCGCCCCGCGGGTCAGGGTCGGCGATGGCTGGAACCAGTTCAACAAGCTGGTGGCCACGGGCGATGTCGACGCCGACCGCCGCAGCGACCTGCTCGCGCGCGACCCTAAGGGCGGCCTGTGGCTCTACAGGGGCACCGGCAAGGCGTCCGCGCCGTTCAAGCCCCGCATCAGGATCGGTACGGGCTTCCAGCAGTACCGGGACCTCTTCTGACAGGTCTGCTCATCGTCACTGCCACGGTCACGGTCATGGTCCCAGTCACCGTGACCGTGACCGTGATCGCGGACTCGGCGAGGTGCGGATCCGATCCCCGGCACCTCGCCGAAGAGCACCGAGCCGCGGCGGCGGCACGCGTCGCACCCCACACCCTGTCGGACGGTCCCCACCGGCGGACCACCACGCGTACCGGGCCATCAACCGATCGGCTGATACCCCTTCGAGCGTGAAGGCCGATGTGTGCCCCCGCCCCGTCACGGCACCCTCGTACCCATGGCAATCGTCGAAGTCAGCGACCTGCGCAAGACATACGGAAAGAAGAGGGCCGTCGACGGCATATCCTTCCGGATCGAGGAATGCGAGATCTTCGGGATCCTCGGCCCCAACGGCGCCGGCAAGACCACCACCGTCGAGTGCGTGGAAGGGCTGCGGCGCCCCGACGGCGGCAGCGTCCGCGTCGCCGGGTACGACCCCGTCACCGACCGCGAATCCGTCACCCGCGTCCTGGGCGCACAGCTCCAGGAGAGTGAACTACAGCCCAGGATCACCGTCCGCGAAGCGCTCGAACTGTACGCCGCCTGCTATCCGGCCCCCGCCGACTGGCGGGCCCTCGCCGATCGCCTCGGACTCACCGACACGCTCCGCACCCGGTTCGCGAAGCTCTCCGGCGGCCAGAAGCAGCGCCTGTCCATCGCGCTCGCCCTGGTCGGCAGGCCCGACGTCGTCGTCCTGGACGAGCTGACCACCGGCCTCGACCCACGCGCCCGCCGTGACACCTGGCAACTCATCCAGGAGATCCGCGACAGCGGCGTCACCGTGCTGCTGGTCACGCACTTCATGGAGGAGGCACAGCGCCTGTGCGACCGGATCGCCCTGATCGACAAGGGCCGGATCACCGCACTGGACACCCCGTCCGGGCTGATCGGACGCACCGCGGGCAGCACGGAGGTCTCCTTCACACCCTCCGCCCCGATCGAGGCGCGGCTGCTGTCGGAACTGCCGTCGGTCGCGTCCGTGGCGTACAAGGACGGCCGCATCGTGGTCAACGGCACGGACGAGACCGTGCACGCCGTGCTCTCGCTGCTCGCCGGGCGGGGCATCTCCGCCCACCACCTCCGCGTCACCGAGGCCACCTTGGACGACGCCTACCTCGACCTGACGGGACAGGACGCATGACCACCCGCACCCGCCCCCGAACCCGCGCCCTCCCGCTCAGCCGCACCCGTACCCGAACCCGTACCCGTACGACATCCGTCAAAGGCAGCGCCACCGCCGTCCTCAAGACCGAGACACGCCTGCTCCTGCGCGAGCCCGCCGCCCTCTTCTGGGTCCTGGCCTTCCCCACGCTCCTGCTGTGCATCCTGGGCGCCATCCCCTCCAACCGGGAGCACTCGACCGACCTCGGCGGCCTGCGCGTCGTGGACCTGTACGTCCCCATCGCCGTCCTGCTCGCCGTGCTCACGGCCGGGCTCCAGACCATGCCGCCCGTCCTCACCGGCTACCGGGAACGCGGCATCCTGCGCCGCATGTCCACCACGCCCATCAGGCCCGGATCCCTGATCGGCGCGCAGATCGCCCTGCACGGCGCCGCCGTCGCCCTCTCCTCGCTGCTCGCCCTCGCCGTGGGCCGGATCGTCTTCGACGTGGCCCTGCCCCGCCACCTCGTCGGATACGGGGTGGCGCTCGCCCTCGTCACGCTGGCCACCCTGGCACTCGGCGCCACCGTCTCCGCCGTCTGCCGCACCACCAAGATCACGCAGGCGGTGGGCTCGGCGGTGTTCTTCCCCGCGATGTTCACGGCGGGTGTCTGGATGCCGGTGGCGACCATGCCCGACCTCCTGCGGCACCTGGTGACCCTCACCCCGCCGGGCGCCGCCGCCCGGGCCCTCGACGCCACCGCCGCCGGACAGTGGCCGAGTTGGACGCACCTGGGAATCATGGCCCTGTGGGCGGTGCTGCTGATCGCGGCGGCCCGGCGCTGGTTCACGTGGGAGTGACACATCCATGACGATGACGGTCGAGGAACGCTGGACGCAGTTCTTCCGGTACGGCCCGTACGCCCTGCTCGGCCTCGCCACGCTCCTCGCGGCCGTGTCCCCCCTGGTGATGACCCGGCGGGAGATCTACGCCGCAGGGGTCCTGCTCCTCGCCGCGCTGGCCCTCCAGACGTGGTGGTCGCGGCTCATGTCACGGCCGCGCCCGGCAGCCGTGGCCGGTCCCGCGGCCGCCGGCACCGTCAACGTCACCGGCACCGGCACCGGACAGCAGGCCGGCACCCCGGCGCTCCCCAGCGGGACCGGCACCCCGGTGCTCCCCGCGGGGACCGCCGGCCGCGTCCACTTCACCCTGCGCACGGCCCTCGCCTTCGCCCTGACCTGGCTCAATCCCTTCTTCGCGATCTACGCGTGCCTCGGCTACCTCGACGCCGCGCACCTGTTGCCGCCGCGCGCCGCCCGGGCCGGGTTCCTGGTGACCGCCGTCGCCGTGGCGGGCTCCCAGTCCGGTGGTCTGCCGCCCGAATCGCCGATGCAGTGGGTCCTCTTCGGCACGCTGATCGTCTTCAACGCGATGCTCGCCCTCGGCCTCGGCCACCTCAGTGACCAGCAGGACGAGAAGGCCGGGAAGGCCGAGGAACGGGCCCGGACCATCGCCGCCCTGGAGAAAGCCCTCGCCGAGAACGCCGCCCTGCACGCCCAACTCGTCCTCCAGGCACGGGAGGCCGGCGTCGCCGACGAGCGCCGCCGCCTCGCCGCCGAGATCCACGACACCATCGCCCAGGGCCTGACCGGCATCATCACCCAGCTCCAGGTGGTCGCCTCCACCACCGACCAGGACGTGGCCCGCGAACACCTGGACCGCGCCCAGGCACTCGCCCGCCGCTCCCTGGGCGAGGCCCGGCGCTCCGTGCACAACCTCCACCCGGCCGCCCTGGAGCACGACACGCTCGCGGAGGCGCTCAGGAAGACCGTCGGGGAATGGTCCGGACGCACCGGCGTCACCGCCCGTCTCACCGTCACCGGCACCGAGGAGCCGCTGCACGACGAGGTCGCCGCCACCCTCCTGCGGATCGCCCAGGAGGCCCTCGCCAACACCGCCCGGCACGCCCGCGCCACCCGCGCCGGCGTCACCCTCTCCTACATGGACGACGAGGTCACCCTGGACGTACGCGACGACGGCCACGGCTTCGACCCGCTCGCCGCCGTACCGCGCACCGGCAGCGGCGGCTTCGGCCTCGACGGGATGCGTGCCCGTGCCGAACGCATCGCCGGCACCGTCACCGTCGAGTCGGAAATCGATCAGGGCACCGCGATCAGCGCCCGTGTACCGTTGGTGCGCCATGACTGACCGGACCATCACCCTGCTGATCGTCGACGACCACCCCGTCGTCCGGGACGGCCTGCGCGGCATGTTCGCCTCCGACCCCGGCTTCGACGTCCTCGGCGAGGCCGCGGGCGGCGTCGAGGCGGTGGAACTCGTCCAGCGCCTCGACCCGGACGTCGTCCTCATGGACCTCCGCATGCCCGACGGCGGCGGAGTCCGGGCGATCGCCGAACTCACCCGGCGCGGCGCCCGCGCCAAGGTCCTCGTCCTCACCACGTACGACACGGACTCCGACACCATCCCCGCGATCGAGGCGGGCGCCACCGGCTACCTCCTCAAGGACGCCCCCCGCGACGACCTGTTCACCGCGGTCCGCGCGGCCGCCGAGGGACGCACCGTCCTGTCGCCCGCCGTCGCGTCCCGCCTCGTCAGCGCCGTCAGGAACCCGTCCCCTGCCGCCGGCGCGCTGTCGGCACGCGAGCGCGAAGTGATCGAACTGGTCGCCAGGGGCACGTCGAACCGCGAGATCGCCCGGGAACTCTTCATCAGCGAGGCGACGGTGAAGACCCATCTGACGCATGTGTACGGCAAGTTGGGGGTCAAGGACCGGGCGGCCGCGGTGGCCGTGGCGTACGAGCGGGGCATCCTGGGGTGAGCCCCGGGCGGCCGGGCGGCCCCGGCTCCCGGCCCCCATGCCCTCCGCTCCCGGTCCGCGACGTCGAGCGGGCGGATGAGTCTCCTGTGCTGTGCCGACGGCTCCCGGGGACGGTGGGGGTGCCGTCGCCGGGAGCCGCGATCAGGTGTTCCTGGACGGAGTCCGCCGACCCCGCGTCATCTCACCGCCGGCTGAGCGCCCCGGCCGCGAAGTTCGTCACCGCGGAGATCTGCCCACTGACGGGAACGGTGGGGGAGAAGCAGACGACACGTATCCCCACGCTCAGAGGGGAGCGGTTGCACGACGAGAAGCTGTTGTAGCCGACCAGCCTGGCATCGCCGACGATCTCGACCGCCGCGCTCCTGTGGTTGACGACGATCAGGGCAGCTTGCCCGTAGCCTCCGCTGCTGTTCTTCAGGGCACACGTCTGAGTGAAGACCCCGGGCAGGGGCAGATACTCCGTCGTCGGCGTGCAACGGTCCTCGGGGCCGATCACGGAGTTCCACAGTTCCCAGGACGCCATCGGGCGGACATCCTGCGCGGCCGCGGGAGCGGCCGTCAGGGCCGTGGTGGCCACGGTGGCGGCCGCGACGAGGAAGGCTCCGGCGACCCTGGCCACTTTCCTGCGGCTCTTCGGCTCCGGGCCGCCGGTGCGCGCGCGGCGGGATGACAGGGTGATGTTCATGGCTGACTCCTTCGGGGTGGTGCGATGTCTCCTGCGGGACAGCGCCCCTGTTGGCATGTCCATTGCTGTCACGGGAAAGCCTCGCGCGCACATCGCTCCCGCCGCATCGTCCATCCCGCTCGAAGGGGCATCAGCCGATCGGCTGATCGCGCCACGACCCGGAGGGCCGTACGATCGCCCCGCCGGCACCCCGAGAACGCGATCACCGTCCGGGCCGCACAGGGCCCGGACGGTGCTGAACGCGTCCGGGCGGCCGCCGGACCCGACGCGCCGGGTGGACCTCACCCGGTGCGCTCAGGGCCGCGGCGGCCGCCCGCGTACCGTCCCGTCAGTTCTTGATCCACACCCCGAAGTCACGGAACGCGGTCCCGAAGTCCTGGAAACCGAGACGCGCCCCGGCCGATCGCGTCACCGTCCCCTTGGCGATCGCGCCACCACTGGCCGCCGCCGAGTAGACCGGGCCGCCGCTGTCACCGCCGCGCGCGGCGATCTGACCGTTCATCTGCTCCGCCTCCACCAGGTCCTCGGAGTCGTTGTAGAAGAACAGCACCTTGAGATTGCAGACGGGGCCGCCCGTCACACCCGCGCTGGTGACACCCGACTGACACAGGTACTCACCGGGGAAGACCCAGTCCCACCCGTCGACCCTGACCCCGCGCTCGTCGTTCCGGCCGCCCGTGTACATGAAGTTGTCCACCTGCGAGGTGGGGATCAGCATGATGTCGTGGGGGTCGTTCGCCGGCCCCGGCGTCCCGATGTACTGGTCCCTGCCGTTGGTGTAACGGTCACCGGCCTTGCCGCAGTGCTCCGCGGTCAGGATGTACTGGGCACCCGAGGCATTGCGCACCCCGAAACCGGAGGTGCAGTTCGGGGCGCCGTTGTTCTTCAGCAGCGCACCGCCGGACCAGGGGAACGAGTCGTCGTCCCGGGAACGCTCCACCAGCGGCTGCTCCTGGACCGTCCGCACCGGCACCCCGGCCGACGCCACCGCGCCGCGCCGCGCGGGCGCCGACGCCCTGGCCGTCGCGGCGGCGTCGGAGGCGGTGGCGAGCACCAGACCGCTGCCGTCGGTGGCTATCTTCACGCTGTGCCCGAGCGACGGGTCCCGGCGCAGCTCGCCCTGGAGCCGCTCGGACGCCTTCTTCAGCTCGGCGAGCGAGTACCGCGCCGGGGCGACCCGTACGGGCGCGGTCCGCCGCGCCTGGTCGACCACGCGCTCGACCTGCGCGGGCAGGGGTCCCTTCCACCAGAGGGCGACCCGGCCCTCCTCCAGGCCGATGCCCGTGTAGCCGGTGTGACCGCCGCGCTCGACCTCCTTCCTGATCGCGCTCGCGGCGGCGACCAGCGGCCGCTGCTCCGTCATCTTCCGCAGCTCCTGGGCCGGGAGCGTCCGCGCGATGTCCACCACGTCCTTGCCGCTCTGCTGTGCGGTGGCGCTGGTGCCGGCCACGGTGGCCAAAACCGTGGCCGCCAGCGCGGCACCGGTGGCGAGCAGGGCAGTTCCGCGTCGCATGAAAGGGCCTTCCTGTCGATGTGTCGTACCGCGGCGGCCCGTTGCCGTCGCGACAGAACAGGAAGATAGTCAGGCGACATGACTATATGATCAATGATCGCTAAACGGCCGGTCCCCAGCGTTCAGCGTTCAGCGTTCAGCGCTTGCGCGACCTGCGGCAGGACGGGAAGCGGGGCGCGGCGTCCCGCCCTCCGGCACCGCACCCCCCGCCCCGGGCGTTCCTCCGAACGGCCGGACGAGTACTAGGCCGTCTCTTCCGGATCTTGCTGGGCTCGCGTGCCCTGGCACCGCACCTCGCCGCGTTGTCGTCAATCGCCGCTGCTCCGCAGGGACTCATTCCTCCGCCTTGCGATGCACGGCACCAGACCCCGCTCCCTCACCCAGCCTGATCCGAAAGAAACGACCTAGGAGGCAGCCGCCCGGACCGGCTCCGGAGGGCGTACGACCAGGTGGGCATGGCCCGCTGCGGCACGCACGGCGGAGTCCGGCCGGACGAGATAGCGCTGTAGCGGAGTGGGCATGTGGTAGCAGGTCACGGACGACGGGACGCCGAAGACCGCCGGGGCGTCCATGAAGAGCGGCGCCTCGGCCGCGACGTACTCCCGTCCCGCCTCCAGACGGGACGCGGTCGCGGGCCGTTCCCCGCCGATCCGGTGCCGGATGACCTCACCGACCATCTGGTCCACGACAGCGGCGAACTCCGGCTCCTCGCGCAGAGCCTGATCGGTACGGGCCCGCACGGACCGGTACCGCGGCTCGTCCAGCAGCTCGGTCAGGGCCCTGACCCGCAGCCGCCCCGGGGCGACCGCCGCGCCCTCCACGGCCCGGCGGATCCGGCGGCGCAGATCCTTCAGGGTGCCGCGGGCGGACTTGGCGGCGGCCGCGGGCGAATGGCCGTCGGCGATCAGCATGGTGTCGATGTGGGTGTCGACGTAGACCAGGTCGACCTGGGCGAAACCCTTGTCCGCCCACGCCAGCAGTCGGGCGAGCCGGTCCTGGGAGAAGTAGCTGTTACCGGCGCTGACACCGATGAGGGCGTGCTCGCCCCGGTGCCAGATGCCGCGGCACCGCTCGCTGTACGGCTCCACGTACATACCGTGGGACCACTCGGTCGGCTCCAGCCGGGAGTCGTGCTGAGCCCCGTTCAGCACGGCAGCTCCTGTAAGCCGGACGCCATGTCCGCACACAGGGCATCGAGGACGGACGCCAGGTCCACATCACCGCCCATGGGCGCGAACATCAGATCGTCCAGGCTCTTGCGGACGGCTGTCAGGCGGGCACTGCCGCCCCCGGCCTGCTCCAGGAGCAGCAGGGCACGGCGGGCGGCGTCCGCGCAACGGTAGGAGCTGTAGTCGGCCGGCTCCTCCAGCAGGCCGCGTCCGCTGCTCAGCAGATAGGCGGCGAGCAGCGCGATCTCCTCATGCAGACGTGCCGGCGGAAGCGTCTCGTTCCCAACGTTCACGGCTGATCACCTCGTTCTTGTCACGGCGGTCGGAGGGGGTGGGGGGCTCGGCCGGGTAGCCGACGGGGACCACGAGCAGCGGTTCGATGTGGTCCGGAAGGGCGAGCAGGTCCCGCAGCTGCCGTTCGCGGAAGCTGCTCACGGGGCAGCCGCCCAGACCCAGCGTGTGCGCGGCGAGCAGCAGGTTCTCCACGGCCATGGCCACGCACAACTTGCTGGTCTGGTAGATCTTCTGCGAGATCTGACCGGGCAGGCGATCGGTACGGGAACGGTCCACGCAGGCGACGACGAGGAACGCCGGGGTGCCGATGACGCCGGGTGCGAAGGCCCGTACCAGACGGACCGTCCGGGGCTCGCGCACCACCACGAAGGACCAGGCCTGCTTGTTGGAGGCGGTTGGCGCCGCGACCATGGCCTCCAGGATGTCCTCCACGAGCGCGTCCTCGACGGGCCGGGGCGCGTAGTTGCGCAGGACCGTCCGGGTGCGCATGACTTCCAGCGCGTTCGTCATACCGTCTCCCGAAACGCCGGCATGACCTCGGTGGTGGGGGGTGCGGTCATCAGTTCTGTGCCTCCAGGGGTCGGCGGAGTCGGGCCACCGTGGCCCGGTCGGTGCGTCCGGGTCCGCCGCGACGGCGAACTCGTGCTGCGCTGTCGTGCCGGACACGGGTGAGCCGGTGACGTCCGCGGGTGAAGGGAGTGCTCGCGACAATCTTGGGAAACGCCGCTATACGGCGGGCGCCCAGTTCTGTACGGGCGCTATACGCGGAGCGCGGTGCGGGTGGCCCGCAGCTCCCGGACGCAGGCCCGGCAGAGCCCCGCGCTCCCGGAGAACGGCCCGGCCGGCCAGGAGCGGAGTACTCCGGTGAACCGGCCGTCGGGGTGCGTCCCGGCTCCGGCGGGTTCCGGCGGGGCCAGGGGACCGGCGTCCGCCAGCCGCTGTCTCCAGGACGCCAGCACGCGCGCCGCGACCTCGGCCGGCACCTGCCCGGGGTCGGTCCGTTCGACCTCGCCGGTCAGGACGCACAGCAGCAGCCGGGAGAGTCCGAGGACGAAGGTGCCGTCCTGCTCGACGCCGGTGACGGTGAGCATATGGGCGTCGACGAGTCGCTCCAGGACGTCCTCGGTCTCCTCGTGCGGCAGGTCCAGGGCGGCGGCCGCGGACCATACGGAGATGGTGTGCGCCCGGAGCATGGCGAGCCTGCGCAGCGCACGGCGCAGCGCCTCCGGGAGTTCGGCGTAATGACGGCGCAGTGACCCGCCCACGTCGAGGCCGCCGATGCGCAGGAGATCGAGCATGTTGCGCCGGGGATCGGCGAGCCGGTCGGCGAGACGGCCGGGGGTCCAGTGGGGCCTGGCGGTGAGCTGGGCGGCGACGGCGCGCAGGGCGCCCGGGTGCCGTTCGCAGAGGTGGACGAGACGCTCGACGGCGGCCGGGTCGCCATCCGTGGCGCGGTCGGTGATCCCGGTCAGCAGGGCGACCGCCTCGCTGTGCGGCAGGGCGTCGAGGACCAGGACCCGGACACCGGGCAGGTGGGCGAAGCGGGGACGCCCGGTGATCACCACCTGGTTGGGGCCGCAGACGGAGACCAGCGCGTCGACGGGGTCCTCGGCCCCGACGCCGTCGAGGACGATGAGCCGCCGCCCCTGGGCGAGCCGCTGCCGAACCAGCCGCAACCGGTCCTCAGGACCCTGACCCTGCCGCCCGGTCGGCGCCTCCCCGCCGAGTGCTTCGAGGAGTCCGTCGAGGACCGTCTGGAGCGGGCGGGACTGCCCCGACGCGTCCCGGAAGCGCAGGAAGAAGCGTCCATCGGGGAACGCGGCTTCGCCGCGGTGGGCCGCGCGGACCGCGAGGGCGCTCTTCCCGCTGCCCGCGACACCGGTGATCACGACCGGCCCGGGTCGGTCGCCGGTCCGGTCGCCACTCAGCAGTCGGCGAAGTACGGCCAGTTCAGCGCCTCTGCCCGCGAAATCGATCAGGTCAGAGGGAAGTTCGGCACGGGACCCCAGACTGTTGACACGTGTCACAACTGCTGGACCGGCCGGGGGCAGGACATCGGCCCGGGCGGCCGACAGATTCCCGGCGAGAAGGGCGTGGAAGGTACTCTCCAGCGTCTCTCCCGGGTTGACCCCGAGGTGTTCGGCGAGTACGGCACGTCCCCGCTGGTAGACGGCGATGGCGTCGGCCTGCCGGCCGCACTGGTACAGGGCGGTCATGAGCTGGGCCCGCATCCGTTCCCGGAAGGGATGCTTCTCGGCGAGCGGGCTGAACGCGTCGACCACCTCCCGGCCGCGGCCGAGCCCGAGATCGACATCGGCCTTCTCCTCCAGCAGCGACAGGCGCAACTCCTCCAGCCGTGTGCCCTCCTGCTGGTCCAGGAACTCGGTCGCGCCCGCCAGGGCCGGGCCCTGCCACTGCCGCAGTGCCCCGGCGAACAGGACGGAACTCTCGTCGTACCGGCCCTCCGCACATGCCGTACGGGCCCCGGCGGCCAGCCGCAGGCACTCCCGGTAGTCGACGGTGACCCCGTCCAGCCGCAGAACATAGCCGTCATGCGCGCGCGCCAACCCGGCCCGGCCACCGAGCGCCCGGCGAAGCCGGGAGACATAGGTGTGCACCTGCGCCCGCACGGTGGCCGGCGGAGCGGACCCCCACAGGGCGGTCCGGATCTCCCGCTGGCTCATGCCCCGGTCTCCCGCGAGGACGAGGGCCGCCAGCAGCGTCCGGGGGCGCATCCCGCCGAGTACGCATGCCCGGCTCTCTTCGAGGGCTTCTATCGGTCCGAGTATGTGAATTTCCATGCTTTCCCTTGCTGTGGCCGAGCCGGGAAGCTGTAGAGGGCTTCCGCTGGAGAGCGACTAAAGGGCGACTAAAGGGCAACGCGTTCTGCCGTTCGGAGCGGTCCAGGGTGACAGGCGACACCGCGTGCCCCCGGCGCAGGCGCAGCGCCCGGCGGGGGCGGCCGTCCGGCAACCGGGCGAGGGGGCAGTGTCCACAGGCGCTCCTGTCGTCAGGGCGAACGCGCACGGGCGTCGAGGCGGCACCGGATCGTTTGCGCCACTGTAGGAAGGGGCGCCGGGGTGGTGCCGCTCAGAATTGAGCGGGTCCGGTACCGCCGGAGCGCTCCGACACCGAACCGGCGGACGGTCGCGGAGCACACGCGCAGCGGCCGGTGGTCGACGCACAGGGAGCGGGGGCAGCCGCCGTGCGGCCGTGGAGGGCGATCGCCGGCCGTCCTTGCGCAAGAGTGAACAGACACGTCCCTGCCGCTCGACCAAGCTGCTTTCGGATGATCACGAAGTGCTGGCCCTGTTCACGGCGCGGGAGTGGGAGAGTGCGGACGGCATGACGAGTTCGGAGCAAGCACACGGCCACCCCTGCGATGGGCAGGTCCACGGGTGGGAGATCCCTTGCACGCCGGGCGGCACGCCACGACGTCAGCGGCGGTACGGTCCGCGCCGGTGAGGGCGTCCTGGCCACGGCGGTCAACGCCGACCGCGACCCCCGGGTCTTCCCGTGTCCGGCCCGCCGGAGCGGCCGAGGAGGTCGTCCGGAAGACGGGCGGGCTGTTCCGTGGCCCCCGGGGACTCCCCATCACGTGGTGATCGGTCATGGTGACGCAGAGCCGCCGGCGACGGGAGTCCGACCGCGACACTTGCACGGGTACGGGCTTCTGCGCGGGTATCGCCCCGCACCACTTCCCGCCGGCCGACGGCCGCTCCGTTCCCCTGACCGGGGAATCCCTTCCTGGACGAAGCGGTGCGCGACGCAGTCGAATCCTGTCCGATGGAGGCACTGCGCGTCATCGACGCCGACAGTGGTGAGGTAATAGCTCCTTCATAACGCCAGATTCTTGCCACACCCGCATAAGTGAGCCATGCACTCAGATCATTCTGGTCAAAAATATTCAGACAGCAGACAGTTGGCCGTGATCTGTCTAGGGTCGGTCTCATGGCCAAGCACTCCTGTAACAGCACCCTGCTTTCCTGTGCCTCGCCCCGGCGCCTCCTAGGCGAAGCGCAGCTGTAGCCGGGCGGCCCATTGTGCTCGCCACGGGCAGTTGACCGGCGGGCCCCGAGCGCGTCAGCCGCCCCCCTTGGGCACGTCCATTCAGCACCTTGTACCGGCCGATGTGACCGCGCGCACCGCATCTCCCCGCCGCGTACCCTGCTGACGTCCGAGGCGCCCACCTGTCAACCCCTGACGCCCAGCCCTCCGGATCCTGCCCGGGCGGGCCGCGCCACCTGCACGGTGCTGTCCCGCCGAGAGCGCACTCTTCTCCCAGGAGTGCGCCAGGTGATGTTCCGGACGAGGGAATCCCAGCGATTCCCCATCTCCATGGCGGGATTCATGTTCACTCACTCGCCGCCGATGCCTCAGGGGTGTCATCCGCGTCAAGTCGGCCGGTCCGTCGATTCCGCCCCCACGCAAGGAGAAGGCGACAGATGATCACTCTCTATGCTGACCGCAAGACGTCCTGCGACTTCATGGGCGGGCTGAGCGAGACCCTGCTGTACGGCCCACCGATCGGCACTCGCATCGCGCTTACCAAGAACGAATACGCTTACAGCTGTGGCGAAATCGACCAAAACATCTATTTTTTAGAGAGTGGTCAGCTCAAAACGGTCACGTTCTCCCGAAGCGGCAAAGAGTGCTTCCTTCGCATAT
Organism: Streptomyces yaizuensis; assembly: GCF_034961445.1. Lineage (NCBI taxonomy): Bacteria > Bacillati > Actinomycetota > Actinomycetes > Kitasatosporales > Streptomycetaceae > Streptomyces > Streptomyces yaizuensis. The sequence continues at coordinate 122,148 of NZ_BSBI01000021.1, forward strand.
GCGGTCCGGGTGAGATGTTCGGCGAGCAGGGCCTGGGCGGGGCGGTGCGCGCGGAGTCGACCATCGCGATGCAGGACTGCGTGATACGACGCGTTCCGTACTCCCTCTTCATCAACACCATCCGCGACGAAGGGCTGATGGAGGACTTCATCACCCACCTCTCCCGTCGCCTGTTCGAACAGCAACAGGCGATCACCAATCTGGTGACGGTGGACAGTGAACAGCGGCTCGGGACGATCCTGCTCGACCTGGCCGACAAGCTGGGCAAGGGCGATCCCCACCGTCCGCGCATCGACCTGCGGCTCACCCATGAGGAACTCGCCAGGATGGTCGGCACGACCCGCTCCCGTATCGGCCACTTCCTCAAGTCCTTCCGCGGTAACGGGCTGATCAGCACCTCACCCACCTCGCGTCTGATCATTCATCGACAGCGCCTGTCCGCCTACCTCAACGGGCGCTACAGCTGATCCGTGCCCGTGCCCGTGCCCGTGCCCGTGGTCGGCCTTCGCCGACCTCCGCGAGGACGGCCCTGAGGGAGCGCCTCTGTGAACCGTCCGGGATCACAGCCGGCCGCTGTGGGCTGCGCGGGTCGGGTTCGTCATCGGGTCAGGAAGGTGCGGGGTAGGGGTCGGGATCGGTTGTGTCCTGGGTGGTGTGGGGGGTGGCTGTGTCGTCGGGGGTCAGGGAGTGGATGCGGGGTATGGGTGATGCCAGCAGCCAGAGCAGTGACAGCATTCCTCCGGTGGCGCTGATGAGGAGGGTCGCCCGCAGGCCGAAGGCGGTGGCGAGGAGACCGCCGGTGATGGCGCCGATGGGGCGTATGCCGTAGTTGAGGGTGCTGAAGGCGCCGGCCACGCGGCTGCGCATGCCGTCGGGGATCACGCTGGTCCGCAGGGAGTTGAGGTTGATGTCGAAGAGCATGACACCGACCCCGGAGAGGAATTCCGCCGCGGCCAGTGCCCCGGCGCGGGCCCAGAGCGGGCCGTGGGCGACGGCTGCGATGGCGATGGGTGCGGGGAACAGGACGGCTCCCACCATGATGCTGCGCCCGACACCGATATGCCGCGAGATCTTCGGTGCGAGGACGGCGCCGAGGAAGGCGCCGGTCGCTCCGGTTCCCAGGGCCAGTCCGATGGCTCCGGGGGAGAGGTCGAGGTCCCGGGTGGCGAAGAGGACCATCAGCCCGCTGCCTGCGGCGAAGGTGAAGAAATTGACGGTCGCCGCGCAGCAGAGCCCGGCGCGCAGTACCGGGTTCCGGCCGATGAGGGTCATTCCCTCCCGGGCGCGTCGCAGGAGTGAGGGGTCTGTTGTTCCGCCGGCGCCGGTGCCGGCACCGGCGGTGGGGGGTTCGTCGAGGGGGATCCGTCCTATGAGGAAGGCGGAGGCCAGGTAGGACAGGGCGTCGGCGATGACGGCGACGGGTGCGGTCAGTGTGTGGACGAGGCCGCCGCCGACGGCCGGGCCGATCACGTGCGAGACCGACCGGCTGGCGCTGAGCCTGCTGTTGGCCTCGATGTAGGCCGACCGGGGTACGAGGCGGACGAAGAAGGGCGGGTAGGCGGTGTTGAAGAGTACTGCCGCGGCGCCGGTCAGCACGGCCACGGCGTACAGCTGGCCGAGGCTCACCGCGTCGAGCAGGTAGGCCGCGGGGAGGGTGAGCAGGACCGATCCGCGCACCAGGTCGGCGAGGACCATCAGACGGCGCTGGTGGGCCCGGCGGTCGACCCAGGCCCCCAGGAGGAACGCGAGGAGGTGGGGGGTCCAGATGAGCGCGGTCAGCCAGGCCACCTGGTTGGCCGAGGCGTTCAGCGCCGTTACCGCGATCAGCGGCAGCGCCAGTTCGGTGATCCGGTCGCCGAGCTCCGATATCGACTGACCCGCCCAGAACCGGTTGAAGCGCCGGTCATGCCACAGGGATGCCGTCCCGCCTGTCTCCGGTGCGGTCACCGGGTCCCGCCGTCCTGCTCCGCGCCCTGCTCTCCGTCCTGCTCGGGGAGGGCGTAGCGCATCAGCCGGACGCTGCGGCTGTCGGCCGGACGGTCGGCGGGGTCGCGCGTGACGTACGGCGCGAGCACGCGCTCGATCCCGTCCTGGATCGCCGTGAGTTCCTCGGCCGAGACGACGACGCGGGTGTTGGACAGACCGGCGACGCCCTGCCACAGCGGATCCAGACGGGGCTCGACCTCGGTCAGCCACCTGCCCGGCAGATCGCCGTAGCGCAGGAACATCTCCCGGGACAGCGCCCGTGCGGCCGACCTGCCTTCCTCGTCCTGCGGTGCCTCGAAGCGGAAACCGCGTGCTGCCGCTTCCCACCGCCGTTGCCGGCGGTCGGCCCCGGCTTCGGCCTCGGCGTCCCGGACCAGTCCAAAACCTGCCAGGTGCCGCAGGTGCCAGCTGGTCACCGACGGGGTCGCTCCCACATCGGGCGCGAGCTGTGTGGCCGTCGCCGGCCCGTGCCGCTGGAGGCGGTCGAGGATCGCCAGCCTCACCGGGTGTGCCAATGCCCGCATCGCCTGCGGATCGGTGATCTCGATGTCGCCCAGCCGGTTTCCGGAGTCCATAACCTGAGAGGATCCTCTCAGATAACGTGAGAGTCAACTCTCACATCAGAGGTGTCCGCAGAGCGCCGCCCGGGACGGTGGCGCCGGGGGCATCGGGCCGGCCCGGCGGCTGGGCGGGGTGTCTGCCACCGTCGTGCCGTTCCCTCGCTCTGTTCCCCCGGTGGGGGAGGGCCGGGGAGGTGCAGAGGATGTGCGGCCGGGAATATCCGTGCGTTCCGGGGGTGTTGCCCGAACTCATCGGTGAAATGGTTTCGTTGAGCCCGCAGGAAGGCGGTACGGCATCATGCGCCTGGCGATCCGGCACATCCCCGTCGCGTCCGTGGCGGTGGTCACCACCGTCGCGCTCGCTCTGACCTCCGCTCCGGCGACCGCCGGGCAGCCCCCGGGCGGCGGCGGTGCGTGGAGCGCGGCCTGGGGGGCGGCGCACCAGTATCCGGGTGTGCCCGAGGGGTGGCCGCCCAACTGGTCCTCCGGCGGCTTCGCCGACGAGAGTGTCCGTCAGGTCCTGCGGGTGTCCTCGGGCGGTTCCCGGGTACGGGTGCGGCTCTCGAACCGTTACGGGGTGAAGCCGCTCGTGGTCACCGCGGCCACGGTCGGGCGGGCCGGTGAGGGGGCGGCGGTCCGGCCCGGCACCGTACGGGCCCTGAGGTTCCAGGGCAGCGGGGGGCTCACCGTGCCAGCGGGGAGGGACGCCGTTTCGGACATGCTCGTCCTGCCCGTACGGCCGCTGGAGAGGCTCACGGTCACGCTGCACTTCGCACCCGGCGGCACCGGCCCCCTCTCCTACCACTCCGAAGGGCTGGCGACGAGCTACCGGGCCGCGGGCGACCGGACCGGGGACACGTCCGGGCAGCCGTTCGCCGGTGGGACGAGTGACGCGTACTACACGCTCTCGGGAGTGGAGGTCGCCGGGCCGCGGACCGACGGCACGGTCGTCGCCTTCGGGGACTCGATCACCGACGGCGCCGGGTCCACCCCGGGCGCCGACAACCGCTACCCGGACCAGCTGGCGGAGCGGCTGAGGGCCGCCCGGTCGCGTCTTGCGGTGGTCAACGCAGGGATCAGCGGCAACCGCCTTCTGTCGGATTCGTCCTGCTTCGGCGAGAAGGGCACGGTCCGTTTCCGCCACGACGTGCTGGACCGGCCGGGTGTCCGGGCCGCCGTCGTGCTGATCGGCATCAACGACATCGGCGCGGGCGGCGAGCCGGACACCGGCTGCGGCCCCGCCCCGCGGGTCACGGCCCGGGACATCATCAACGGCCACAGGACCCTGATCCGGATGGCGAGGGAGCGCGGGGTGTGGATCGTCGGCGCGACCCTCACCCCCTTCAAGGGCGCTCCCTACGGCTACGACACCGGCGCCAAGCAGGAACTCCGCCAGGAGGTCAACGACTGGATCCGCACCAGCGGGGCCTACGACGCGGTCGCCGACCTCGACCGGACACTGCGCGACCCCGCCGCCCCGGACCGGCTGCTGCCCGCCTACGACTCCGGCGACCGGATACACCCGAACGACGCGGGCATGGACGCGATGGCACGGACGGTGCGGCCGCATCTGACCGCCGGCAGCCGCTGACGCCCGCCCCGGGGACGGCGTTTCCCGGGTCCGTATCACCGTCTCCGGGGTGGTTCGTTTGTGGGTCGTGAGGCCGGTGGTCTGATCGCTTTCCGGTCCGGGCGGGGTGAGGAGGTGGGTGGGTCACTGGCCGGCAGGGTGTCCGGTGGCTGAACCGTATCCCTGTCTATCGATAGTGATGGGTTTTGCCGTGGAAGGGGTGTTTAGGTCCGAATGGATCGTGTGGTGGGGTGTCGGGTGAGGAGTTTTCCGGGTGGGGGAAGTGATGAGCGCATGGAGCCGACTGCGCAGAATCCGCCGCCGGGTGTTCCGCGGCCCGTGCCCGATCTCCGGCCTGCCGCCGATGCCGTGGCCCGTCTGCTCGACGGGGTGACGGACGGGCAGCTCGGGGATCCGACGCCCCTCCCGGCCTACACCGTACGGGAGCTGCTGGGGCATCTGGCCGGGCTGGCGGCGGCCTTCCGGGACACGGCGCTGAAGAAGCTGGGACCCACCACGGACACCCCGCCGGACAGTGCCCTGCCGGTGCTGGACGACGACTGGCGGACGGTACTGCCGGAGCGGCTCGGCCGGCTGGCGGCGGCCTGGACCGCTCCGGAGGCCTGGGAGGGCACGACCCGCGCCGGAGGCGTCACCCTGCCCGCCCGGGTCGCGGGGGAGGTCGCCCTCAACGAACTGGTCGTCCACGGCTGGGATCTCGCCCGGGCCACCGGCCAGCCGTACGGCCTGCCGGAGGCGAGCCTGCGGGTGTCGTACGAACTGCTGGCGGCGGCCGGGGACGACGACCCGCTGCGTGGCACGAACTTCGGCCCGGCCGTCCCGGTCCCGGCGCACGCGCCGCTGCTCGACCGCGTCATCGGCCTCAGCGGCCGCGCTCCGGGCTGGACACCGGCCGCGGCGGGCTGAGTGCGTGTGGTGGTCTGTCGGTCCTGTGAGTGGGTCTGTGGCCTGGTCGACCGGGCCGAACGGGGCGTGCGGTTGCCGGGACTTCGGCACGGCCAGGACGTAGGCCGTCTCTTACGGATCTTGCTGGGGCTCGCGTGCCCTGGCACCGCACCTCGCCGCGTTGTCGTCAATCGCCGATGCTCCGCAGGGACTCATTCCTCCGCCTTGCGATGCACGGCACCAGACCCCGCTCCCTGACCCAGCCTGATCCGTAAGAAACGACCTAGTGACCTGAGTCGGAGATTCGTCGGCAGTAGTGGGCGACTTTGTCGAGGATCTCGTCGGCGGTCTTCGTCCAGATGAACGGTCTGGGGTGTTCGTTCCAGTCGGTGAGCCAGGTGCGGATGTCGTGTTCGAGGGCCTGGACGGAGCGGTGGACGCCGCGCTTGAGTTTCTTCTGCGTGAGCTCGGCGAACCACC
>NZ_BSBI01000022.1:0-120200 GCF_034961445.1 Streptomyces yaizuensis
GACCGGAGGCCTGCGGTCCGCCGACCCCGAGGAGGTGAGCCCCGAGGCCCCCGCGCCTCAATCGCCGGCGAGGCTGAATTTTGCTCGGGTCAACGTTGACGAGGCGGGTTTGTGCGGGTCGGCCCGGGACCGGGTGGTGGTGCGGGTTGGCGGGGCCTCCGGGCTCACCTCCTCGGGGTCGGCGAGCGTACTCACCAGGTTCAGTGCGGGCCGGCCTCCGCCGATCCCCTGCGGGGGCGACCCTGCACCCCCGCCCACGGACCACGCGAAGGGCAGCCGGTACCCCAGGCGGGGGAAGAAGGGTGCGGGACCCCGTACCGACACGGGCCGGGCGGGCCGGGCGGGCCGGGCGGGCCGGGCGGGCCGGGCGGGCCGGGCGGGCCGGGACCCCGGACGAGCACGACGTCCCCCTATCGACGCGGGCAGGCAGCGCGAGGCCACCCTCGCGCAGGTGCGGGATCCCGTGCCGACGCGGGCCGGTGGGGCTCGGTAGCCCGCTGACCGGCCGGAACGAGGCGTGCGCGGCACCGACCGGTGCCAGGACGAACCCCCGCGCGCGGTAAGCTGACGCGGCACAGCGACTCCCTCCCTCGATCACTGTGCGTAACTGGAGAGGAGTTGATCGAGGTGGCCGAGCAGGCCGAACAGGGCGAGCAGCAGCCGCACCGGCACTATTTCTCGGCGGACCCCGGCGTGGCCTCCCGCCCCGGCACGGTCCCCGTCGTACTGCCGGATGTGCAGCTGGAGCTTCGCACCGATTCGGGCGTCTTCTCCCACTCCCGCCTCGACCCCGGTACGAAGGTGCTGCTGGAGAACGCTCCGCTGCCGAAGAACCGGGGCGACATCCTCGACCTGGGCTGCGGCTACGGCCCCATCGCCCTGACCTTCGCCTCCCGCCGCAAGCGGCTGCGGGTGTGGGCGGTCGACGTGAACGAGCGTGCCCTGGGTCTGGTCCGGGAGAACGCGGAGGCGGCCCGCCTCGGCAATGTGACCGCCTGTCTGCCGGACGAGGTCCCCCCGGAGACCCGGTTCGGGACGATCTACTCCAATCCGCCGATCCGGATCGGCAAGACCCAGATGCACGCCATGCTGCTGCGCTGGCTCCCGCTGCTCCAGCCGGGCGGCACCGCCTATCTCGTCGTGCAGCGGCATCTGGGTTCGGACTCCCTGGCAAAATGGCTGGACGCGCAGGGACTCCCGACGACGCGGCTGGTGTCCCAGCGCGGCTACCGGCTCCTTGAGGTCCAGAAGTCGCCCGACCTGCCGTAGCCGCCCGGCGGCGGCCGCCGGCCCGCCATGGACCTCCGTAACGGATTGAGAGACATGCACCAGCTCAGGGGAACCGAACTCAAGCGTCTGCACCGCTCCTGGAAGCGGCAGAGTTCCGCGCGGGTCGCGCTGCTCCTGGAGGGGGTGCAGTCTCCGTTCAACGTGGGCGCGATCGTGCGGACCGCCGCCGCGCTCGGGGTCGAGCGGCTCTATCTCGCCGGCAACACCGCCTCGCCCGGCAACGCGAAGGCGCAGAAGGTCGCCATGGGGACCGACCGCTATCTGGACGTGCAGCTCTTCGAGAACATGGCCGCCGCCGCCGAGCGGGTCCGCGCGGACGGCTACCGCCTGGTCGGCCTGGAGCTGACCGACGAGTCGGTGCCGCTGCACGAGGCCGATCTCACCGGGGCCGTCTGTGTCGCCGTGGGCAACGAGGACCACGGCATCTCGCCGAACGGTCTGAGCCACTGCGACGCGGTCGTGTTCATCCCGCAGCTGGGGCGCGTCGGCTCCCTCAACGTGGCCACCGCGCTCGCCGTCGCCTGCTACGAGGTGCGCCGCCAGGACTGGACGGACGCGGCGGCTGCCCCGGCGCAGGGCTGAGCCGGCCGGTGTGCGTACGGTGCCGGGTCCCGTTTGAGTACGGGTACTCAGGCACCGCGGCGCCGTGCGGATCACGATGGGGGCATGACCGCGAAGAACCGTTTCCTCATGGTGTCCACGGCCCTGGTCCTGGCCGCTCCCCTCGCTCTGTGGGGCCTGCTGGGCCAGCAGAACGACACAGGGGTGCCCGCCTCCGAACTCACCTACACCATCGAGCCGCCGGCCCTCGCGGCCGGCACGGAGACGGCGCTCGGGGTGTTCGGCCTGCTGCTCGCCCTGGTCAGCACCGCCGTCCTGGTCCGGGCGAACCTGCGCGGGAGCCTCGCGGTCGAGCGGTGGTGGACCCTGCTGCCGCTGGTGGCCGCCGGCCTGATCGTCGCCGGCGGCTGGCGGGTCCTGACCACCGGGAGCGCCGACGCGAACATCGGGGCCGGTCTCGTCGTGCTGTTCGGCACCCCCACGGTCCTCACCCTGATCGGCCTGAGCACGGTTCCCGGGCTGCTGCGCTCCCGCCGCTGACACCGGCGCACCCCTTTTCCCACCCGTACGCGGGATTGACCGCATCCGGGTTGGGTAGACGAGTCACGCCGTACGGCGGGATCGACAACGGGGTGCGTGTGAGAGGTATGGATCGGATCGGGACGGCCGGCGGGCCCGCGACGACCGGCGGGACCGGCAGAGCCGATGGGACCGCTGGGATCGGTGGGACCGCTGGGTACGACGCGTCCGCCGACGACGGCGGGTACGCGGGGCAGCCGGTCTCCTGGGCCGCCGCCTGCTACGACGGGGCACCGGAGTGCATCCCCGACGCCCGCCGCTTCACCCGGGACTTCCTGGAGCGGACCGGCGGGACCGGCCGGACCCGGGGACCGGCGGCGGAGACCGTGGAGACGGCCCAGCTGGTGGTGAGCGAGCTGGTGACCAACGCGTGCAAGTACGCCCCCGGGCCCTGTCTGCTGGAACTGGAGCTGACCGGCGAGGTGCTGGAGATAGCGGTACGGGACTCCAGCCCCGAACTGCCGACGCCCGGCACCCCCCGCCCGGACCGGGTCGGACGTCATGGCCTGGAGATCGTCCGGGCCCTCAGCGAGAGCTTCGACGCCCGCCGCGAACCGGTGGGCAAACGGGTCCTGGCCCGCCTGCCCCTCCACGCCGCCCTGGTCAGTCCCGCCCCGCGTCCCTGACCGCCGCGCGGGCGATGTTTCGGGCCATGCCGCCGAAGACGACCGCGTGGAACGGGGAGACACTCCACCAGTAGGCGTGTCCCAGCAGGCCCCGGGGGTGGAAGAGGGCCCGCTGCCGATAGCGGGTACGGCCCCGCGCATCCTGGTCGGCATACAGTTCCAGCCAGGCCAGACCCGGCAGCCGCATCTCGGCACGGAGCCGCAGCAGCCGCCCCGGTTCGATCTCCTCGACCCGCCAGAAGTCGAGCGAGTCGCCGACCCGCAGCCGCTGGGCGTCCCGCCGGCCGCGCCGCAGCCCGACCCCGCCCGCGAACCGGTCCAGCCACCCCCGTACCGCCCAGGCGAGCGGGAAGGAGTACCACCCGTTGTCGCCGCCGATGCCCTCGATGACCCGCCAGAGCGCCTGCGGGGAGGCGTCGACGGGCAGCTCCCTGCGGTCGGTGTAGAGGCTGCCGCCCGCCCAGTCCGGGTCGGTGGGCAGCGGGTCGCTGGGCGCCCCCGGCACACCCGCCGACGACCAGCGGGTGGACACCTTGGCCTCCCGGATGCGCCGGAGCGCCAGTTCCAGCGACTGGCGGAACGTGAACGGCCGGCCCGGCGTGTCGGGGGTGCCCGGCAGGTCGGGGGCGTACCGGGCGATGTCGTGCTCGCGGCAGACCACCTCGTACCGCAGCGACTCGGTGAGCGGCCGGGCCACGGAGTGCGGTACGGGGGTGACGAGACCGACCCAGTGGCTGGAGAGGCGGGGGGTGAGCACCGGGACGGGCACGATCAGCCGGCGGGGCAGTCCGGCGACGGCCGCGTACCCCCGCATCATGTCGCGGTAGGTGAGGACGTCGGCGCCGCCGATGTCGAAGGCGCGGTTCACGTCGTCGGGCATGGTGGCCGACACCAGCAGATACCGCAGCACGTCCCGGACCCCGATCGGCTGCACCCGGGTCCGCACCCAGCTGGGGGTGACCATCACCGGCAGCCGTTCGGTGAGGTAGCGCAGCATCTCGAAGGAGGCGGAACCGGAACCGATGATCACGGCGGCGCGCAGCACCGTGGCCGGGACCTCCCCGTCGAGGAAGACCCGTCCGACTTCGGCGCGGGAGCGCAGGTGCGGCGAGAGGCGCCGCTCGGGCACCCCGGCCGGGGTGAGGCCGCCCAGGTAGACGATGCGGCGGACTCCGGCGGCGCGGGCCCCCTCGGCGAAGGTCCGCGCGGCCTCGTGGTCGGTCCGTTCGAAGTCCCGGCCGGTGCCCAGGGAGTGGACGAGGTAGTAGGCGACGTCGACGCCGGTCATGGCCTCGCGGACGGAGGCGGGGTCGAGGACGTCGCCCCGGACCGTCTCCACCCGGCCGGACCAGGGGTGGTCGCGCAGCTTCGCGGGGGTACGGGCGAGGGTGCGCACCCGGTGCCCGGCCGCCAGCAGCTCGGGGACCAGGCGGCCGCCGATATAGCCGGTGGCGCCGGTGACCAGGCAGGTCAGGACAGGCCCGGCCGCCGTGGTGTCGGCCCCTTCGGGGAGGGGGGTGTCCGCCGTCATCTCCTGGATGTCCCTCTCGTGCCTGTGCGCCGGTGCGCCGGTGCCTGTGTCCGTCCGTGTGCCTGTCCGTGTGCCCGTCCGGGAGGCATGATCCACCTCCATCCTCCGCGATGGTGCGCCGCCCCGCGCGCCGGGCCGGTGCCGCAGGTGTGCCCCCGCGCTCCGCGCACCCGGCGCACGCGATGAACTCCGCGCGGCCCGCCGCCGTGGTGGGGAGCGTGTGGACTGCGTCCCCGCGCGCCCGGCAGCGACCCCGGCGCGCGGGCGGACCGGTAGCTGCGGAGCGGAGGAGCACAACGGTGATCCCTACCCGGCACGACCAGGCCGAGTCCTGGCTCGCTGAGGAGTACGTCCAGGTCAACGCGGATCAGGTGGGCAGCGCGCTGGCCGCGCTCGACCTGGTTCCCGAACTCATCGGCGCGGGCGGCCTGCTGGCCGATGTCGGCTGCGGGGCCGGGGAGGTCGCCGTGGCGATGGCCCGGCGCGGAATGACCGTCCACGCGTCCGACGTCTCCCCGTCGATGGTGGCGGCGACGCGTCGGCTGGCCGCCGGACTGCCGGTGACGGCGACCGTGCAGAACGCCAATGAACTGGAGCTGACGCCGGGGGCGTTCACCGTCGTCCACTCCTCCTGGGTGCTGCACTGGGTGGCCCGGGGCGTGGCGGCCGTACGGACCATGGCGCGCGCGGTGCGGCCCGGCGGCGCGCTGGTGCTCCAGTACTGCCACAGCCAGCCGCTCGCCGAGGGGCCGGGCATGGCCCGCGTCTACCAGGACGTGGCGGGCCGGCCGCGCTGGCGGGAACGGCTCGCGGGGCTGCCGTTCGCCCATCAGCAGCATCCGGCGGAGGTGGTGGCCGACGTGATCGAGGAGGAGGGGCTGGAGATCGTCGGCTGCGAGGACCCGACTTCGTTCGCGAAGGGCCGCCGGTCGGGGCCGCCGGACCTGGAGGCGGCCCGCCGCCAGGTCCGGCTGACCGGGTTCGCGGTGCACGCCCGCGCGCTGGGCGAGGACCGGGACGCGTTCGTGGACGAACTCATCGTGGAGGCGCACCAGTCGGGGCGGTCCGACCCGCAGGGGGTGCGGATCATCGCCCGCCGCCCCGGACGGTAGCCGCGCCCGGCCGCCGACCCTGCGGCCCACACCGGCCGTTTCCGGACAGGGCGGGAAACGGCCGGTCCCGGGGCCGGATCAGCCCGGCTGGGGGCCGGTCGCCACCGGGCGGGCCGGGTCGCGGGACCACTCCGACCAGGAGCCGGCGTAGAGCGCCGGGGTGAAGCCCGCCAGCTCCAGCGCGACGGCCAGCTGGGCGGCGGAGACCCCGGAGCCGCAGTAGATCCCGACCTCACCGGGGACGGCCCCCAGCGCGGTGAACCGCTCCCGCAGTTCGGCGGGGGCGCGGAACCGGCCCCGCTCGTCCAGGTTCTCCGTGGTGGGTGCCGAGACCGCGCCCGGGACATGCCCGGCGACCGCGTCGATCGGCTCGGTCTCGCCCCGGTACCGCTCCCCCGCGCGGGCGTCCAGGAGCAGTCCGGTACGGGCGAGTTCGGCGGCGGTGTCGGCGGTGAGCAGCGGCAGCGCGCCCGGCGCGGCCGTGAAGTCGCCCTCGGCGGGCGCGGGGGCCGCGGTCTCCAGCGGTCCCGCCCAGGCGCCGAGGCCGCCGTCCAGGACCCGGACGTCCCGGTGGCCGGTCCAGCGCAGCAGCCACCAGGCGCGGGCCGCGCCCCAGCCCTTGTCCGCGTCGTACACGACCACGGGGGTGCCGGCGCCGACCCCGGCCCGGCGCATCGCGGCGCCGAAGTCCTCCGGGTCCGGCAGGGGGTGGCGGCCACCGGCGCCGGGCGGGCCGGCCAGCTCCGCGTCGAGGTCGACGAAGACCGCGCCGGGGATGTGCCCGGCGTCGTACTCGGGCCGGCCGTGCGGGCCGCCGAGCCGGTAGCGGACGTCGAGCACGACGGGCGGCCGGGGTCCGGCGAGCGCGTCCGCCAGCTCGGCGGCGGAAATGATCGGGCTGACTCGACTGACCGGACCGGCCTGACCGGACGGACCCACCGGACTGGCCGGGGGGACGGGGCTGATGGCGTTCATGTCCCCATCCTGGCCCACCCGGTCCACCCTGTCCGCCCGGGCCACCGGACCCACCGGGACCCGCCGGACCCACCGGACCCGCCGGACCCGCCGGGCGAGGAACGGGACGCACCGCACGGGCCGCTGCTCCCGGGGGAGTACGGTGTCAGGACGTGCGGGCCCCGTGAGCTTCGCCGGACAGGGCCCGCGTTCCGGCGGCGAGCGCCGTCCCCGACCGTGAATCGATCACGTTTCGACCTGTGAATCGATCACGCCCTGGCCTGTGAAATGGGCAGCACTCAGCGGGAACCCGCCAAAAACGGCGCGGCCGGGGCGCGCTGGACGACGACGGCATGGAAACATGCGCTCGGGGCGCACGGCCCGCACAACGGCACGCGCACCCCGTCCCCCCGTACGGCCACCACGATGGTCCGAGGAGAGAGTGACGATGACCGAGGCGACTCGGCACACCCCCGGCACGCCCTGCTGGGCGAGCCTGATGGTGCACCGCCTGGAAGAAACCCAGTCCTTCTATCACGAGCTGTTCGGCTGGGACTTCAGCCCCGGTCCGCAGCCGCTCGGCCCCTATGTCCGTGCCCTGCTCGACGGGAAGGACGTCGCGGGCCTCGGTCAGCTGCCCGCCGGGCGGGAGGCCCCGCTGTCCTGGACTCCGTATCTGGCGGCGGACGACACGGACTCCTGCGCGGAGAGTGCCCGGTCCAGCGGCGGAACCGTCGCCGTCGGTCCGCTGGACGCCGCCGACGCGGGCCGGCTCGCGATCGTCGCCGACCCGTCGGGAGCGATCTTCGGGATCTGGCAGCGCGCGGCGCTCGCCGGCACGGCCGTGCGCGGCGCCCACGGCACCCCGGCCTGGCAGGAGCTGCTGACCGTCGAGACCGCCGCGGTGCGCAAGTTCTACGAGTCCGTGTTCGGTTACGAGACGGAGGACGCGCGTACGGACGGCGCGGACCGGGTCGTCCTGCGGGTCGACGGGCGCCCGGTGGCGGCGCTGCACGGGCTGGGCCGGCTGCCCCGGCAGCGTGGCAGCCACTGGATGATCTCGTTCGAGGTGGACGGGGTGGAGCGGGCGGCGCGGCAGGTCACCGCGCTCGGCGGGCAGGTCCTGGAGCCACCGGAGGACGGCCCGCGCGGGCGGACGGCGACGGTGGCCGACCCGGAGGGGGCGGTGTTCAGGATCGTCCACTCGGCACGCTGACGGCACCGGCACCCGCACCCGCACGGGCCCCGGCACTCACGCCAACCCCGGCACCGGCACCGGCGTCGACAGGCAGCACATCGGGCGAGAGGGCCGCCGCACGCGCGCTCGCGGCGGTCATCCGCCGGCGGTGGTGCCGGCGGCACAACACCTCGTACCCCACGTCGTCCACCGCGTTGACATCGCCGACGACGACCTGGGCGCCTTCCACGACCATCAGCCCCCCGACGGTCCGGGCGTTGTGCGTGGCCCGCGCGCCGCACCAGCACAGGGCCTCGACCTGGAGCACCTCGATCCGGTCGGCGAGTTCCACCAGCCGCTGTGAGCCGGGGAAGAGCTTGGAGCGGAAATCGGTGGTGATCCCGAAGGCGAAGACGTCCATCTCCAGGTCGTCCACGACCCGCGCGAGCTGGTCTATCTGCTCCGGCGCGAAGAACTGGGCCTCGTCGGCGATGACGTAGTCGCACCGCCCGCCCTGGGAGAGCCGGTCCACGAGATGGGCGTAGATGTCGAAGCCGGCCATGGCCTCGACGGCGTCGGTGACCAGGCCGAGCCGGGAGGAGAGCTTCCCCTCGCCCGCGCGGTCGTCCCGGGTGAAGATCACTCCCTGGAGCCCGCGGGCGGAACGGTTGTGTTCGATCTGAAGAGCCAGTGTGCTCTTCCCGCAGTCCATGGTTCCGGAGAAGAAGACCAGCTCGGGCATGGGGGGTGGAGACCTTTCGGGGTCAGGGGGAACGGCCCGGGAAGGGGAGCGGGCCGGGGTGGGGGGAGCTACGACCGGACTTCGAGCAGCGGGACCAGCTGCTCGACGGGGGTCATGGAGCCGTGCAGCCCGACCATCGCGGACTCGTGCTGCTCGGAGACGGAGGCGACGATCGCCACATCGGCGCAGGCCGCGGCGACCACGTCACCGATCCTGCCGTGGACGCGTTCGTCGACGGCCGGGCCGAACCAGCCCGCCGCGACGGCCTCCTCGCGGCTCGCGACCCAGAAGCGGTCGCCCAGCACCTCGCGCCAGACGGCGAGGACGTCGGACTCGGCCCCGGGCACCGCGTACACATGGCGGGCCCGGCCCTCGCCGCCGAGGAGGGCCACGCCGGCGCGCAGCTCCCAGTCCTCGTCGAAGTCGATCCGCGACTCCTCGTCGAAGGGGACGTCGATCATTCCGTGGTCGGCGGTGACGTAGAGCGCGGAGCGGGGCGGCAGCTGCTCGGCGAGCCGCTGCACCAGCCGGTCCACGTACATCAGCTGGCCGCGCCAGGCGTCGGAGTCGATCCCGAAGCGGTGGCCCTTGCCGTCGACCTCGCTGTAGTACGTGTAGACGAGCGAACGGTCGCCCGCGCCCAGCTGCTCGGCCGCGAGATCGACGCGCTCCTCGCCGCCGAGGCGGCCCAGGAACGTTCCGCCACTGAGGGCGATGCGGGTGAGCGGGGTGTGCTCGAAGAGCGGGGAGGAGACCTGGGCGGTGTGCACCCCGGCGGCGTGGGCCCGCTCGAAGACGGTCGGGTACGGCTGCCAGAGGTGCGGATCGGTCCAGGGCCGCCACCGCAGCTGGTTCATCAGCGCGCCGGTGGCCGGGTCGCGGACGGTGTATCCGGCGAGGCCGTGGGCGCCGGGGGGCTGCCCGGTGCCGACGGAGGCGAGCGAGGTGGCCGTGGTGGCGGGGAATCCGGCCGTGATCGGGAGCCCGGTGCCGCCGCGCGAGGTGGCGAGCAGCGAGTGGAGGTAGGGGGCGTCGTCCGGGTGGTCGCGGATCTGCTCCCAGCCGAGACCGTCGATCAGGAAGACGCAGTTCCGGTCGGCCGGGGTCAGCTCGGGGATGAGCGCGTCGAAGCCCGGGACGCCCTGTCCGGCCACGAGCGTCGGCAGCAGATCGGCGAGCGATCCACGGCCGTACGCGGGTACGGGGGCGCTGCCGACGGCGAGGGGTTCGGGCTCGTCCGGCCAGAGGGCGGACGTCGTGGGCTGGACCATCAGCGGCCGGTGCCGGCCGCCGGGGTGGCACCGGTGGCCGCGGTGGCCTCGCTGAGTGCCTGGGCGAAGGCGAGGGTCTGGCGGACGGTGTCCGGGCCGTCGCCGGCCTCGCTGACCCGCAGGCTCAGATCGTCGGCGGTGGAGCTGCCGGTGTAGCCGTGGTCGGCCTCGCAGTTCGGGTCGCCGCAGGCGGCGGGCTCCAGGTCGAGCCGGGAGACCGCGCCCCAGCCGATGGTGAGGACGACCTCGCGGGGCAGGGTGCCCGGGGTGTACGCCTCCGGGTTGGCCACGACCCGGCTGACCACGACGGACGAGATCCGATCCAGCTTCACCGACTCGGTGGAGGTGGTGGCGTACGGCGTCGGGGAGCTGGAGTCGGCGGCCTGCTCGTCGGTGTGGCTGACGATGAAGCGGTTGCCGGTCAGGACGAGAACGGTGACGTGGCGGCGCACCTCGTTGGCGTCGAAGGTGGTCTCCTGGTGCACCAGGTACGACGCGATCTGCTCTCCGCCGACAGCGGCCTCCACCGCCTCGGCCACGAGAGCCGGGTAGTAGCCGCTGCGCTCGATCGCCGCGCGCAGCCCCTGGGTCGTCGTACCGGTCTTCGCCATGCGGTCCATCCTACGGGGCCCCGGGGGCACCGGGCGCTCACATCGCTCAGTAGCTGGGGAGGCGGCGCGGCCCCAGGTCAGTGAAGGTGGCGGGTGGGGCGAGGCGTACGGACGCGCCGAGCACGGAGAGCCCCCGCTGGGCGACGACGACGGGTTCAAGACTGATGGAGACCACTTCCGGGTGGTCGTCCACCAGTCGTGATACCCGCAGCAGCAGCTCTTCGAGCGCGGGGGTGTCGACGGGGGCGGAGCCCCGCCAGCCGAAGAGGAGGGGGGCGGTCCGGATGCCGCGGACGAGTTCGGCGGCGTCCCGGTCGGTGACGGGGATCAGCCGGTGGGAGGTGTCCCCGAGCAGTTCGGACGCGGCGCCCGCGAGGCCGAAGGAGAGGACCGCGCCGACGGCGGGGTCGATGACGGCCCGGACGACGGTGTCGACGCCCCGGGGGGCCATGGACTGGACGACGGGGCGCAGCTCGCCGGGGCCGCCGAGGCGGTCGGTCAGCTCGCGGTAGGACTGGCGCAGATGCTGTTCGTCGGTGAGGTCGAGGCGTACGCCGCCGAGGTCGGGGCGGTGCCGCAGATGGGGGGCGGTGGTCTTGAGGGCGACGGGGTAGCCGAGGCGGGCCGCCGCCGCGGCGGCCTCGTCGGGGTCCGGCGCGGGGAGCGCGGTCCGGACCCGGATGCCGTAGCGGGCGAGGAGGGCGTGGGCGTCGGTGGCGGGGAGGGTGCCGATGGCGTCCTCGGCGAGCAGTTCCGCGATGAGGGCGGCGGCGCCGTTCTCGTCGATGTCGTCGTACTCGGGGACCAGGCCGGGGTCGGCGGCCTGGCGGCGCCAGCGGGCGTACCGGACGGCCTGGGAGAGGGCGCGGACGGCCCGCTCGGCGGCGGGGTAGGCGGGGATGCGGCCCCGGTCGGGCCCGTCCGCTTCCGTCTCCGTTCCCGCTTCCGCTTCCGGGTCCGCTTGGGGGGCCGTGTCCGAGGTCGGCGCGGACGAGGTCGGTGCGGGGGCGGTCGGTGCGGGGGCGGTCGGCGCGGACGAGGTCGGTGCGGGGGCGGTCGGTGCGGGGGCCGTGCCCCGGACCGCCGACAGCGCCTCCGCGAGACCCCCCAGCTCCACATGGACGACCGCGACCGGCTTCGGCCGCTCCGCCTCCGCGACCGCCGACCGCAGGGCCCGCGCCAGCACCTCGCCGTCGCCCGACTCCATGGAGCCGTGCTCGCCGACCCAGGGGATCGCCGTCACCACGACCGCGTCGCAGCCCTCGTCGGCCAGCGCCCGGGCGAGCGCGCGCCGGAAGTCCGCCGGGGCGGCCTCCGTCGTGAGGTCCAGCGGCGGCTGCGGACGCAGGCCCTCCGCCAGGCAGGCGTCATAGGTGAGCAGCCCCAGCGACTCGGAGTTGCCGAGGATCGCCACCCGGGGCCCGGCCGGCAGCGGCTGCCCGGCGAGCAGCAGGCCCGCGTCGACCAGCTCGGTGACGGTGTCGACCCGGATCACCCCGGCCTGCCGCAGCAGCGCGCCGACGGCGGCGTCGGGGATCCGGGTCGTGGGTACGGCGTGCCCGGGCGGCTCGCTGCCGCTGTGCCGGGCGCCCTTGACCACGACGACGGGCTTGACCGCCGCCGTGCGCCGGGCGAGCCGGGTGAACTTGCGCGGGTTGCCGATCGACTCCAGGTAGAGCAGGGCCACATCGGTGCCGGGGTCGTCGTACCAGTACTGGAGGAAGTCGTTGCCGGAGACGTCGGCGCGGTTGCCCGAGGAGATGAAGGAGGAGAGTCCGGCGCCCCGGCGGTGCAGCCCGGACAGGAGCGCGATGCCGATCGCGCCCGACTGGGTGAAGAGCCCGATCCGGCCGGGGGCGGGCGAGCGGGGGGCGAGCGAGGCGTTGAGGCGTACCCCGTCGGCGGTGCTGATGATCCCGAAGGAGTTCGGGCCGATGATCCGCATGCCGTACGAGCGGGCCCGGCGCACCAGGTCCCGCTGGCGCCGCCGGCCCTCGACGCCGCTCTCGGCGTATCCGGCGGAGAGGACGACCAGGCCGCGCACCCCGTGCTCGCCGCAGTCCGTGACGACGTCGGGGACCCGTTCCACGGGTACGGCGACGACGGCGAGGTCGACGCTCTCGCCGGTGGTGTCGGCGATCTCGGCGACGGAGCGGAAGGCGGGCACTCCCTCGACCTCGGGCCAGCCGTCGGGGAAGGCGCGGTTCACGGCGTAGAGGCGGCCGGTGTAGCCGGAGGCCAGGAGGTTGCGCAGGACGGTGCGGCCCATGCCGCCGGTGGCCCGGCCGGTGCCGATGACCGCGACCGACCGGGGGGCCAGGAGCCGCTGCACGGACCGGGCCTCGGCCCGCTGCTCCCGGCCGCGCTGGACGGCGAGGGACTTCTCGGTCGGCTCCAGGTCGAGGGTGAGGTGGACGGAGCCGTCCTCGAAGCTGCGCCTCTGGGTGTATCCGGCATCCCGGAACACCTTGATCATCTTGTTGTTGGCGGGCAGTACCTCGGCCGCGAACCGGCGCACGCCCCGCTCGCGGGCCACGGCGGCGATGTGTTCCATCAGCGCGGAGGCGACGCCGCGCCCCTGGTGGGCGTCCTGCACCAGGAAGGCGACCTCGGCCTCGTCGGCGGGGGCGGAGGCGGGCAGTCCCCGGCCGTCGATCCGGTCGTAGCGGACGGTCGCGATGATCTCCCCGCCCACCGTGGCGGCGAGCCCGACCCGGTCCACGTAGTCGTGGTGGGTGAAGCGGTGGACGTCCTTGGCGGTGAGCCGGGGGTAGGGCGCGAAGAAGCGGTAGTACTTCGACTCGTCCGAGACCTGCTCGTAGAAGCTGACCAGCCGGTCGGCGTCATCGGGGGTGAGCGGCCGGATACGTGCGGTGCCGCCGTCGCGCAGCACCACATCGGCCTCCCAGTGGTCGGGATAGGTCTGTTCCGGCCGGGTCCGCATGACGGAAGAGTACGGCGCGGCCGGGCCCGGCGGTGCGGCGCGGGCGGCGATGTCCGAGGTGGGGGCGGGCGGCCGGAGCCCACGGGGCCGAACGGCGGGACAAAGGGCCCTCGCCGGGCCGGTGGGCGGGGTCCGGTGGCGCGGCCGGATCGGCGCGCGGGCGGGGCCGGGTGGTGCCCGTACCATGGCACACTGGTCTAGACAACCCATTTCCCCCCGAAGGGCACCACCATGGCTGAGCGCCGTGTCAATGTCGGCTGGGCCGAGGGCCTGCACGCCCGACCCGCTTCCCTCTTCGTCCGTGCCGCCGCCGCTTCCGGTGTGCCGGTGACGATCGCCAAGGCCGACGGCAGCCCGGTCAACGCGGCCTCGATGCTCGCCGTGCTGGGCCTGGGCGCCCAGGGTGGCGAGGAGATCGTGCTGGCCTCCGAGGCGGAGGGCGCCGACGCGGCGCTGGACCGGCTGGCCAAGCTGGTCGCGGAGGGTCTTGAGGAGCTTCCGGAGACGGTCTGAGACCACCTCCGGGCCGGGCCCTCGCGGGTCCGGACCGACGCGCCCGGGGCCGGGCCCCGACCATCCCGGCCCCGGGCCGCACTCCCCGCCGGACCCCGGGGGCACCGACGCGCCCGCGCGGTGTCCCCGAGTCCGGCACGCCGGGCCGCGGCTCCCAGCCGACCACGGGGGCCGCGGCTTTCGCGTACCCGGCCGTCCACCGCTGAGCCAGCCGCCCACCGCGTACCCGGCCGCCGACCGCTGAGCCGGCCGCCGGCCCGGGGCCCGGACCTCAGGGGCGGGGCCCGGACCTCAGGGGCGGGCCGTCGCCAGCCGGGGCGCGCGGCGGGCCGGGCGCGGGCCGCCGGGGAAGCGCAGCCGGTGCGCCCCCGCGCTCCGCTCGGCGTGCAGCGCGGTCAGGGCCCGCGCCCGCTCCGCGTCGCCGCGCGCCACCGCGTCCAGGATCGCGCCGTGCTCGGCCCAGTACGCCAGCGGCTCGGCGGGCGGTTCCACCGCGTACATCCAGGCGATCCTGTGCCGCAACTGGGTGAGCAGGGCGATCAGCCCGGGGCTGACGGACGCCTGCGCCAGCGTCTCGTGGAACCAGCCGCCCAGCGCCCGCAGATCCTCGCCCCCTCCCCCGCGCGCCCGCTCCTGGCCCAGCCGGACCAGGCCGCGCAGCACCCGCAGATGCGCCTCGGTGCGCCGGCGGGCCGCGCGCGCCGCGCCCAGGGGCTCCAGCAGCATCCGGGTCTCCAGCAGATCGGCGGCCTCCTGTTCGGTGGGCTCGGCGACCTGCGCCCCGGCGTGCCGCCGGATGACCACGAACCCCTCGGATTCCAGGGTGCGCAGGGCCTCGCGGACGGGGATGCGGGAGACGCCGTAACGGCGGGCGAGCCGCTCCTCGGCGAGCCGGGCGCCGCGCGCGAGGGCCCCGGAGACGATGTCGTCGCGGATCGCCGTGCAGACCGAGTGCGCCGGAACGCGCATGACCGAACCTCCGCTGTGGTCCGCCGCTGTCCGCCCGGGTTCCGTCGGGCCGCCGCCACGGCCCCCTCGGGGCAGGGGTCGCCGGCCGCCCCGGGCCGCGCGGCCCTGTGCCGCGCGTTCGGCGACTCTATTGCAGGGAGCGCTCTTTCTCCGTGGGGCCGCGTCCGGCGCCGCCTTCTTCCGGCCAGCCCTTGGGCCCCCGGCGGCGGAACCGGTACGGCGGAGTACGCCGAAGGCCCCCGGCGTGCTCGCCGGGGGCCTTCGGTGACGCCGTGCACGGGGCCGCGAGGGCCGTACGGGCGCGGTGGGCTCAGATGTTCACGTCGTGCGCGCGCAGATAGGCGACGGGGTCGACGTCGGAGCCGTAGTCGGCGCCGCTGCGGGCCTCGAAGTGCAGGTGCGCGCCGGTGGAGTTGCCGGTCGAGCCGGCCAGGCCGATCTGCTGGCCCGGCAGCACGCTCTGCCCGGTGGTGACGTTGAGGGAGTGCAGATGCCCGTACTGGGTGTACGAGCCGTCGTTCATCCGGATCACGACGTTGTTGCCGTAGGCGCCGCCCCAGCCGGCCTCGACGACGGTGCCCGCGCCCACGGAGACCACGGGGGTGCCGAGGGCCGCGTGGAAGTCGATGCCGGAGTGGCTGCCGGAGGACCAGTAACCGCCGCCCGCCTGGTACGCGGTGGAGACGTACGAGCCGGCGACCGGGGCCTGGTAGGCGTTGAGCCGCTTGCGCTCGGCCTCGCGGGCGGCGCGCTCGCGGGCCTCCTGGGCCTCGCGCTCCCGGGCCTCGGCCTTGCGGCGGGCCTCCTCGGCGGCCTCCTCGCGGGCGATGGCCGCGCGCTTCTGGGTGACGGCCTGGTCGGCGACCTCGTCGGCGATGGAGTCGGCCTCGGCGTCCGCCGCGAGAATCATGAAGGTGCCGGTGTCCTCGGAGGAGGACGCGGGGGTGGCGGACGTGTCGTTCCCGGCGGCGGCGGCCGGGGAGGCGAGGGTTCCGCAGACACCCGTGGTGGCGAGGGTGGCGACGCCGGCGATGCGTGCGCCGTTGCGCGACACACGGCCCGGAGCACGGTGTTTCCCGGTGGAGCGGGTCAACGCCATGGAGAGGCTGATCCTTTCCTTCCTTCTCGCCTACCGGGTTAGCTGACGGGTTCGGAGCAGGAAGGTCTCCTACGGGCCCCTCCGCGCGGAGCGAAGGCGTCCGATTCACCCCTGGGGACGGTGGGTCCCCGGCTCCCCCGGGCTCGCACCCGGTGGGGACTCGGCGATGACTGTCCGTGCCACGGATGCGGCGTACAGCGGGCGAACAGCCGGACCGACGCTACGGTCGCCGCCGCCGGTTCGCCAAACAGACGGCGATTTTTGTTGGCTATGCCACAGCCCAGAAAGGCCAGTTCCCCATGACTTCCCATCAAAAATGGACAAAGAGCAGGAAACCCCGGCGATGTGGAGCGCATCACCGGGGTCATCTGTCGCCCTGACCCACCCATACCGGGCAGAACAGGGCAGGGGAAACGGGTCAGCCGGTCACGACGGTGACCTCGCCGATGCCCAGCGCCTTGGCCGGCTCCGCGATCTGCGACGCGTCACCGACGAGCACCGTCACCAGCCGGTCCACCGGGAAGGCGCTGACCACCGCGGCGGTCGCCTCCACCGTGCCGGTCGCCGCCAGCCGCTCGTACAGCCGCGCCTGGTAGTCGTCGGGCAGGTACTGCTCGACCTGGTCGGCCAGCGTGCCCGCGACGGACGCCGCCGTCTCGAACTTCAGCGGCGCCACCCCCACCAGGTTCTGCACGGCGGTGTCGCGCTCCGCGTCGGTCAGCCCCTCGGCCGCCAGGGTGCGCAGCACCTGCCACAGGTCCGCCAGCGCGGGGCCGGTGTTGGGCGTGTCCACGGAGCCGCTGATGGCGAGCAGCGACACACCCGTGCCGTCGGGCGCGGAACGCAGCACCTGCCCGAAGGCGCGCACGCCGTAGGTGTAGCCCTTCTCCTCGCGCAGCACCTTGTCGAGCCGGGAGGTGAGGGTGCCGCCGAGGCAGTACGAGCCGAGCACCTGCGCGGCCCACACCGGGTCGTGGCGGTCCCCGCCCACGCGGCCGATCAGCAGCTGGGTCTGGACCGCTCCGGGGCGGTCCACGACGATCACCCGGCCGGTGTCGTCGGCGGTGACCGGCGGTACGGGCAGCAGGTCCGCCTCGTCGCCGGTCCACTCGCCGAGGGTATCGGCGAGCACCTTGTCCAGGTCGATGCCGGTGAGGTCGCCGACGACGACCGCGGTGGCGGTGGCGGGCCGGACATGGGTCTCGAAGAAGCGGCGGACGCCCGGGGCGTCGATCCGGGCGACGGTCTCCTCGGCGCCCTGACGGGGCCGCGACATCCGCAGCTCGGCCGGGAAGAGCTGCCGGTACAGCTCCTTGGCGGCCCGGCGGGCCGGGTTGGCGGTCTCGTGGGGGATCTCGTCCAGCCGGTTGTGCACCAGCCGATCGATCTCCGTGTCGAGGAAGGCGGGGGCGCGCAGGGCCTCCGCCAGCAGTCCGAGCGCCTTGGCCAGCCGGGAGGCGGGGACCTCCAGGGAGACCCGTACGCCGGAGTGGTCGGCGTGGGCGTCCAGCGTGGCCCCGCACCGCTCCAGCTCGGCGGCGAACTCCTCCGCCGAGCGCTTGTCGGTGCCCTCGGTCAGGGCCCGGGCCATGATCGTGGCGATGCCGTCGAGGCCGTCCGGCTCGGCGTCGAGCGGGGCGTCGAGCAGGATCTCGACGGCCACGACCTGCTGGCCGGGACGGTGGGAGCGGAGCACGGTGAGCCCATTGCCGAGGCTGCCGCGCTCGGGGGCGGGGAAGGCCCAGGGCCGGGCCTCGCCGGCCTCGGGCAGCGGGTGGAACTCCATGGTGGTCAGCGGCTCGGCGTCGGTCACTGCCCCGCCCCTTCCTCGTCGGCGCTGTCGGTGGTGTCGGCGGTGTCGGCGGGCTGCCCGGTGGCGTCGGCGGCGAGCGGCTCGTAGACCAGCACCGCGCGGTTGTCGGGGCGCAGCCGCTCCGCCGCGGCGGCGCGCACCTCGTCGGCGGTGACCGTGAGGATGCGGTCGACCGCCGTCAGGGCGAGCTGCGGGTCACCGAAGAGGACCGCGTACCGGCACAGTTCGTCGGCGCGGCCGGCGACGGTGGAGAGCCGGTCCAGCCATTCGCGCTCCAGCTGCGCCTGGGCGCGCTCCATCTCCTCGGGGGTCGGGCCCTCTTCGGCGAAGCGGGCCAGCTCCTCGTCGACGGCGGCCTCGATCCCCTCGACCTCGACATCGGCGGAGGTCTTCACGTCCAGCCAGCCCAGCGAGGGGGCTCCGGCCAGCCGCAGCAGGCCGAAACCGGCGGCGACGGCCGTGCGGTCGCGGCGCACCAGGCGGTTGTGCAGCCGGGAGGACTCGCCGCCGCCGAGGACGGTGAGCGCCAGGTCGACGGCGTCGCAGGCGCGGGTGCCGTCGTGGGGCAGCCGGTAGGCCGCCATCAGCGCGCGGGCGGGCACCTCCTCCTCGACGACCTCGCGCAGCTGCTCGCCGATGGTGTCGGGGAGGCTGCCGTCGCGGGGCTCGGGCTTGCCGTCGT
Organism: Streptomyces yaizuensis; assembly: GCF_034961445.1. Taxonomy (NCBI): domain Bacteria; kingdom Bacillati; phylum Actinomycetota; class Actinomycetes; order Kitasatosporales; family Streptomycetaceae; genus Streptomyces; species Streptomyces yaizuensis. The sequence goes on from NZ_BSBI01000022.1 coordinate 18,475, forward strand.
GGGCGGGGATGGAGCCGAAGTACTTCTCGATCCAGGCGAGGGTGCGCTCGGGGTCGATGTCGCCGACGACCGACAGCACCGCGTTGTTCGGCGCGTAGTAGGTGCGGAAGAACGCGCGGGCGTCCTCCAGCGTCGCGGCGTCCAGGTCGGCCATGGAGCCGATGGGCGTGTGGTGGTACGGGTGGCCGTCGGGGTAGGCGAGGGCCGTGAGCTTCTCGAACGCGGTGCCGTAGGGCACGTTGTCGTAGCGCTGGCGGCGCTCGTTCTTGACGACGTCGCGCTGGTTCTCCATCGACTCGTCGTCGAGGGCGGCCAGCAGCGAGCCCATGCGGTCGGCCTCCAGCCAGAGCGCCAGCTCCAGCTGGTGGGCGGGCATGGTCTCGAAGTAGTTGGTGCGCTCGAAGCTGGTGGTGCCGTTGAGCGAGCCACCCGCTCCCTGCACCAGTTCGAAGTGGCCGTTGCCGTGGACCTGCTTCGAGCCCTGGAACATCAGGTGCTCGAAGAGGTGGGCGAGGCCGGTGCGGCCGGGGACCTCGTGGCGCGAGCCGACGTCGTACCAGAGGCAGACCGCGGCGACCGGGGTCAGGTGGTCCTCGGAGAGCACCACCCGCAGGCCGTTGGCCAGCCGGTGCTCCGTCGCTGTCAGGCCGCCCGAACCGGCCTGAGCTGTGGCCGTGTGACCCATGGGCATGTACGTCCCTTCGATCGCGATGCTGTTGGGGTGTTGTTTTCCCAGCGATGCCACTGTATGCAAGCGGACCGACACCTGGCGAAGTCCGGCGGATCGTACGGCACCTCTCCGGGCCGCGCCGGGACGGGTGGAAGGGGCCCGCGGGCCGGGCGGCGGACGGCCCGCGGGCCTTCGGCGGTGGTCCGGCGGAGGTGTCGGCTCAGGTCCGGCGGAGCGGGCGCCCAGGTGTCGTTCCCCGGGTCGCGGTCGGTGTTGTCAGTGCGACGGGCCACAATGGTCGGCGTCAGTTCCCGATCCGGTACGTGAAGGAGCAGCAGCCGCGATGGCCCGCCGCAGCACGAAAACCCCGCAGCCCGATTTCGAGGAGAAGATCCTCGACATCGACGTCGTCGACGAGATGCAGGGCTCCTTCCTCGAATACGCCTATTCGGTGATCTACTCCCGCGCGCTGCCCGACGCGCGGGACGGGATGAAGCCGGTACAGCGCCGCATCGTCTACCAGATGAACGAGATGGGGCTGCGCCCCGACCGGGGCTATGTGAAGTGCGCCCGTGTCGTCGGCGAGGTGATGGGCAAGCTGCATCCGCACGGTGACGCGTCGATCTACGACGCCCTGGTGCGGATGGCCCAGCCGTTCTCGATGCGGGTCCCCCTCGTCGACGGCCACGGGAACTTCGGTTCACTGGGCAACGACGACCCGCCGGCCGCGATGCGGTACACCGAGTGCCGGATGGCTGACGCCACGTCGCTGATGACCGAGTCCATCGACGAGAACACGGTGGACTTCTCGCCCAACTACGACGGTCAGGAGAGGGAGCCGGTCGCACTGCCCGCGGCCTACCCCAATCTGCTCGTCAACGGCTCGTCCGGCATCGCGGTCGGCATGGCGACCAATATGCCGCCGCACAATCTGGGCGAGGTCATCGCGGCCGCGCGCCATCTGATCCGCTACCCGGGCGCGGACCTGGAGACCCTGATGCGGTTCGTCCCGGGTCCGGATCTGCCCACCGGCGGCCGGATCGTGGGCCTCGCGGGCATCAAGGACGCGTACGAGACCGGCCGCGGCACCTTCAAGATCCGTGCCACGACGGCCGTGGAGGACGTGACGCCGCGCCGCAAGGGCATCGTCGTCACCGAGCTGCCGTTCTCGGTCGGCCCGGAGAAGGTCATCTCCAAGATCAAGGATCTGGTCGGGTCGAAGAAGCTCCAGGGCATCGCCGACGTCAAGGACCTCACCGACCGTGCGCACGGGCTGCGGCTGGTCATCGAGATCAAGAACGGTTTCGTCCCCGAGGCCGTGCTGGAGCAGCTCTACAAGCTGACCCCGATGGAGGAGTCCTTCGGGATCAACAATGTGGCGCTGGTGGACGGGCAGCCGCTGACGCTGGGGCTGAAGGAGCTGCTGGAGGTCTATCTCGACCACCGCTTCGAGGTGGTGCGGCGGCGCAGCGAGTTCCGGCGGAGCAAGCGGCGCGACCGGCTGCACCTGGTCGAGGGGCTGCTCGTCGCGCTGCTCGACATCGACGAGGTGATCCGGACCATCCGGTCCAGCGAGAATTCGGCGCAGGCGAAGGAGCGGCTGATCGAGCGCTTCAGCCTCTCCGACATCCAGACGCAGTACATCCTGGACACCCCGCTGCGCCGGCTGACCAAGTTCGACCGGATCGAGCTGGAGTCCGAGCGGGACCGGCTCACCGGCGAGATCGAGGCGCTGACCCGGATCCTGGATTCCGACGCGGAGCTGCGCAAGCTGGTCTCGGGCGAACTGGCCGCGGTGGCGAAGAAGTTCTCGACGGAGCGGCGCACGGTGCTGCTGGAGTCGGCGGCGGTCCCGGCGGCGGCCGTGGCACTGGAGGTGGCCGACGACCCGTGCCGGGTGCTGCTGTCGTCGACGGGGCTGCTGGCGCGGACGGTGACCGGCGATCCGCTGCCGGAGCCGGGCGAGAAGCGGGCCAAGCACGATCTGATCGTGTCGTCGGTGCTCGCGACCGCGCGGGCCGACATCGGTGTGGTGACCAACGCCGGGCGGCTGCTGCGGATCGCGGTGATCGACCTGCCGCAGCTGCCGCAGACGGCGACCGCTCCCACGCTCTCCGGGGGCGCTCCGCTGTCGGAGTTCCTGTCGCTGGAGGCGGACGAGTCGGTGGTCTGTCTGACCACGCTGGACGAGTCCTCGCCGGGGCTGGCGCTGGGCACGCTCCAGGGCGTGGTGAAGCGGGTCGTGCCGGACTATCCGGCCAACAAGGACGAGCTGGAGGTCTTCGCGCTCAAGGAGGGCGACCGGATCGTCGGCGGGTCCGAGCTGCGCACCGGCGAGGAGGATCTCGTCTTCATCACGTCCGACGCGCAGTTGCTGCGGTATCCGGCGGGGCAGGTGCGGCCGCAGGGCCGGGCGGCGGGCGGCATGGCCGGGGTCAAGCTGACCGACGGTGCCCAGGTGCTGTCGTTCACGGCGGTGGACCCGGCGGCGGACGCGGCCGTGTTCACGGCGGCGGGGGCGTCCGGCGCGCTGGACGCGTCGGTGACGACGGTGAAGCTCACCCCGTTCGACCAGTACCCGCGCAAGGGGCGGGCCACCGGAGGAGTGCGCTGTCAGCGCTTCCTGAAGGGCGAGGACATGCTCGTCCTGGCCTGGGCGGGCGAGGCCCCGGTGCGGGCCGCGCAGAAGAACGGCACCCCGGCGGCGCTGCCGGAGCCGGACCCGCGCCGTGACGGCTCGGGCACGCCCCCGATCTCGGAGGTCGCGTTCCTGGCGGGCCCGCCGCGCTGACGGGCCGCCGCCCGGGGCGTACGGGCAGGAGTACGGCGGCGACAGCCGGTTACGGCGGAGGGGCCGGGCGGGGATTCCACCCCGGCCGGCCCCTCCGCCGTGCTGTTCGCCGGCCCGGGTCTCACCGCCCCGGGTCTCACTGGCCCAGGTCGGTGTCCGGCTCAGGCGGCTCCTCCGCGTACCCGTCGTCGGCCGCGTACTCCCGCTCGCCTCGCTCGTCTTGCTGGTCCCGTTCGTCCGCCGCCGGGCCGGGGACGTAGCGCAGGACGCCCCACATGCTCCGCTCGTCGGGGAGGTCGCCGGGCGAGCCGGTGACCCGGGCGCCCGCCAGCGCGGTGCGCAGGGCGGGGCCGTCCACGCCGGAGCCGATGAGGACCAGCTCGGAGCGGCGTTCGGCGGCGGCGGGCCAGGGCTCGGGGTGGAAGCGGAGGAAGCGGCCGACGGCGTGCACGGCGTACCGGTTGCGCGGATCGGCGGCGCCGAAGTCCACGAAGCCCTTGATCCGGTAGAGCCCCTCGGGGCGGGAGTCGAGGAAGTCGAGCAGCCGCCGGGGGTGCAGGGGCCGGTCGGCGGTGAAGTCGACGCTGTCGTAGGCGGCGTGCAGATGGCCGGAGTGGTCGCCGTGGTCGCCGTGGTGGGCGTCGTCCAGCAGGTCCTCGAAGGCGAGCTGTCCCACCCGCTCCTCGTTCGGCCGGGGGTCGAAGAACAGCTCGGGGTCGACCCGCCCGTACACCGACTCCACGACCGCCGCCCCGGGCGCGAGCGCGGCCAGCTCCGCCCGGAGCCGGGCCCGCCCGTCCTCGTCCACCCGGTCGGTCTTGTTGAGGACCACGAGGTCGGCGACGCCCAGATGCCGGTCGATCTCGGGGTGGCGGGCCCGGGTCGCGTCGAACTCGGCCGCGTCGACGACCTCGGCGAGACCCCCGTACACGATCCGTTCGTTCTCGCTGGCGAGCACCATCCGCACCAGTTCCTGCGGCTCGGCGAGCCCGCTGGCCTCGATGACGATCACATCGAGGCGGGCGGCGGGCCGGGCCAGCTTCTCCAGGAAGCCGTCCAGCTCACTGACGTCGACGGCGCAGCAGAGGCAGCCGTTGCCGAGGGAGACGGTGGAGTCGCCGAGCTGGCCCGCCACGGTCATGGCGTCAATCTCGATGGCGCCGAAGTCGTTCACGATCGCACCGATGCGGGTGCCCCGGCAGGCCCGCAGCAGATGGTTGAGCAGGGTGGTCTTGCCCGAGCCGAGGAACCCCGCCAGGACGATGACGGGGATCGGCGCGCTCGGCGCGGGGACGGGGCTCACCTGGGGGCCTCTCAGACGGCGGGCACGGGCTGCGGCGGGGGCGGGCCGGTGTAGCGGGCCGCCGGGCGGATGATCTTCGGGTCCGCCGCCTGCTCCAGGATATGGGCGCTCCAGCCGACGACCCGGGCGGCACAGAAGGTGGGGGTGAACATCTCGCGCGGCAGCCCGCACAGCTCCATGACCACACCGGCGTAGAACTCCACATTGGTGTGCAGCTCACGGCCGGGCTTCAGCTCGGCGAGGATCGCGACGACCTCCTTCTCCACCTGGGTGGCGAACTCCACCAGCGGGCCGCCGAAGCCCTCGGCGACGGACCGCAGCATCCGGGAGCGGGGGTCCTCGGTGCGGTAGACGGGGTGGCCGAAGCCCATGATCCTGTCGCCGGCCAGCACCCGTTCGCGGACCCAGAGGCGGATCCGGTCGGGGGTGCCGATGGCGTCGAGGGTGTCCAGGGCCCGGCTGGGGGCGCCGCCGTGCAGCGGCCCGGAGAGGGCGCCGATCGCGCCGGTCAGCGCGGCGGCGACATCGGCGCCGGTGGAGGCGATGACCCGGCCGGTGAAGGTGGAGGCGTTGAAGCCGTGGTCGACGGTGGAGATGAGATAGCGCTCGATCGCGCGGACCCGGCCGGGCTCCGGTTCGGTGCCGGTGAGCATGTGGAGGTAGTTCGCGGCGTACGGCAGGTCCGCGCGGGGTTCGACCGGCTCCAGCCCCCGGCCGAGCCGGTGCAGGGCGGTGAGCAGGGTGGGGACGGCGGCGCAGGCGGCGAGGGCGTCGGCCCGGCGGGCGTCGGCGTCGAGGTCGTGGACCGGCCGCATCCCGGTGGCCGCCCCGAGCAGGGAGAGCGCGGTGCGCAGCCCGGCGAGCGGCCCGGCGGGCGCGGTGGCACGGGCGATGACGGGCAGGGCGGCCCGCACCTTCGCCGGCAGGGGGCGCAGCCGGGCGGTGTGGGCGAGGAAGGCGGCGCGCTCGGCGGCGTCGGGGAGCCGGCCGTGGAACATCAGGTGCCAGACGTCCTCGAAGCCGCGGCTCTCGGCCAGTTCGACGGCCGAGTACTGGCGGTAGTGGTAGAAGCCCTCCCGGCCGCGGACGTCCCCGAGTCCGGTGTCGGTGACGACGACACCGGCGAGCCCGCGCGGCACGGCGACACCTTCGGAGGTGCTGTGCATGGTGATCTCCTCCTTCAAAGATTGATTCCGACTGTCCATGCTTGAATCTGTCGATGTCAATATTGATTGAATCAATATGTATGAGGTGTGTACGGTGACCTCATGACGGATCAGGCGGATCAGGCGGATCACCCAGGTCACGCGACGGCGGCCCGGGAGTCCGGGGAGCCCGGGGGGCGCCTCACCACCCGGGCGGCGGCCGAGCGGCTGGGTGTGAAGCCCGCGACGCTGTACGCGTACGTCAGCCGGGGCCTGCTCACCAGCCGGCGCGACCCCGGCGGGCGCGGGAGCACCTTCGACGCGGCGGAGGTCGAGGCGCTGCTGCGGCGCAACCGCCGCTCCGCCGACAGCGGGGACGGCGGCGACCCGTCGCAGCGGATCCGTACCGGCATCACCCTCATCGACAAGGACCGGTACTTCTTCCGGGGCGTGGACGCCACGGAGCTGGCCCGGCATCACTCGTACGAGACCGTCGCCGACTGGCTCTGGACGGGGACCCTGCGGCCGGGGATCCGGTTCACGGCACCGCCCCGGGCGCTGGCGGCGGCCCGCCGGGCGGTCGCGGCCATGCCCGGGGACAGCGGTTCGGCGGATCTGCTGCGGGTGGCGGCCGTCGCGGCGGCCGTCACCGACCCCGTCCGCTTCGACCTGGGGCAGGAATCGGTGATCGGCAGCGCCCGGATGCTGATCCCGACGCTGGTGGACGCGCTGCCGGTACGCGGGGAACAGCCCGGCACGAAGGGATCCGGTACGAAGGGATCCGGTGCGGATGCGTCCGGTACGGGGACCTCCGGTACGGGGACCTCCGGTACGGGGGCCTCCGGTACAGGGGCCTCCGGTACAGGGGCCTCCGATACGGAGCCGATCGCCCGCCGGCTCTGGTGCCGGCTGACCCCGGCGGACCCCGATCCGGCGGCGGTCCGCGTCCTCGATCTCACGCTGGCCCTGCTCGTCGACCACGACCTGGCCGCGTCCACGCTGGCCGCACGGGTCGCGGCGTCGGCCCGGGCCCACCCGTACGCCGTCGTGTCGGCCGGTCTGGGCGTACTGGACGGCCCCCTGCACGGCGCGGCGGGCAGCCTCGCCCACCGGATGCTCACCGAAGTGCTGGAGCGCGGCAGCGCGGCAGCCGTCGTCGCCGACCACCTGCGGGCGGGCCGCCCGGTGCCCGGCCTCGGCCACCGGCTCTACCCCGGCCGCGACCCGCGCGCCGAGGCGGTCTTCGCGGCCCTGGAGACCGTCCCGGCCGCCCGTGCGGCGATGGCGGCGGCCCGCGAGGTGGAGGCGGCGACCGCCCGGCAGCTGGACCTGAACGCCAATGTCGACCTGGCGCTCGGGGCCCTCACCGTGGCCTTCGGGATGGCCCCCGAGGCCTGCGAGACGGTCTTCGCGGTCGCGCGGACGGCGGGCTGGATCGCGCACGCCCTGGAGGAGTACGAGGAGCAGCCACTGCGGATGCGGCCGAGCGGCCGGTACACGGGCCCGCGCCCGCCGCTCCCCCTGCCCGTACCCGTGCCCGTGCCCGAGGGACAGGGCCCCTCGTCCGGGTCCTGCCCGGGTGGATTTCGGAAAGGCCCCGGCTCCGTTTACCGTTCATAGACATGAGCCCGGAACCGACCGCCCCGCCCCGACGACGGCGGATCGGCTGGCCGCAGCGGGTCTTCTCCCAGGTCCTGCTGATGCAGCTGGCCATCGCCACCGGTGTGACCGTCCTCGCCACCGGCTTCTTCCTCGCGCCGCTCTCCGCGCAACTCGACGACCAGGCGATGCGCCGTGCGCTGGCCATCGCCCAGACCGCCGCGTCCCCGCAGGTCGCCGAGAGCCTGGCCCGTACCCGCCCCGCGCCCGGGGGCCCGGTCCAGGCGGAGGCCGAGCGGATCCGCCGGGTCACCGACGCCGAGTATGTCGTGATCATGGACATGGGCGGGGTCCGCTGGTCCCACACCTCCCCGCAGCAGATCGGGCGGCTGGTCTCCACGGACCCCAGCGCGGCCCTCGCAGGCCGGGAGATCATGGAGATCGACAGCGGCACCCTCGGCCGCTCCGCCCGGGGCAAGGTCCCGCTCCGGGACGAGACGGGCCGGATCGTCGGCGCCGTCTCCGTCGGCATCGAGTACGACAGCGTCCGCGACCGGCTGTTCTCCGCGATCCCCGGGCTGCTCCTGTACGCGGGCGGCGCCCTGGCCGCCGGGGCGATCGCCGCCTATCTCATCTCCCGCAGGCTCCAGCGCCAGACCCACGACCTGGCCTTCTCCGACATCTCCGCCCTGCTCGCGGAGCGCGAGGCGATGCTGCACGGCATCCGCGAGGGGTTCGTCGCCCTGGACTCGGCGGGCCGGATCCGGCTGATGAACGACGAGGCGCAGCGGCTGCTGGGGCTGGAGTCCGACGGCCGGGGGCTCCCGCTCGACCAGGTGCTGGGCTCCGGCCGCACCGCCGATGTCCTGGCGGGCCGGGTCACCGGCGAGGACCTGGTGACCGTACGCGGCCACCGGGTGCTGATCGCCAACCGGATGCCCACCGACGACGGCGGCGCGGTCGCCACCCTGCGCGACCGTACCGAGCTGGAACGGCTGGGCCGGGAGCTGGACTCCACCCGGGGCCTGATCGACGCCCTGCGCGCCCAGGACCACGAGCACGCCAACCGGCTGCACACCCTCCTCGGCCTGCTGGAGCTGGAGATGCACGACGAGGCGGTCGACTTTGTCAACGAGGTCGTCGGGGTGCACCGGGCCACCGCCGAACAGGTCACCGAGAAGATCCACGACCCGCTGCTGGCCTCGCTGCTCGTCGGCAAGGCCACCGTCGCCGCCGAACGCGGGGTCTCCCTGCGCATCGCGCCCGGCACCCTGCTCCCCGACCGGCTGGTGGACCCGCGCGAACTGGTGACCGTCGTCGGCAACCTCGTCGACAACGCGATGGACGCCGCCGCCGGCTCGCCCGAACCCCGGATCGAGGTCGAACTGTCCTCGGCGGGCCGCACGGCGGTGCTGCGGGTCGCGGACAGCGGCCCCGGCGTCCCCCCCGAGCAGCGCGAGGAGATCTTCACCGAGGGGTGGACCACCAAGGAGCTGCCCGCGCACGGCAAGCGCGGCCTGGGCCTCGCCCTGGTGCGCCGGCTCGCCGAGCGGCAGGGCGGCAGCGCCCAGGTCCGCGACGCGGAGGGCGGCGGCGCCGAGTTCGTCGTGATCCTCCCGGAGGCGCTGACGGAGCTGACGGCCCGCGAGCCCGGGCCGGACCCCGCCACGGCGGCGGAGGCACGATCATGAACAGCGGCAGCACGGTCCGCAGCGGTCCGGTGACCACCGGACCGGCCGGGACGAACACGCCGGCGCCGGGCGGCGATGGCGACGAGACGATCGACGTCCTGGTGGTCGACGACGACATCCGGGTCGCGGGCATCAACGCCGCCTATGTGGCCAAGGTGCCCGGCTTCCGGGTCACCGCGGAGGCCCACTCGGCCGCCGAGGCCCTCGCCCGGATCGCCGACTCCCCCGCCGACCTCGTCCTCATGGACCACTACCTGCCGGACGGCAACGGCCTCGCCGTCGTCCGGGAGCTGCGCAGACTCGGCCACCACACCGATGTGATCATGGTGACGGCCGCCCGCGACGTGGCCACCGTCCAGGCGGCGATGCGGCACGGCGCGCTCCAGTACCTCGTCAAGCCGTTCAACTTCGCCGGGCTGCGCGCCAAGCTGGAGGCGTACGCGGGGCTGCGCCGCACCCTCGGCAGCGGCGGCGAGGCCGAACAGGCCGAGGTGGACCGGATCTTCGGCGCGCTCTCCGCCGGCTCGATCGCCCCCGATCTGCCCAAGGGGCACTCGCCGACCACCGCCGAGGTGGTACGGCAGGTGCTGCTGACCGCCGAGGGCCCGCTCTCCACCCAGGAGATCGCGGACCGCGCCGGGGTGAGCCGGCAGACCGCGCAGCGCTATCTGAAGCTCCTGGAGCGGGCCGGCCGGGTGCGGCTCAGTCTCAAGTACGGCGAGACGGGCCGCCCCGAGCACCGCTACCTCTGGTCGGCGCGTCCCTGACACACCGACCCCGGCGCGGGGACTCCGCGTCGGGGCCGGTGTGTCAGGGCCGGGGTGTCAGGGACGGGGCCCGGCCGGCGGGCTCAGGCGTCGATGCGGGAGCGGTCCAGGGTGGCCGCGGAGCTGGTGATGAACTCCTTACGGGGAGCGACCTCATTGCCCATCAGCAGGTCGAAGACCTGCTCGGACGCCTCCAGATCGCCGATGTTGATCCGGCGCAGGGTGCGGTGGCGCGGGTCCATCGTGGTCTCCGCCAGCTGGTCCGCGTCCATCTCGCCGAGGCCCTTGTAGCGCTGGATGGAGTCCTTGTAACGGATGTTCTTCCGCTGGAACTGGAGCAGGGTCTGGCGGAGTTCGTTGTCGGAGTAGGTGTAGACGTACTTGTCCTGGCCCTTCTTGGGCTGGACCAGCTCGATCCGGTGCAGCGGCGGCACGGCCGCGAAGACCCGGCCCGCCTCGACCATCGGGCGCATGTACCGCTGGAAGAGGGTGAGCAGCAGACAGCGGATGTGGGCGCCGTCGACATCGGCGTCGACCAGCAGCACGATCTTCCCGTACCGCGCCGCGTCGATGTCGAAGGTCCGGCCCGAACCGGCCCCTATGACCTGGATGATGGCGCCGCACTCGGCGTTCTTCAGCATGTCCGAAACGGACGACTTCTGTACGTTCAAAATCTTGCCGCGGATCGGCAGCAGCGCCTGGAACTCGCTGTTCCGCGCCAGTTTGGCGGTGCCGAGCGCCGAGTCGCCCTCGACGATGAAGAGTTCGCTGCGCTCCACGTCGTCGCTGCGGCAGTCCGCCAGCTTGGCCGGGAGCGAGGAGGACTCCAGGGCCGTCTTCCGGCGCTGTGCGTCCTTGTGCTGACGGGCCGCGATCCGGGTGCGCGCGGCGGCGACGGCCTTGTCCAGCACCGCGCGGGCCTGGGCCTTGGCGTCCCTCTTGGTGGAGGTGAGGAACGCCTTCAGCTCGCGGGCGACGACGTTGGAGACGATCCGGTTGGCCGCGGAGGTGCCCAGCACCTCCTTGGTCTGGCCCTCGAACTGCGGCTCCGCCAGCCGCACGGTGACGACGGCGGTGAGGCCCTCCAGGGCGTCGTCCTTGACGATGTCGTCCTCCGCCACCCGCAGGAGCTTGGCGGAGCGCAGCACCTCGTTGACCGTCTTGGTGAGGGAGCGCTCGAAGCCGGTGACGTGGGTGCCGCCCTTGGGGGTGGCGATGATGTTGACGAAGGACCGCACCGTGGTGTCGTAGCCGGTGCCCCAGCGCAGCGCGATGTCGACGGCCAGCTCGCGGGTGACCTCGGTGGGGGTCATGTGGCCGCGGTCGTCCAGGACCGGGACGGTCTCCTTGAAGGTGCCCTGGCCGGTGAGCCGGAGCACGTCGCAGACGGCCTTGTCCTGCGCCAGGTACTCGCAGAACTCGCTGATGCCGCCGTCGAAGCGGAAGATCTCCTGGCTCTTGCCCTCGCCCTCCAGGTCGCGCTCGTCGCGCACGACGATGGTGAGGCCGGGCACCAGGAAGGCGGTCTGCCGGGCGCGCTGGTGCAGCGTCTCCAGGCCGAGCCGGGCCTCCTTGAGGAAGATCTGCCGGTCCGCCCAGTACCGCACGCGGGTGCCGGTGCGGGTCCTGGGCACCCGCTTGCCCTTGCGCAGCCCGTTGTCGGGGTCGAAGGGGGCGTCGGGGCCCTGTTCGGTGAAGATGCCGGGGACGCCACGGCGGAAGCTGATCGCGTGGGTGGCGCCGCCGCGGTCGACCTCGACGTCGAGGCGGGCGGAGAGCGCGTTGACCACGGAGGCGCCGACGCCGTGGAGGCCGCCGGACGCGGCGTAGGAGCCGCCGCCGAACTTGCCGCCGGCGTGCAGCTTGGTCATCACGACCTCGACGCCGGAGAGGCCGGTCTTGGGCTCCACGTCCACCGGGATGCCACGGCCGTTGTCCTGCACCTCGACGGAGCCGTCGTCGTGCAGGATCACCTCGATGTGGTCGCAGTAGCCGCCGAGGGCCTCGTCGACGGAATTGTCGATGATCTCCCAGAGGCAGTGCATCAGACCGCGGCTGTCCGTCGATCCGATGTACATGCCGGGGCGCTTGCGAACCGCTTCGAGGCCTTCCAGGACGAGCAGATGCCGCGCGGTGTAGTTGGAACCGTCACGCTCTGCGGTCAGCAGCGCTGTCGACGGCACGGACGTTTCGGCGGTCACGCGGTTCGCTCCTCGCTGAATTTCAGATGGGGCCCGGTGGGGTAGGGCCTGGCGTCGGTCGCCCGTTGAGAGGGTACCGAGCCCTGGTAGAGCCGTTGTCACGCCACCCTGGTCCTTGCATACCCTAGTCCAGAGTCGTATGTCTGTTCGATCCCTCGATGGAGTGACGCGAACATCACGTTCCCTTCCGCGCATGAACCATTTAGGCTCCGGGCACGTCCTCAACAACAACCGGCAACCCAGCCGGGAGGGCCCCAACAAGACAAGCAACGCGAAACCCGTAAAGCACCGCAATACGGCCCATTCGCCGCCAACCGGCAGCAGCCAGCCTCCGAAGAAGAAATTTTCAAGGAAAAGTCCCGAGCGGGAACGATTTGGGACTGGTTGGATGTTGACCCTGGTACGACAGCTCGTCGAGCTAGAGAAGAGGCGACGTGACTACTGTTCTGACCCCCGCGAGCCCGCTGACGGCCGCTGACCGCTGCGACCGCTGCGGCGCCCAGGCGTATCTGCGCGTCGTCCTGACCAGCGGCGGTGAGCTGCTCTTCTGTGCCCACCACGGGCGCAAGTTCGAGCCGGAACTCAAGAAGATCGCCGCGGAAATACAGGATGAGAGCGACCGACTGACGGCCGTGCCGGCCGGAGCAGGTCAAGAGGATCACTGATCACTTCGCATCCACGACGAGCTAAGGCCGGTCCAGGACCAGCCGACGGGCGACCGCCTCCCGGGGCGGTCGCCCGCTCGTGTCTCCGGGCCCTTCACCGAGGGCCCGGCCCCCTTTGCCTCCGGGCCCGGTCGCAGCCGCCCACGGGCCCGTACGACCGCACGCCGGAGCCGTTCCACCGCCACGGCCTACGGCAGCCGTACCGCCGAGACCCGGGTGTAGACGCCGGGGCTCTGCGCGAGGCCGCAGCCGCTCCCCCAGGACACCAGGCCGATCAGCCTGCCGCCCGCCACCAGCGGCCCGCCGCTGTCCCCCTGGCAGGCGTCCCTGCCGCCCCGGGCGTCGCCCGCGCACAGCATCGTGGTGGCGACGTAGCGCCCTTCGAGACCGCCCGGGTAGGCCCGGCGACAGGTGGTGTCCGGGAGTACGCTCACCTGCGCGGCCCGCAGCGACGACGCGTACGCCCCCTCGCCGGTCGTATCGCCCCAGCCGTATACCGACGCCGTCGTACCCGGCTTGTACGCGGGGTCCCCCGCCGCCGCCACCGTGATCACCCGGAAGTCGGGCAGCGGCTCCGCCAGCGTCAGCAGCGCCAGATCCGCGCTGCTGGTGACCGGGTCGTACTCCGGCGAGACCCAGATGCCGTCGACCGGGACCTCCACGCCCCCGGCGCCCGACAGCTCCGTACGCCCGGCGATGATCCGCAGATCCGGTACGTCCCGCACGTCCTCGCCGAGCACCGCGCGGCTCAGACAGTGCGCGGCCGTCATCACCCGGTCCCGCGCCACCACGACGCCGCCGCAGAACTGGCCCGCGCGCGTTCCCCCGAACCGGTCACGGCTGGAGAGCGCGACCACCCAGGGGCTGTCGGCCGTCCGCACCGGGCGGCCTCCGATGACGACGCTGTCGGCAGCGGCCGGCGCGGGGACCGCCAGCGGGGCCAGCGCTCCGGCGGGGAGCAGGGCCAGCACCCCGAGCAGGACTCGGAGGAGGGGACGACGCATCGGTTCTCCTGACTCTCGGCAAGAACAAGTGCACTCAGAGTCATCCAGTACAGCGTCTTCCGCACCCCTGGACACGGCGAAGGCCCGGATTCCTCACGGAGATCCGGGCCTTTCCGTGCACCGGTGCCCAGGGGTGACCCCCCGGCACCGGCCCGTCAGTCGAGGTAGTCCCGCAGGACCTGCGAACGGGACGGGTGGCGCAGCTTGGACATGGTCTTGGACTCGATCTGCCGGATCCGCTCACGGGTGACCCCGTAGACCTTGCCGATCTCGTCCAGGGTCTTCGGCTGGCCGTCGGTGAGGCCGAAGCGCATGGAGACCACGCCCGCCTCCCGCTCGGACAGGGTGTCGAGGACCGAGTGCAGCTGCTCCTGGAGCAGGGTGAAGCTCACCGCGTCCGCCGGGACGACGGCCTCGGAGTCCTCGATCAGGTCGCCGAACTCGCTGTCGCCGTCCTCGCCGAGCGGGGTGTGCAGGGAGATCGGCTCACGGCCGTACTTCTGGACCTCGATGACCTTCTCCGGGGTCATGTCGAGTTCCTTGGCCAGCTCCTCCGGGGTGGGCTCGCGGCCCAGGTCCTGGAGCATCTGGCGCTGCACGCGGGCCAGCTTGTTGATGACCTCGACCATGTGCACCGGGATACGGATGGTGCGGGCCTGGTCGGCCATGGCGCGGGTGATCGCCTGACGGATCCACCAGGTGGCGTACGTGGAGAACTTGTAGCCCTTGGTGTAGTCGAACTTCTCCACGGCGCGGATCAGACCGAGGTTTCCCTCCTGGATCAGGTCCAGGAAGAGCATGCCGCGGCCGGTGTACCGCTTGGCCAGCGAGACCACGAGCCGGAGGTTGGCCTCCAGCAGGTGGTTCTTGGCGCGGCGGCCGTCCTCGGCGATGATCTCCAGCTCGCGCTTGAGCTTCGGCGCCAGCTTGTCGGCGTTGGCGAGCTTGTCCTCGGCGAAGAGGCCGGCCTCGATCCGCTTGGCGAGCTCGACCTCCTGCTCGGCGTTGAGGAGCGGGACCTTGCCGATCTGCTTCAGATAGTCCTTGACCGGGTCGGCCGTGGCACCGGCCACCGCGACCTGCTGCGCGGGGGCGTCGTCCTCGTCCTCGTCGGAGAGGACAAAGCCCTTGGCCTCGCCCTCGGTCTCGTCCTCGTCCTTGGCGCCGGGCTGGACGTCCTCAAGCAGCTCCTCGCCCTCGATCGGCTCGTCCAGGTCCTTCTTGCCGGCGGTCTTCTTGGCCGCCGTCTTCTTGGCCGCGGTCTTCTTCACCGCCGCCTTCTTGGCCACCGTCTTCTTCGCGGCGGCCTTCTTCGCGGGCGTGGTGCCGTCGTCGCCCGTGGAGGCGTCGGCGCCCGCCGGTGCGGCGGTGGCCGCGACCGTCTTCGTCGTGGTCGTCGTCCTGGCGGCGACGGTCCTGGTCGTGGTGCGCTTGGCCGTGCTCTTCGCGGCGACGCTCTTCCTGGTCCGCTTGGGCGACTCTGCGGCACTGACCATCAGTGTCACCCCCTCTTCCTCAAGAATCTGGTTGAGGCTGCGCAGAACGTTCTTCCACTGGGTTGGCGGAATCTGGTCGGCTTCGAAGGCGCGACGCACGTCATCGCCGGCGATCTGCCCATCAGCCTTTCCCCGCTCGATGAGCGCCATCACAGATTCGGACTCGGCGATCTCCGGCGGGAGCGTACGGGATGTGCTGGCCGACACGAACAACCTCTCGGAACGATGGAAACGGCTTCCGACTCCGCCCATGATCGGGCCGGAGCCGACGACCACCTGGCTTCGGATGTGCCGGTGGCGCGGGGCGGAACCTCGGCTGGAACAAGAACAGCGCCGAAACCGGCTGCCGTATTCCCTCCTCGGCTGTCACCTCTTAAGTCATCGCACTGTTTCGAGGAGTGTTACGCCCAATCCACGTGGCCCGAGTCACACCCCATTGGGGACCAATCGGGCAGATCGGGTGTTCGACACCCAAACGGTGCCGCCGGACCCCCGGGGTGCCCGGCGACACTCGGTGTGCGCGCCCGCGCGCGCCGTCCGCGCGGGTGTGCCTCAGTGCTCGCGCGGGGCGGGGACGACGCGCTCCACTTCCGGGTGGACGGTCAGCAGCTGCCGCATGGCGGACTCGGCCGCGTGGGGGTCCCCGGCGGCGAGGGCGTCGACGATCCGTGCGTGATGGGAGAGCGACGCCTCGTGGGGGCGGTCACAGCCGGTGACCGGATTGCCGGAGACCTGGAGGGCGGCGGAGACGATGCCGGAGAGGTGCTCCAGCATCCGGTTGCCGGCGAGCTGGATGAGCAGGTTGTGGAACTCCGTGTCGGCGCGGGCGAAGGTGATCCCGTCGCCCTGGGCCAGCGCGTGGCCCATGATCTCGACCATGTCGCCGAGGCGCTGCTGGACGTCCTCCCGGCCGTGCCCGGCGGCGAGCCGGGCGGCCAGCGGTTCGATGGTCCAGCGCAGCTCGCACAGCTCGCGCCGCTGGTCGTCACGCTGCGGACCAAAGGCCCGCCACTCGATGATGTCGGGGTCCAGGAGATTCCAGTCGCTGACCGGGCGGACCCGGGTGCCGACGTTGGGGCGGGCGCTGACCAGGCCCTTCGCCTCCAGTACACGCAGTGATTCACGGACGACGGTACGGGAGACCTCGAAGCGCTGGCCGATCTCCTCCGGAACCAGTGGGCGGTCGGCCCCCAGATCGCCCGAGACGATCATCTGGCCGAGCTGCTGGACCAGTTGGCCGTGGAGCCCCCGGCCCCGGCTCCCCGCCGCGCGGCGTCCGACCCGGCCCAGCTCCGTATCGGGGCCGTCCCACGCGGGCGGTCCGACACGGTCGCTTCCCGGCGACTCCGCGTAGGGGTATCGATCGAGTTCGCCCGGACCGGCGAGGCCGGAGTCGGCGGGACGGGCGGCGGTCATCATGGTGTGCGCAAGGGTACTCACGCATCCTTTGTCGGCCCGGCTCCCACGGCCCTTGAGGTCTTTGGTGAAAAGCACACGAAAGGGTGATCGGCGCTTCCCCCACAATTGACGCCTTATCGGAAAGAAACGGGCACCTCTCACCGCGTGATGAGCAGATCGCCGTACTCCGGCCGCTCACGGGCGGCGCAGGACCTCGCGGCGACCGGCGGTGACCATATAAGCGCAGATCAGTACAGACAGGGACAACACCAGTGCGACGCCCATGGGTTGGGCGAACAGACGTGTCCCGGCGGCCGGCCAGCCGTCCGCCCACCCGGGGAACGCCGTCCAGGACAGCTCTCCGAGCCGGCCGGGGAGCCCTGCCGCCGACCGCGCCGGCCCCCCGCC
Organism: Streptomyces yaizuensis; assembly: GCF_034961445.1. NCBI lineage: Bacteria > Bacillati > Actinomycetota > Actinomycetes > Kitasatosporales > Streptomycetaceae > Streptomyces > Streptomyces yaizuensis. The sequence continues at coordinate 35,613 of NZ_BSBI01000022.1, forward strand.
CGGGTCGTCGACCGCCTCCCGGACCAGGGGGACGACGGCGACCGGCACGGCGAGCACCGCCGCCACGCCCGCCGCCGTCACCCGGAAGACGCCCGCGCCCAGCAGCCCGGCCCAGGCGCAGCCCACGGCCAGGGCGCACCAGCCCGCGAGGAGCGCGGGGGCGTCCCCGGGCAGCGCGAGGGAGCCGGGCCCGTAGACCAGGGCCAGCGCGGCCGCGCCGATGCCCACGGCGAGCAGCGCGGTCAGGAGCGCGGCCACGGCGGTCACGAGCAGCTTGGCCGCCAGCAGCCGCAGCCGGCGGGCTAGCGGGCCGTGGAGTGCCGCGAGGGCCGGGTAGCGGTGCTCCTCGCCCAGGGAGAGGGCTCCGACCAGCCCGGCGGCGAGCGCGGCGGGCGGCAGCGGCAGGAGGGCGGGCCACCCGGCGAGCGCCAGCGGTACGGAAGCCGCCCGGGAGCGGGCCAGCAGGACGCAGAGAATCACAGAGGCCACCACCGCCCCGGCCATCACCAGGGGTGCCGTGCGCACCCCGGTCATCCTGAGCACCTCGTAGCGCAGGGGTCGCACGGGTGCGCTCACGAGCGGTCCGCCCCCGCGCGCCGGGCGGACGCGGGGCGCCCGGGGCGCTTCGGGTGGCGTGCCGGCTGGCGCGTCGGGTGCGGGATCGCCGGGGGGTACGGGGGAGGGGTCCGGCGCGGTGTCGCCGCTCTCGTCGGTGAGCCGGTGGAGGAGGACGCGGTGCCGGAAGGCGGTCTCGCCGACCTCGGCGCAGGTACTGCCGTAGACGGAGAGCAGCCCTCCGCTCTCGGTGACCGCTTCGATCCCGCGCCCGCCGGCGCGCGCCTCCCGCTGGAGGAGTCCGGCGAGGCGGACGGCGTGCGGGGAGCGGACGGCGACCCGGGGGCGCAGCCGGCTGCGGGCGAACGCGGCGGCGTCCTGGTCGGCGACGAGCCGGCCCGCGTCGATGGCGAGGACCCGGTCGGCGAACCGGGCGGCCTCCCGGGGGTCCGCCGTGGTGCACAGCACCGTCCCGCCGCGCTCGGCGTGTGCCCGCAGCAGCGCGTACCACCAGGAGCGCTCCTCGGGCGGGAGTCCCCGCAGGGGTTCGTCGAGCAGGAGTGTCCCCGGCTCCGCGAGCAGCGCGCAGCCGATGCCGAGGCGGCGGTCCATCCCGAGGGAGAGCCGGTCGAGGCGGCGTCCGGCGTGGGCCGTGAGGCCGGTCGCGGCCAGTGTCCCGTCGACGCGGGAGGGCGGGGCGCCGACGGCGGCGCCGACCATGCGCAGCTGGCTCCGGACCGTCCGGGCGGGGTGGCCCGGCACATCGCCGAGGAGCGCGCCCACCTCGCGGGCGGGGTGGGCGAGGCGGTGCAGGGGGCTGCCGCGGAAGTGGGTGTCGCCCCGGCCCTCGTCCAGCCCGAGCAGCAGGCGCAGCGTGCTGGACTTGCCCGCGCCCTCGGGTCCGACGAGGGCGGTGACCTGCCCCGGCCGGACGTCGAAGGTCAGCTCTCGCACGACCGGCTCCCGGCCGTGCCGGGTCCGGCTGGACACTCCCATGACCTGGAGCATGGCTTCTCTCCCCGGAAGGCGGACGGGGACCGCCGTGACGGCGGGCGGGCATCAGCACGATAACCCGACATGTGCGACTTTTAACGCAGGCGGGTGAGACCGGGTGTCACCCGCCGCCCGGCGGTGCGCCCCGGGCCCGTCGGGGGCGGCGGACACCCGGTGCGGGCACCGCATCCGCCGCCCCCGGCGGCGCGGCGTGCGCCGGGGAGACCGGGATGCCGGCGGGGTCGCCCAGGAACAACCTCCCGCGTACGGGGGCGCGGTGCGGGACGAGCCCGCCAGGTCTGCGGCGGGGTACGCGGGCGGGACACGCGGGACGTGGGGACGGAGCGGCCCGGGGAGGGACGCGCCGCCGCTCCCCGGCCCGAGGGGTGACGAGCCGTCAGACCTCGGGGCGCAGCATCGGCGGGTTGAGCACCGTGGCCCCGCCCGCGCGGAAGAGCTGCGCGGGCCGGCCGCCCTGCCGGGTGGTGGTCCCCCCGGACGGCACCAGGAAGCCGGGCGTGCCGGTGACCTTGCGGTGGAAGTTCCTCGGGTCGAGGGCGACGCCCCACACCGCTTCGTACACCCGGCGCAGCTCGCCGACGGTGAACTCCGGCGGGCAGAAGGCCGTGGCCAGCGACGAGTACTCGATCTTGGAGCGGGCCCGCTCCACCCCGTCCGCCAGGATCCGCGCGTGGTCGAAGGCGAGCGGAGCGGCCAGCTCGTCCTCGCGTACGGGCCCGCCGTCCTGGGCGAGCAGGTCCTCGACCGTCGCCCAGCGCGCGCCGTTCGCGTCACCGCCGGCCCGGGGCGCGGGCAGGTCGGGCGCGAGCACCAGATGGGCGACGCTGACGACCCGCATCCGGGGGTCCCGCTCCGGGTCGCCGTAGGTGGCGAGCTGTTCGAGGTGCGCGGCGCCGGACTGGGGCGCGGCGGGGTCGTGGGCGCACAGGCCGGTCTCCTCGGCCAGCTCCCTGGCGGCGGCCGCCGCCAGGGACTCGTCGGCCCTGACGAAGCCGCCCGGCAGCGCCCACCGGCCCTGGAAGGGCGACTCGCCCCGGCGGACGACCAGGGCGCAGAGCGCGTGCCGCCGCACGGTGAGCACGACCAGATCGACAGTGACGGCGAAGGGCGGAAAGGCCGACGGGTCGTAGGGAGACATGCCGTGATCATAGTCGTCTGCCTGACGATAAACACTCCTTTCGCCGTACCGGACCGGTTCCTTCCCAACCACTCCCCCGCCCCCGCCCGGCCGTCCCCGACCAGGGTCGCGGGGATGCCTCCCCTCCCCCCATCCATGCCCGGGGCCACCTGCCCACCGGTGGTGACAGCGGGTCGGCAGGACCACCCGCACGAGCCGGGCCTACGGGGCTACGGGCCCGTCGCGCCGTAGGCCCGGCGGCCGCCCGGAGCCGCCGTGGGCCACCGGGCGGCACAGTCCAACGGGCCCATGGGGGCACCACCCTGCCCGGCCCCCGCGACGCCACCCGAGGGGCCGTGGGAGCGCCGGCGCCGGCCGACCGGACACCCCGACGGGATCCCCCCGCCATCGGCGCGTACCGGCCGTCCACGGCGCCCAGGGCACGGGCCGACCGGACCGGTGTCCGCAGGAGCACCGCCCCGGCCCAGCCCTCCGGGCGGTGAAGCCGCCACCGTGCCCCGCCCGCAGGCCCCGCATGACCCACCGGGCCACCGGCGGGACTCTCCCGCGCGTGCACCGGGGACGCGCCCACCCCGGGCAGCCCGGAATCCGCCCGGCAGCGGACCCGCTCGGCCGCCGACACCACTGGTGGGAGCCTGGCCGCGCAAGCTCTCGGAGGCGCGGTGCCCCCACCTGTCGCTGCGCGACCCGAACGGACCGGCGGGAGCGTCGGCGACCGTCGCCGGGCCACCGTCGGGACTCTCCCCCGCGCAACGCCGAAGACACCCGCGCCCGAAGCACCGTCCGGCCACCCGCCCGGAGGGCCGCGTCGGCCTCGGCGCCATCGGCGGGAGCCACGCGACAGCGCATGGCCATGGAGGCACCCCTCTGCCCAGGCCCTTTCCTCCGGTCTTCCGGATCAGGCCGGGTCAGGGAACGCGGTCTGGTGCAGGGGGTCTCCCCAGACCCGCCGACGGCCGAGGGGTGGGGTCTCCCCAGGCCCCCGGGCCCCCGGGCCGAGGGGACGCATCGCAAGGCCGGAGGGGGGTACTTCCCCCTGGCTCCGCCGGTGGCACCCCACCCGGACCGCCAGACCGGGGGGCGGTGCCAGGCCACGCGAGCCCAGCAGGATCCGGAAGAGAGGGCCTGGCCCTGGGCGGCGACCGCGCGCCACGGGCCACCGGCGGAAGCCGGCCAGGATGTATCCACCAGAGCACCGGGCGGGAATCTCCCGTACGCATGGCCCCGGAGGCACCCGCGCCCGCAGCCCCGCCCGGATGACACCCGGCACCGGACCGCCGGCCGGAAGCGGGCCGCGCAGGCCCACGAAGGCACCCCCGCCCCGCCCACCGCGCTGCCCGAACGGCACCCACCGAGACCGCCGACGGGCCGCCGTCCGCAGCGGTCCGGCCACCGGCCCCGGTGGGTGCGGACCGGGCGCACCCGTAAGGACCCTGCGGCATCCCTGCGACGCGGCCGGCCACGGCACCAGGGGCACCGGCCCGGCCCGGTCGGTGGCTTCAGGAGGGCGTCCATGGCTCAGGTCTCGCGGGCGCTGTCGTCCCGCCGGGTGGGACGGCTTCCGCCGGGGCCCGGGCGGGTCGGGCCGGTGCGCCGGGGCGGGCCCGCGGTGCCGGCGGCGGGTGGGCGGGCCGGGCGGAGGCGGCCGGGGCGGGCGGCAGGGTCGCGTGGTGGGGTGTGGTCCGGGCGGCCTCCCCGGGGCGGAGGCGGCGGGCCCTGTCCGTCTTCGGGGTGCTCCGGCGGCTGCGGGCGGTCGCCCCTCGCGGCCTGGGCGCGTTCCCCTCCGGTCGCCGTGCGGCGGGCCTCCCGCTCCTGCCGGAGGACGGCACGCACGTCCTCCACGTCCAGGCCGGCGTTGCACGCATGGTGCAGCAGCAGGGCGAAGACGTACTCCGGGTCGCGGCTCAGCGCCAGCCCGAAGGCGACCCGGGCGGCCTGCTGGTCGCCGGTGGACCAGGAGACCCAGCCCGCGAGGGTGAGCGGGGCGGCCGCGTGCTCCGCGTACATCCCGACGCAGCGGCGGGAGAGCGCCCGCCACAGCCGCAGCGCGGGCTCCCCCTCGGGCCCCTCCATCCACTCGGCGGCCCGGTCCCGGGTGCCCCGGTCCTGGAGGCCGAGGATCAGCTCGGCGGCCTCGCCGTCGGAGAGCAGGGCGTCATCGGCGGCGTCCACGGCCGCGAGCCCCCGGGGCGGGCAGGGCGCGGCGGCGATCCGGTCCATGGCGCCCCGGGCCAGCCGGACGGTGTCCTCCGTCACCCCGGACCGTCCCCGGCCGTCCAGGATCCGGGGGACCAGCGTGGCGGCGGCCCGGTCGAGGGCCCGCTCCTGGGCGGCCGCGCGCTGCCCGCTCCAGGGTGCGAGACGGGCCTCCATGTCCCGCAGGGAGCCGCGCACCCGGACCCCCGCGTACACGGAGGCCGCGGCCATCACCGAGGTGCCCGGGGCGGCGAGCGGATTCCCCTCCCGCGGGCAGCAGCGGGCGTCCGGGCAGCAGTAGGACCAGAAACGGCCGCCGGAGATGCACAGCGCCTCGTACACCGGGACATCCAGCGCGCCGCAGGCGGTCCGCAGCCAGTGGGAGAAGGGGCGCAGCCGCTCCATCACGTCCTGGCCGCTCTCCCCGGGGCGGGGGTCCTGGCAGAGGAAGAGGGCGACGCCGTCGGGGTGGTCGCCCCGGCGTCCGCTGCCCTCGATCAGGCACTCGGCGAGCCGCCCGGCGACCGGCCGCCACTCGGCGGGCGAGGGCGGGATGCCCAGCCGGACCCGGCCGCCGAAGGCGCCCCGGCTGCCGTGCAGGGCGACCATGACGACCGAGTCCGTCGGGTGGTAGCCGAGGACGTAGGGCAGGGCGTCGGCCAGCTCGGCGGGCCCGCGCAGGGTGACCAGGGGGCGCCCGGCCCCGGCGGTGGGTTCGTGGTGGTTGCTCATGGCGCCGACGGTCCCGCACCCCGGCACGGTCCGCGACCCCCTGTGGATAACTCCGGTGAAGCCGAGTTGTCCACAGGCGAGGAGGTTCGTTCGCGCACTGTCGGTGCCATCGGGTTGCATGGGGGCATGAGCAACGCAGACCTCTCGGCCGTGTCCGGTTCCGACGACCCCGCCGCGCTGCGGGCAGCGGCCGATGCCGTGCTCGCCCGCCTCGTCCCGACCGGGGGCGATCCCGCGCGGCTGCGCGAGGACCAGTGGCGGGCGATCGAGGCCCTGGTCGCCCACCGGCGCCGGGCCCTGGTCGTGCAGCGGACCGGCTGGGGCAAGTCGGCCGTGTACTTCGTCGCCACCGCCCTGCTGCGGCAGCGCGGCGGCGGGCCGACCGTCATCGTCTCCCCGCTGCTCGCCCTCATGCGCAACCAGGTCGACGCGGCGGCCCGGGCCGGCATCCACGCCCGCACGATCAACTCGGCGAATCCGGAGGAGTGGCGGACGATCCAGGAGGAGATCGAGGCCGGGACGGTCGACGTGCTGCTGGTCAGCCCGGAGCGGCTGAACAACCCCGACTTCCGCGACCAGGTGCTGCCCCGGCTGGCCGCCGCCACCGGTCTGCTCGTGGTCGACGAGGCGCACTGCATCTCCGACTGGGGCCACGACTTCCGCCCGGACTACCGCAGGCTGCGCACCATGCTGGCGGAGCTGCCCCGGGACGTCCCCGTCCTCGCGACCACCGCCACCGCCAACGCCCGGGTCACGGCGGACGTCGCCGAGCAGCTGGGGACCGGCGCGGGCACGGACGCGCTGGTGCTGCGCGGCCCGCTGGACCGCGAGAGCCTGGCACTGGGCGTGATCCGGCTGCCGGACGCGGCCTCCCGGCTGGCCTGGCTCGCCGACCACCTGGACGAACTGCCGGGTTCGGGGATCGTCTACACCCTGACGGTGGCCGCCGCCGAGGAGGTCGGCGCGCATCTGCGGCAGCGCGGGCACGCCGTCGCCACGTACACCGGCCGCACCGAGGACGCCGACCGCCGCCAGGCCGAGGAGGACCTGCTGGGCAACCGGGTGAAGGCCCTGGTCGCGACCTCCGCGCTGGGCATGGGCTTCGACAAGCCCGACCTCGGCTTCGTGGTGCACCTGGGCTGCCCCTCCTCCCCCATCGCCTACTACCAGCAGGTGGGCCGGGCCGGGCGCGGGGTGCGCCACGCGGAGGTGCTGCTGCTGCCGGGCCCGGAGGACGAGGCGATCTGGAAGTACTTCGCCTCCGTCGCCTTTCCGCCGGAGCCCCTGGTGCGGCGGACCATCGACGTCCTCGCCCAGGCGGACCGGCCGCTCTCGCTGCCGGCGCTGGAGCCCCTGGTGGAGCTGCGCCGCACCCGGCTGGAGACCATGCTCAAGGTCCTCGACGTGGACGGCGCGGTGCGCCGGGTCAAGGGCGGCTGGACCGCCACCGGCCGGCCCTGGGTGTACGACACGGAGCGCTACGCCTGGGTGGCCCGGCAGCGGGAGGCGGAGCAGCGGGCCATGCGGGAGTACACCGGCCTGACGGGCTGCCGGATGGAGTTCCTGCGGCGGCAGCTCGACGACGAGGAGGCGGCGCCCTGCGGCCGCTGCGACAACTGCGCGGGGGCCAGGTTCGGCACCGAGGTCTCCGAGGCCTCCCTCGCGGCCGCGCGCGGGGAGCTGGGCCGGCCGGGCGTCGAGGTGGAGCCGCGCCGGATGTGGCCGACGGGTCTCGCGGCGGTGGGGCTGGCCCTCAAGGGCCGGCTCCCGGAGGCCGAGCAGGCGTTCACCGGGCGGGCCCTGGGGCGCCTCTCGGACATCGGCTGGGGCAACCGGCTGCGCCCGATGCTCGCGGAGCAGGCTCCGGACGGACCGGTTCCGGACGAGGTGGTGGACGCGGTGGTGACGGTCCTGGCGGACTGGGCCAAGGGCCCCGGCGGCTGGGCATCGGGCGCGGCGGATGCCTCCGAGCGGCCGGTGGGGGTGGTCACGGTCGCCTCCCGCCGGCGCCCCCTGCTCACCGGGTCCCTGGGGGCGCGGATCGCGCAGGTGGGCCGGATGCCGCTGCTGGGCTCCGTGAGCTGCCTGCCCGACGGCCCGGGGGGATTCTCCCGGACCAACAGCGCCCAGCGGGTCCGGGCGTTGGACGCGGCCCTGGCGGTCCCGGAGGAGCTGGCCCTGGCCCTTCGGGAGGCGGGCGGCCCGGTGCTCCTCGTCGACGACTACGCGGACACCGGCTGGACCCTGGCGGTGGCGGCGCGGCTGCTCCGCAGGGCCGGAGCCCGGGGGGTGTATCCGCTGGTTCTCGCCGTGCAGACGTGACCCCCGGTACGGCCGTGCGCGGAGCCTTTGAAGGGGTCCGCGAGAAGGGATATCCGCGTCATACCCCCTGATTCCTGCCGGTGGCGTCAAATTGCTCGTTGCCGCACGCCGGTGGGACAGCAAGAATTGGAAACGCTCCCCACACGGCCCTTCGCGGCACGCCAGGGCTGTGTCGTGGTGCGCCCTCACCCGACCCTGCCCGCACTGTGGGCGCGTATGCGAAGGGAGGACTGTGACCTTCGGATTCGCTTCGTCCGCAGCCTCGATGGGCAAGCCGGCCAACTCCGCCGGCCGGCTTCGGACACTGGAGCCCGCCGAATGGGCCGACGCGGGAATACCCCTGCTGCGGAGCCCCAGAGAGGTCGTCAGCGGACTGCACGCCCGCCACCGGCCGACACCGACGACCGCGGTTGTCGCGGTACTCGACCCCGAGGAACGTCTGATGGCGAGCGCCTCGTTCGCCCGGCGTTCCGCCCCGGCCGACGGCTGGGACTTCCGCAACGCCCTGCTGGCGCATCTCCGCCGGGTGATCCCCCACGATCTGCGCCGCCGCACGCCCGTGCGCACCGCCATCCTGCTCTACTGCCGTGAGGGCGACGAGCGGTGGACCGAGGAGGACGGGGCCTGGATGTGGGGCCTGCGGGACGCCTGCACCCTGCACGGGCTGCGGTGCGGCGCGTACATCACCCTGACCCGCGGCGGCTGGCAGGTCCTGGGCGAGGGCCGGGGCGGCCGCAGGCCCAATCTGACGTCGGACCCCGGCGATCTGGCCGAGGTGTCGGCCTCGGTCGAACCGCTGGAGCTGCGGACCGCCAGCGGCGCTCCGGAGGCACTGCGGCGGACGGCCGCCCGCTGAGACCGTGCCCATGAGACCGTGTGAGACCGTGCCGATGAGATCGCGCTGAAGCCGGCCGGGGGCCGGTGCGTCCGGCGCCCCGGCCGGGTGCACGCCCCGGGAAGCCCGGTTCCGTTCCCCGGTCACCGGGACCCGGCCCGGCAGCGCTCCGTACCCGGTGGCAGCGGACAGCAGGGAGCCCCGGCCCGCAGGGTCTGTCCGGTGGATCGGACAGACCCCGGGCACGGGGTCCCGGCGGTCCCGGCGGCCCTGACGATCAGGCGTGGGCGCCGAGCGCCGCGTTGATCACCTGCGGTTCACCGCAGACGATCAGCAGCGCCCCGGCCTTGGCCAGCGCCGGGGGCAGCACCGTGGCGGCCGCCGCCTCGCCGCCCCCGTTGAGCGCGACCACGACCACGGGCCGGGTCGCGGCCCGGGCCACCGCGGCGGCGTCGGCGTAGAAGACGTCGTCGCCGGCGTCGTGCTGCGCCCAGTAGGCGGCTTCGCCGAAGGACAGCTCGTGCACGGCCCACGGGTGCTGGTCACCGGTGGTCAGCAGCAGCACATCGCCGGGCGGGCGGCCGCTGTCGAGCAGCAGGTCCACCGCTTCCTCGGCGGCGTCGAGCGCGCCGTCCGCCGGAGCGGGGATCAGCTGGACCTGGGGCTGGGAAGGGTCCTTGGCCACAGCGGCGGGGGCAGGGGCGCGCGGCGGCGCGGGCCTGGCCGGGCCGGGGCCCGGGCTTCCGGGACGCGGCGAGGCCATGGAACGCGGACCGGGAACAGGACGGGGGGTCGGCGCGGGCCGGCCGGCGGTGGCCGGAGTGACGCGGGGACCCTGGGCGCTCTCGTGAATCTGAGGCTCCTCGGGAAGGAGAGGCATGGGGGATGTCTATCAAATGCCGGTGAGAACGGCATAGTCAGGTGCGCACATTTGTGCGATCGCCCTGGTCTCAGGGCTGGTTCAGAAGTCGAAGCCGAGCTGGCCCCCGCTCTCCAACGCCGCAGCTCCGGCGGACACGGGCACCCGTGTCTTCTTCAGATGCCGCCACTGGGGCAGCCCGTCCAGATAGGCCCAGGACAGCCGGTGATAGGGCGTGGGCCCCCGCTGCTCCAGCGCCGCCTTGTGCACGGGCGAGGGATAGCCCGCGTTGTCGGCGAACGCGAAGTCGGCGTACTCCCCGGGGAGTTCGGCCATGATCGCGTCCCGCCGGACCTTGGCGATCACGGAGGCGGCCGCGACCGCGATACAGGACTGGTCCCCCTTGATGACCGTACGCACGGTCCAGGGCGCACCCAGGTAGTCGTGCTTGCCGTCGAGGATCACGGCGTCGGGGCGGATCGGCAGCCCCTCCAGCGCACGGCAGGCGGCGAGCCGCAGCGCGGCCGTCATGCCCAGCTCGTCGATCTCCTCGGGCGAGGCGTGGCCCAGCGCGTGCGCCGTGACCCACTGCTCCAGCTCGGCGGCGATCTCGTCCCGGCGCTTGGGCGTGAGCAGCTTGGAATCGGTCAGTCCGGCGGGCGCGCGGCGCAGACCGGTGATCGCGGCGCACACCGTGACGGGACCGGCCCACGCGCCGCGGCCGACCTCGTCGACCCCGGCGACGATCCTGGCTCCGGTGCGGGCCCGGATCGAGCGCTCGACTGTGTGGGTGGGTGGTTCATAGGGCATGGCGCCAGCAAGGTTACGCCGCCGCACCCCCCGGGCGACAACCGGATTCCCCTCACTCTTCGCGCCGGTGTCCGGGAGCGACCGGTGCCGCCGCCCCGGAACGCTCGACTCCGGTGTCCGGGGGCTACCGGAGCCACGGTCACAGCCCGTCCACCGGATCCGACACTTTGCTTTTGCATAGTTCGAGTGGGGCAAGTCGCCGCCCGCGCCGACACCCGACCCTCCGGGCCGTCACAGACTCCCGACAAGCCACGGACCAGGCCACTCATGGGCGTACGTACGGAATTCACCGCCGCCACGCCGTGGCGGCCCGCACCTCACCGCGCCCCGGCGGGGTCCACCCGTACCACTGCCCCTCGTATCGAAATGCACGATAGCGAACGTTCACAAATCGCAGGAAGGGCACCCCGCTCAGCGCCCCCGGCGGGGGAGCCACCCGGGCAGGTCCTCGGTGGCCGCGAGCCAGTCGGCCGGGGGCCGGCCCGACGCGCCCGCCGCCACCACGCCGCCGACGATCGCGCAGGTCGTGTCCACGTCGCCGCCCACCTGCGCGGTCGTCCAGAAGGCGCGCTCGAAGTCGCCGAGCGAGCGCGCGGCGGACCAGAGGGCGAAGGGCACCGTGTCATGGGCGCTGGTGCGCCGGCCGCTGCCGAGGACGGCGGCGACGGTGGCGGCGTCGTCGTAGTCGAGCATGTCCCGGGCCCGGCGCAGCCCCGCCCCCACGGCGCTGCGGGGCACCAGGGCGACGACGCCGTCGAGCAGTTCACCGGGCGAGGGCGGCCCCGACGGGTTCGCGGCGATCGCGGCGGCGGCGGCCACGGCCATCGCGCCGACGACGGCCTCCCGGTGCTGGTGCGTGGTGTACGAGGAGATCTCGGCCTGGTGGGTGGCCTGCTCGGGGTCGTCCGCGTACCAGGCGCCGAGCGGGGCGATCCGCATCGCGGACCCGTTGCCCCAGGACCCCTGGCCGTTGAAGAGGGCGGCGGCGAGTTCTCGCCAGTCCCCGCCCTCCCTGATCAGCCGGAGCATGCGGTTGACGGCGGGGCCGTAGCCGCGGTCGAAGTCGTGGTGGTCGGCGAAGGAACGGGCCAGCGCGTCCTGGTCCACCCGGCCGTGGCCGGTGAGCACGGCCAGCACCGAGCAGGCCATCTCGGTGTCGTCGGTCCACTGCCAGGGACCGGGCGGCGGCTCGTTCCGCTTCAGCAGGGGGTGATGGGCGGGTACGAAGAACTGGGAGCCCAGGGCGTCTCCCACGGACAGCCCGCGCAGGCTGTCCCAGGCGCGTGCGAAACGGCTCTCTTCACAGAAGGCGGCGGTATCGGAGATCATCTCCCTCCCACTCTAGCCGGTGGCCCCGTACGGCTGGGGGGTGCACCACCGGTCGAAGGGCCGGTCCAGCGAGTAGCGCCCCTTCTCGCCGAGGGTCAGCACCCGCATCTCGCCGTTGCCGGGGTTGGAGAGCGACTCGAACTCGGCGACCGTCCAGTGGAACCAGCGCATGCAGAACAGCCGCATGGTGAGTCCATGGGTCACCAGCAGCACGTTCGGCGGGTGGTCGGGCGCGTCGAAGCTGCGGTACAGGCTCTCCAGGAAGGCCCCGACCCGGTCGTAGACGTCGGCCCCGGACTCGCCCTGCGCGAAGCGGTAGAAGAAGTGCCCGTAGGCGTCGCGGTAGGCCTTCTGGAGCCGTACGTCCTCGCGGTCCTGCCAGTTGCCCCAGTCCTGCTCCCGCAGCCGGGGCTCCTCGCGCACCCGGACGAGGGCGGGATCGAGGCCGAGGGCGCGGAACGTCTGATGGGTGCGGCGGTAGGGGGAGACATAGACGCTGACGCGCTCCCGGCCGAGGAGCGCGCGGATCCGGGTGCCGGCCTCCTCGGCCTGCGCCAGTCCCCGGGCGGTCAGCCGCAGCGCGTGGTCGGGCTCGCGTTCGTACACCGTGTCATCGGCGTTCCCCTCGGACTCGCCGTGCCGGACGAGGACGATACGTCGCGGTCTTCCCATGCCCCGACCCTAGAGCGGGCCGCCGGGGGCCGGGCGGTCGGGTCGGGTCCATCCGGCGTAGCCGCCGGTACGGTGCTGTGGCGCCCGCCCCGGCACACCGGCCCCACCCTTCACAAGGCCCCAGCGGCCCCAGCGGCCCCGGTGACCCCGAGAGCCCCGGTGGCCCTGCCCGTCACGGCGGCCCCGACAGCCGCCACGGTCACACGGTCCACGCGGGTTCGAGCGCGACCACGTCCCCCGCGAGCGCCGCCACGTCCGCCTCGGTCTGGGTCCGCAGCAGCAGCCGCTCCACCCGCTCCCTGCGGTACTTGCCGTGCTCGGCCTCCGACCGCCACATGGACATCACCAGGAACTCGTTCTCCGGCGCCGCGCCGAACAGCCCCCGGATCATGCCCGGCGAGCCCGCCATCGCCGGGTTCCACACCTTCTCCTGCATCAGGGTGTAGTGCTCGACGCGCTCCTCACGCACCTTGCAGTGCGCCACCCGCACCACGTCCGCGCCGGTGAACCGGGGCTCGAAGCCGGTCTTCACATCGAAGCGGTGGTCGAACAGCTTGACCTGGGCGTCCCGGTACGTGCCCGCCTGCCCGGAGGCCAGCCGGTCGTGGGACCGGGCCATGAAGGAGTCATAGAACGCCCGGCTCTCCCAGAAGGCGAACACATGGGCGACATGGGGGAGCGCCCGGCTCCACCCCCCGCCCTGTCCCCGGAATCCCGGCTCACCCAGCAGCCCCGCCCACTTCCGCTGTCCCCGTTCGAACCCACGACGGTCCACGACGGTGCAGCGAATCCACTTGACCAGCACCGCGCCATCGTACGGCCCTCTTCGCGGCGGGGGTCACTCCCCGAAAGGGGCCCGTCCCGCACGGGTCACCGGGCCCGTCACCGAAGCCACCGGAACGGCCGGAAAAGGCGTACACCCGCCAACTCCTCGCCCCGGGCCGCATCGAGCCGCTACGGTCGGTCAGGAGATGTGGTTTCGGCGGTCACGGGGAAGGGACGTCTGGTGAGCAGCCTGAGCAAGGGGGTCGGCACGGTCGAGGTCGCCCTGCGGTGGGATCCGAGTCCGATGGGCGCGGCCCCGCACGATCTGGACATCGTCGCGGCCACCTATCCGGCCGACGCGCCGATGGGGGATCCCGCGTACGTCGTGCACTTCGACAGCCGGTCCCCCGACGGCACGATCGGTCTGGCCCGGGACAGCAGGACCGGTCAGGGCTTCGGCTTCGACGAGGTGCTGAAGGCGGAGCTGACCCGGCTCGCCCCGGTGTACGGCCGGGTCGTGGTGGGGGTGGTCGTCCAGCAGAAACACGGCCGGCTCACCCTGGGCGAGGTGGCCGGCACGCTGGTCAGGGTCTCCGAGGGCCCGGCGGAGCTGTGGAAGGACGACCTCTCGGGCCTCGCCGGTTTCACGGCGGCGGTCGTCGCGGAGTTCGTCCGGACCGCTCCGGGGGTGTGGGAGCACCGGCCGCTGCTGCGCGGCATGGACGCCGATCCGCAGACGTTCCTGAACCTGATGGGCCGCGCCGGGGCCTGACCCGGGGCCGGGGCGGCGAGCAGGGCGGTACGGCGGTACGCCGAAGGGCGCCGGCACGGAGCCGGCGCCCTTCGCGGCCACGACGGTGCGTGGCGGTGGTGCATCAGCCGATGTCAGCCGACGACAGTCGGTGACATCCGGTATCAGCCGGTGTCAGCTGCAACCGCTGGTCGAGCCGCAGCCCTCGCAGATGTAGCAGGAGCCGGCGCGCTGCATCTTGGTCCCGCAGGAGAAGCAGAGCGGGGCGTCCGCGCTGATGCCCAGCTGCATCTCGACCAGCTCGGCCGAGGTGTGCGCCTGCTTCGGCTCGGGGGCCGGCGTGGGCACGGCGACCAGCTGCTGGACCTGCTGGACGGGAGCGGACTGGGCCAGGCCCTCGACGTCCATCTCCTCCTCGCCGGCCGGCTCGTAGGAACCGGTGTCCAGGTGGCGCTGGCGCTCCTCGGCGGAGTGGATGCCGAGCGCCGAGCGGGTCTCGAAGGGCAGGAAGTCCAGCGCCAGGCGGCGGAAGATGTAGTCGACGATCGACTGCGCCATCCGCACGTCCGGGTCGTCCGTCATACCGGCCGGCTCGAACCGCATGTTGGTGAACTTGGAGACGTATGTCTCCAGCGGGACGCCGTACTGGAGGCCGACCGAGACGGCGATGGAGAAGGCGTCCATCATGCCCGCGAGGGTGGACCCCTGCTTGGACATCTTGAGGAAGACCTCGCCGAGACCGTCGTCCGGGTAGGAGTTGGCGGTCATGTAGCCCTCGGCGCCGCCGACCGTGAAGGAGGTCGTGATGCCGGGACGGCCCTTCGGGAGGCGCTTGCGGACCGGGCGGTACTCGACCACCTTCTCGACCGCGGCCCGGATGGTGCCCTCGGTCTTCTCGGTGATCTCGGTCTTCTCCTGCTCCTTCTTCTTCGCGGAGAGGGGCTGGCCGACCTTGCAGTTGTCGCGGTAGATGGCGAGCGCCTTGACGCCCATCTTCCACGCCTCGAAGTAGACCTCCTCGACGTCCTCGACGGTCGCCGTCTCCGGCAGGTTGACCGTCTTGGAGAGGGCGCCCGAGATCCACGGCTGGATCGCGGCCATCATCCGGACGTGGCCCATCGCGGAGATGGAACGCTCGCCCATGGCGCAGTCGAAGACCTCGTAGTGCTCGGTCTTCAGGGCGGGGGCGTCGATGACGTTGCCGTTCTCGGCGATGTGCTCGACGATCGCCTCGATCTGCTCGGCCTGGTAGCCGAGGCGGCGCAGCGCCTGCGGGACGGTGCCGTTGACGATCTGCATCGAGCCGCCGCCGACCAGCTTCTTGAACTTGACCAGCGCGAGGTCGGGCTCCAGGCCGGTGGTGTCGCAGGACATCGCGAGACCGATGGTGCCGGTGGGGGCGATGACCGACGCCTGGGCGTTGCGGAAACCGTTCTTCGCGCCGAGGCGGAGGACGTCCTGCCAGGCCTCCGTCGCCGCGGCCCAGATCGAGGTGTCCAGGTCGTCCACGCGGACGGCGACGTCGTTGGCGTCGGCGTGCTGCCGCATGACCCGGTTGTGGGGGTCGGCGTTGCGGGCGTAGCCGTCGTACGCGCCGACCACGGCGGCCAGCTCGGCGGAGCGGCGGTAGGAGGTGCCGGTCATCAGGGAGGTGATGGCACCGGCGAGGGCGCGGCCGCCGTCGCTGTCGTAGGCGTGGCCGGTGGCCATCAGCAGCGCGCCGAGGTTGGCGTAGCCGATGCCCAGCTGGCGGAAGGCGCGGGTGTTCTCACCGATCTTCTGGGTGGGGAAGTCGGCGAAGCAGATGGAGATGTCCATCGCGGTGATGACCAGCTCGACGACCTTGGCGAAGCGCACGGCGTCGAAGGACTGGTTGCCCTCGCCGTCGTCGTTCAGGAACTTCATCAGGTTGAGCGAGGCGAGGTTGCAGGACGTGTTGTCCAGGTGCATGTACTCGCTGCACGGGTTCGAGCCGTTGATCCGGCCGGACTCGGGGCAGGTGTGCCAGTGGTTGATGGTGTCGTCGTACTGGATGCCCGGGTCGGCGCAGGCCCAGGCGGCCTCGGCCATCTTGCGGAAGAGCGACTTGGCGTCGACCTCCTCGATGGTCTCGCCGGTCATACGGGCCCGCAGCCCGAACTTCCCGCCGGACTCGACGGCGCGCATGAACTCGTCGTTCACGCGGACCGAGTTGTTGGCGTTCTGGTACTGGACGGACGTGATGTCGTCGCCGCCCAGGTCCATGTCGAAGCCCGCGTCGCGCAGGGCGCGGATCTTCTCCTCTTCCTTCACCTTGGTCTCGATGAAGCTCTCGATATCGGGGTGGTCGACATCGAGAATGACCATCTTGGCCGCGCGGCGGGTGGCGCCGCCCGACTTGATGGTGCCGGCGGAGGCGTCGGCTCCACGCATAAAGGAAACCGGGCCGGAGGCATTGCCGCCGGAGGAG
This sequence comes from Streptomyces yaizuensis, assembly GCF_034961445.1. Taxonomy (NCBI): domain Bacteria; kingdom Bacillati; phylum Actinomycetota; class Actinomycetes; order Kitasatosporales; family Streptomycetaceae; genus Streptomyces; species Streptomyces yaizuensis. The sequence goes on from NZ_BSBI01000022.1 coordinate 52,040, forward strand.
AGCAGTTCCTTGGAGGAACGGATCCGGGAAAGGTTCAGACCGGCGCCGGAACCCCCCTTGAAGATCATGCCCTCTTCCTTGTACCACTCCAGGATCGACTCCATGGAGTCGTCGACGGAGAGGATGAAGCAGGCGGAGACCTGCTGCGGCTGGGGGGTGCCGACGTTGAACCACACCGGGGAGTTGAAGCTGAAGATCTGGTGCAGGAGCGCGTACGCCAGCTCGTGTTCAAAGATCTCGGCGTCGGCGGGCGTGGCGAAGTACTGGTACTCCTCGCCGGCCTTCCGATAGGTCTGCACGATCCGGTCGATGAGCTGCTTCAGACCGGTTTCGCGCTGGGGAGTGCCGACGGCCCCACGGAAGTACTTGCTGGTGACGATGTTGACCGCGTTCACCGACCAGAAGTCGGGAAACTCGACGCCGCGCTGCTCGAAGTTGACCGAGCCGTCGCGCCAATTGGTCATGACGACGTCACGGCGCTCCCAGACCACCTCGTCGTACGGGTGCACGCCGGGAGTGGTGTGGATGCGCTCGATACGCAGACCCTTGGCGGCCTTGGATCCCTTGGCGCGGGACCCTCGTGCCGGGCCGCTCGTCGTCTCTGTCATGCCGCCTCCCATATACGGGCAAAAACGCCCTGAAGTGCCCAGAACTTCCCGGGGCACAGTTTGTGTGTGGTGTCGCGGGCACCCCAAGCACCCGTGACGGATCTTGTTTGTCGCGCGACGGCCCGTCCGCCGGTCCGTCCGGCCGGGGCCTGGCCCGCCGCGCGAGCGCCGCTCAGTCGGCGGCGCTGGCGGGCACGGGCACCACGGGCGTACCGCCGGTGCCGCGCCGCTCCGCGGGCGGCCGGTGTTCGCGGAGTTCCGCGATGGCCGCCTCGAAGTCCTCAAGTGTGTCGAAGGCCCGGTAGACCGACGCGAAGCGCAGGTAGGCGACCAGGTCCAGCTCCTGAAGCGGGCCGAGTATGGCCAGCCCCACGTCGTGGGTGGTCAGCTCGGCGCTGCCGGTGGCGCGCACCGCCTCCTCGACCCGCTGGCCGAGCTGGGCGAGGGCGTCCTCGGTGACCGGACGCCCCTGGCACGCCTTGCGCACCCCGGAAATGACCTTGGTCCGGCTGAACGGCTCGGTCACGCCACTGCGCTTGACCACCATCAGGGAGGCGGTCTCGACGGTCGTGAACCGGCGGGAGCAGTCGGGGCACTGCCGACGGCGTCGGATCGACGTCCCGTCATCGGTGGTACGGCTGTCGACGACCCGGCTGTCGGGGTGCCTACAGAAGGGGCAGTGCACGGATCCGAACCCTCCTTCACGGCACGACAGATGCGCCTCGCCGAGGCTGTCGAGCCCTTCGAAGCAGTCCCCAGCATAGGCGATGGCCGACGCCCCGGAGGACGGGGGACCACAACTACTGGGTGGCACCCACAATCCAACCACTACATCTGGGGGTTTGGCGGCGTTGCGGCCCTAGCGCGTGTCGTGTGAGCGGGGACGATCGCACAGGGCGTACGGGCGGTGACGCCCCGGCGCGGGGCGACCGTCGGCGGGGCGTGTCCGCGGCGGTGCACAGAGCCACCGACGGGCGCGGAACGCCGCCGTCCGCAGGAACCGCCGGACCGCCGGACGACCCGCCGCGAGCCCGGACCCGACGGGCCGGGGCGCGGGGGGAACACCGGACCGGAGTGACGGAGTGACGCCGACGGGCGGCGGGGATTCCGCCACGCGGGCGTCCGGGATCCGCCAGGAGAGTACGGGAAAGGCCCGGCGCGGGCTTTCCGGAGCCGGTTTCCCGGGATTCGGGGCCGGAGGTGCGAAAATGATCCCGTCGGCCGGTCCGGCACAGCGCCGAACGTTACCGTAAGGACTGTCGTCACCGCACAACGACCCGGCCGGCGGGGCCCGCCGCACGACCCCCGCGGAGCCCTCGCACCAAGGGCGGCGGAGCCACCCCGGACACCGCCGCCGGAACCGGCCCGGTGCCGCCGTGGAACCGCCGCGGAACGGCACGGGGGCCACAGGGGAACCGCGGCAGGACCGCGCGGAGAACCCCCGCGGATCCGCACCCGGATCCGCACGCAGAACCGTACGCAGAACCGCACGCGGATCCGTACGCAGAACCGCAGTAGAACAAGGACACTCGCCTAATACACCTAATCGCTTACCCACGTAAGGTAATCCGCGATTTTTCACTCGAACGTGTGTTTGGCGCAACCTTTCGAAACCAACTACCGTTGTCCAGCTAGGGAGACCATTCGAGAGGGGCCGACGTGACCACCACCGCCGACAGTGCCACCATCACTGCGCAGGACCGCGCCCAGAACCGATTCGAGCCGGTGCATTCCATGACCGAGGCAACCACAGGTCCCGGAGGGGCCGACCCCGCCCGGGTCGCCGCCCGCTCCCTGCCCGGCCGCCCCCCGGGGATCAGGGCCGACAGCTCGGGGCTCACCGACCGGCAGCGGCGTGTCATCGAAGTCATTCGTGACTCCGTGCAGCGCCGGGGATACCCTCCGTCGATGCGTGAGATCGGCCAGGCCGTGGGGCTCTCCAGCACCTCGTCCGTCGCCCACCAGCTGATGGCCCTGGAGCGCAAGGGGTTCCTCCGCCGGGACCCCCACCGCCCCCGCGCCTACGAGGTGCGCGGCTCCGACCAGCCGACCGTGCAGCCCACCGACACCAGCGGCAAGCCCGCCGCCTCCTACGTCCCCCTCGTCGGCCGGATCGCCGCCGGCGGCCCCATCCTCGCCGAGGAGTCCGTCGAGGACGTCTTCCCCCTCCCCCGCCAGCTCGTCGGCGACGGTGAGCTGTTCGTCCTCAAGGTCGTCGGCGACTCCATGATCGAAGCCGCCATCTGCGACGGCGACTGGGTCACCGTCCGCCGCCAGCCCGTCGCGGAGAACGGGGACATCGTCGCCGCCATGCTCGACGGCGAGGCCACCGTCAAGCGCTTCAAGCGGGAGAACGGGCATGTCTGGCTCCTCCCGCACAACGCGTCGTACCAGCCCATCCCCGGCGACGAGGCGACCATCCTCGGCAAGGTCGTGGCAGTGCTGCGCCGCGTCTGACATGACTACCGCCGCCCCCGGACCGGGCCCCGGAACCCCACTGCGCCGGTTCCGGGGTCCTGCTCTGTCCCCTTCGGCCCGCCTCTTTGCCGACGGACGGGCGCCGGCCGGCCCCCGTCCCCCTCGGCTGCCGCCCCTGGTCCCGGCGCCGGTCGGTCAGGCGTCGGTCGGTCAGGCGTCGGCGGCCTTCGCCGTCGCGTCGATGGCCGCCAGCGAGCGCCGGGCCTGATTGCGGTCCGTCGTGAACCAGAAGTCCGGCAGGGACGCCCGGATGAAGCTCCCGTACCGGGCCGTCGCCAGCCGGGGATCCAGCACCGCGACCACCCCCCGGTCGCCCGTCGCCCGCACCAGCCGCCCCGCGCCCTGCGCCATCAGCAGCGCCGCGTGCGTCGCCGCGACCGCCATGAAGCCGTTCCCGCCGGCCTCCTCCACCGCCTTCTGCCGCGCGCTCATCAGCGGATCGTCCGGCCGGGGGAACGGAATCCGGTCCATGACCACCAGCTGACAGCTGGGGCCCGGCACATCCACCCCCTGCCAGAGCGAGAGCGTGCCGAAGAGACACGTCCCCGGGTCCGCGGCGAACGCCTTGATCAGCTCCCCGAGGGTCTCCTCGCCCTGGAGCAGGATCGGCCGGTCCAGCCGGGTCCGCAGCTCCTCGGCCGCCGCCTGCGCGGCCCGCATCGACGAGAACAGCCCGAGCGTGCGGCCCCCCGCCGCCTCCACCAGCTCGGCCAGCTCGTCCATCATGTCGCCACGGGACCCCTCCCGGCCCGGGGTCGCCAGATGGCGGGCGATGTACAGGATCCCCTGCTTCGGATAGTCGAAGGGCGACCCGACGTCGAGGCCCTTCCACACCGGGTCCTCGTCGCCGCCGGTCCCCTCGGGGGCGAGCCCCAGCGACGCCCCCACCCCGTTGAAGTCCCCGCCCAGCTTGAGCGTGGCGGACGTCAGCACCACCGACCGCTCCGTGAACAGCTTCTCCCGCAGCAGCCCCGAGACCGTCATCGGGGCGACCCGCAGCGAGGCGCCGAACCGGTCGTGCCGCTCGTACCACACCACGTCGTACTCGGAGCCCTGAAGGATCCGCTCCGCCACGTCGTGCACGTTCTCCACGGAGGCGAGGGCCTGCTTGCGGACCGCGTCCTCGTCGCGGACCGCGGCGTCCCGGGTCGACCCCAGGGCCGACACGACCGTACGGGAGGCGTCCCGCAGCGAGGCCAGGGCGTACCCCAGGTCCTCGGGGATCTCCTCCAGACGGCCGGGCAGGGCCAGCTCCATCAGCCGCTCGAAGGTCTCGGCGGCCGTCTGGAGGGCGTCCGCCACCTTCTCGTCCACCAGCTTGGCCGAGCGCCGCACGGCCCGGTTGACCTGCCCGGGGGTCAGCTCGCCGGTGGCGGCGCCGGTGACCCGGGAGACCAGCTCGTGCGCCTCGTCCACGATCAGCACCTCGTGCGGCGGCAGCACCGGGGCGCCCTCGATCGCGTCGATCGCCAGCAGCGCGTGGTTGGTGACGACCACATCGGCGAGCTTGGCCCGCTCCCTGGCAGCCTCGGCGAAGCACTCCGCCCCGTACGCGCACTTGCTCGCGCCCAGGCACTCCCGGGAGGTGACCGAGACCTGGGACCAGGCCCGGTCGGAGACGCCCGGCGTCAGCGCGTCCCGGTCGCCGGTCTCCGTCTCGTCGGCCCAGTCCCGCAGCCGCAGCAGGTCCTGGCCGAGCCGGCTGGTCGGCGCGGCGGCCTCGAACGGGTCGAACAGGCCCTCCTCCTCTTCCTGCGGCACCCCCTCGTGGAGCCGGTGCAGACAGAGATAGTTGGACCGCCCCTTGAGCATCGCGAACTCCGGGCGGCGGCGCAGCAGCGGATGCAGCGCCTCGACCGTACGCGGCAGATCGCGCTCGACCAGCTGGCGCTGGAGGGCCAGCGTCGCCGTGGCGATCACCACCCGCTCGCCGTGGGCCACCGACGGCACCAGATAGCCGAGGGACTTTCCGGTGCCGGTGCCGGCCTGGACGAGCAGATGGGAACCGTCGTCGACGGCCTCGGCGACGGCTTCGGCCATGGCGACCTGACCAGGCCGTTCCACACCGCCGACAGCGGCGACGGCGGCATGGAGGAGTTCGGGGAGGGATGGCTTCGTCATAGGCCGACCACCTTAAGGGGCCGCACCGACACGGCGCTGCGATCCCGCCATCCCGCACCCCTGAGGGGGGCGCACGAGGCTCCCCCGCGCGGCGCCGGTGCGCCGCCGCCTGCCGCGCTCAGAGCACATGCCGCAGCGCGCGGTCGCGGATCATGAGGGCGGCCCGTTTCCCCGGCAGATCGCACTCGGAGCAGAACCGGAATCCGCCGCTGAGGAAGGCCGAGACGGAGGGGGTGTTGCGGATGTCGGGCTCCGCGACCACCCGGGAGCAGCGCGGGCGGCGGTCGAGCACCAGCTCGGACACGGCCCGCAGCAGCGCGGTGCCGACCCCCCGGCCCCGGTGGGTGACCCCGCCGATCAGCACATGGAGTCCGGTGTCGTGGGGCCGGGCCGGATAGTGGCGGGCGAGGGGGTCGAGATCGGCCCGGTAGATCTCGAAGTAGCTCATCGGTACGGAGTCGAGGACCCCGAGGCAGGGCACGCAGCGGCCGTCGCCGTGCACCCGGGTCCGCAGATGGGCGGCGGTCACCGCCTCGGGTCCTGCCAGGTTCCAGAAGGCGGCCACGGCGGGGTCGTTCATCCAGTGGCTGATGAGCGCGAGATCCCGCTCGATACGGACGGGGACGAGACGGAACGCGCCGACCGGGGTCGGCAGGGCGCCCCAGGCCGCGACGCCGTCGAGCAGATCGCCCGCCGGGGCGGTGCCCGCGGAATCGGCGGAGTGGGCGGAGTCGGGGGCCGGGTGCGTGCGGCCGGGGTCCCCCGGCGGATCGACGTGCGGGTCCCGGGCCCTCTGGCCGCTCGTGTCCCCCGTGTCCCCCGTGTCCCTCGGGGGCGGCGGCGGGGGCTCGGCGAAGGGGGCGCCGCCGGGGAAGAATCTGCGGATGTCGTCGGAGAGCAGCAGTTCCAGGGTGTCCACGGCGCAGGGGTCCGGGGCGTTCGCCGGATCCCCGGCGAGCCGGGTGGCCGGACCGGGGCCGCTGCCCGCTTCGGTGGGAGGCACGCCGGCGCTCTCCTCTCGCTCTGGGGTCGGCCGGCACGGTCCCGGGCCCCGCGCGGAGTGTCCGGGCGGGGCGCGGAGCCGTGTCAGCGGTGCAGGGGGTTGGCGATGGTGACGTAGACGGACTGGGTCGCGACCGGGCCGGTGAGTTCGTCGAGCCCGCGCAGCCGGGTCAGCAGATTGGCCTTGGCGCGGAGGGTGGGGGCGTCGAGGAGCCGGGCGGGCAGGGAGGAGCCGAGGCCGGTGGCCGAGGCCAGGAACACGCGCGCCACGCCGAGCAGGACCGGTTCCGCGGCGAGACGCTGGGACCCGAAGGCCCCGATGAGGCCGAGGATCTGGTTGACGCCGAGGTAGTAGGCGAAGCGCTCGTCGGCGACGGCGTCGGGGACGAAGGTGTCGCCGGCGGTGCCGACGCCGGGCAGCAGCCGCTCCAGCCGGTCGCGGTGGGACTCGCGGAAGTAATAGCCCTGGTTGTCGCGGTAGCGGCCGCCGGCGGGCCAGCCGTCGGAGTCCAGGACGACCAGGGTGTTCTGCTGGTGCGCCTCCAGGGCGACGCCCGCGGTGCCGTCCAGCCAGAGGACGGGTCGTACCACCTGGTCGAGGTAGCGCCGGAACCACTCGGCGGCGACCGCGCCCACGGGCCGCCCGGTGCGGCGGGCGAGGCCGGCCACGGTCTCCGCGAGGCGGGAGCGCAGGGTGTCCCGGCCGGGCCAGGGCCTCTGCGCGGCGAGCCCGGCGACGCAGACGGCGTCGTCGCCGGGGCCGAAGGGGTTGTGCCGGAGGACGACGTCGAGGCCGGGCACCGGTTCCCCGGCGGCGGGGCCGGCGGCCGGGGTGTCCACGGCGAGCCAGGCGGGGTCGCGGACGACGCCGAAGCCGGGGTGGGCCGCGCGCCAGCGCTCCGCGAGGCCGGTACGGAGCAGCCGGTGGACCTCGACCCCCCGGTGCAGCTCCTTGCGGAGGTTCTCCCTGCGGGAGTTGGTGAGGTGCAGGGCGAGGGAGAGTTTGAGCATGGCCGGGCTGCCGGGGCGGTGCACGGTCCGTACGGAGGACGTGGGGTACCAGGGCTCCCCGTGGGGGCCGAGGTCCCGGAGCAGCCCGGCGTCGAGAAGGGCGGCGACGGCGGGGCGGCGGGCGAGTTCGGCGGCCTGCCAGGGGTGGAGCGGCAGGGCGACGGTGTCCCCGGGAAGGGCGAGGCCGTCCCCGGCGAGTCGCGCGGTGAGCTGTTCGGCGGGGAGCGGCCGGCCCCGTTCGGTCCACGCGGAGTCGGTGGCGAGGATCGAACGGTCGACCGCCATCCAGTGCAGCGGGAACGATCCGTACAGCTCGGGCGCGTACCGCCGGTGCTCGGTGTCGGTGAGGCCCTCGCGGCTCTTGGGGGCGGGGTGCAGGGGGTGGCCGAGGAGCAGGGACTGTTCGGCGGTGAGGAAGGGGTCGGGGTGCGGCGGCGCGGGGTGGGTCCGGCGGTGGGCGAGGGCGGCGGCGGTGCGGTGGACCGAGTCGGCGACCCGGGCCACGAGTCCGGCGTCGGGCGCGGTGTCCGTCTCGCGGGCGAGGAGGGCGGCGACGGTGACGGCGTCCACCGGGGGCGCGGTGCGGGGCGCGGTCTCCAGGGCGGGCGGGTCGAGACGGTGGGTGCCGGCCGGGGACCAGTGGCGGACCGGGACGAGCAGGGCCGTGCCGCTGGCGGGGAGGGGGATCCGCAGGACGGGTCCTTCGGGCGCGGGCACGTTCCGTTCCCGTACCCAGCAGCGCAGCAGCGCCTCGGTGCCGGCGGCGTCGGCGGCCCGGCGGGGGTCGGGGTCGTCCAGGGGGTCCCGGGTGCCCGGGGTGCGGCGCTCCGTACCGGCGCGTGGTCCCGTTGGTCCCGTACGCGTGGACGGACCGGTGGCGGTCCGGGCCCCCTGGCCGCTGTCGGTGCCGGTGCCGGGTCCGGGTCCGGGTCCGGGGTGCTGCCGGGGCACCCGGCCCGCATCGGTGGACATGCCCGTACCCGCACTCGTATCGGTGGCCGTGCCGGGGTCGGGGTCGGGGCCGGGGCCGGGGCCTGCGGCGGGCGGAAGGGACGGGCCGGGGCGCGCGGGGGTGGCGTTCACGAGCGGTTTCCTTGGGAGGTGGGGCCGGTCAGGACGTCGGTGCCGCAGCGGGCCCCCGCCGGGCCCCGCTCTCCGCCGCCGCCAGGGCGTCCGCGAAGCGGTCGAGGACGGCGACGGCCTGTTCGTCGGTGAGGGTGAGCGGGGGCAGCAGCCGTACGACGGCGGAGTGACGGCCGCCGAGTTCGATGATGAGCCCCCGGTCCAGGCACTCCCGGCGGACGGCGGCGGCGAGCGCGGGCGCGGGCGGGGGCCGCCGGGTGTCGTCGTGGGCCGTGGCCTCGGGGTCGACGAGTTCCACGCCGATCATCAGCCCCCGGCCCCGGACATCACCGACCGAGGGGTGGGCGGCGGCCAGCTCCCGCAGGCTCGCCCGCATCCGGGCGCCGAGTTCCGCGGCCCGGTCGGCGAGCCGGTTCTCGCGGACGTAGGCGAGGGTGGCGGCTCCGGCGGCCATGGCGAGCTGGTTGCCCCGGAAGGTCCCGGCGTGCGTCCCCGGCGGCCAGACGTCGAGCGCGGAGCGGTAGACGATCACCGCCAGCGGCAGGGAGCCGCCGATCGCCTTGGAGAGGACCATCACATCGGGGACGACGCCGCTGTGTTCCACCGCCCAGAACGCGCCGGTGCGTCCGACGCCGGTCTGGACCTCGTCGGCGATCAGGGGGATGGAACGGGCCTCGGTGATCGCGCGCATGCGGCGCAGCCAGACATCGGGCGCGGGCAGGACCCCGCCCTCCCCCTGGACGGGTTCGAGCAGCATCCCCGCCGGGGCCGCCACCCCGCCGCACGGGTCGTCGAGCAGGCTCTCGGTCCAGCGCGCCCCCAGTTCGGCGCCGACAGCGCCGCCGACGCCGAACGGGCAGCGGTACTCCTGGGGGAACGGCAGCCGGGTGACCTTGACCTCGGAGGCTCCGCCGGACGCGGCGAGGGCCCCGGCGGTCATCCCGTGGTACGCGCCGGTGAAGGCCAGCAGTCCGCTGCGCCCGGTCGCCACCCGGACGAGTTTGATCGCCGCTTCGACGGCGTCGGTGCCCGCCGGGCCGCAGAACTGGATCCGCGCGTCGTCGGCGAGACCGGGCGGGAGGGTGGCGTACAGCTCGGTGACGAAGGCGTCCTTCACCGGAGTGGCCAGGTCGAGGACGTGCAGGGGCGCACCGGAGTCGATGACCTTCCGGATGGCTTCGAGGACCACCGGGTGGTTGTGGCCGAGGGCGAGCGCGCCCGCGCCGGAGAGGCAGTCGAGGTAGCGGCGGCCGTCGGCGCCCTCGATCGTCAGCCCTTTGGCGCGGACGGGGACGACGGGCAGCGAGCGGGCGTAGGTTCGGGCCGCGGACTCGCGCAGCGACTGGCGGCGCAGAATCCCTTCGTGCGCGGCCGGGGCCACGGGAGCGGATCGGGTCACGGCCACGGCGGTCGGTCCTCCAGCGGTCACGTCGGTGCGGTATGGGAGTGTTTCGGTACGTCGGTGGTGCGGTACGGGCGATACGAGCGGTGCGGTCGTGCGGCGGCGGTGCGGTACGGATGGTGCGGGGTACGGCGGCGCTCCGGCCCGGCCGGCCGGTGCGGTCGGCCGACACCCGGCGGGGCCGTCGTCCGCGCGGTTCCGGATCGGCCCCGGCGGTACGGATCCGTCCGCCGCCCGGCCGGGCTGAACGCTCGCGGTCCCGCTTCCGTATCCATCCCCGTGTGTACCAACGACGCGGCGGGCCGGGGATCACGGTCGGCCCGAAGATCCTTGCGGGGGCGGAACCGTGGAGCCGCCGGGTGCCGTCCCCATCGGCACCGGCGCCGGGGAATCCGCGCTCCGGGAAGGGCGCCCCCCCTTGTAGGGTTCGCGGCGGTCCCGGGAGGCTCCCCGGACCACACGTCCGCGCGTGCTCACGGCACGCCGGTGCCCGCCGGCACGGCCCGCGCCGCGGGGTGCCGCACGGAAGACGAAGCCCCAGGGGGATCACCACATGCAAACCGTCCGTCCCGTCCTGACCGCGGTGTCCATAGCCGCCGCGCTCGCGCTGACCGCCACCGCCTGCACCACGGAGGGCGAGGGCGCGGGCGAGGGCGCGACGCGGGCCGGCGAGGAGAACCTGCTGGACCGGATCACCATCCCGAAGGAGCTGGCGGACCGGCTCAAGGAACACGGCATCGACCTGGAGAAGTGGCGCGACGGCGCCTGGCGGAACTGGGACAGGGACCAGTGGCTGCGCGAGGCCCAGGACTTCGTCAACCCGATCATCGAGGACCTGTGGGACCCGGACCGGATGCGGAAGGCCGAGACCCCGCCGGAGCGGCCCGTCGGCCGGGGGATCCCGGACGGCGACGGGGTCAGTGACCCGGCTCCCCGGCCCGTGACGGCGCGGCCGGTCGCGGCCCCGTACCGGACCGGGGCGCCGGAGGCGGGGAAGGTGTTCTTCGACGGGCCCGAGGGCTCCATGGTCTGCTCGGCCACCGTCGTCGAGGACCCCGCCAACCCAGGGCGGTCCAACCTCGTCTGGACCGCCGGGCACTGCGTCCACGCAGGGAAGAACGGCGGCTGGTACCGGAACATCGCCTTCGTCCCCTCGTACAACAATGCCGCGCGGCCCACCGCCGAGCTGGATTCCGCGCCGGAGAGCGAGATCGCCCCGCACGGGGTGTGGTGGGGCGACTGGGCGAAGACCTCCGGGCAGTGGATCGCCCAGGGCGAGAAGAACGGCGGCAGGGGCGCTCCGTACGACTTCGCGGTCATCCATGTCACCCCGGAGAAGGGCGGCTCGGGGAAGTCGCTGGAGGAGACGGTCGGTTCGGCGCTGCCGGTGGACTTCGACGCGCCGGGGGCGGCGGATCTTTCGGCGGTGACGGCGACCGGTTATCCGGCGGCGGAGCCGTTCGACGGTGAGCGGATGTTCCAGTGCCCGGACGACCCCGGAAGGCTCTCCGTGGCGTCGGAGCAGCCCACGATGTACCGCATCGGCTGCACCATGACCGGGGGTTCCTCCGGTGGCGGCTGGGTGGCGCGGGGCCGTGACGGCCGGCCCGCGCTGGTCTCCAACACCTCCATCGGCCCGGTGCCGGCGGGCTGGCTCGCCGGGCCGCGGCTCGGCGCGGAGGCGAAGGCGGTCTTCACCGCCGTGAGCAGGAAGTTCGCCGGCCGATAGGCTCCCGGGCCGGGTCCTTCGGGGACCGGCGGCCGGCTCCGACCGAACCCTGAGGGGGGATCGTTCCATGCGACCGACGATTTCGTGGCCGGCCGCCGCCGCGCTCGCCCTGGCGGTGGTGTTCACCGCCTCCGGCTGCGGCGGTACGGGCGGGAACGCCGTCAAGGAGTCCGCCGCCGATGCGGCTGCCGAGGCCGCCGGCACTGCCGCCGGGTTCCCCGCGGAGGTGGCCGAACGGCTGCGGGAGAACGGCCTGGACCCGTCCGCCTGGCTGGACGGCGCCTGGCGGGACTGGGACGAGGACACCTGGCTCCGCGAGGCCCGGGACTTCGTCAACCCGGTGATCCGGGATCTGTGGGGGCCCGAGCCGATGACCTCGGCGAGGCCGCCCGCGCAGACGCTCGCCGACGGGGACACGGCCGGGGACCAGGGGGTGAGCGACCCGGAGCCGCGACCGGTGACGGCGGTGCGGGAGGAGCCTCCGTACCAGCGGAACGCGGCCCCGGTGGGCAAGGTCTTCTTCGACGGCCCCCAGGGGGCCATGGTCTGCTCGGCCACCGTCGTCAAGGATCCCGCCGCCCCGGGGCGGTCCAACCTCGTCTGGACCGCCGGGCACTGTGTCCACGCCGGCAAGGACGGCGGCTGGTACCGGAACATCGCCTTCGTCCCCGCGTACAACGACCAGGGCAGGCCGCCGGAGAAGCTGGCGTCGGCACCGGCGGAGGAAGTCGCTCCGTACGGGGTCCACTGGGCCGACTGGGCGTCCACCTCCCAGGAGTGGATCACCCGGGGCGGTCCGACGGGCGGCGCGGGCGCTCCGTACGACTACGCGGTCCTGCGGGTGAAGCCCCGGGAGGGGGCGCGGTCGCTGGAGGAGACGGTGGGCACCGCGCTCGACATCGACTTCGCGGCACCGGATGCGCGGGAGATCAGTGCCCTGGGGGCCTGGGGTTATCCCGCCGCCGCGCCCTTCAACGGCGCGATCATGCACAAGTGCCTGGACCGGCCGGGCCGGCTGTCCCTAGGGAGTGTCTTCAAAGTAGCGTCGTCCGCCCGGAGGGCGGGCCCGGCGGGGTCTGGTGCGGTGCATCGCAAGGCGGAGGAGGGAGTCCATGCGGAGCATCGGCGACTGACGACAACGCAGCGAGGTGCCGTGCCAGGGCACGCCGGGCAGACGGGACTTTGAAGACACGACCTAGGGCCTGGCACCCCGACGATGCACCGCATCGGCTGCACCATGACCGGCGGATCCTCCGGCGGCGGCTGGTTCGCCGCGCGCGCCGACGGCTCGCCGGTGCTGGTCTCCAACACGTCGATCGGCCCGGTGACGGGCGGCTGGCCGGCCGGGCCCCGGCTCGGCGGGGGCGCCCGGGATCTCTATCCGGCGCTGAGCCGGCGATCCGCCGGGCCGTAGCGCGGGAGCGTCGCACCCCACGGACGCGGAAGTGCCCGCACCGGATTCGGTACGGGCACCTCCACGATCACGGGTGGGCGGTCAGCGGGCCGCCGGCACATACGGCGCGAGCGCCGCCGCCAGCTCCTCGTGGACCCGGGCCTTGAGCAGGGTGCCCTCCTCGTCGTGCTGCTCGGAGATCACCTCGCCGTCGGCGTGCACCCGGGCGACCAGGCCGCCCTGCGCGTACGGCAGCAGCACCTCGATCTCGACGGCAGGGCGGGGCAGCTGGTCGTCGATGAGCCGCAGCAGCTCCTCGATGCCCTGCCCGGTACGCGCCGAGACGGCGATGGCGTGCCGCTCGATCCGCAGCAGCCGCTGGAGCACCAGCGGGTCCGCCGCGTCCGCCTTGTTGACGATCACGATCTCGGGCACGTCGGTCGCGCCGACCTCCCGGATCACCTCACGGACGGCCGCGAGCTGCTCCTCGGGGGCCGGGTGCGAGCCGTCGACCACATGCAGGATCAGATCGGAGTCCCCGACCTCCTCCATCGTGGAGCGGAACGCCTCGACCAGGTGGTGCGGCAGATGCCGGACAAAGCCGACCGTGTCCGCGAGGGTGTAGAGCCGGCCGCTGGGGGTCTCGGCCCGGCGGACCGTGGGGTCCAGGGTGGCGAACAGGGCGTTCTCCACCAGGACTCCGGCGCCCGTGAGCCGGTTGAGCAGGGAGGACTTGCCCGCGTTGGTGTAACCGGCGATCGCCACCGACGGCACCTTGTGGCGACGGCGCTCCTGCCGCTTGATGTCGCGGCCGGTCTTCATCTCCGCGATCTCCCGGCGCATCTTCGCCATCTTCTCGCGGATCCGCCGCCGGTCCGTCTCGATCTTGGTCTCACCGGGGCCTCGGGTGGCCATGCCGCCACCGCCGCCGCCACCCATCTGCCGGGAGAGCGACTGACCCCAGCCGCGCAGCCGGGGCAGCATGTACTGCATCTGCGCCAGCGCGACCTGGGCCTTGCCCTCGCGGGACTTGGCGTGCTGGGCGAAGATGTCGAGGATCAGGGCGGTCCGGTCGACCACCTTGACCTTGACGACGTCCTCCAGGTGGATCAGCTGGCCGGGGCTCAGCTCACCGTCGCAGACGACCGTGTCGGCGCCCGTTTCGAGGACGATGTCCCGCAGCTCCTGGGCCTTGCCGGAGCCGATGTAGGTGGCCGGGTCCGGCTTGTCACGGCGCTGGATGACGCCGTCGAGCACGAGGGCGCCCGCCGTCTCGGCGAGGGCCGCCAGCTCGCCCAGGGAGTTCTCCGCGTCGTGCACGGTGCCGGAGGTCCAGACACCGACCAGCACCACGCGCTCCAGGCGCAGCTGGCGGTACTCGACCTCGGTGACGTCCTCGAGCTCGGTGGAGAGGCCGGCGACACGACGCAGCGCCGCGCGCTCGGCGCGCTCCAGCTGCTCGCCGTCCCGCTCTCCGTCGATCTCGTGGCTCCAGGCGACGTCCTCTTCCATCAGGGCATCGGCCCGAAGGCTCTCGGCGCGCGTCCGCTCGAAGCTCTGCTCGTCCTGGGACTGGGAAGGGGATGAAGAGGAGGTCATTGGATCCTTACGTCGATACGTCGAATGGGTGGGGGTGCGCCGCCCCGGAGCCGGTCCGGTGCGCCGTTCGTCAATCACAACGCGTGACGGGGCCGGATGATTCCCGTGGGGCATCCCCCGGGGAATCCGCGCAGTCGGCGCAACCGGCCTCGGCGGCGTCGCCGACCCGTCGATGGTCCCACGCGGCCGGCGGGCCCGTCACGCGGGTTTCCCCGGCGGCCGGGCGGGGGGCCTCACCGGCGTACCGCAGGGGCGTGCGCGGTGTCCTTGCCGGGCTGCCGGCCGGTGCCCCGGGTGTCCGCGCCCTCGGCCCTGCCGCCGGTGGTCCCGCCGGTGGCCGTGGCGACCGGCAGGCTGCGCCAGTCCGGATGGCCGGGCATCGGCGGGGTGCGCTCCCCGTACAGCCACCCCTGGAGGAACGCCGACAGGTCGCGCCCGGCGGTCTCGGAGGCGAGCCGGACGAAGTCCTCCGTACCCGCCGTTCCGTCGCGGTACTCCCGTACCCACGCCCGCTGCAACCGCTCGAAGGCCTCTCGGCCGATCGTCTGCCGCAGGGCGTACAGGACGAGCGCGCTGCCGTCGTAGACCACCGGCCTGAAGAGGCTGATCTTCTGTCCGGGGGCGGGCGGTTTCGGCGCGGCCGGCGGTCCGCCGTCGGCGCGCCAACGGTCCGACTGCCGGTACGCCTCGCGCAGCCGCGCCTGGAGCGTGTGCCCGGACTTCTCCTCCGCGTACAGGGCCTCGTACCAGGTGGCGTGCCCCTCGTTCAGCCACAGATCGGACCAGCGGCGCGGGCTGACGCTGTCGCCGAACCACTGGTGGGCCAGTTCATGGACCATGATCGAGTCGACGTACCACGCGGGGAACGGGCTCCCGATGAAGATCCGGCGCTCGAACAGCGACAGCGTCTGGGTCTCCAGCTCGTAGCCGGTGGCGGCGTCGGCGATCAGCACCCCGTAGTTCTCGAACGGGTAGGGGCCGACCTTCCCCTCCATCCAGGCGATCTGGTCGGGGGTCTTCGCGAGCCACGGCTCCAGGGCGGCGGCGTCCTTGGCGGGGACCACGTCGCGCACGGGCAGCCCGCCGGGTCCTTCGCGGGTGGGGACGGCGGAGGCCCCGATGGCGACCTGGGCGAGTTCGGTGGCCATGGGGTGCCGGGTGCGGTACGCCCAGGTGGTGGTGGCGCCTTCGGGCCGGCGGCCCACGCGGACCCCGTTGGCGACGGCGGTCAGCTCACTGGGCGCGGTGACCCTGATGGTGAAGTACGCCTTGTCGGCGGGGTGGTCGTTGGAGGGGAAGACCCGGTGGGCGACATCGGCCTGATTGGCCATCACCAGTCCGTCGCGGGTGCGCACCCAGCCGCCGGTACCGCCCCGGGGGTCGCTGGTGTGGGTCACCGTGATCCGTGTCCTGGAGCCCGCCTCCAGGGGCAGCAGGGGCTGGATCACCAGGTCCTCGTCGACGGTGGCGAACTCGGCGGGGAGGCCGTCGACCTCCACGGAGCCGACCGTTCCGTGGGCGAAGTCGAGGTTGATCCGCTCCAGCCGCTCGGTCGCCGTGGCCTCGATGCGGGTGACGGCGTCCAGGGGCGTGGTGTTGTTCCCGTGGTAGGTGAAGGCCAGGTCGTAGGAGAGGACGTCGTAGCCGGGGTTGCCGAGCAGCGGGAAGAGCGGGTCTCCGATGCCGAGCGCGACGGGCGGGGGCGGCGGCAGCACGGCGGCCACCAGGGTCGCCGCGGCTCCGGCCAGCAGCAGCGCACGCATCCGGCGAAGGACGCGGGAGCTCCGGGGTCGCCGGGGGGCGACGGGCGGAGCGGCCAGGGAGTGGGACAGCATGCACAACCGCTATCAGGGCCGGTGGGCCCCGGGTGCGCGGGCGCGCGTCCAAACCACCCGAACGAGGTCAGCCGGTCGCCGCCGGATGCTGGCTCCGGCTCACGTCGTACACGCCCGGCACCTGGCGCATGGCCCGCATCAGGGCAGGGAGTCCGGCGGCGTCGGGGAGGGCGAGGGTGTAGGTGTGGCGCACCCGCTGCTCGCTGGGCGGCTCGACGGTCGCGGAGACGATGGCGGCGCCCTCGACGGCGATGACCTCGGTGAGGTCGGCAAGGAGCCGGGGGCGGCCGAAGGACTCGGCGACGAGGGTGACCCGGCAGCCGGCGGCCTCGCCCCAGCGGGCGGTGATCGGCTGCCGGTCCAGGGTCGCCATCCGGGCGACGGCCGAGCACATCTCGCGGTGGACGGTGACGACTCCGCCGCGTACCGCGAACCCGATCACCGGGTCGGGGGGGACGGGTGTGCAGCAGCCGGCGAGCCGCACGGTGGCGTCGGGGAGGTCGACGACGGCGTTGGCGACGGCCGGCCGATCGGCCTCGGTGGTGACGGGCGCGGTCCTGCGGGGGGCGGTCGCGGGGTCCTCGGCCCCGTGGGGATGGCTCTCCAGCCAGGTGGTGATGGCGATCCGGGCGGCGGGCGTACGGGCGTGCTCCAGCCAGTCGGGCGCCGGGCCCCAGCCGGCGTCCCGGGCCTCGGGGGTGTCCTGGACCCCGGGGGCGCCGGCGGCGTCGGGGGCGTCCTGGGCGAAGAGCAGATGGACGGTGTCGCCGTCGCCGAGGACGGTGCCCAGGGTCGCGAGCCGGCCGTTGACCCGGGCGCCGATACAGGCGTGGGCGTGTTCGCCGTACTGCGCGTAGGCGGCGTCCACGCAGCTGGCGCCGGCCGGCAGACCCAGGGCACGGCCGTCGGCGCCGAAGACGGTGATCTCCCGGTCCTGGGCGAGGTCGGCGCGGAGCGAACTCCAGAAGGTGTCGGAGTCGGGGGTGGACTGCTGCCATTCGAGGAGCCTGGAGAGCCAGCCGGGCCGGGTGGGGTCGGCGCGCTCGCCGTCGGCGGGCTCGGCGCTCTCCAGGGCGGGGTGGGGGTTGCCGAGGGCGATCACCCCGGCCTCGGCGACCCGGTGCATCTGGTGCGTACGGATGAGGACTTCGGCGACGGACCCCTCCGGGCCCGCGACGGCGGTGTGCAGCGACTGGTAGAGGTTGAACTTGGGCGCGGCGATGAAGTCCTTGAACTCGGAGATCACCGGGGTGAAACAGGTGTGCAGCTCGCCCAGGACCGCGTAGCAGTCGGCGTCCTCGCCGACGAGGACCAGGAGCCGGCCGAAGTCGGTGCCGCGCAGGTCGCCGCGTTTGATGCTGACGCGGTGGACGGAGACGAAGTGGCGGGGGCGGATGAGGACTTCGGCGGCGATCCCGGCCTCCCGCAGCACGGCCCGGACGCGCTCGGCGATCGCGTCGAGCGCCGCGCCCGCCGAGGAGTTCTCGGCGATGAGGCGGCGGGTGCGCTCGTACTCGGCGGGGTGCAGGATCGTGAAGACCAGGTCCTCCAGCTCGGTCTTGATCGCCTGGACGCCGAGCCGCTCGGCGAGCGGGATCAGGACCTCCCGGGTCACCCGGGCGATACGGGCCTGTTTCTCGGGGCGCATCACGCCGAGGGTGCGCATGTTGTGCAGCCGGTCGGCGAGTTTGATCGACATCACGCGGACGTCGTTGCCGGTGGCGACGAGCATCTTGCGGAAGGTCTCGGGCTCGGCGGCGGCCCCGTAGTCGACCTTCTCCAGCTTGGTGACGCCGTCGACGAGATAGGCGACCTCGGCGCCGAACTCGCGGGTGACCTGATCGAGGGTCACCTCGGTGTCCTCGACGGTGTCGTGGAGGAGCGACGCCGTCAGGGTGGTGGTCTCCGCGCCGAGTTCGGCGAGAATCAGGGTGACCGCGAGCGGATGGGTGATGTACGGCTCGCCGCTCTTGCGGAACTGGCCCCGGTGGGACGACTCCGCGAGCAGATACGCCTTGCGGAGCGTGGCCAGATCGGCGTCGGGGTGATGGGCCCGGTGGGCGTCGGCCATGTGCGCGATGGCGTCCGGCAGCCGGTCCCGGCCGGGTGTGCCGAGGAGCGCGGCACGGCCCAGCCGGCGGAGGTCGATGCGTGGACGGCCGCGTCTGCGGCTGTGGGCACCAGGGTTCACGGCCTCTGCACTCATGGGGGCTCCTCCGGGCGGCAATCGACCGGCGAGGGAGGGCAGGCGCCCTCCGGGCCGGTCCTTGATGCTATCGAGCCCACCACGTGGAGCAGTCCGCCTCTCGCCGAGCGTGAAACGGATCACCCATTCGAGCGAAGCTCTATGACGTGACGGTTTGGGATGGTGCGAACAAGCCGGGTGCGATATGCCCCTCGGCGACGATCACGGCGGGGCCGGTCATCTCGATCTCGCCGTCCGGCCGCTCCGTGATCAGCAGCCGGCCGCCGGGGAGGTCCACGGTGTACGTGACGGGGGCGCCGGTGACGGCGGGGTCCAGGCCGTCGCGGCGGGCGGCGGCGACGGCCACGGCGCAGGCGCCCGTACCGCAGGACCGGGTCTCGCCGGAGCCCCGTTCGTGGACCCGCATGGCGAGGTGGCGCTCGCCCCGGTCGACGGCGAACTCCACGTTCACCCCGGCCGGGTAGACGGCTGACGGGGTGTAGGACGGCTCGGTGAGGAGGTCGCCCGCGTGGTCGAGGTCGGCGACGAAGGCGACCGCGTGGGGGTTGCCCATGTCGACATGGGTGGTGGGCCAGGTGCGGGCGCCGACGGCGACGGTGACGGTCGCGGCGGGGAGGTCCGCGCGGCCCATGAGCACGGTGATGTCGCCGTCGCCCGCGCCGGGGGCGCTGTCCTTGGCGATGTGCACCCGCTTGACGCCGCCGCGGGTCGCCACGGCCAGGTCGCCGGCCCCGGCGTGGCCGGCGCGCTGGAGGTGGCGGGCGAAGACGCGGACGCCGTTGCCGCACATCTCGGCGATCGAGCCGTCGGCGTTGCGGTAGTCCATGAACCACTCGGCCCGGTCCGCCATCGCGCGGGCCTCCGGGTGGGCGGCCGACCGGACGACATGGAGCAGCCCGTCACCGCCGACACCGGCCCGGCGGTCGCACAGCCGCGCGACCGTGGCCGCGGGCAGGTCGAGCGCGTTGTCGGGGTCGTGGACGATGACGAAGTCGTTCTCGGTGCCGTGGCCCTTCAGGAAGGGCACGGCGGGGTGCTGGGCGGGCGTCGCGGCCGGTGGAGTGCTCACGCCGTCCATCGTACGAGCGAGCGACGACAACGGGGCGACCGGACAGCCGGAGGACCGGACAGCCGGAGGGCCGGGGATCAGGCGGCCTGTACGCACCGCCGGCCCCGCGGGCCCCTCAGCGCAGCCGGGCCACGCGCCAGACGGCGAGCGCCACCAGGAGCGCGCACACCGCCGCGTACAGCAGCAGGACCCGCCAGTCGGGGCGCTCCCCCGAGCCGCGCGGCGGCAGTCCCGGCCAGGTGTGGCCGACCCGCCGGGCCGCCATGACGGCCCACCCCGCGGCACAGCAGCCGATCAGCAGGCCCAGCATCGCGACGACGGGGCCGGAGCCGGAGCTTCCGGTGCCGAAGGCGAGAGGGAAGCCGAACATGAGGGAGCCGGCGACGGCGAGGATCACGATGGGGGCGAGCTGCCAGAGGCGGAGCCTGCGCGCGGGGCGCAGCTCGACCTCGACCTCGCCCGCCAGGACGTCCTGCTCCTCCGACGCGTCGGGGCCGTCCGGGCTCAGCCCGGGTGCCGCGTCCGGACGGTCCAGCCGCTGCCGGTCGGTGTCGTGAGGGCCGGCCTCCATCGCCACGTGCCCTCCCCACTCGGACTCCACAGTCGATCGTCGCTCGATGATGGCACGCTCCAGGGCGCCCCCATGACGGGCAGGGCGTCCCGATGCCATCACGTGATCAGGCTGTAACCGCCCGTTCGACGATCAGGCGGTGACGGCCTGTTCGATCAACGCCAGCGCACGTCCGGGAAGTTCCCGTCGGTCCGCCTCGGCACCACTGAGCCAATGCACCCGGGGATCCCTTCTGAACCATGAATCCTGACGGCGCGCGAAGCGTTTGGTGGCGCGCACGGTCTCGTCGCGCGCCTCCCGATCGGTGCACTCGCCCGCGAGCGCCCGGAGGATCTGCTGGTAGCCGAGGGCGCGCGGGGCCGTGAGCCCCTCGCGCAGCCCGTGCGCCTCCAGGGTCCGCACCTCGTCGACGAGGCCCGCCTCCCACATGCGGTCGACCCGGACGGTGATCCGCTCGTCCAGCTCGGGGCGGGCCACGTCGACGCCGATCTGCACCGTGTCGTACACGCTCTCGTGACCGGGGAGGTTGGCCGTGAAGGGCTTGCCGGTGATCTCGATCACCTCCAGCGCGCGCACGATGCGGCGGCCGTTGCCGGGGAGGATCGCCGCGGCGGCCCCGGGGTCGGCGGCGGCCAGCCGGGCGTGCAGCGCGCCGGGGCCGAGTTCGGTCAGCTCCGCCTCCAGCCGGGCCCGGACCTGCGGGTCGGTGCCGGGGAACTCCAGCGCGTCGACCGCGCCCCGGACGTACAGCCCGGAGCCGCCGACCAGGATCGGGGTGCGCCCGGCGGCCAGCAGCCGGTCGATCCGCGCGCGGGCGAGCCGCTGGTACTCGGCGACGCTCGCGGCCTCGGTGACGTCCCAGATGTCCAGGAGGTGGTGCGGGACCCCGCCGCGCTCGGCCGTCGTCAGCTTGGCGGTGCCGATGTCCATCCCCCGGTACAGCTGCATGGAGTCGGCGTTGACGACTTCCCCGCCCAGCTGCTGGGCGAGGAAGACGCCCAGGTCGGACTTTCCGGCCGCGGTGGGGCCGACGACGGCGATGACCCGCGGTGCGGGAGGGGTGCTTCTCACCGCCCCAGTCTCGCAAACCCGCGGCGATGTCCCCGAACGAGCGAGGTGACGTCACGGCTGGGGGGTCGTTGCCTGTTGCGAGGTCTCGAACGCCGGTTTTCCGGCCGGCACGCCATCACGGCGATGACGAGGCACTTCGGGCAGCCGCGCGGCACGGCGCGGCAACCCCTCACACGAGTACGCTATGGAGTAGATATGGGTGTTTTTGCACGCTTGTTCCGCCGGTCGAAGGGCGACGACCCCGCCGCACAGACCCCGGCCGACGGAAGGACCCCCGATACCCTGGAGGTGGAGCCCGAAGCCGGCAGCACCACCAGCGAGGCCGAGGCCCCGAAGGACGAGGCCGCCCCGAAGGCGGCGGAGACCGCGGAGCGTCCCACCGAAACCACGGGGGCCGCCGAGACCACCGAGGCCGCGAAGGCCGAGGGGGCTTCGACCGCGGCCCCCGAAGGTGTGGAGATTCCGCGCCAGCAGTCGTCCGGGGACGCGGCGGATCGCGAGGCCGGCGAGGGCGCCCGCCAGTAGTCCCACGAGGAAAGGTGCCCCATGGGTCTCATGGACACACTGAAGGCCAAGCTCGCCCCGGCCAAGGAGAAGGTCTCCGACCTGGCACAACAGCACGGGGGCAAGATCGAGCAGGGCCTTGACAAGGCCGCTCACGCGGTCGACGCCCGCACCAAGGGCAAGTACAGCGACAAGATCCAGTCCGGCACGGGCAAGGCCAAGGAGGCCCTGGACCGCATCGCGCACAAGGACGACGGCGGCACCCCGCCGCCGGCGGCGCCGCCCGCCTCCTGAGGCCCGAGGGGCCTTTCACGATCACGGCCGGAGGGCCGCGGGGCGATGACCCCGCGGCCCTCCGCCGTCGTCTGCGCAGTCGTGTGTGCCGTCGCGCACGTCACCCGCACGGACGCGGCCCGGACGGCTCAGGTCCAGGCGGCGACCGGCTCAGGTCCAGGCGGCGACCAGATAGCCGACCCCGTAGGGCGCCTCGTCGTAGAGCAGCCGCCCGGCGGCCGAGGTGTCCTCGGCGGCGCCCGCGAGCACCTGCCAGGGGGCCCGGCCCGCCGCCTTCAGCTCCCGCGCCAGCGGGGCGTCCAGCGCCTTCAGGGCGGCGGTGTCCGCGGCGCCCAGGGCCCGCGCGGCGAGGGCGTCGAAGCCCTCCGCCCGTTCGTCCAGATAGCCGGGGGCCTTCACCCCCCGGCAGGCGCTCCCGTCGCCCATCACCAGCAGGGCGACCCGGCCGGCCCGGGTCGCGGTGCGCCGGCCCAGCTCCACCGCCCGCTCCGGCGCCAGGTCCTCGGTCACCGCCGCGCCCTCGACGGGGCAGGCGTCCCAGCGCGCGCGGGAGAGCAGCCAGGCGGCCACGGACAGGGAGTACGGAAGCTCCCGGGCCGGCTCCTGGTCCGGTTCCCGGGCCGGTCCGGTGCCCAGCCGTACGGTCAGGTCCGCGCCGAAGCCCCGGAAGGAGCCCGGCGTACCGGGGTGGTACGTACCGTCCGCGCCGGTGGGCGCGGGGCCGACCACCACCAGCAGATCGGGGCGGGAGGCCGCGAGCACGCCGACGGCGTCGGCGCAGGCGTCCCGGGCCGCGTCGAGTTCCGGCGCGGCGCCCGCGGCGACCTCCGGCACGAGCAGCGGCGGGCAGGGGCAGACGGCGGCGGCGACAAGCATGATCGGCAGCCTAGCCCGCCGGGCGCGGGCACGCGGCCCCCGTAACGACCCGTACCGGAGCGCGCACGCCCGCGGACGCCCGTGACGTCCGCGGGATCGGACGGGTCAGCCCAGGCCGCAGGCGGGCGCGGACGCCGCCGGCAGCGGCTCCGGGACGCCGATCTTCGGCAGTCCGAGCAGCACGCCCGCCGGCTTCGCCGCCCGCCCCTCCTGGCGCTTCTGCCAGGCGTCGCCCGCGCGGGTGCGGCGCACGGACGTCACCGGGCCCTCGGCGAGCAGATGGTGCGGAGCGGCGTAGGTGATCTCCACGGTGACGGTGTCCCCGGGGCGCACTTCCTGGTCCGGCTTGGTGAAGTGCACGAGCCGGTTGTCGGGGGCGCGGCCGGAGAGCCGGTGGGTGGCGTCGTCCTTGCGGCCCTCGCCCTCGGCGACCATGACCTCCAGGACCCGGCCGACCTGCTTCTTGTTCTCGTCCCAGGAGATCTCCTCCTGGAGCGCCACCAGCCGCTCGTAGCGGGCCTGGACGACCGCCTTGGGGATCTGGCCCTCCATGGTCGCGGCGGGGGTGCCGGGGCGCTTGGAGTACTGGAAGGTGAAGGCGTTGGCGAAGCGGGCCTCGCGGACCGTGTGCAGCGTCTGCTCGAAGTCCTCCTCGGTCTCGCCGGGGAAGCCCACGATGATGTCGGTGGAGATGGCGGCGTGCGGGATCGCCTCGCGCACCTTGTGGATGATCCCGAGGAACTTCTCCTGCCGGTAGGACCGGCGCATGGCCCGCAGCACGGTGTCCGAGCCGGACTGGAGGGGCATGTGCAGCTGCGGCATCACGTTCGGCGTCTCGGCCATGGCGGCGATCACGTCGTCGGTGAAGTCCCGGGGGTGCGGCGAGGTGAAGCGGACCCGCTCCAGGCCCTCGATCCGGCCGCAGGCGCGCAGCAGCTTGCTGAAGGCCTCGCGGTCGCCGATGTCCGAGCCGTACGCGTTGACGTTCTGCCCGAGCAGGGTGATCTCGGAGACGCCCTCGCCGACCAGGGCCTCGATCTCGGCGAGGATGTCGCCGGGGCGGCGGTCCTTCTCCTTGCCGCGCAGGGCGGGCACGATGCAGAAGGTGCAGGTGTTGTTGCAGCCGACGGAGATCGACACCCAGGCGGCGTACGCGGACTCCCGCCGGGTCGGCAGGGTGGACGGGAACGCCTCCAGCGACTCCGCGATCTCGACCTGCGCCTCTTCCTGGACCCGGGCGCGCTCCAGCAGCACCGGCAGCTTGCCGATGTTGTGCGTACCGAAGACGACGTCGACCCAGGGGGCGCGGCCGACGATGGTGTCCCGGTCCTTCTGCGCCAGGCAGCCGCCGACGGCGATCTGCATGCCGGGGCGCCGGGTCTTCATCGGGGCGAGGCGGCCGAGGTTGCCGTAGAGCTTGTTGTCCGCGTTCTCCCGGACGGCGCAGGTGTTGAAGACGACGACGTCGGCGTCGCCGTCGGAGCCCGCGGGGGCGCGGACGTAGCCGGCGTCCTCCAGCAGCCCGGACAACCGCTCGGAGTCATGGACGTTCATCTGGCATCCGTAGGTGCGGATCTCGTAACTGCGCTGAACGTCCACTGCCTGGCTCCGGTCGCTGCTGGTCATGGAACAAGGGTAGGCGGTGGCGGGGACAGCTCCGCCCACCTGCCCGGCGATGGCCGGCGGGAGCGGCCGCGAGCTGCGGGAACGTGCTCCGCGCGGGGGTGTGCGCCGATGCGCGCGGGGGCCGGAGGGGGCGGC
The DNA here is from genome assembly GCF_034961445.1 of Streptomyces yaizuensis. Classification (NCBI taxonomy): domain Bacteria; kingdom Bacillati; phylum Actinomycetota; class Actinomycetes; order Kitasatosporales; family Streptomycetaceae; genus Streptomyces; species Streptomyces yaizuensis. The sequence continues at coordinate 76,653 of NZ_BSBI01000022.1, forward strand.
TCGCGCGGGGGCCGGTGGGGGCGACTCGTGCGGGGCCGGTGGGGGCGGCGGCGCACGGGCCGTCGGCGGGGGTCCATCACGGTTTGGCCTCCCCGGGGCACTTTCTGGCCAGCGCGGGGAGTGGCCTGGCAGGATCGCCCGTATGTTCCAGGCCGTCTCCCGTCTCAGCCGCCGCCGGGCCGCGCAGGCCGCCGCGGCGCTGTTGGTGGTGTCCGGTCTGCTGCTGTGGTGGCTGTTCCCCCTCGGTGAGCCGGGCCCCCGCGGCGACGTCAGGATCAGCACCGGTCTGCGCAACGGGGTCTACGACCGCTACGGGGAGCTGCTGCGGACCGAGCTGGCGCACGATCTGCCCGAGGTGGACGTGGTGCTGGAGAACAGCGCCGGGTCGCAGGAGAATCTCGCCCGCGTCGCGGGCGGCGGGGCGGACTTCGCCATCGCCACCGCCGACGCCGTCGTCAAGTACCGCCAGAAGGGCGAGCCGGGCGCGGCCGGGCTGCGCGGCTGTGCCCGGCTCTACGACGACTACGTGCAGCTGGTGGTGGCCGAGGACTCGCCGGTGCGGAGCGTCGCGGACCTGCGCGGCCGCAAGGTGGGCATCGGCCCGGAGGGGTCGGGCGTGCGGCTGGTGGCGGAGCGGCTGCTCCAGGCGGCCGGTCTGGACCCGGACACCGACGTCACCCGGGTCCCCGCCGGGATAGACACGGCCCCCGGCCTGATGGAGAAGAAGGCCGTGGACGCGTTCTTCTGGTCGGGCGGCCTGCCGACCGGGGCCGTGGAGGACCTCTCCCGGGCGATGGAGATCCGGCTGGTGCCGCTGCCCGCGGCCCTGGTGGAGGAGGTCCACCGCAGCTCCGAGGCGACCAGCCACTACCGGCAGGCGGTGATCCCGGCGGACGCGTACCGGAACATCGACAGCCGGGAGCCGGTGCCGACGATGGCCGTCGCCAATCTGCTGGTGACCACGGACACCATGGACGAGGGGATGGTCGAGGGCCTGACCCGGACGGTGATCCGCAGCCGTGACGAGATCGGCCAGATGGTGCATCCGGCGCAGGGGGTCGATCTGCGGACCGCGATCTACACCGCCCCGCTGGCGCTGCACGAGGGCGCCCAGCGCTACTACACCTCCGTGAAGCCCTGACCCTCAGTTCCTGCCGGGATGCCCACGGCGGGCCGGGCGGCCGTCCGGGGAACGGTGACGGTCACTTTCAGGCCGCGTGGCCGGTGATGGTCGTACGCGATCGTCCCGCCGCCCGCCGAGAGCAGCGCCCGGGAGATCGACAGGCCCAGTCCCGACCCCTTGACGTTCTGGTGGCGTCCGCTGCGCCAGAAGCGGTCCCCGACGCGGAGCAGTTCGTCGTCGGTGAGTCCGGGTCCCCGGTCGGCGATCACCAGGGTGCAGTGGTCGCCGCGGGAGGACACGGTCACGGTGACCTCCTCGCCGCCGGGGGTGAACTTGAGGGCGTTGTCGATCACCGCGTCGAGGGCGCTGGAGAGGCCGATCGGGTCGCACCAGGCGGTCACGGCAGTGTCGGGCCCGGACAGGCGCACGCCCTTCTCCTCGGCGACCGGGCGCCATGATCCGACCCGCTCGGCGGCGAGTGCGCCGATGTCGGTGAGCTGGAGCGTGGCCGCCGCGTGCTCGGCCAGGGCGAGGTCGAGGAGGTCGTCGAGGACCCGGGCGAGCCGTTTGCCCTCGGTGCGGACGGAGGCGATCTCCTCGTTGCCCTCGGGGAGTTCGAGGGCGAGGAGTTCGATGCGCAGCAGCAGGGCGGCGAGCGGGTTGCGGAGCTGGTGGGAGGCGTCGGCGACGAACGCGCGCTGTTGTTCCAGCACCATTTCGACGTTGTCGGCCATCTCGTTGAAGGAGCGGGCCAGGCGGCGCAGTTCGGGTGGCCCGCCGGCGGCCGCGACCCTGGAGTTCATCCGTCCGGTCGCGATGTCGTGGGTGGCCGCGTCGAGGACGCGGACGGGCCGCAGCACCCAGCCGGTGAGGCGGAAGGCGGCGGCCACGGCGACCAGCATGGCGGCGGCCTCCCCGGCGGCGATCAGCAGCCAGCCCTCCAGGATCCGGGCGCGCAGCCGGTCGGTGGGCGAGTCGGTGTAGACGACGGCGACGACGTCCCCGTCGCGAACGACCGGTGAGGCGACGACGAGGCGGCTGCCGGTCTGCCAGGGCCACACCTGCGGCGGGTCCTGGCTGCGCCGTCCGGACCGGGCCTCGTCGAAGGCGTCGGCGCCCTCCCCGGCGTCGGGCAGCGACCAGCCCGCGGGCGAGCGGTGCATGGGGGTCCGGTCGCGTTCGAAGACACCGACCCTGATCCGGTAGGTCTCCCAGTACCGGTGGAGCTGCCCCTGGAGCAGGGCCTGGCGTTCCCCCGGCTCCTCGGGTCCGGCGACGAACTGGGCGAGGGCGGCGAAGCGGACGGTGTCGTCGATCCGGTCGACGACGACCCGCTGCTGCTGGGCGGCGGCGAGGCTGACCGCGAGCGGGAAGCCGAGTGCCAGCAGGATGCCCGCGAGCAGGATGATGAGGAGCGGGAGGAGTCGGGTACGCACAGGATCCGTCAGCCGGCCGGTGCGACGAGCCGGTAGCCGACCCCGCGTACGGTCTCGATCAGCGCGGGCATCCGGAGTTTGGAGCGCAGCGAGGCCACGTGGACCTCCAGGGTGCGGCCGGTCCCCTCCCAGCTGGTGTGCCAGACCTCGCTGATGATCTGTTCCCGGCGGAAGACGACGCCGGGCCGCTGGGCGAGCAGCGCGAGCAGGTCGAACTCCTTGCGGGTCAGCTGCACTTCGTCGCCGTCGACGCTCACCCGGCGGGTGAGCAGTTCGATGGTCATGGAGCCCAGCCGCAGGCCCTGGTCGGAGGCGGCCGCCGGGTCGTCCCCGGCGGGGGTGCGCCGGGCCACGGCGTGGATGCGGGCGAGCAGTTCGCCGGTGTCGTAGGGCTTGACGACGTAGTCGTCGGCGCCCAGGTTGAGGCCGTGGATGCGGGAGCGCACGTCGGAGCGGGCGGTGACCATGATGACCGGGGTGGTGGTGATCTTCCGGAGCCGTCCGCAGACCTGGTAGCCGTCCTGGTCGGGCAGGCCGAGGTCGAGCAGGATCACCCCGAAGGGCGGCCGGCCGGGGTGCGAGGCGGGCAGGACGGCGTGCAGTGCCTCACCGCCGTTGCGGGCGTGGACGACCTGGAAGCCGTGCCGGGCGAGCACGGCCGACAGGGCGGCCGCGACATGGTCGTCGTCCTCGACGAGCAGCAGTCTCATGGCCCCCCTCGGGTCGTTCGGTGTCGCGCGTTCCGCGAATCTCGTGCGTGTCGTGCGTGTCGTGAGCATCGCGAGTGCCACGAGTATCGCGGGTGTCTCAGGTGTCGCGGGTGTCGCGTATTCCGGTCAGTGGTCGGTCGTACGTGGTCGGCGGCCGGTCCGGCCCCCGGCTCCGGTGGTCCGGGCCCGAGGTCCGGTGTGCGCGGCTCCGGTCCAGTGTGCGGCGCCGCGCCGGGCCCCCTCCAGTGTGCGGCCCGTCGCACGGTCGTCATGCGCACAGGGCATCAAGGCCGATTCTCCGCCAATCAGTCAAGAGGTTGTCGGCCGGGGGACGTCTTCCGTTATCCACCCGGTACGCCATTCGTCACCCTCATCACGCATCGTGGCCATCCGAAGCCATATCGTTATGCTCAATTTCCGCTCAGATGTAATGACGCTCGTCACAACCCCTCACTACTGTCCTCCCAACCGATGGAGGATGGAGCGAGAAGCCGATGAGCGGAGTAGCGAAGACCGGGGGCCCGGAGGACGCCGTAGCGGCAGCGGGTGACCTGGTCGTGCTGAGCGGGGTGAACAAACACTTCGGCGCGCTGCATGTCCTCCAGAACATCGATCTGACCATCGAGCGCGGCGAGGTCGTGGTCGTCATCGGCCCCTCCGGGTCCGGCAAGTCCACGCTGTGCCGCACCATCAACCGTCTGGAGACGATCGACTCCGGCGAGATCTCGATCGACGGGAAGCCGCTGCCCCAGGAGGGCAAGGAGCTGGCCAGGCTCCGCGCCGACGTCGGCATGGTGTTCCAGTCGTTCAACCTCTTCGCGCACAGGACCGTGCTGGAGAACGTGATGCTGGGCCAGGTCAAGGTCCGGCGCAAGGAGAAGGCCGCCGCCGAGCAGCACGCGCGCAAGCTGCTCGACCGTGTCGGTGTCGGCTCCCAGTGCGACAAGTACCCGGCCCAGCTCTCCGGTGGCCAGCAGCAACGTGTGGCGATCGCCCGTGCGTTGGCCATGGACCCCAAGGTCATCCTCTTCGACGAGCCCACGTCGGCGCTCGACCCGGAGATGATCAACGAGGTGCTGGAAGTCATGCAGCAGCTGGCACGGGACGGGATGACGATGGTGGTCGTCACCCACGAGATGGGCTTCGCCCGCTCCGCCGCCAACCGGGTGGTCTTCATGGCCGACGGCAGGATCGTCGAAGAGGCCACGCCCGAGGAGTTCTTCAACAACCCGCGCAGCGACCGCGCGAAGGACTTCCTCTCGAAGATCCTGCACCACTGACGACCGACCGAATCACGACACAAGGGATGTTCTCCATGAAGCTCCGCAAGGCATCGCTGGCGCTCGCCACGGGTCTGGCCCTCTCCCTGACGCTCACCGCGTGCGGTGGCGGCTCCGGCAGCGACGACGGCAAGATCACCATCGGTATCAAGTTCGACCAGCCCGGTGTCGGCCTGAAGACGGCGGACGGCGAGTACACCGGCTTCGACGTCGATGTCGCCACGTATGTCGCCAAGGAACTCGGCTACGACGCCAAGAACATCGAGTGGAAGCAGGCGCCCAGCGCCAACCGCGAGACGCTGATCCGCAACGGTGACGTCAAGTTCGTCGCCGCGAGCTACACGATCAACGACAAGCGGAAGGCCGAGGTCGACTTCGCCGGTCCGTACTTCCTGGCCCACCAGGACCTGCTGGTCCGTGCCGACGACGACGCCGGCATCAAGAAGGTCGAGGACCTCAACAGCAAGAAGCTGTGCTCGGTGACCGGCTCCACCTCGGCGCAGAACGTCAAGGACAAGCTGGCTCCCAAGGCCGACCTCCAGCCGTTCGGCGGCTACTCGGAGTGCCTGACCGGCCTGGAGAACAAGGCCGTCGACGCCCTGACCACCGATGACTCCATCCTGGCCGGCTACGCCGCGCAGAAGGAGCACCAGGGCAAGTTCAAGCTGGTCGGCCTGAAGATGAGCGACGAGCCCTACGGCATCGGCCTCAAGAAGGGCGACAAGGAGCTTCGCGACAAGATCAACAAGGCCCTGGAGAAGATGAAGAAGGACGGCTCCTGGGACAAGTTCGTCAAGAAGAACTTCGGCGCGGCCAACTACGCGTACGAGCCCGCCCCGGAGATCACCGAGACCAGCTGAGGCCAGCGGTGACGTGCCACCGGCCCCGGCCGGTGGCACGCGCCACGATCCAACCAGGAGAGATCGCGGGTCATCGTGTTCGACTTCCTTGATTCCGGGCAGTACGACCTGCTCGGCGCGTTCTGGGTGACGACCCAGCTCGCCCTCTACTCGGCCATCGGCTCCCTCGTCTGGGGAACGGCCCTGGTCGCCATGCGGGTCGGCCCCGTCCCCCTGCTGCGGGCCTTCGGCACCGGCTATGTCAACGTGGTGCGCAACACCCCGCTGACCGTGGTCATCGTCGGCTGCTCCATCGGCCTCAACCAGACCCTGGGGTTCTCCCTCGGGGCCGACCGGTTCGAGGACATCGGCTTCCGGATGGCCGTCCTCGGCCTGGTCGCCTACACCGGCACCTTCGTCTGCGAGGCACTGCGCTCCGGCATCAACACGGTCCCCGTCGGCCAGGCCGAGGCCGCCCGTGCGCTCGGGCTCGGCTTCTTCCAGGTGCTGACCCTCATAGTCCTGCCCCAGGCGTTCCGCGCGGTCGTCGCCCCGCTGGCGAACGTCCTGATCGCGCTCACCAAGAACACGACGGTGGCCGCGGCGATCGGTGTGGCCGAGGCCGCGCTGCTGATGAAGGACATGATCGAGAACGAGGCCGACGCGCTCTTCGCCGTCTTCGCGGTCTTCGCCTTCGGCTTCGTCGTTCTCACCCTGCCGATGGGCCTGCTGCTCGGCTGGGTGTCCAAGCGTGTGGCGGTGAAGCGATGACCTCGGTCCTGTACGACGCCCCCGGCCCCCGGGCCAAGCGGCGCAACATCCTCTACACCGTGCTGTTCCTGGTGGTCATGGCCGCCGCGGCATGGTGGGTGCTCGGCACCATGGCCGACAAGGACCAGCTGGCGTCGGAGAAGTGGAGTCCGTTCGTCACGGACTCCAAGGTGTGGACCACCTTCCTGCTGCCGGGCCTCTGGGAGACCCTGAAGGCCGCCGGGCTCGCCATGCTGATCGCCCTGCCGCTCGGTGCGGTGCTCGGCATCGGCCGGCTCTCCGAGCACGCCTGGATACGGGTGCCGGTCGGCGTGGTGGTCGAGTTCTTCCGCGCCATCCCCGTCCTGCTGCTCATGGTCTTCGCCTACAACGCCTTCGCGGAACTCACCACCATCGAGTCGGAGATCCGGCCGATGTACGCGGTGGTCACCGGCCTGGTGCTGTACAACGCCTCCGTCATCGCCGAGATCGTCCGGGCGGGCATCCTCTCTCTGCCGAACGGGCAGACGGACGCCGCCAAGGCGATCGGCATGCGCAAGAGCCAGATGATGGCCCATGTGCTGCTGCCGCAGGCGGTCACCGCGATGCTGCCGGCGCTGGTCAGCCAGCTCGTGGTCATCGTCAAGGACACCGCGCTGGGCGGGGCGATGCTCGGCTTCGCCGAACTGCTCTACCAGAACCGGGCCATCACGGCCAACTACGGCGCCAACACCATCGCCACGCTCACCGTGATCGCGCTGATCTTCATCCTGCTCAACTTCCTTCTCACCTCCTTCGCGAGCTGGCTGGAAGGCCGGATCCGCCGGGGCAAGAAGGGCACGGGCGCCGTAGTCGACATCAAGGCCGTCGACGGGCAGCTCGGCGGCGTCTGACCGCACGGCGGGGCGCCCCCAAAGACCAGGGAGGGGCGGTGGCACGGCGGTGCCACCGCCCCTCCCTGCTTGCCCGCACCCCCCGGGAAGCGGGGGTGCGGAACCGGTGGTCGTGTGCACGCCATGCCACCCTCCCGTCACTTGACGCAGGCATCCCCAGTCGGTTGCATACGTTCTGTGATCACACACCGGGCCACCACGCTGCCGTTCGGGCCGCCCACCGCCTTCCCGCGAGGCCGGGGGGTCCCGCTGTGGACCCGGTGATCGTCGTCGGCGCGGGCCCGGTGGGGCTCGCGCTCTCCCTCGCCCTCGCGCAACAGGGCGTCCCCTCCGTGCTGCTCGACGAGACCACCGGCCGGGAGGAGCCGCGCCCCGCCCGTACGGTGGTGCTCCGCCCCGACACCGCGCACATGGTGGACCGGCTCGGCTGCACCACCCTCCGTGACGAGGGCGTCCGCTGGACCGCCTGGCGCTCCTACCGGCGCAAACAGCTGGTACGGCGGGTCGAGCTGACGGGCCCGCAGACGCCGACGGAGTCCGCCACGGAAGCACGGTCCCGTGACGTCGCTTCCGCTGCTTCCCCTGTCTCCGCCGCTTCCGCCGCTTCCGTGGTCTCCGCTCCCCTGCACCTTCCGCAGGACGCCCTGGCGCGCGGGCTGCGGGAGGCCGTCGCGGGCCGGCATCTGATCAAACTGGTCACCGGGAGCCACGTCGACTCGCTGGAGCAGGACGGCGCCGGGGTCACCGTGCACACCCGGGGGCCCGGGGCCACCTGGTGGCGGGGCAGCCATGTGGTGGGCTGCGACGGAGCACGCTCCACCGTGCGCAAACTCCTCGGCATCCGCTTCCCCGGCCGGACGGCGGTCGAGCGCCACGCCGTGGCCACGCTCCGCGCCGAACTGCCCTGGCCCGGCGAGGCCGTGCTGCACCGCCGGCCGCCGTGGCGCTCCGGCGGCGAGGAGATCACCGCCCGGCCGCTCCCCGACGGCGTGTGGCGGCTCGACTGGCTGCTGCCGCCGCAGGGGGAACTCGTCACCCCGGACGTCCTGGTGACCCGGGTCCGGGAGACCCTGGCCGGCTGGTGCGGCGAGACTCCCCCGTACGAACTGATCGACACCGGGGTGCACACGGTCCACCACCGGCTGGCCCGCGACTGGCGGGTGGGGCGGGCGTTCCTCGCGGGCGACGCCGCGCATCTGCTGGGCGCCCTCGGCACCCAGGAGCTGGACGAAGGGCTCCGGGACGCCGAGAACCTGGCGTGGAAACTCGCCCACGACTGGCACCAGGGCGCCGCCGAACCCCTCCTCGACAGCTACCAGTCGGAGCGCCGCACCGCCGTCGCGGCCCGGCTGCGCGCCGCCGACCAGGCCCTCTCGGTACGCGGCGGGGCCCTGCGCAGCCGCCTCCCGGGCGCGGGCCGGGGCCAGGCCACCCTGCTCGCCGACGGACATCTGGGGCTGGGGCAGCTCGGCGCGCCCCCCGCGCACCCCCACTTCCCCCTCGGCCCCGTGTGCGCCCCCGCCCAGGTCGTCCTGGGGACGGCCCTGGGGGCCCAGGTCGCCGACGTACGGATCACCGCTCCGGACGGGTCCGGCGCGCGGCTGTGGGACCGGGTGGGCCGGGGGCGGCTGCTGGTGGTGCTCGTCGCCCCGGGTACGGGGGTGTGGGACCGGCGCCACTGGCAGAGCGCGGGGCTGATGCCCCGGCTGGCGGAAGCGGTGGCCGCGCTCCCGGCACGGGCCGAACTGCTCGTGGCCGAGGCCTATCCGGGCGCCGCCGCCCACACCGTGCTGCTGGTGCGCCCCGACGGTCATCTCGTCGCCTCGTTCGCCGGGGTACGGCCCGAGGAGCTGTACGCGGCGGCCGACGCGGTCCGGGGCGGTGAGCCCTCCACCGCCTCCAGCGCCTCCAGCGACCGTACGGCGGACGTCAATTGACCCGGCTCCGCGCCCTGGTCATACTCGCCGTATGACCGACACCGATGTGCGTCTGTGGCGGAGGGTCCATATGGATCTGCTCCGTTACGCGGGCTGCGTGTGTCGTCCCTCCTGCTGAATTCGCCTCTTTCCCCGCGCCGCCGCGCGCTTCCCGCCCGGCTCCCGCGCGCCCTCAGCGAACTTCCAGGACGGTTTCCCATGTCCCAGGCTCCACCCCGCTCCGCGCTGCTCACCGCGCCGCCCCCCGCCGCCCCTCTTCTTCCCACCGATCCTCCCTCCGGTCCTCCCGCCGATCCCGTCGGCGGCTCCGGATCCGGTGACTCCGGATCGCGTGACTCCGGGTCGGTGACGGCCCGTCCCGATCCGGCCGTCTCCCCGGCACCCACCCCGGCGGAACTGCTCGACTTCGTCCGGCGCACCGCCGCCGACCGGGCCCTGATCGCCTCGCTCCCCCTGGTCGCCGGGGAGCGGACCTGGGTACGCCTGGACGGGCCGGGCGGCAGCGAGGCATGGCTCATCGGCTGGCCGCCGGGGACGGGCACCGGCTGGCACGACCATGCCGAGTCGCACGGGGCCTTCGCCACGGCGCACGGCGAACTGACCGAGCGTTCCCTCGCCGTACGGCTCCCGGCCGGCGGCTGGCGGGCCCTGGAACTGCACGAGGGGGTGGACCGGGAACGCCGGCTGGCCACGGGGCAGGGGCGGGCCTTCGGCACCCACCATGTGCACGAGGTGCTCAACGAGTCCGCCACCGAGCACGCCGTGTCCGTCCACGCCTACCACCCGCCGCTGCCCCTGATCCGCCGGTTCGGCCGGACCGGCGCGGTGCTCCGGCTGGAGCAGGTCGAACACCCGGAGGACTGGCAGTGAGCGACACGACCACACCCGCCGGCGGCAAAGAGCCCGACGGGACCGGACCGGTACCCGTCGGCATCGACGACCTGCTGGAGCAGGTCCGCGCCGATCTGGACCGGGTGGGCCCGGAGCAGGCCCGCCGGGAGGCGGCCGACGGCGCCGTGCTGGTGGACATCCGCTACGCGGCCCTGCGCGACCGGGACGGTCTGATCCCCGGCGCACTGGTCGTGGAGCGCAATGAGCTGGAGTGGCGGCTGGACCCGCGGGGCAGCCACCGTCTTCCGGAGGCGGTCGGCCATGATCTGCGGATCGTCGTCGTCTGCAACGAGGGTTACGCCTCCTCTCTCGCGGCGGAATCCCTCCGCCGGCTGGGCCTGCACCGGGCGACCGATCTGATCGGCGGTTTCCAGGCGTGGCGGTCGGCGGGGCTGCCCGTGCACACCACGCACAACACGGACACCACCGACGCTCCCGACGCCACGGCCGTCACGAACGGCTGATCCCCTCCGGCCGCCGGCCTCCCGGGGCTGCGGCGCGGAAGGAACGGAAGGACGGGAACATGGCGCCCCGTCCGCCGGCACACGAGGTCGCGCGGGCGGGGACGGTCAGGACCGGTGGGGCGAGGACCGGCGGGGGCGGGGCGGGGCGGCGCGGGACCCGGGGGTCAGTACCCCTCGTCCAGCCCCACCAGGTCCCCGTCCTCCAGGTCCTCCGCCAGGCCTTCCTCCTCCAGGGCCTGCCGCACGACCCGCAGCGCCACTCCCTCCCCGTAGCCCTTCCGGGCCAGCATCCCCGCGAGCCGGCGTATCCGGCGGTCGCGGTCCAGCCCGCGGGTCGACCGCAGCTTGCGGGCGACCAGCTCCCGCGCGGTCTCCTCCTCCTGCTCGGGGTCGAGCCGGTCCATCGCGTCGTCGATCAGGGCCGCGTCCACCCCCTTGGTCCGCAGCTCCCGGGCGAGCGCCCGGCGGGCGAGGCCCCGGCCGTGATGCCGTGACTCCACCCAGGCCCCCGCGAACGCGGCGTCGTCGATCAGCCCCGCCTCCTCGAAGCGGGACAGCACCTCCTCGGCCACCTCCGGGGGGATGCCCCGCCGGTCGAGCGCGTCGGCGAGCTGCTTCCGGGTACGCGGGGTCCCGGTGAGCAGGCGCAGGCAGATCGCCCGCGCCCGCTCGGCCGGGTCCTGGGACGGCGGCTGCCGATCGGCCCTCGACGAGTCGGAGCCGCCGTCCTGTCCCCGGGGCCGCCTCTCCGCTGCAAACGGCATGGCGGACCCTAGCTCTTGGCCGCCGCCGACTTGGCCGCCCGGGACTTGGCGGCGGGCGCCGCCACGGCCTTGGCCGGCTCATCGGCGGACGCGGGCGCGGCACCTGCGGCGTCCGGGCCCGGCTCGGCGGCCGCGGCCTCCGGGCGGATCCCGACACCCAGCTTGGTCTTGATCTTCTTCTCGATCTCATCGGCGAGATCGGGATTGTCCTTCAGGAAGTTACGGGCGTTCTCCTTGCCCTGGCCGAGCTGGTCGCCCTCGTACGTGTACCAGGCGCCGGCCTTGCGGACGAAGCCGTGCTCCACGCCCATGTCGATCAGGCCGCCCTCGCGGCTGATGCCCTGGCCGTACAGGATGTCGAACTCGGCCTGCTTGAAGGGCGGCGCCACCTTGTTCTTCACGACCTTGCAGCGGGTGCGGTTGCCCACCGCGTCGGTGCCGTCCTTCAGGGTCTCGATACGGCGGATGTCGATCCGGACCGAGGCGTAGAACTTGAGCGCGCGGCCACCGGTCGTGGTTTCCGGCGAGCCGAACATCACGCCGATCTTCTCGCGGAGCTGGTTGATGAAGATCGCGGTCGTCTTGGACTGGTTCAGCGCGCTGGTGATCTTCCGCAGCGCCTGGCTCATCAGCCGGGCCTGGAGACCCACGTGGGAGTCGCCCATCTCGCCCTCGATCTCCGCCCGGGGCACCAGCGCCGCGACGGAGTCGATCACGATGAGGTCGAGTGCGCCGGAGCGGACCAGCATGTCGACGATCTCCAGCGCCTGCTCGCCGTTGTCCGGCTGGGACAGGATCAGGTTGTCGATGTCGACGCCCAGCTTCTTCGCGTACTCGGGGTCGAGCGCGTGCTCGGCGTCCACGAAGGCGACCTGGCCGCCCGCCCGCTGCGCGTTGGCCACGGCGTGCAGGGTCAGGGTCGTCTTGCCGGAGGACTCGGGGCCGTAGACCTCCACCACACGGCCGCGCGGCAGGCCACCGACGCCGAGCGCGATGTCGAGCGCGGTCGAGCCGGTGGGGATCACCTCGATGGGATCGTTGGGCCGGTCGCCCATGCGCATCACTGCGCCCTTGCCGAATTGCCGTTCAATCTGTGCGAGCGCGGCGTCGAGCGCCTTCTCGCGGTCGGTTCCTGCCATGGGTTCCACCCGATTTGCTTGTGTCGATCGCTTCACGTCAAAGACGCTAACCCCTGCCACTGACAATGGGCCCGGCGTCCCTGCCGGCCTGTGGAAAACCCTGCGGTAGCCGGGTGCCGCATCACCCATGAGAATAGATGTTCGATTTTGCTGTCAAGCAGACTCGCCACCCTCTCCGCACCCCATCAAAATTATCTATATGCCTACAAATCACCCCGCCCAGACGTCCGGACCGTCGGCCCGCCGACCCTCCGGACACCGGCGCTCGGCGCGGTCTCCGTAACGTCCGTCACACCGGTCCGTCACACGGAAGAGCCCCCGTCCACGGTCGGGTGGACGGGGGCTCCGCGGTCTCGGCGCGCGGGGCGCGGGTCAGTCAGGCGGACCCCTGCCCCGAGCGGCCCCGGGCGAGCACGGTCCGCCCCTTCGCCAGGGTGCCCCGGGCCCGCCCCATCAGCCGGCCGCGCTCCCGCTGCCGGTGGCCGTGGACCCGGGGGTCGTCCGTGACGTCGTACCGCCGCACGTAGGCGCCCAGGAACGCCTGGAGGGTGGCGACCGCCGGAATCGCGATCAGCGCGCCGACCGCGCCCATCAGGGCCGTACCCGCGATGACCGAGCCGAAGGCCACCGCCGGGTGGATGTCCACGGTCCTGGCGGTCAGCTTGGGCTGGAGCACGTAGTTCTCGAACTGCTGGTAGATCACGACGAAGCAGAGCACCCAGACCGCGTACCAGGGGTTCACGGTGAAGGCGATCAGCATCGGCAGCGCACCGGCCAGATAGGTGCCGATGGTCGGGATGAACTGCGAGACCAGCCCCACCCACACGGCGAGCGCCGGGGCGTAGGGCACCCCCAGGGACTCCAGCAGGATGTAGTGCGCGCCACCGGAGATCAGCGCCATCAGGCCGCGCGAGTAGATGTAGCCGCCGGTCTTGTCGACGGCGATCTCCCAGGCGCGCAGCACCTCGGCCTGCTTGGCGGGCGGCAGGACGGAGCAGATCCCCCGCCGCAGCCGGGGCCCGTCGGCGGCGAAGTAGAACGAGAAGAGGAATATCGTCAGCAGCCGGAACAGCCCGCCGAGGACGGTGGCGGAGACGTCGAGGACGCCGGTCGCGCTGTCCTCGACGTAGTTCTGGAGCCAGTCCGAGCGCAGCACGCTGTCCTGGACCTCGACCCGGGACAGCTCGGTCTTGAAGGTCAGGTTGATCCAGCTGATGACCGAGTCGAGGTACTTGGGGAAGTCCTCGACCATGGTCACGATCTGGTCGGCGAGCATCGAGCCGAGCATGACGACGAAGCCGACGGCGGCGGCCAGCACCCCGAAGAAGACGAGGAAGGTCGCGAGCCCCCGGCGCATGCCCCGGGAGGCCATCCGGCCGACGGCCGGCTCGATCGCCAGGGCGATGAAGAACGCGATCAGGATGTTGATCAGCAGGCCGATGAGCTGGTGGAAGGCCCAGCTGCCGAGTTGGAAGCAGGCGTAGAGGGCGAGCGCGAGGAGCATCGCGCGCGGCAGCCAGCGGGGCATCCGGACCGGACCGCCCGTGACGCCCGTGCCGTCTGTGCCGTCAGGGGGTGGGGCGCTCGGCGGCCGCGCCTCCCGGTCCGGACCGGCCTTCGGGGGCGTACCGGGGCCGGCGCCCTGCTGGGGCACCCCGGTTCTGTCGGTGTCGTCCGGGATGCCCGGGTCCTGTGCGTCGGTCTTCGGAGCCACGGGGTCAGTGTCGCGTACCGCGCGCCTGGCGGGAAAATCGCCCCGGGATCCGGGGGTCCGGGGCGCCGCCGGGAGGGTGCCCGGCGGTCACCGCTTGTCCGCCGGAACGCCTGCGGCTGCGCAGACCGCGCGCCAGACGTCCCTGGTCTCCCAGCCGGCGTCCAGGGCCTCGTGCACGGTACGCCCGCCCAGCTCGGACATCACATGGTCGCGTGCGAAGGAGTCCGCGTACGAGGCACCGAAGTGGTCCGCCATGCGCTCCCAGAAAATCGTCAACCGCATGCCCCCAGTATCCCGCCCCCGGGTAGCGGTATCGCCGGTTCCGTATGCCGGGAGCACTTTCCGCCCTACGGTCGGGGCATGGCTGGAACCGGAGCAGGCCCCGACCCGTCGTCCTCGTCACCGCTCTCCCGTGCGGAGCGGTTCGTCTGGCTCACCGCACGGGTACTGGAGCAGCGGCGTTTCGCGTACCACTTCCTGGGCGGGGAAGCGGACCCCGTCGAGGCCGCCCTGACCGCGTATCTCCGGAGCGACGGGGGCTACGGCCACGGGCTGGAACCCGATCTGCGGGGTCCCGTCAGCCAGCCCCTGCACACGGGGCACGCGCTGCGCGTGCTGGACTCCATCGGCCGTTGCGGCGGGCTGCGGGTGGAGCGGGTCTGCCGTTACTTCACCGATGTGTCGACCCGGGAGGGCGCGCTGCCCGCCGTCCATCCGTCCCAGGGGGGCTATCCGGCGGCTCCGTTCGTCCCGGTGGTGGACGATCCGCCGGGGTCGCTGCTGGCGACCGGTCCTGTGGTGGGTGTGCTCCACCGCAATCAGGTCTGGCACGCCTGGCTCTTTCGGGCCACGGACTTCTGCTGGGCTGCGGTGGAGTCCCTGACCGACTCCCACCCGTACGAGATCGAGGCCGCCGTCGCCTTCCTGGACGGGGTGCCCGACCGGGTCCGCGCGGAGGTGGTGGCGGACCGGCTGGGGAGACAGGTCCGGGAGCGGCGGATGGCCGTGCTCGACCCGGACCGGATCGCGGACCATCCGGTCGCAGAGGGGTATGCGCCGGGCGAGCACCACTTTCCGTACGACTACGCGCGCACGCCCGGGTCGCTGGCCCGGCGCTGGTTCACGGGGGAGGAGATCGAACGCTCCCTCGACCATCTGGCGGCCGCGCAGCAGGAGGACGGCGGCTGGCCGGTCACCTGGCGGCAGTGGGCACCGGGGCCGGCGCTGGAGGCCCGGCCGCTCGTGACCATCGAGGCACTGCGGACGCTGCGGGCGTACGGGAGGGTCGTCGGCTGACGCTCCGCCGATGTCGGCGGACGCCCGGTGCGCCGTGACCGCGACCGCCGTCCGGTCGCCGCGTACCGGGTGCGGACGGACGAGCGCGCCGGACATCCGGCCGGTACGGGTCACCGGGCGGACGTCACGAGCAGCGGGCACGAAGGCGGGGGCGGAGTCACCGGGTGCGCGGTGCCCCGGTCAGCCGCCGAGCGCCCGTACCCCCGCCGTGACGGCGACGGCCGCCGCGACCACGACCAGGAAGGGGGCGCGCAGCAGCAGGGCGAGGGCCGCCGCGCCGATTCCGGCGGCGCGGGCGTCGAGCACCAGGGCGGTGCCGGTGGCGAAGGTCTGCTGCGCGGTGAGGGCCGCGAGCAGGGCGACCGGCAGCAGCGCGGCCAGCCGCCGCACGACGGGGCGCTCCAGCGTGTGGGCGGGGACCAGCAGGCCGGCCAGTTTGACGAGGTAGCAGCCGACGGCGGTGGCGGCGATCGCGATCCAGACGCTCAACGGTCCTCCCCGGGTGCGGTGGTGTGCGGCGGCTGTCCGCCGGTGGGCACGGTGGGCGGCGGTGTGTCCGGCCCGGTGGGCCGCGGGCGCGGGTCCGCGGCGCCCCGGCCCGTGAACCAGAGGACGGCGGGTGCGGCGAGGGCGGCGACCAGTACCGGGACACCGGCGGGGAGCAGGGGCAGGGCGCCGAGGACGAGGACGACCGCGAGCGCGGCGGCCGCGCGTTCCGTGCCGGTGCGCAGCATGGGGGCGAGGAGGGCGAGGAAGACGGCGGGTCCGGCGGCGTCCAGGCCCCATGCCCGGGTGTCCCCGATGGCCTCGGCGCCGACCGCTCCGGCGAGGGTGGTCAGGTTCCACAGGACGTACAGCGTCGCGCCGGTGACGGTGAAGCCGAGGAGTGCGGCCCGCCGGGTGGGCTGGGCGAGGGCGACGGCCGCGGTCTCGTCGATGACCCAGTGCGCGGCGAGCGGCCGCAGGAAGCGGGGCAGGGCGAGCAGCTGGGACAGGCGCAGCCCGTAGAAGGCGTTGCGGACGCCGAGGAAGAAGGCCCCGGCGGCGGCCGTGAAGGGGTTGCCGCCCGCCGCGAGCGCGCCGACCAGGGCGAACTGCGAGGCACCGGTGAAGACCAGCAGGCTCAGCAGACAGGTCTGGAGGATGCTGAGCCCGGAGCCCGCCGCGGTCACCCCGAAGGCGAAGCCGGAGAGGCCGACGGCCACGCCGACACCGAGGGCGTCGCGGACCACGGCCCGGTCGGGCTTGGCTCCGGGACCCGTGCCGGGGCCGGTTTCGGGGCCGCTGCCGGTTTCCGCGCCGATGGCGCCGGGTATCGGGGAGTCCGCCGCGCGGGGCGGCGGGGGGCTCTCTGGGAAGGTTGTCTGTTCCACCACGCCGGGGACCCTACGCGGGGACGTGACCAGCGGTCTTGTACGTTCTTGCGATTCGGTTCCGGCCTGTCCCCCGGCGGTCCCCGGCCATTTCCGGTCTGTCTCAAGTCCGCTTTCGGTCGTCTGTCCCCTGGCTGCTTTCGGCCTGTTTCCCGTCGGCTTCCGGTGTGTCCCCTGTTCGCCGGTCGGGTCACCGCGCTCCGTCACTCAGGCGGCCGGCCGGGGCGGGCCGGGGGTGCCGCCGCCGGGGCCGTCCGGGCGGTGTACGGCGTGTTCCCTGCGGTAGGCGCCCGGCGGCACCCCCACGATCCGCGTGAAGTGACGGTTGAGATGGGGCTGGTCGGTGAAGCCGACGGCGGCCGCGGTCTCGGCGGGGGTGCCGCCGTTCTCCAGGAGCCTGCGCGCCCGGCGGACCCGGGCGTCGGTGAGCCAGGTGTGCGGGGGCATGCCGTACGCCGTGCGGAAGGCGCGGAGCAGGACGAAGGGGCCGGTGCCGACCTCCTGGGCCAGCTGTTCCAGGGAGGGCGGATCGGCCATGCGCTCCTCCAGCAGGTCCCGGGCGCGGGCGGCGGCGCGGGCGCCGGATTCCTGGGGGGTACGGGCGGGCAGCCGGCTGCCGTACCGGGCGAGGAGCCGGGCGATCGCGACCCGGAGCAGGCTGTCGGCGGCGAGCGCGTTGCCCGCCTCGGCGGCCCGGTGGACGCCCCGGATCAGTTCGGCGGCCCTCGGGTCCTCGACGATGGTCTCGCCGAAGCCGGGGGTGCCGTGCGTGCCGTGCGCGGTGCCCGTGTCGGCCGCTATCGCGGAGACCAGCTCGACCGAGGGGTAGAGGGTGGAGTAGGTCCAGCCCTCGGGGCCGCCCGCGCGGGCGGAGTGCGGCACCTCCGGGTTGATCATGACGACGGTGCCGGGGCGGGCGCTGATCACGCCCTCGGGCAGGTGGACCTCCTCGACCCCGCCGGTGACCGCGCCCAGGGTGAAGCCGTCATGGCTGTGGCGGCGGAAGGTGTGCCGGACGTAGTGCGCGCGCAGCAGGTCGAGGCCGGGCAGCTCCTCGTACCGCCAGTGTCTCGCCCACTCGCCCGTGCCGCCCCCTGCCGGATCTTCCATGGCTCCATTGTGCGCCGCGCGGTCCGGGACCCGCCGACCCGCCGGAGGGGATGGCTCCGGGCAGGGCCGGGCACCCACTGAGCCGGAAGGATCAGATCCGGATCGGCGGCGACCAGCCGGAACGCCGTCGGGACGGCCGGTTGTCAGTGGCCGGGTGCACGATGGGGGGCATGGCCAGGACTGCGCTCGACTCCTTCTCCCCCGCGACCCGTGGCTGGTTCACGGGAGCCTTCAGCGCGCCCACCGCCGCGCAGGAGGGCGCCTGGCAGGCCATCGGCGAGGGATCGGACGTCCTGGTCGTGGCCCCCACGGGATCCGGCAAGACCCTGGCGGCCTTCCTCGCCGCGCTGGACCGGCTGGCCTCCACGCCCCCGCCGGCCGATGCCAGGGCCCGCTGCCGGGTCCTCTACATCTCCCCGCTCAAAGCCCTCGCGGTCGATGTGGAGCGCAATCTCCGCAGCCCGCTGACCGGCATCCGGCAGGAGGCCGTGCGGCTGGGGCTGCCCGAGCCCGAGGTGCGGGTGGGCATCCGGTCGGGCGACACCCCCGCCGCCGAGCGCCGCTCGCTGGCCACCCGGCCGCCGGACATCCTGATCACCACCCCCGAATCGCTCTTCCTGATGCTCACCTCGTCCGCCCGGGAGGCGCTGGCGGGTGTGGAGACCGTGATCCTCGACGAGGTCCACGCGGTCGCCGGGACCAAGCGGGGCGCCCACCTCGCCCTCTCCCTGGAGCGGCTGGACGAGCTGCTGCCGCGCCCGGCCCGCCGGATCGGCCTCTCCGCCACCGTGCGCCCGGTCGACGAGGTCGCCCGCTTCCTCTCCCCGCTGCGGAAGGCCCGGATCGTCCAGCCGCCGTCGGCGAAGGAGTTCGACCTGTCCGTGGTCGTCCCCGTCGAGGATCTGGGCGAGGTGGGCGGCTCACCCGCGGCCGACGCCGGCGGGTCCGGCGCCTCCTCCGGCGCCGGGGACCGGCCCTCGATCTGGCCGCATGTCGAGGAGCGGATCGCCGACCTGGTCCAGGCGCACCGCTCCACGATCGTCTTCGCCAACTCCCGCCGCCTCGCCGAGCGCCTGTGCAACCGGCTCAACGAGATCGCGTACGAGCGGGCCACCGGCACCGCCCTCTCCGCCCCCGACCCCGGGACGGCCACCGGAGCGGCACCGCCGAAGAGACCCCCCGCCGAGATCATGGCCCAGTCCGGGGCCGCCCAGGGCGCCCCGCCGCTGCTCGCCCGCGCCCACCACGGCTCCGTCTCCAAGGAGCAGCGGGCCCAGGTGGAGGAGGACCTGAAGGCAGGCAGGCTCCCCGCCGTGGTGGCCACGTCCAGCCTGGAGCTGGGCATCGACATGGGCGCCGTCGACCTCGTCGTCCAGGTCGAGTCCCCGCCGTCCGTCGCCTCCGGGCTCCAGCGGGTCGGCCGCGCGGGCCACCAGGTGGGCGCCGTCTCCACCGGCGTCGTCCTCCCCAAGTACCGGGGCGACCTGGTCCAGGCGGCCGTGGTCACGGAGCGGATGCGCACCGGGGCGATCGAATCGCTGCGCGTCCCGTCGAATCCGCTGGACGTGCTCGCCCAGCAGCTGGTCGCCATCGCCGCCATGGACAGCCGGCCGGCCGACGACCTGCTGGCGCTGGTCCGCCGGGCGGCCCCGTTCGCGTCCCTGCCCGAGTCCGCGTTCACCGCCGTCCTCGACATGCTCGCCGGACGCTACCCCTCCGACGCCTTCGCGGAGCTGCGCCCCCGGGTCGTCTGGGACCGGATCGCGGGGACCGTCACCGGCCGTCCCGGAGCCCAGCGCCTCGCCGTCACCTCCGGCGGCACCATCCCCGACCGGGGCCTGTTCGGGGTCTTCCTGGTCGGCTCCGACCCGAAGAAGGGCGGCGGCCGGGTCGGCGAGCTGGACGAGGAGATGGTGTACGAGTCACGGGTGGGCGATGTCTTCACCCTCGGCACCACCTCCTGGCGGATCGAGGACATCACCCGGGACCGGGTGCTGGTCTCCCCCGCGCCCGGCGTCCCGGGCCGGCTGCCCTTCTGGAAGGGCGACCAGCTCGGGAGGCCGCTGGAGCTGGGGCGCGCGGTCGGCGCCTTCCTGCGGGAGGTCGGCGGGGCGGCCGAGGACGACGCCAGGCTCCGGCTCCTCGCCGCCGGCCTGGACACCTGGGCCGTGGACAACGTCCTCGCCTACCTCGACGAGCAGCGCCGGGCCTGCGGTCATGTCCCCGACGACCGCACCATCCTGGTGGAGCGGTTCCGGGACGAGCTGGGCGACTGGCGGGTGGTGATCCACTCCCCGTTCGGTGCCCAGGTCCACGCCCCGTGGGCACTCGCCCTCGGCGCCCGCCTCGCCGAGCGGTACGGGGTGGACGCGCAGGTCATGCACGCCGACGACGGCATCGTGCTGCGGCTCCCGGACGCCGATCTGATGGGCCTGGACCTGCTCGACCAGGAGCCCGCCGACGGCGGCGGCTCCCTGTTCGACGACCGGCCCCCGGTCGGCGCGGCGGACGCCGTCTTCGACCGGGGCGACATCGAGCGGATCGTCACCGAGCAGGTCGGCGGCTCCGCGCTGTTCGCCTCCCGGTTCCGGGAGTGCGCGGCCCGGGCCCTGCTGCTGCCCCGCCGCCGGCCCGGCAAGCGGACCCCGCTGTGGCAGCAGCGGCAGCGCGCCTCCCAGCTGCTCCAGGTGGCGAGCGAGTTCGGCTCGTTCCCCATCGTCCTGGAAGCGGTCCGCGAATGCCTCCAGGACGTCTTCGACGTGCCCGGCCTCACGGAGCTGATGGGCGACATCGAATCCCGCCGGGTCCGCCTGGTCGAGGTCACCACGGCGGAGCCCTCGCCCTTCGCCCGCTCCCTGCTCTTCGGCTATGTCGCCCAGTTCCTGTACGAGGGGGACTCGCCGCTCGCGGAGCGGCGGGCCGCCGCGCTCTCGCTGGATTCCCGGCTCCTCGCCGAGCTGCTGGGCCAGGCTGAGCTGCGCGAGCTGCTCGACCCGGACGTCCTCGCCGAGCTGGAGCGCGAGGTCGGATGGCTCACCGAGGACCGCCGCGCCAAGGACGCGGAGGGCGTCGCCGACCTGCTGCGGATCCTGGGGCCGCTGACCGGCGCCGAGCTGGCCGGGCGCGGCGCCGACCCCGAGTGGGCAGCTGAGCTGGCGGCGGCCCGCCGGGCCATCCGGGTCAGGATCGCGGGCGAGGACCACTGGGCCGCGATCGAGGACGCGGGCCGGCTGCGGGACGCGCTGGGGACCGCGCTTCCGGTGGGCGTCCCCGAGGCGTTCACCGAGCCGGTCAAGGACCCGCTGGGCGATCTGCTCGCCCGCTACGCCAGGACCCACGGCCCCTTCACCTCCGCGCGGGTGGCCGCCCGCTTCGGGCTGGGCACCGCCGTCACCGAGGGCGCGCTCCAGCGGCTGGCGGCGGCCGGCCGGATCGTGCAGGGCGAGTTCCACCCCGCGGGCATCGGACAGGAGTGGTGCGACGCGGCCGTGCTGCGCAGACTGCGGCGCCGCTCCCTCGCCGCCCTGCGGCACGAGCTGGAGCCCGCGCCCCCGGCCGCGCTCGCCACCTTCCTGCCCCAGTGGCAGCACCTGGGCGGCGGGCTGCGCGGCGTCGACGGGCTGGCCCGGACCATCGAGCAGCTCCAGGGGGCCGCCGTGCCCGCCTCCGCGCTGGAGAAGCTGATCCTGCCCTCCCGGGTCCACGACTACGGCCCGGCCCTGCTGGACGAGCTGACCATGACCGGCGAGGTCGTCTGGGCCGGCGCCGGCCCCCTGCCCGGCAAGGACGGCTGGATCTCCCTCTACCCGGCGGACACCGCGCCCCTGCTGCTGCCCCCGCCGCGCCCGCTGGAGCCGACCGCGCTCCAGGAGTCGGTGCTGACCGCCCTCGCCCCCGGGTACGGCCTCTTCTTCCGGCAGATCGCCGACCAGGTCAGAGCCACCACCCACCCGGACGCCACCGACACGCAGCTGGCCGACGCCCTGTGGGAGCTGGCCTGGTCCGGGCGGCTCACCAATGACACGCTCGCCCCGCTGCGCGCCCTCCTCGGCTCGGGCCGCACCGCCGGATCCACCGCCCACCGGGCCCGGCGGACCGTGCCCCGGGGCCGGTACGGCGGACTGGCGGCGGCCCGGCCCGCCGGCCGGAGCGGGCCACCGACGGTGGGCGGCCGCTGGTCCCTGCTGCCCGCGCCCGCGCCGGACCCCACCCATCGCGCCCACGCCCTCGCCCGTACCCTGCTCGACCGCCACGGCGTGGTGACCCGGGGAGCGGTGGCGGCCGAGGGGATCGAGGGCGGCTTCTCGGCGGTGTACCGGGTGCTGTCGGCCTTCGAGGACAGCGGCCAGGCCCGCCGGGGCTATGTGGTGGAGGGCCTCGGCGCGGCCCAGTTCGCCGTCGAGGGCGCCGTGGACCGGCTGCGGGCGGCGACCACCGCCGGGGAGCGCGGTGAGGGCCACCGGGCGCCGTCGGCCCTGGTGCTGGCCGCGGCGGACCCGGCCAACGCCTACGGCGCGGCCCTGCCCTGGCCCGAGTCCCCGGCGGGCGCGAGCCACAAACCGGGCCGGAAGGCGGGCTCGCTGGTGGTCCTGGTCGACGGCGAGCTGACGCTGTACGTGGAGCGCGGCGGCAGAACCCTGCTCGCCTGGGCGGACACCCCCGACGCACCCGCGCTGCACGCGGCTGCCGCGGCCCTCGCCGACGCCGCCCGCGCGGGTGCGCTGGGGACGGTCACGGTGGAGCGCGCCAACGGGGTCCCCGCGCTGACCTCGCCCCTGGGCCCCGCGCTGGAGGCGGCGGGTTTCCATGCCACCCCGAAGGGACTGCGCATACGCCCCTGACCCGGCCACGGACGGGGCAGTGAGCAGGCCCGGTGCCGTGGAGCGGAGGGCCAAGGACTGTCACCCCGGGCCGCGCGGGGCCGACCCGGCCCCGACACCGCACGCTGCCCCGGGAGCGGCCCCCACGAGGAGGAATCGCGACGCCGCGGGCGCCGAGGACCGCGACGCCGGAGAAGGTGCGGTGCCCGGGCAGATGGGCCGGCAGCGTCCCGGCTCCGGGCCCGTGGTCCCGCATCAGTGCCGCATCCACGCCTCATCAGTGCCGCATCATGGGGGCATGCCCGAAGGAGACACCGTCTGGCGGACCGCGAAGCGGCTCGACACCGCCCTCGCCGGGCAGGTGCTGACCCGGTTCGACCTGCGGGTGCCCCGGTTCGCCACGGCCGATCTCACCGGGCGGCGGGTGCGGGAGGTGGTGCCGCGCGGGAAGCACCTGCTCACCCGGATCGAGGGTGGGGTCACCCTCCACTCCCATCTGCGGATGGACGGGGCCTGGCGGGTGTTCCCGGCGGGCGGGCGCTGGAGCGGCGGCCCCGGGCACCAGATCCGGGCCGTCCTCGGCACCGATGCCCACACCGCCGTCGGCTACCGCCTCCCGGTGCTGGAGCTGCTGAGCACCGGCGACGAGCAGCGGGTGGTGGGGCATCTCGGACCGGATCTCCTCGGCCCGGACTGGGACCCCGGCACGGCGGTGGCCGCGCTGCTCGCGGATCGGGCCCGTCCGCTCGGCGAGGCCCTGCTCGATCAGCGCAATCTCGCGGGGATCGGCAATGTCTACAAGTCCGAGCTGGCCTTCCTCGCCGGAGTCACCCCCTGGCTCCCGGTGGGGGACCTGCCCGAGGGCGTCATGGCCCGCCTGGTCGCCACGGCCCACCGGCTGCTGGACGCCAACAAGGACACTCCGGAACGGCGCACCACGGCCCCCGGTTCCCGGGCCGCGGCGTCCCGGCTCCATGTCTACGGCCGGGAGGGCCGGCCCTGTCCGCGCTGCGGCACACCGGTCCGCCGCCATGCGCGCGAGGACGGCACGGAGGAGCGCGTCTCCTACTGGTGTCCCGGCTGCCAGTCCGGCCCCGGCCCGGATCCTTCGGCCGGCCCCGCCACCTGACGCGCCACCGCCTGACGCCCCCACGCCCGGGCCCCACCACCCGTTCACCGGACCGCTCCGGCTCCCTGTCCGGAAGCCCCGCCGGGCATCCGCGCCCGAAGTCGTCACCCCGCACCTTGATTGACACATCGTCAGATCCGGTCGTACGGTCCCCGCATGCCCCTCACGGCGTACGACCTCAGCGGCAGGACGGCGTTGGTCACCGGCGCGGCGAGCGGCATCGGCCGGGCGTCGGCGGTCCTGCTGGCGCGGGCGGGCGCGTCGGTCCACTGTGCGGACATCGACGAGAAGGGCCTGGCCCGGACCCTGGAACTGATCGACAGCGACGGCGACGGCGGCCCGGGACGTGGACGGTCCCTCACTCTGGACGTCACCGACCGCTCGGCCGTCGCCGCGGCCGTGGCCGGCATCGTCGCCGGTGACGGGCGGCTGGACATCGCCGCCGCCGTCGCGGGCATCATGTTCAGCGCCTCCGCCCTGGAGACCACGGACGAGGACTTCGACCGGGTGCTCGCGGTCAACACCAAGGGCGTGCTCTACACCTGCCAGGAGTCGGCCCGCGCGATGATCGGGCGCGGCATCCCGGGCTCGATCGTCACCGTGGCCTCCACCGCCGTCGACATGGGCCATCCCGGGACCCTCGCCTACAGCGCCTCCAAGGCGGCCGTGGTCCAGCTGACCCGTACCTTCGCCACGGAACTCGGCCCCCGGGGGATACGGGTGAACAGCGTCGCGCCCGGCTGGATCCGCACCCCCATGACCACCACCGGCGAGGCCGGGGACGACCATGCGAGGGCGCAGGCCATGGCGAAGCGGTCCCCGCTGGGCCGGCCGGGCGAGCCGGATGAGGTCGCCCACACGGTGCTCCACCTGGCGTCCGACGCGTCGTCGTTCACCACGGGCCAGGTCATCCGCCCGAACGGTGGCGCGACGATGCCCTGGTGACCCCACCCGGGTCACCCTGCGCGCCCTGCGCGTCCGCCGTCCGCTCCACACCGCCCCTCGCGGCGCCCCGGCGACCGTCGACCCGGCGACCGTGGGTCCGGGGACCGTCGACCCGGGGACCCAGGAAGCGGCGCCGCCCCCGGTGGGCCGTCACATGGACCGGAAGCAGGCTCAGCCCCCAGCCGCCGGCCAGCACCACGGCCTCGACGGGACCGGCACGCTCGGGCGCCGCCACCAGCCGCACCAGGGCCCACCACCAGAGCCCACCCGCGACCGACGCGACCGCCAGCACGGCCAGGACGGGCCCGAGGCCGCCTCCGCGTTCCGCCATGGCTGCCTCCCTCGGCACCACGCTAGGGCCTGTCTGACGGATCTTGCTGGGGCTCGCGTGCCCTGGCACCGCACCTCGCCGCGTTGTCGTCAGTCGCCGATGCTCCGCATGGACTCCCTCCTCCGCCTTGCGATCCACGGCACCAGACCCCGCTCCCTTACCCAGCCTGATCCGTCAGACAGGCCCTAGGGCTTCCCGATCACCCCCAGGGAGGGCGCACCGGGGGTGACCCCGGGCGCGCGCCCCCGGACCGCGCCGTCCCCACCACCCCGCAGACGGCCACAGCCGCCACGGCAGCGGCGACAGCGGCGACAGCTACGCGCTTTCCGCCTGGAACATCCACGAATGCTTTTCGAGGTCACCCGTCAGCCCGATCAGGATGTCCTGGCTCACCGGGTCGGGGTCGCCGGTCACCTCGATGCGCTTGCGCATCCCCACGATCACCGCTTGCAGCGCGCCCACCATCACCCGGATCGCGTCGGTGTCCTTGATCCAGCCCTCCGGTACGGTGCCAATCGCGCTCTGCGCGGCCACCGTCGCGGACCGCCCGTCCGGCGTCACACCGATCGCGGAACATCGCTCGGCCACCGTGTCCGAGTGCAGCCGGGCGGTGTCGACCACCTCGTCCAGTTGCAGATGGACGGAGCGGAAACGTGGGCCGAGGACGTTCCAGTGGACCTGCTTGGCCACGAGCGAGAGATCGACCAGATCCACCAGCGCTCCCCGGAGCGCTTCTCCGACGACCTTGAGATCGGCGTCGGACAACGGGCTCTTCACCACAGACATGCAGGGCCTCCACTCGATAGGCGACGTTTTCCACCATGACATAGACCCCCGAAACAGACATACGGACGGGTGTCGCACGAGCGCGCACCGCAGCGCGCGGACCGCGAACCGCCGACCGGTCGTCTGCCGGCACGCCTACCCGGGCCTCCGGCACCCACACGCCCCCGCCGGCCCCCGCCACCCCTGCCGGCCGTCCGCAGACGTCACGCTCCGTGCATCACCAGGGGATGTACCGCCGCCCCGCACCGCCCCTCGGGCAGTCGTCAGCGTCCGTCCGGACCCCGCACCGCCGCCCCCGGCCACTGGCGGAACTCAAGCCTCACCCAAGCCCGGCGCAAGCACGCGCCCCGGACCGTCCCGCCCGACCCCCCCAAAAAAGGACCCCTTGCACCCCTACGCAAGAACCCCGGCCCGCCGCCCGCAAGGGCAGCGACCGGGGTCAGGGTCGCACCGCACCGTATCCGCGCCGGCGG
Source organism: Streptomyces yaizuensis (assembly GCF_034961445.1). Classification (NCBI taxonomy): domain Bacteria; kingdom Bacillati; phylum Actinomycetota; class Actinomycetes; order Kitasatosporales; family Streptomycetaceae; genus Streptomyces; species Streptomyces yaizuensis. The sequence goes on from NZ_BSBI01000022.1 coordinate 102,856, forward strand.
AGGGATCGCCTCCCGGCCCGGTCCGCCGAAGACCGTAAAACGCCGTACCGGGTGGTACGGCGGAACGGGTCGACGCCCTGCGCATTACGCCGCGACGACGTCGACGGCCTCCGCCGGCGCCTTGATCGTCACCCGCTCCGTGGGCACACCGGTCACCGATGTCACGGAAACGGAGTTCAGCATCGTACGAACCGGCGTGGGCACCGGTTCGCTGGCCGCTGTGGAAGCAGCCAGCTCGGCCAGCGACAGCTCGTCACTGACTTCACGCATCAGCTCGGACATCCGTACGTCCAGCGCGTCGCAGATCGCGGAGAGCAGCTCGGAGGAAGCCTCCTTCTGCCCCCGCTCCACCTCGGAGAGATAGCCGAGCGAGACTCGGGCGGACGAGGAGACTTCGCGCAGAGTACGGCCCTGGCGCTGGCGCTGCCGACGCAGCACGTCACCCAGCAGGCGACGGAGCAGAATCATCGGTGGCTCCCTCCTCGGACCGCGTAACCGCATCCTTCACGCCCCACCGTACCGCCTTGTGCTGCGGCCGTGCGGGGAGCGATGTCGTGTTCACTCAGGGCTGCAAACATCAATTCCCCCCGTTCTGTTCCGTATCCTGTGCCCGCGCAGCCCCCCGGAGTTCGTCCAGCAGCAGCACGAGTACGCTCCGTACACTTTCTTTACGGATTTCCGCCCGGCTGCCGTTCAATCGCAGCGCGGCCGTTTTCTCCGTTCCGTCCGCTCCCGAGAGCGCCACATGGACGGTGCCGACGGGCTGCCCGTCCTGGGCGGCGGGACCCGCCACTCCGGTGGTCGCGATGCCCCAGGCGGCGCCAAGCGCTCGCCGGACACCCGTCGCCATCTGCAACGCAACCTCGGAATCGACCGCTCCGCGCTCCTCCAGGAGGGTGGGGTCGACACCCAGGAGGTCCCGCTTCAGGTCGGTCGCGTAGGCGGTCACGGAGCCCCGGAAGACGACGGAGGCCCCGGGGACCTCCGTCAGCTCCGCGGCCACGAGGCCACCCGTCAGGGATTCCGCGGCGGCCAGTGTCTCACCACGCTCCGCAAGCAGAGCCAGGACCCGGGCCGCCGTCGTCATCGCGGGCTCCCTGCCGTGCCGCGCTCCTTGGCGAGTCCCCGCCGCCTCAGGGTGACCGCCTGTCGCACATAGTCGAGCCCGGTGATGACCGTGAGCGCGACGGCGACCCCCATCACCCAGAAGCGGAGGGTGGCCAGCGGCCCGGTCAGCGCCAGGACGTACATCCCCACCGCCGTGCCCTGCGCCAGGGTCTTCAGCTTGCCGCCCCGGCTGGCCGGGATCACGCCGTGACGGATCACCCAGAACCGCATCAGCGTGACGCCCAGCTCCCGGAAGAGGATCACCGCCGTCACCCACCACGGCAGATCGCCGAGGGCGGAGAGACAGATCAGCCCGGCGGCCATGATCGCCTTGTCCGCGATCGGATCGGCGATCTTCCCGAAGTCCGTGACCAGGTTGTACGTCCGCGCCAGATGGCCGTCGAAGATGTCCGTGATCATGGCGACGGCGAACGCCGCCCATGCCCAGGCACGCCAGGCGGGGTCGTACCCGCCGTCCTGGAGCATCAGGACGACGAAGGCCGGCACCAGCACCAGACGGAGCATGGTGAGGAGATTGGCGATGTTCCAGAGACTGGCCTGATTGACGGCCGCAGCGCCCAGCTTGCCACCGGGGGCGGGCCTGCCGGAGCCGCCCCCTGCGGATGCCGGCACTCCGGTCATCTGCCCGCCTCCTCGCCCGGGGCCCGGCCGCCGGTCCGCACGTCCTCGCAGTACTCGGCCAGCAGGTCGACGCCCTCGGTGCCGACGGCCTTCGCCACGACCATACGGCCGGGCACCAGGTGCTCGCTCGTGGTGAACACGATCTGGCCGTCGGTCTCCGGCGCCTGGTGCGCGGCCCGGCCCACGGCCCCGTCCTCGCCGTCCACCGACTCGACCAGGACCTCCAGCATCTCCCCGAGCCGCTCCTCGGCACGCTGCGCGGTCAGCTCCTCGGCGAGCCGGGACAGGTGCGCCAGCCGCTCGCCGATGACGTCCTCGTCCAGCTTGCCGTCGTAACCGGCGGCCTCGGTGCCGTCCTCGTCGGAATAGCCGAAGACACCGATGGCGTCCAGGCGGGCATGGGTGAGGAAGCGCTCCAGCTCGGCGAAGTCCGCCTCGCTCTCGCCGGGGAATCCGACGATGAAGTTGGAGCGCACACCGGCCTGCGGGGCCTTGGAGCGGATGGTCTGCAGCAGTTCGAGGAAGCGCTCGGTGTCCCCGAAGCGGCGCATCGAGCGCAGCACGGCGGGGGCGGAGTGCTGGAAGGAGAGGTCGAAGTAGGGCGCCACCTTCGGCGTGCCGGTCAGCACGTCGATGAGGCCGGGGCGCATCTCGGCGGGCTGGAGGTAGCTCACGCGGACGCGCTCGATGCCGTCGACGGCCGCCAGCTCGGGCAGCAGCGTCTCCAGGAGCCGGATGTCGCCGAGGTCCTTGCCGTAGGAGGTGTTGTTCTCGGAGACGAGCATGACCTCCTTCACGCCCTGCTCGGCCAGCCAGCGGGTCTCACCGAGGACGTCGCTGGGGCGGCGGGAGATGAAGGAGCCCCGGAAGGAGGGGATGGCGCAGAAGGAGCAGCGCCGGTCGCAGCCGGAGGCCAGCTTCACGGAGGCGACGGGGCTGCTGCCCAGTCTGCGGCGGAGCGGGGCGCGCGGGCCGGAGCCGGGCGCGACCCCCTCGGGGAGGTCGGCGATCGGGGCGGGCGTATCCCCGTGGCCCGGCAGCGCGACCCCGGCGGCGGCCTCGGCCTGCCGCTCGACGGGGCTCAGGGGCAGCAGTTTGCGCCGGTCACGGGGGGTGTGCGAGGCGTGGATGCCGCCGTTGAGGATGGTCTGGAGGCGGTCGGAGATATCGGCGTAGTCGTCAAAGCCGAGGACTCCGTCGGCCTCGGGCAGCGCGTCGGCCAGCTCCTTGCCGTACCGCTCGGCCATGCAGCCGACCGCGACGACGGCCTGGGTCTTTCCATGGTCCTTGAGGTCGTTGGCCTCAAGCAGGGCGTCGACGGAGTCCTTCTTGGCGGCCTCCACGAAGCCGCAGGTGTTGACGACGGCGACATCCGCGTCGGCGGCGTCCTCGACGAGCTGCCAGCCGTCCGCTGCCAAGCGGCCTGCCAGCTCCTCCGAGTCCACCTCGTTACGGGCGCAGCCAAGAGTGACAAGGGCGACGGTACGGCGTTCGGGCATGGGCTCAAGACTACTTTGTCCCGGCCCACGCCCCTGCCGCGAGGGCTCCCTCCGCCCGCCGCGCATACGCTCCGTGAGGGATCAGCCGACCTCGGGGTCGCCCTTCGTGTACGAGAGCCGCTCGACCTGACCTGGCCGGAAACCGCCGTCGACCTTCTTGCCGTTGACGAACAGCTCGATCGCTCCGGCGTTCCCGAGGATCAGATCGATCCCCTCTTTGTCCTGGAAGGTCTTGGATTCCCCCTTGGCGAGGGTCCCGTCGAAGATCAGTCGGCCATTGCGGGCCTTGGCCGAAATCCAGCTGCGGTCGTCGACGACGGAGAGCCGTACGGTGACCTTGTCCTTCGGCACGGCGGCGATGGCACTGTCCGTCGGAACGGGCTTGGGGTCGGCGGGCTTGCCGCTCGGCCGGGTCGACGCCTTGGCCCCCGGCGCCTGGCCCTCCGCGACCGTACGCTCCCGGCCGCTGCGGTCGTCACCGCCGCTGAACAGGGTGAATCCGACGAAGCCGACCACGGCGACGATCGCGGCGACCATGGCCGCCGTCCAGTTGGGCCGGCGGGCGTCCGGCCGGATCCGCTCCGCTTCGAAGAGGGGCGCGGCCGGGGTGGGCGCGGGCCGCCCGCCGCGCTCGGCGTCGTACCGCTCGATCAGCGGAGCGGGGTCGGTCCCGACCCGCCGCGCGATCATCCGGATGTGTCCGCGGGCGTAGACGTCGCCGCCGCTGCGGCTGAAATCGTCCTGCTCGATCGCGTGGATGATCGGGACCCGCACCCGGGTGGCGGCACTGACCTCGTCGACGGTCAGACCGGCGGAGATCCGGGCCTGCTGGAGCACCCGGCCGATGGAAGGCCCTTCGTCCACGGGAGAGGTCCCACCCGGGGAAGTCCCACCGGGCGGAGTCCCGCCGGGGGAAGGCCGGTCGTCTTCGGGGGAGTTGCCGAGGGACACAGGGGTGCCTTTCGAGCGTGTAACCACCTGCTGGAGGTTCAGTGTATGGCTGGTACGAAAGGGTGGGGCAACCGGGCGGACGGAGTTTGTACGCCATCCGAATGGCCGATGGCCGCCGGACTGACGGAACGGGTTCCTTCCCTCATTCCAACTGGACGTACGAGCGAGGGAAACGGTTGCTCGCCAAACGCCCGGCGAGCCGAACCCTTATGGGTGAGGCTCCCCCCGGATCAGGGCGAGCACACCGTCCAGCTCCTCGGGTTTCACCAGGACGTCCCGTGCCTTGGACCCCTCGCTGGGGCCGACGACACCGCGCGACTCCATCAGGTCCATCAGCCGTCCAGCCTTGGCGAAGCCGACGCGCAGCTTGCGCTGGAGCATCGAGGTCGACCCGAACTGCGTGGACACCACCAGCTCCGCCGCCTGGCAGAGCAGGTCCAGATCGTCGCCGATCTCCTCGTCGATCTCCCGCTTCTGCTGGGAGCCGACGACGACGTCCTCCCGGAAGACGGGCGTCATCTGGTCCTTGCAGTGCTGTACGACCGCCGCGACCTCGTCCTCGGTGACGAAGGCGCCCTGCATCCGGACCGGCTTGTTGGCCCCCATCGGCAGGAACAGGCCGTCGCCCTTGCCGATCAGCTTCTCGGCGCCCGGCTGGTCCAGGATGACGCGGGAGTCCGCGAGCGAGGAGGTCGCGAACGCCAGCCGCGAGGGCACGTTCGCCTTGATCAGACCGGTGACGACATCGACGGACGGCCGCTGGGTGGCCAGCACCAGATGGATGCCGGCCGCCCGCGCGAGCTGGGTGATCCGGACGACGGAGTCCTCCACGTCCCGGGGGGCCACCATCATCAGGTCCGCCAGCTCGTCCACGATGACCAGCAGATACGGGTACGGCTGCAACTCGCGCCCGCTGCCCTCCGGCGGCTTCGCCTTGCCCGCCCGGACGGCCGCGTTGAAGTCGTCGATGTGCCGGTACCCGTAGGCCGCGAGGTCGTCGTAGCGCAGGTCCATCTCGCGGACCACCCACTGGAGGGCCTCGGCGGCCCGCTTCGGGTTGGTGATGATCGGCGTGATCAGATGCGGGATGCCCTCGTAGGCGGTGAGTTCGACCCGCTTGGGGTCGACCAGCACCATCCGGACGTCCTCGGGGGTCGCTCTTATCATGACCGAGGTGATCAGGCAGTTGATGCACGACGACTTGCCGGAACCGGTGGCCCCGGCGACCAGGACGTGCGGCATCTTCGCCAGGTTGGCCATCACATAGCCGCCCTCCACGTCCTTGCCGAGCGCGACCAGCATCGGATGGTCGTCGCCCGCCGCGTCCGCGAGCCGCAGCACGTCGCCGAGCTTGACCATCTCCCGGTCGGTGTTGGGGATCTCGATCCCGACGGCGGACTTCCCCGGGATCGGCGAGATGATCCGTACGTCGGGACTGGCGACGGCGTACGCGATGTTCTTGGTCAGGGCCGTGATCCGCTCGACCTTCACGGCCGGGCCCAGCTCCACCTCGTACCGGGTCACCGTCGGCCCCCGGGTGAAGCCGGTGACGGCGGCGTCGACCTTGAACTCCACAAACACATTGGTCAGCGCGGCGACGACGCTGTCGTTGGCGGCACTGCGCGTCTTGCCCGGACCACCGCGCTCCAGCAGGTCCAGCGCGGGCAGCGAGTAGGTGATGTCCCCGGAGAGCTGGAGCTGCTCCGCGCGCGGCGGCAGGGGGCGGTCCGCCTCGGGGGCCGGCTTGGTCAGATCCGGTACGGAAGGGGAGGCGCCGGCCGGGGGGCGGGGCCCGCGCGCGGGCGGCACCGGCCGGCCCAGGGCCTCCTCCCGGTCCGCCGTCAGATCCTTGGTCAGATCCGCGACCAGCGGCGACGGCGGCAGACCGTTCAGGACGGCCCCGTCGAGGGCGGCGGCAGCGGCGGCCGCCACGTCGACCGCGTCCTGGGTGCGGCCCGCGCCGGATTCACCGGCGGTACGGGATCCGCGCCGCCGGTTCAGCGCCGCCTCCTCGGCCGACTCCGCGTCGACGTCGAGGACCTGCGGCCGTCCTCCCCGCCGGGCCGGACCCGCCGGCCCGGATGTCCCGTCCCGCCACGGCTCCTCGTACCGCTGCCCGTCCTCGCCCGGCTCCCACTCCTCCTCCTCGCCGGGGGCGATCAGATGGAGCCAGACGCCGAGCCGGCGCAGCCGCCGGGGGATCGCCGTGACCGGGGTCGCGGTGACCACGAGCAGCCCGAAGAAGGTCAGGAGCAGCAGCAGGGGTACGGCGAGGGCCGCCGTCATGGTGAAGATCAGCGGCTCGGCGGCGCCCCAGCCGATCAGTCCGCCCGCGTCCCGGACGGCCTCCGTGTCGGCGCGCTCGGGCGCTCCACAGGCGATGTGGACCTGCCCCAGCACCCCGATGACCAGCGCGGACAGTCCGATCACGATCCGGCCGTTGGCTTCGGGGCGCTCCGGGCGCAGGAAGAGCCGCATCGCGATCACGCCCAGCAGTATCGGCACCACGAGATCGAGACGGCCGAACGCGCCGGTCACCAGCATCTCGACCAGGTCGCCGACCGGGCCGCGCAGATTCGCCCAGGTGCCGGCGGCGACGATCAGCGCGAGCCCGAGGAGGAGCAGCGCGAGCCCGTCCTTGCGGTGGGCCGGGTCGAGGCCCTTGGCACCCCGCCCTATGCCCCGGAAGAGCGCGCCCACACCCCGCCCGAGCCCGCGCACCAGCCTCCGGAAGGCCCCGGGGGACGCGGGTTGCGGGGCGGTCTTGCGGGCCGCGGCCTTCTTCGCGGGAGCCTTCTTCGCCGGGGCCTTGCGGGCGGGTGCCTTCTTCGCGGCAGGTTTCCCGCCGGCGGATTTCCCGGCCGGTGACGTGGCGGCGGCCGGGGGCTTGGCGGCGCCCCGGGGCGCCGCCGGCTTGCCGGGGGCCGCCTTCTTCTTCGCCACGCCGGCGGGACCGCTCGTCCGGCCGGTGCGCGGCTTGGCGGAGCCCGCCTTCTCCTCGGAACCCTTGCCGGACGTACGTGAAGCCATGGGGGTGAGATTACCGGTGACGGCCGCGGTGGACACGTGTGCCCACATCTTCACCCGTTGGTGTCGCTCCGGCGGCGGTGGACGGGTGACGGCGCCTCAGGTTCCTTCCCGACGGAGCCGGTACGTACGAGGGTGTCTCGCGGATGGTGCCCGTGGCGGCCGAACGGTTCCGGCGGCCCGGCACCTGCGGAACGGTCCACCGACGGCTCGGATCGCCCGCCCGGCACCCGCGTGATCCACCGGCCTCAGAACTTCCGGGGCACGGCCCACCGTGCCCCGCTCACGCCTCCTGTCCCCCGGTCCCGGCCGATTCACCCGGGCGGATCGCCGCCCGGTGCTCCGCGCCCGCGCTCAGCTCTGCGTCGGCAGGGCGCTCGGCCCGCCGGTGCCCGGCTCCAATGCGTCCAGGGCGCGCCGCAGCCCGGTGAGTTTGCGCTCCAGATGGGCGGCCGTCGCGACCGCCGCCACATCGGCCGACTCGTCGTCGAGCTGCTTCGACAGCGCCTCCGCCTGCTCCTCGACCGCCGCGAGCCGCGCGGACAGCTCGGCGAGCAGCCCCACCGGCTCCCGGCCGTCACCGCCCGCGCCGGCGCGGCCACCGCCTTCGAGCTGGAGCCGCAGCAGCGCCGCCTGCTCCCTCAGTTGACAGTTCTTCATGTAGAGGTCGACGAAGACCGAGACCTTCGCCCGCAGGACCCACGGATCGAACGGCTTGGAAATGTAGTCGACCGCGCCCGCCGCATAACCCCGGAAGGTGTGGTGCGGCCCATGGTTGATCGCGGTGAGAAAGATGATCGGAATGTCCCTGGTCCGCTCCCGCCGCTTGATGTGCGCGGCGGTCTCGAAACCGTCCATGCCAGGCATCTGAACGTCCAGCAGAATGACCGCGAAATCATCGGTCAGCAGCGCCTTGAGCGCTTCCTCCCCTGACGATGCCCGCACCAGTGTCTGATCGAGCGCGGAAAGAATGGCCTCCAGCGCCAGCAGATTCTCCGGCCGGTCATCAACCAGGAGGATCTTGGCCTTCTGCACCATGCCCCGTCCTCCTCGCCCCGGCCTGGGGTCTCCCCGGCTCCAGGAGCCGGAGCGCGCCACCGGCGCCGCCCCAGGGGGCGACTCCCTTGCGTCGCCCAATGTTGTGCCGGTCATGGTAGCCGCACCCCGCCCGTCGCCACACCCTGTCACCGCGATGTCACTGTGCACATAGCAGAAACGTGAGGAGGGTCCGAAAGGTTCCCCGTACGACGGCCGCGCACACACCTTCCGCCACAGTCAGTCAGCAACGGGCGGGGAAGCGGTCACCGTGCGCGCACCCACTGCTCCATCACCGTGAGCAGATGATCGGGATCGACGGGCTTGGTGACATAGTCCGACGCCCCCGACTCGATCGCCTTCTCCCGGTCGCCCTTCATCGCCTTCGCGGTGAGCGCGATGATCGGCAGCCCCGCGAACTGCGGCATCCTGCGGATCGCCGTCGTCGTCGCGTAGCCGTCCATCTCCGGCATCATGATGTCCATCAGCACGACCGTGACGTCGTCGTGCTGCTCCAGCACCTCGATGCCCTCCCGCCCGTTCTCCGCGTACAGCACCGTCAGACCGTGCTGCTCCAGCACGCTGGTGAGCGCGAACACATTGCGGATGTCGTCGTCGACGATGAGCACCTTCTCGTTGTCGAAGGCGTAGGTGCGCCGGGGCTCCGGCGGCTCGGCGAGCCCGCCCAGGGCGCTCGCGTCCTGCCCCTGCGCTCCTCCCGCGGCCGTGGGCAGCGCGGAGCGCGCCTCGGCGCTCTCCCGGGCCTTGCGCCGCCGGAAGAGGGTCGCCGACGAGGAGTGCCCGACCTGCCGCACCCGCTCCGGCTGCTCGGCCTCCTCCAGCGCCGGGCCGTCCCCTCCCATGCCCTGCCCGTTCGACGGCGGCTCGATCGGGCGCAGCGGCAGATAGAGCGTGAACGTGGAGCCCCGGCCCGGCTCGCTCGCCGCGTGGATCTCCCCGCCCAGCAGCCGGGCGATCTCCCGGCTGATCGACAGACCCAGGCCGGTGCCGCCGTACTTGCGGCTCGTGGTGCCGTCGGCCTGCTTGAACGCCTCGAAGATCACCCGCATCTTGCCCGCCGCGATCCCGATGCCGGTGTCCGTGACGGAGAACGCGATCAGATCGCCGTCGGGGTCCCGCAGGGAGCCCACCTCCAGCAGCTGTTCCCGGATCGACTGCGGCACATCGGCCGCGGCCGGCCGGATCACCAGCTCCACCGAGCCGCTGTCGGTGAACTTCACCGCGTTCGACAGGAGGTTGCGCAGCACCTGGAGCAGCCGCTGCTCGTCCGTGTGGAGCGTCGCGGGCAGCTCGGGCGAGACCCGTACGGAGAAGTCGAGCCCCTTCTCCGCGGTGAGCGGCCGGAATGTCGCCTCCACGTAGTCGACGAGCTGCACCAGCGCGATCCGGGTGGGGCTGACGTCCATCTTGCCCGCCTCGACCTTCGACAGGTCGAGGATGTCGTTGATCAGCTGGAGCAGGTCCGACCCCGCGCCGTGGATGGTCTCCGCGAACTCCACCTGCTTCGGGGAGAGGTTGTTCTCGGGGTTGTCCGCGAGCAGCTTGGCGAGGATCAGCAGCGAGTTCAGCGGGGTGCGCAGCTCGTGCGACATGTTCGCGAGGAACTCGCTCTTGTACCGCATGGACACGGCCAGTTGCTCGGCGCGCTCCTCCAGTACCTGCCGGGCCTCTTCGATCTCGGTGTTCTTGACCTCGATGTCCCGGTTCTGCTGGGCCAGCAGCTCGGCCTTCTCCTCCAGTTCGGCGTTGGACGCCTGGAGTGCGCTCTGCCGGTTCTCCAGTTCGGCGGAGCGCTCCCGCAGTTGCTCGGTCAGCTCCTGCGACTGCTTCAGCAGTACCTCGGTCTTGGTGTTGACGCTGATGGTGTTGACGCTGGTGCCGATCATCTCGGCGATCTGGTTGAGGAAGTCCCGCTGGATCTGGGTGAACGGCTGGAACGAGGCCAGTTCGATCACTCCGAGGACCTTGCCCTCGAACCGCACGGGCAGCACGATCACATGGGCCGGTGATGCCTCGCCGAGCCCGGAGGAGATCTTCAGATACCCCGGCGGCACATCGACCTGGATCGTCCGGTTCTCCTCGGCCGCCGTGCCGATCAGGGTCTCGCCCGGCCGGAACGAGGTCGGCATCGACCCGGCGGAGTAGCCGTAACTGGCCCGCATGACCAGCTCGTACATGCCGTCCCCGCTGCCCGTGCGCACCAGGTCCTGGCTGCCGGGTCGGACGGTCAGGAAGAATCCGCCGTGCTGCGCGGAGACGACCGGCGTCAGCTCGCTCATGATCAGTGAGGCGACGTCGTCGAGGTCCCGCCGGCCCTGCATCAGGGCGGAGATCCGGGCCAGGTTGCCCTTGAGCCAGTCCTGTTCCTCGTTGGCGAGCGTCGTGTCGCGCAGATTCGCGATCATGGTGTTGATGTTGTCCTGGAGCACCTGGATCTCACCGGCGGCGTCCACGTCGATCTTCAGATTGAGGTCGCCCCGGGTCACCGCGGTGGCCACGGCGGCGATCGCCCGCACCTGCCGGGTCAGGTTCCCGGCCATCTCGTTCACGGACTCGGTGAGGTCCCGCCAGGTGCCGTCGACGGCCCGGACCCGGGCCTGACCGCCCAGCTGCCCGTCGGTGCCCACCTCGCGGGCCACCCGGGTGACCTCCTCGGCGAACGACGACAGCTGGTCGACCATCGTGTTGATGGTGTTCTTCAGCTCCAGGATCTCGCCCCGGGCATCGATGTCGATCTTCCGGGTGAGGTCGCCCTTGGCGATCGCGGTGGTCACCGTCGCGATCTGCCGCACCTGGCCCGTCAGATTGGACGCCATCGAGTTCACCGACTCGGTGAGGTCCTTCCAGGTGCCGGAGACCCCGGGCACCTGCGCCTGACCGCCGAGGCGGCCGTCGGTGCCGACCTCCCGGGCCACGCGGGTCACCTCGTCGGCGAACGACGACAGCGTGGTCACCATCGTGTTCACCGTCTCGGCCAGCTCGGCGACCTCGCCCCGGGCCTCCACGGTGACCTTCTTGGTCAGATCGCCGCCGGCGACGGCGGCGGAGACCCGGGCGATGTTCCGCACCTGGCTGGTCAGGTTGTTCGCCATCAGATTGACGTTGTCGCTGAGGTCCTTCCAGATGCCCGTGACACCGCGGACCCGGGCCTGACCGCCCAGGACCCCTTCCGTGCCCACCTCACGGGCCACCCGGGTCACCTCGTCGGCGAAGTCCGACAACTGGTCGACCATGGTGTTCACCGTGGTCACCAGCTCCAGGATCTCGCCCTTCGCCTCCACGGTGATCTTCTTCGTGAGATCGCCCTTCGCGACGGCGGTGGTGACCTCGGCGATGTTCCGCACCTGACTGGTCAGGTTGTTCGCCATGAAGTTCACCGACTGGGTGAGGTCCTTCCAGGTGCCGGAGACGCCCTGCACCTCGGCCTGGCCGCCGAGGATGCCCTCGGTGCCGACCTCGCGCGCCACCCGCGTCACCTGCTCCGCGAAGTTGGACAGCTGATCCACCATCGTGTTGATGGTGTTCTTCAGCTCCAGGATCTCGCCCCGGGCATCCACATCGATCTTCTGCGACAGATCACCGCGCGCGACCGCCGTCGTGACCTGCGCGATCTGCCGCACCTGCGAGGTCAGATTCCCCGCCATCCCGTTGACGGAGTCGGTCAGGTCCCGCCACACACCGGCCACACCGGGCACCTGCGCCTGCCCCCCGAGCCGGCCGTCGGTGCCGACCTCCCGGGCCACCCGCGTCACCTGCTCCGCGAAGGCGGAGAGCTGGTCCACCATCGTGTTGATGGTGTTCTTCAGCTCCAGGATCTCGCCCCGCGCGTCCACATCGATCTTCTGCGACAGATCACCGCGCGCGACGGCGGTGGCGACCTGCGCGATATTGCGGACCTGGGCGGTCAGATTCCCCGCCATGAAGTTCACCGAGTCCGTCAGCTCGCGCCAGGTGCCGGAGACACCGTCCACCCGCGCCTGACCGCCGAGCCGGCCCTCCGTCCCCACGTCCCGCGCCATCCGGGTCACCTGGTCGGCGAACGACGAGAGCTGCGCCACCATCGTATTGACGGTGTTCTTCAGCTCCAGCATCTCCCCGGCCACATCCACCGTGACCTTCTGCGACAGATCACCGCGCGCGACCGCCGTCGTCACCTGCGCGATGTCCCGCACCTGACCGGTGAGGTTGTGGAACGCGTTGTTGACCGAGTCGGTGAGGTCCTTCCACGTCCCCGCCGCACCCGGCACCCGGGCCTGACCGCCGAGCCGGCCCTCGACACCGACCTCGCGGGCGACCCGCGTCACCTCGGAACCGAAGGACTGGAGCTGGTCCACCATCGTATTGACGGTGTTCTTCAGCTCCAGCATCTCCCCGGCCACATCCACCGTGACCTTCTGCGACAGATCACCATTGGCGACGGCCGTGGTCACCTGCGCGATGTCCCGCACCTGGGTCGTCAGATTCCGGAAGACCGTGTTCACCGAGTCGGTGAGGTCCTTCCAGGTCCCCGCCGCACCCGGCACCTGCGCCTGACCGCCGAGCAGCCCTTCCGCGCCGACCTCGCTCGCCACCCGCGTGACCTCGTCCGCGAACGTCCGCAGCGTCTCGGTCATCTGATTGATGGTGTCCGCGAGTTGCGCGACCTCACCCCGCGCGCTGACCGTCACCTTCTGCGACAGGTCACCGTTCGCGACCGCCGTGGTCACCTCGGCGATCCCCCGCACCTGCGAGGTCAGGTTGCCCGCCATCGTATTGACCGAGTCGGTCAGGTCCTTCCACACACCGGCCACGCCCGGCACCTCGGCCTGGCCGCCCAGCTCACCCTCCGTGCCGACCTCACGGGCCACCCGGGTCACTTCCGACCCCAGGGCCTGGAGCTGGTCCACCATCGTGTTGACGGTGTTCTTCAGCTCCAGCATCTCGCCGTCGACATGCACGGTGACCTTCTGCGACAGATCACCCATCGCGACCGCCTTGGTCACCCGGGCGATGTCCCGCACCTGGAACGTCAGCCGCTGCGCCATCGTGTTGACCGAGTCGGTCAGGTCCTTCCACGACCCCGCCGCACCCGGCACCCGGGCCTGACCGCCCAGCTTGCCCTCGGTACCGACCTCAAGGGCCACCCGCGTCACCTCGTCGGTGAACGCCGACAGCTGGTCCACCAGACCGTTGACCGTCCGCGCCACCTTCAGGAACTCGCCCCGCAGCGGCCGCAGCGCCCCGTCCGTGCCGTGCGAACGCAACTCCATCCGCTGGTCCAGCTCACCGTCGGCCACCGCCGACAGCACCCGGCCCACCTCGGACACCGGCCGCGACAAATCGTCCACCAGGGCGTTCGTCGCGTCGATCGCGGCCGCCCAGGAACCCTCGCAGGCCCCCGTCTCCAGCCGCTCGGTCAGCTTCCCCTCCCGGCCGACGACCCGGCGCACCCGCGCCATCTCCCCGGTCAGATGCAGATTGCGGTCGGCGACCTCGTTGTAGACGGCCGCGATCTCCGCCATCACATCGTCGCCCGAGACGGTCAGACGCCTGCGGAAATTACCGTCGCGCATCGACACCAGAGCACCCAGCAGCTTGTGCAGAGCCGCTGTATCGACCTCTGTCACCGTGTTGCTCCGGGATCGTCCGCCTTTCGTACGCGTGCTCGTGCCACGCGCCTCGGCGCCAGACTCCACCGTGTCCCTCCCGCAGGGGTCGACCGTACCGCCCGAACTTCATCAGGCGGCGTGCCCAGTGTTTCACCCATGCGGAACCAGGCCATAACAGTTCGGCGGCAACGCCGACCGTACCCACCCCCCACGGGGCGGAAACAGCGGCAACCGGCATCCGCTCGGACAGCGAAGGTAAGTAACCTGGCATCCGGCTGTCCAACCGCCCCGGTCCGCCCGGCCGCGGCGGCGCGGGCACGAGAACCACCACCGGGTACCTGAAGGGGCAGGCCGATCATGGCGGAGCCGGGCGTCGACACACGTACAAGGAGTTCTGTGATCACCGCGCGGGCGGCTGCCAGCTTCGATCCAGTGGGACGGTCGGTGGCGACCGCCCGGACCTTTGTCCGCGACACCCTCCAGGGGTGGGGATACTCCGATGTCGTGGACGACGCCGTCGTCCTCACCAGCGAACTCGTCACCAACGCCGTCATCCACGCCGGCACCGCCGCCGACGTACTCTGCCTCCGCGAGGAACACGGCGTCCGCGTCGAGGTCGGCGACCGCTACCCCGAACGCGAGGTCCCGATACAAGGCGCCGGCAACGCCTTCGCCCCCCTCGACAGCGAGAACGGACGCGGCCTCATGCTCTGCTCCGCACTCGCCACCCGCTGGGGCGTCGAATACGGCCCCAGCCGCAAACACGTCTGGTTCCAGCTCGACCTCCCCCAGCGCCCCGTCGGCACCCGCTCCTCCGGCCCCGTCCTGCCGACCGCACTGCTCCCCGTCGCCGACGAACGAGTACGCGTCGCCGTCGTCCAGATCGATGCCGACAACGCCGTCTCCACCTGGAACGCGGACGCGGAAGCGCTCTTCGGCCACCGCGCCGACCAGATCGTCGGCACCCCCCTGGCCGACCTCGCCGCCTGGCCCCAGACCCCCGGCACCGGCACCGGCATCGCCGAGGCCCTGGGGCTCTCCCGCTGGGAGGGCAGCTACGGCATCCGCTCCAACAACGGCCGGGTCATCCCCGTCTACGCCTCCCACCTGCGCGTACGCGACTCCCAGGGCGATCCGTCCACCGTCTGCCTGCTGGTACGGGACGACGAGCGGGCCGTCCTGGCGACCCCGCAGCGCAGCCCCGCCACCGACACCGGAAGCGAGAACGGGGCCGCCGACCCCTTCGAGGTCTTCATCGGCTCCCCCGCCCCCGACGACCTCGACGGCCTCCTCCAGAGAACCGTCGAACGCGCCCGCGACATGCTCGACGGCGACGCCGCCTTCCTGCTGCTCGCCACCGACGACGAGACCGAACTCGAAGTACGCGCCACCACCGGACTCCCCTCCGCCCGCCAGCGGTTCGCCCGCGTCCCCGTCGAAGCCGGCACCGGACGGTACGGCTCCGCCCGCATGCCCGCCGTCCACGACGACCTCGTCTCCCTCCCCGGCGCCGTCCCCCTCCTCAGCTCCACCGGCATGCGCTCCGTCGTCACCGTGCCGCTGAAGGTCGAGGGCCGGCTCACCGGCTCCCTGGGCGTCGCCGCCGAATCCGCCGGCCGGTACTCCAACGAGGAGGCCCTGCGGCTCCAGTTCGCCGCCGACCGCATCGCGCTCGCCGTCGAATCCGCCCGCCTCGGCGAACTGGAACGCCTGCGACGCGGCTCCCTCTCCTTCCTCGTCGAAGCGTCCGACCTGCTCGCCGGCACCCTCGACCGCGACCAGACCCTCGCGCTCATGGCCCAGATGACGGTCCCGACCCTGGCCACCTGGTGCGCCGTCTACACCATCGCCGACCAGTCCGCCGACCCCTACCTCAGCTATGTCCTGCACGAGGACGAGGAACGCATCGACGGCCTCAAAGCCCTCCTCTCCAAGATCCAGCCGCCGGACCCGGTGCCGGCGCCCGGCGCCCGCATCTGGGCCGCCCCGGGCCGCGCCGCCCAGCAGGCCGCCCTGCTCACCTCCCAACGCGAACTCGGCCTCGGCTCCGTCCCACCCGTCTCCTCCGGCATCGACACCACCCTCGCCACAGCGGCCGCCGTCGGCGGCGAGACCGTGGTCCTGCCCCTGGTGGCCCGCAACCGCGTCATCGGCATGCTCACCCTCGGCAAGCCCTCCGACGACCACTTCCGCCAGGAGATCCTGGAACTCGCCGAGGACCTCTCCCGCCGGGCCGCGCTCGCCCTCGACAACGCCCGTCTCTACTCGGAGCGCGTCGCCAACAGCCAGGCCCTCCAGCGCAGCCTCCTCCCGCCGGAGCTGCCCGAGGTCCCCGGCGTCGAGGTCGAGGTGATCTACCGCGCCGCCGGCGAGGGCAACGAGGTCGGCGGCGACTTCTACGACCTCTTCCCCATCCGCGACGGGGCGTACGGCTTCGCCATCGGCGATGTGTGCGGTACGGGCCCCCAGGCCGCCGCCGTCACCGGCCTGGCCCGGCACGCCCTGCGCCTGCTGGCCCGTGAGGGCTTCGGCGGCCCCGCCGTACTGGAGCGGCTGAACGCGGCCATCCTCGACGAGGGCGCCCGCAGCCGCTTCCTGACCCTGCTCTACGGCGAGCTGTGGCCCCAGGAGAACGGCGGCGCCCTCCTCAAGGTCGTCTGCGCCGGCCATCCCCTCCCGCTCCGCCTCCGCCAGGACGGCACCGTGGAGCCCGCCGCCGAACCGCAGCCCCTGCTGGGCGTCATGGAGGACCTGGAGCTGTTCGAGCAGGTCGTGACCCTCGACCCCGGCGATGTCCTGCTCTGCGTCACCGACGGTGTCACCGAACGCCGCGAGGGCAGCCGCATGCTGGGCGACGACGGCCTCACCGAAGTCCTGACCGGCTGCACCGGCCTGACGGCGGGCGCGGTCGCCGCCCGTGTCCTGCGCGCCGTGGAACGCTTCGCCGCCGAGCCCGCCTCCGACGACATGGCCATCCTCGCCATGCGCGTCCCGGGCCCGCCCGCCTCCTGAACCCACGCGGAACATACGCGAAAGGCCCCCGCCATGAGGCGGGGGCCTTTTCGTTGAGCCCCAATACGGAATCGAACCGTAGACCTTCTCCTTACCATGGAGACGCTCTACCGACTGAGCTATTGGGGCCTCTGTTGATCGCTTGCGCTGTTCAACGAGGTTAATCATACACGGTTCTGACACCGGCTCGAACCACCGTCGGCCCGTCATCCGCCTGCTGTCGCCCGCTGTCCACCGGGCGGCGGAACGCCGGCATTCGCCCGCCGGACCGGCCTTGGTGTCCGGCGGGCGCTGTGCCCGGACACGGGGTGAACAGACACGGGGTGTACGGGTCCGGAACGCAAAAAAGCCCCGGTCCCGTACACACAAGGTGTACAGGACCGGGGCCCAAAATTTGTTCGGCGGCGTCCTACTCTCCCACAGGGTCCCCCCTGCAGTACCATCGGCGCTGAAAGGCTTAGCT
>NZ_BSBI01000023.1:0-93463 GCF_034961445.1 Streptomyces yaizuensis
GGCTCACCTCCTCGGGGTCGGCGAGCGTACTCACCAGGTTCAGTGCGGGTCGGCCTCCGCCGATCCCCTGCGGGGGCGACCCTGCACCCCCACCCACGGACCACGCAAAGGGCAGCCGGTACCCCCGGGCGGGGGGAAAGACAGGTGCGGGACCCCGTACCGACACGGGTCCGGCAGCGCGAAGCCGGACTCGCGCGGGTGCGGGACCCGTACCGACACGGGCCGGACAGCCGAGGCCCCGGACGAGCGCAACCCGCACTCATCGACGCGGGCCCCGCAGCGCAAGGCCGAACCCGTACAGGCGCGGGACCCCGCATCGACGCGGGCCGGGTGGGGGCGGGCCTACGGTTCGAACTTGTAGCCCAGGCCTCGGACCGTCACCAGATACCTCGGCGCTCCCGGGTCCGGCTCGATCTTCGCCCGCAGCCGTTTGACGTGGACGTCGAGGGTCTTGGTGTCGCCGACGTAGTCCGCGCCCCACACCCGGTCGATGAGCTGCATCCGGGTGAGCACCCGGCCCGCGTTCCGCAGCAGCATCTCCAGGAGGTCGAACTCCTTCAGCGGGAGGTCGACCTTCACGCCGGAGACGGTGACGACGTGGCGGTCCACGTCCATCCGGACCGGGCCCGCCTCCAGGGCCGCCGGGGTGACCTCTTCCGGTTCGCCGCGGCGGCGCAGGACCGCGCGGATGCGGGCGACCAGTTCCCGCGAGGAGAAGGGTTTGGTGACATAGTCGTCGGCCCCTATCTCCAGGCCGACGACCTTGTCGATCTCGCTGTCCTTGGCGGTCACCATGATCACGGGGACGTTGGAGCGGCCGCGCAGCTGGCGGCAGACCTCGGTCCCCGGCAGTCCGGGCAGCATCAGGTCGAGCAGTACGAGGTCGGCGCCGTTGCGCTCGAACTCGTCGAGCCCCTCGGGGCCCGTGGCCGCCACCGCGACCTCGAAACCTTCCTTGCGGAGCATGTAGGACAGGGCGTCGCTGAAGGATTCCTCATCCTCGACGACGAGCACTCGGGTCACGGAAGGACCTCCGGGGCAGGGATGTCGGTTTCGGTTTCGGTGGTCTGGTGCCGGCCGCCGCCGGGGCGGGGCCAGCGGGTGCCGGCCCCGGGGGCGACGGCCGCCGGGGTGGGGGCCGGGGCGGGGTACGCCTCCGGCCCGGGGGCCGGGTCGGGGGCGGAGTCCGGGCCGGAGGCGGATGCGGCGGGGCCGGCGGGTCTGTCGGGGGCGGGGTGTGCGTCCCGCTCCCCCGTCGCGCGGTCCCGGGCCGCGCGCGCTTCGGGAAGCCTGAGGGTGAAGGTCGAGCCCTGGCCCTCGGTGCTCCACACGGTGACCTCGCCGCCGTGGGAGGCTGCCACGTGTTTGACGATGGCGAGCCCCAGTCCCGTGCCGCCGGTGGCGCGGGAGCGGGCGGGGTCGACGCGGTAGAACCGTTCGAAGATCCGCTCGCGGTCCTTCTCGGATATCCCGATGCCCTGGTCGGTGACGGCGATCTCGATGAAGCCGGCGGAGCCGTTCCCCGGGCCGGGGACCCGGCGGGCGGAGATGCCGACCCGGGTGCGGGCCGGGGAGTAGTTCACCGCGTTCTCCACGAGGTTGCCCAGGGCGGCGGCCAGCTTGCCGCGGTTGCCCCAGATGTGCAGCCCGGAGGTGCCCCCGCTGACCATGGTGATCTGCTTGGTGGAGGCGGGGTGCCGGGAGCGGTCGATGGCCTCGGCCACCAGCTCGTCGACCCGGACCGGCTCGGCGTCCTCCAGCGGGTCGTCGTTCTGCACCCGGGAGAGGTCGATCAGCTCCTGGACGAGATTGGTGAGCCGGGTGGCCTCGATCTGCATCCGCCCGGCGAAGCGGGTGACCGCCTCCGGGTCGTCGGCGGCGTCCATGACCGCCTCCGAGAGCAGCGAGAGCGCGCCGACCGGGGTCTTCAGCTCATGGCTGACGTTGGCGACGAAGTCGCGGCGGACCGCTTCGATCCGCCGGGCCTCGGTGAGGTCCTCGACGAGCAGCAGCACGAGCCGGGAGCCGAGGGGCGCGACCCGGGCGGAGACGGCGAGCGCCTCGCCCCGGCCGGTGCCCCGGCGCGGAAGATCCAGTTCGACCTGGCGTATCTCGCCGTCCCGGCGGGTGTCCCTGGCCATCTGAAGCATCGCGTCGACCGTCAGTTTTCCGCCACGCACCAGCCCCAGGGCGTACGCCGCGGAGCTGGCCTTGACGACGGAGTCGCTCTCGTCCAGCACGACGGCGGAGGAGCGCAGTACGGACAGGACGGTGTCGACGCCCGGCGGCAGTACGGCGTCGGTGTGCAGCGAGGTCCGGCTGGGCCTGCGCTGCTCCCGTTCGCTCCAGCGGAACGCCAGCATGGCGATGACACCGGTCAGGAGACCGGCGATCGCCGCCACTGCGGCGACCGCCGCGTTCACGTCCATGCATCCAGGTTATGCGGGGCCACGGACATGCTCACAGCCGATCGGGGATCGCCACGGAGAGTCGTCGCCCAGAGTTCACCGCGGGGACGGGGCCGGTTCATTTGGCCGGGAGGCCCCGGTCGCGTTGCGGATCCACCGTGGGAGCGTGGGGTCCGAGAACCATCCGGACACCCGTTCACCTGTCGAAAGGGAAGTCGATGCGGGACGCGTACCACGAGGAACTGGACTCGATCGGCGAGGGCCTGGTCGAGATGGCCCGACTGGTCGGGTCGGCGATAGGGCGCGCCACCACGGCCATGCTCGACGCGGATCTGAAGTTGGCCGAAAGCGTCATTGCGGCAGATCAGAAGGTCGATGACCTTCAGCACGACCTGGAGGCGCGGGCCATCGCCCTGCTGGCCCGGCAGCAGCCCGTGGCGACGGATCTGCGGATCGTGGTCACCTCGCTGCGGATGAGCGCCGACCTGGAGCGCTCCGGCGACCTCGCCCAGCATGTGGCGAAGCTGGCCCGGCTGCGCTTCCCGCACTCGCCGGTGCCGAGGGACCTCCAGGCGACCATTCTGGAGATGGGCCAGCTGGCCCAGCGGCTGATGGCGAAGTCCGCCGAGGTCATCGTCACCAAGGATGTCGATCTCGCGCTCCAGCTGGAGACCGACGACGACGAGATGGATCTGCTGCACCGCACCCTCTTCCAGCATCTGATGGACGACCGCTGGAAGCACGGCATCGAGACGGCCGTGGATGTCACTCTGCTGGGCCGTTACTACGAGCGCTTCGCCGATCACGCGGTGTCGGTGGCGAAGCGCGTGGTGTACCTGGTGACGGGGGAGCACGCGAACGAGATCCAGCCGAGCACCCCGGAGGAGGGCGCATAGCCACGGCAAACCGGAAAGTGGCCACATGCCTCCGCGCGCTGTTGATGCGCCTGCCGCGCCGGGCGTCCAATGGCCAGGGGCGGCCTTCCGAAGCACCCGCCGTCCGCTCCGTCATGGCTCATACGCTCCTGAGGAGGGACCCATGGCCGAATCCAGCGCATCCGTATCCCGTAGTGAGACCCCACCGGGCCTCGCCCCGATCTCCAGCTGCCAGTGCGGCCCCGGCTGCTCCTGCGGCTGCCAGTCCGGCGGCTCGTGCCAGTGCGGCGGCGGCTGCGGCTGACACCCGGCCCGAACGGACCGCGGTCGGCACCCGTGCCGGCGGCGGCGCCGATTCCGACTCCGACCGTGCGCGATCTCGTACGAAAGGGCCCCTGACCGGCCGGATCATCCGGCACGGACAGGGGCCCTCGGCAGTTCCGGGTGCTACTTCTTGCCCTGGTTCTTGACCGCCTCGATCGCGGCGGCGGCCGCGTCCGGGTCCAGGTAGGTGCCGCCCGGGGTGAGCGGCTTGAAGTCGGCGTCCAGCTCGTAGGAGAGCGGGATGCCGGTGGGGATGTTCAGACCGGCGATGGCCTCGTCGGAGACGCCGTCGAGGTGCTTGACCAGCGCGCGCAGGCTGTTGCCGTGGGCGGCGACCAGGACGGTCCGGCCGGCCAGCAGGTCCGGGACGATGCCGTCGTACCAGTACGGGAGCATCCGGACGCCGACGTCCTTCAGGCACTCGGTGCGCGGGCGCAGCTCCGGCGGGATGTCGGAGTAGCGGGCGTCGTCGCTCTGGGAGAACTCCGTGCCGTCGGCCAGCGGCGGCGGCGGGGTGTCGTAGGAGCGGCGCCAGAGCATGAACTGCTCCTCGCCGAACTCGGCCAGCGTCTGGGCCTTGTCCTTGCCCTGGAGGGCGCCGTAGTGGCGCTCGTTCAGCCGCCAGGAGCGGTGGACGGGGATCCAGTGGCGGTCCGCCGACTCCAGCGCGAGCTGGGCGGTGCGGATGGCGCGCTTCTGGAGCGAGGTGTGCAGGACATCGGGGAGCAGGCCGGCGTCCTTCAGCAGCTCACCGCCGCGGACCGCCTCCTTCTCGCCCTTCTCGGTGAGGTTGACGTCCACCCAGCCGGTGAACAGGTTCTTCGCGTTCCATTCGCTCTCGCCGTGGCGGAGGAGGATCAGCTTGTACGGTGCGTCGGCCATGGTTCAGAGCCTAATCGAACAGGGTCGGGCACGCGGTTCGCGGTCCCGTGCCGTGCCGCTCCGTGCCGGTTGCGGTTCCGGTTCCCGTTCCCGGTCGGTTGACGGAGTGCGTCAATCCAGTGGCGTTCCGGAAGGTGATCTACGTAAGGTGCCGATACTGCTTGCACCACTTACACAGTCCGGAGCTCGCACAGTCCGGTGAACGTCCTGGGGGGATCGCATGTCCGCTGCCGCTCTGCGCCGCGCGGTGAGAGAGAGCGTGTCGGGGCTTCCCCGTGAGTTCTGGTGGCTGTGGACCAGCACGCTGGTGAACCGGCTCGGCGGCTTCGTCGCGACGTTTTTGGTGCTGTACCTCACGGCCGACCAGGGCCACTCCGCCGCCTACGCGGGTCTGGTCGTCTCCCTCTACGGGCTCGGCGGGGTCGTCGCGTCGCTCGGCGGCGGGGTGATGGCCGACCGGCTCGGGCGGCGGCCCACGCTGCTGATCGCGCAGACGTCGACCGCGTTCTCGGTGGCCGTGCTCGGCTTTGTGCACCACCCGGTGGCGATCGCGGCGGTCGCCTTCGTGGTGGGCATGGCGACGAACGCCTCCCGCCCCGCCGTCCAGGCGATGCTGGCGGACATCGTGCCGCCCGAGGACCGGGTGCGGGCCTTCTCCCTGAACTACTGGGCGATCAACCTCGGCTTCGCGATCTCCGCCGTGGCGGCCGGCTTCATCGCCGAGTACAGCTATCTCGCGGGCTTCCTCGGCGAGGCCCTGATGACCCTGATCTGCGCGATCTTCGTCTATGTGAAGGTGCCGGAGTCCCGGCCGGAGCGCGAGCTGTCGGCGAGCGGCGTGGTCGAACCGGAGCCCGGTCTGCTGACCGTGCTGCGCGACGGGCGGTTCATGGGCGTCGTCGGGCTGTCGTTCCTGATCGCGCTGATCTTCATGCAGGGCCATGTAGGCCTGCCGCTGGCGATGGGCGACGACGGGCTGTCGACCTCGGACTTCGGTCTGGTGATGGCGCTCAACGGAGTGCTCGTCGTGGTGCTCCAGATCCCCGTCACGCGCTTCATCGAGCACCGCGACCCGCGCCGGCTGCTGATCGTCTCGTCGCTGCTCGCGGGGTACGGCTTCGGGCTCTCCGCGTTCGCCGGGTCGGTCGCCTTCTACGCGGTGACCGTGGCCGTCTGGACGCTGGCGGAGATCGTCAACGCGCCGACGCAGACCGGTCTGGTGGTGCGGCTGTCGCCGGTGCACGGCCGGGGGCGCTACCAGGGCGTGTACTCGCTGTCCTGGTCGGTGGCCACCCTGGTCGCGCCGCTGGGCGCCGGATTCATGATCGACGCCTGGGGTCAGGCGTGGCTGTGGGCCCTGTGCGCGGTACTGGGCACGGTCGCCGGTGCCGGGTACTGGGCGCTGATGCGGAATCTGCCCGCGAGCGTGGTGGCCGGCGGGGCCGGCAAGGGGAACGACAAGGGGTCCGACAGGGGGTCCGCCGCCACGGAGGCCCCGCGGCGGCCCCGGGCCGAATCCGCCCGTACCGAATCCAGCCGTACCGGATCCTGACGGGCGGGTTCGGGACAGGCAGGTTCCAGACAGGCAGGTTCCGGACGAGCGCGGATTTCAGACGGGCGCGGATTTCAGACGGGCGGGTTCCGGACAGGTCAGGTGACGCTGCCCTGGGCGTCGAACATCGCCTTGACCGCGTCGTCGAAGTACGGGCTCTGGTTCCAGCCACCGCCGCCGATGGTGCTCATCACGCCGTTCTGCGAGCCGAGCCCGTTGGCGGCGTTGAACTCGCGCAGCCAGGGGCCACCGCTGGAGCCGCCGCCGAAGTCGCACTGAAGCTCGATGCGCGGGTCGAAGAACCCGTACTGCCGGGTGGTCCCCTGACAGATCCACTGGAGTTCGCCGGAGTCCCGGTTGCCGGGGTAGCCCATGACGGCCATGGGCTGGTTGCGGCTGAAGTTCCAGCTCAGTCCGTGGCCGCCGGTGGCGTTGACGACCTTCGTCCCGTTCAGCGGCAAGGTGGTCACCATGGCGGCGTCCCGGGTGAAGTCGCTGTGCGTCACCCAGCTGGTGAAGGCGCGGTACTGCAGGGCCGCGTAGGTGCCGAAGGGGCGGGCGCCGGAGCGGTAGCGGGGTATGTAGACCCAGTTCTGCATCCACTGGCCGGCGGCGCCGTTCACGCCGCCCGTGTTCACGCAGTGCCCGGCGGTGGTGACCATCTGCTTGGACGGGCTGTTGATGGCGGCGGCGGAGCACATGTAGTCGAGGCCATTGACGGGATTGCGGAAGTACACCTTCCCCACGGCGGCGGACTCGTTGACCCGGGGGGCCGCCCGGCCGTCGCGCCGTGCGGGCGCCGCGGCGGGCGTGGTGCCCGGCCGTCCCGTGGGGCCCGGCTGCCAGGCCGGGTCCCCGGCGAGCCGGGCGGCGGGGCCGCGGAGGTCGGCGGGGATCGCGTTCGCCATCCGCTCCGGGGTCCAGTACCTCTCCAGCCGGTCGGTCTCCTTGCGGGAGGCGACGCCCGTGCCGTCGGAGAGCCGGGCGGCCGAGGCGACCGTGTCCGCCCCACCCGGCCGGGCCCCTCCCGTCGGCTGGGCGACGGAAGCCCCGCCCGATCCGACGATCAGGGCGAGGCTTGCGAGACTGGCGAGGGAGAGCAGGGCGGTACGGCGTAACTGGCGCACAGGGCACACCTTTCCGGCCGGAGGGCCGAGGGAAGGAGAGGGTTCGGTCGCACTGGTCGTCACGACGGGATCCCGTCGGCGACCGATCGTCCACCGGATGCGTACGGCCGTAAAGAGCGCGGGTGTTCCCGGGTCGGGTATGCGCCAGAGCTGAAGGAATCGGCGCCTGGCGCTGGTCGGACGGCATTGGCCTGTGCGGGGCGCTGAAACCGCCGCCGGGGCGGACGCCCTGCCGGCGGAGGACGACCGGCCCGTACACCGATCCGAATGTCTGATTCCGGGTAGTTGGGGATCAGCTACTTTCAGCCGTCCGTCGGTGTGGGGCCGGAACCGGCCTCCGTCACCCGGGTCCCCGGGTGGGCGAGCGCGCAGAGGAACGCGGCCACCAGCGCGAGCGCCATCCCGTAGAGCACCCACTGATTCGCCTCGGCGAAATCCCGCCGGATCGCGTCCCCCGCGCCCCGCAGCGCCGACCCCACCGGGCCCTCCCCCGCGACGGGCCCCCGGCCGCCGCCGTGGCCCGCGACCGCCTGCGCGATGCCCCGGGCCGCCTCCCCGGCCACGGCATCGGGCACGCCCCGCTCCTCCAGCGTCCCGGTGACCCGGTCGACGGTGATCCGGCTGAGCACGGTCCCGTACACCGCGAGCCCCACCGCCGCCGCGTAGTTGCGCACGGTCTGGGTGATGCCGGTGACCTCCCCGTACGAGGCGTCGATCGCGCGGTTCACCGAGTCCGTCGACGCCGGGGCGAGCAGCAGCCCGATGCCCGCGCCGGAGAGGACCACGTACGGCCACTGCGCCCCGATGGACAGATCCGTCAGCCGCGCCGCCCAGAGGGCGAATCCGGCGGCGGCGAGCACGGACCCGGCGACGAGCGGCGGGCGGGCGCCGCGCTTGTCCAGCA
Source organism: Streptomyces yaizuensis (assembly GCF_034961445.1). Taxonomy (NCBI): domain Bacteria; kingdom Bacillati; phylum Actinomycetota; class Actinomycetes; order Kitasatosporales; family Streptomycetaceae; genus Streptomyces; species Streptomyces yaizuensis. Next base: position 8,073 of record NZ_BSBI01000023.1, read on the forward strand.
TCCGGCCGCCGGCCTGGGAGGCGAGCACGAAGCCGAGGAAGAAGTAGAGGAGGTAGAGCGCGGCCTCGTCCGGGGACTTGCCGAGCGAGACCTGCGCGTACACGGAGGCGAAGAAGAAGAGCGGGACGAACGCGAGCATCGCGAAGAAGAGCACCGCCGTGTCGACGGCGAAGGCCCGGTCCCGGAAGACCCGCAGCTTGATCAGCGGCTGGTCGGGGACATGGAGTTCGTACCAGCAGAAGAACACGAGCAGGGCCGCGCCGGCGAGGATGCAGCCCCAGGTGGCGGCGGAGGCCCAGCCCCACTCGGCGGCCTGCTGGAGGCCGAGGACGCTCAGCCCCATGCCGAGGGCGGCCAGCGCTGCGCCGGGGATGTCGAGGCGTTCGCGGCGGCCGGTGTCGGGGATGCGGGCGAGCACCGTCAGGACGACCGCGATCAGGGCGACCGGGACGTTGACCCAGAAGATGGCCCGCCAGGTCCAGGCGGTGAGCACGCCGCCGATCAGCGGGCCGATGGCGGTGAGGGCGCCCGAGAGGCCGAAGAAGAGGGCGAGCGCGCGGCCCCGGCGGCGTACCGGGAAGACGGCGGTGACCACGGCGAGCGCGGCGGGGAAGAGGAGGGCGGCGCCGACGCCTTGGACCGCCCGGAAGACGATCATCCATGCCTGGGCGAGGTCTCCGGCGGGGACACAGCCGCAGAGCACCGAGGCGACGACGAAGATCAGCGTCCCGATGAGGGTGATCCGGCGGTGGCCGAAGATGTCGGCGAGCCGGCCGCCGAGGGCGAAGCAGGCCGCGAGGGCGAGCAGATAGGCGTTGACCACCCAGCGGATACCGGAGGTGGTGAGGCCGAGTTCGTCGGTGATGTCGGGGGCGGCGATGGCGACGATCGTCTGGTCGATGAAGGTCATCGCCACCGCGAACATCATGGCGGCGAGCGCCAGCGTCCGGTTGGTCCCGGCGGCGGCACCGGCCGGTCCGGGCGCCGGGGCCCGCTTCCCGGGGGTGGGCGCGGGGTCCCGGCCCGGCTCGGGGCCCACCTGACCCGACTGACCCGACATATGACTCATAGTGGGATTCTTCACCTCGGCGGGTGCCGGCGCACACCCGGAGCACACCCGGCGAGGAGAAGAAGCGGAAGGGGGACGCCGCCGAACGGGCGACCCTGCGTACGGCCCGCCGGGGTCGTGAACCAGCCACCTCGCGCACAGCCCGTCCAGGTCGTGAACGAGCCACCTCGCGCATGGCTGGTCCTGGTCATGAACGAGCCACTCCGCGCCTGGCCGGTCCTGGCCGGTCCCTGGTCGGCCCTGGTCGGTCAGAAGGCCCGTTGCGCCTGGTGCAGATTGAACGGCAGGACCCCGCCGGGCGCTCCGTACGCCTCCAGCCGCGCGTTGAGCGGGCCGGTGAAGTCCGGCCGGTCGACCTGGTCGAACTCCCGCACCGTGGAGATCGCCACGGTCGCGCTCCAGGGGGCCACCCCGTCGATGCGCACCAGCCCGGCCCGCCCGTTGGTGACGGTGACGTTCCAATGGGTGAAGCGGGCCCCGTACAGCGGTCCGGCGGTGGCGTCGCCCCCGTGCCGGCCGTCGTTGTGGACGGTGATCCCGGTGCGCACATTGGCGAACGGCATGCCCCGGTGGGTGTCGAAGGTGCCCATCTCCATCACCCCCCGCGACCAGACGTTGTGGCTGGAGAGCCCTTCCACGTTGATGCCGTGGAGCTGGGTGCCGGCCGGGAAGGGGACGGTGGCGCGGGCGATGGTGAAGTCCTCGACCAGGTTGTCGTGCGCGCCCTCCCGGCAGAAGTACGGGTGGTGGCTGCCCCGGCCCTCGACCCGGGTCCGGCTCAGCGTGCAGGCGGAGGCCGCGACCAGGCCGAAGGAGTTGTCGGCGTGGCGGACGGTGATGTCGTCGGCCCAGCAGTCGTACGCGCACTGGAAGGTGACGCCGTTGTAGCCCCGGTCGAGGAGGTGCGGCGCCTGCGGGGTCTCGACGGCCTCCAGGGTCAGCCCTTCGACGCCCGCGTCGGTGAGCGGGTCGACGGGGGTGACGAGCCGGGAGTCCCACTCGGGCCGCAGGTCCAGCGGCAGCGGGCGTTCCAGCGTGACCCGGGCGCCCTTCACCGCGACCACGCGTACCGGCCATTCGTACGGCACATAACTGGTCAGTTTGGTCTTGTCGGCCCACTGGTACGCCTCGGGGCCGGGGCCACCGCCCGCCATGTGCTGGAGCAGGGTGTGCCGGTCGTCGTCGGCGATCCGCAGCAGCACCAGCCGCCCCGGGCGCAGGGCCCCGGGGTCGGCCACGGTGACGGTCCAGTCGCCGCGCCGGGCCTGCCGCACGGCGGTGAGGGTGCGCCACTCGTCGCGCCGGTTGCCGGTCCAGCCCTCGAACGGCCAGTCCCGGGCCCTGATCGCGTCGGTCAGCGAGGTCCAGCGGCCCTGGGGGCAGAGCCAGATCAGCCCGCCCGCCCAGGACCAGGAGGACTTGTCGCCGCCGTACCGGCTGCCGTACGGGCCGATCAGCTCGGTCAGATGGCGGGTCGCGTACAGGGTGGTGCGGCCGCTGCCCGCGCCCCGCAGGACGACGCCGCTGTGGCCGATCCGGATGACGTCGTCGACGCGGAAGGTGCCCGGCGGGAGGGTGACCGTGCCGCCGCCGCGCCGGCCCACGGCCGCGAGGGCCCGGTTGATCGCGGGGGCGCAGTCGACGGCCCCGCCGGGGACCGCCCCGTGGTCGAGCGCGCTCACCGTGCGCGCCCGGTGCCGGCGGCGGAGGCTGCGGCTGCCCGCCCGTCCGACGTACGGGATCTGCGGATGCGTGTACGGGGTGCGCCGGTACTCCTCCCAGAGCGCGGCGACGGGCGGCTCGGCACCGGCCCGGCCCGGTGGGGCCGCCGCGGCCGGCGGGGTCCCCGTGACCCAGGCCGCCGCGACGGCGGTGGCGCTGCCGATCAGGGTGCGTCTGCTGAGGGTGCGCCGAACGTTCTCCATCCCGGGCCCGCCTTCCGCGCTCTCCTGGCTGCTGCTCTCCTGGGGACCGCACGTCCATTTTCATGGATATGAACGATGTTCATATGTGCGTCGGTGCGTGGTGTGAGCATGCCATGGGTGGCGGGCATGCGGGAAGGGGTCGTACGGCGGGTGGCGGAGGGCCGGTACGAGCGGGTTCAGGCGTCGGGCGTCTGCTGCGGCTCGGGCTGCCGCTTGGTCAGATGCGTGAACGCGTCGAGGTTACGGGTGGACTCGCCGCGCGAGAGCCGCCAGGCGTATTCCCGGCGGATCGCGTCCGCGAACCCCAGCTCCAGCAGGGTGTTGAAGACGCCGTCGGACGCTTCGAGGACCGAGCCGAGCAGCCGGTCCAGCTCCTCGGGGGTGACCACGGCGAGCGGGAGCCGGCCGGTGAGGTAGATGTCGCCGAGGTGGTCGATCGCGTAGCTCACCCCGTACAGCTTCAGGTTCCGCTCCAGCAGCCAGCGGTGCACGGCGGGTTCGTTCGCGTCGGGGTGGCGGATGACGAAGGCGTTGAGGGAGAGCGAGTGCCGGCCGACGCGCAGGGAGCAGGTGGTGGCCAGCTTGCGGGTGCCGGGGAGGGTGACGACGTACGCGCCGGGCTCGGGGCTCTCCCAGACGAGTTCGGCGTCGGTCAGGGTGTGCTCGATGACCGCCTGCACTCCGTCGCTGCCGGTGGCGGTGGCGATGGCCCTGCCCGGAGGAGGCGCGTCCCGCTGTGCGTCGTCAGCCATGGTGCGAGCGTACCCGGCGGTGTTCCTGGAGGGCCGCCGTGTAGACGGCGGCGGTCGCCTCGGCGGCACGGTCCCAGCCGAAGGTCGCGGCGTGCCGGGCGGCCGCGGCCCCCATCCGGTCGGCCAGCGCGGGGTCGGCGAGCAGCCGGTGCAGCGCGTCGGCGTAGTCGTCGGGGTCGTGCCCGTCGATGAGGATGCCGCTCTCGCCGTCGCGCACCGCGACCGGCAGACCGCCGACGCCGGCCGCGACCACCGGGGTGCCGACGGCCTGGCACTCCACGGCGACCAGGCCGAAGGACTCGCTGTGCGAGGGCATGACCAGGGCGGAGGCCGCCCGGAACCAGTCCGCCAGCGCCTCCTGGCGCACCGGCGGGTGGAAGTGGACGACATCCGCGATTCCCAGCCGGGCGGCCAGTTTCTGGAGTCCCTCGGGGCGGGCGAGCCCGCTGCCGCTGGGGCCGCCGACGATGGGCACATGGAGCCGGGGACGCAGCTCCGGGTGGCGCTCCAGCAACCGGGCCACCGCGTACAGCAGGATGTCGGGGGCCTTCAGCGGCTGTATCCGGCCGGCGAAGAGTGGCACGAAAGCGTCCTGGGGGACGCCGAGGCGGGCGCGGGCGGCGGCGCGGCCGTCCGCGGGGCGGAAGCGGTCGAGGTTGACCCCGGGGTGGACGACGGCGACCTTCGCCGGGTCGGCGTCGTAGAAGGAGACCAGTTCGGCGGCCTCCTCGGCGGTGTTCGCGATCAGCCGGTCGGACGCGCCCACGATCTGGGTCTCGCCGATGACCCGGGAGGGGGGCTCGGGGGTGTCGCCCTCGGCGAGCGCCGCGTTCTTGACCTTGGCCATGGTGTGCATGGCGTGGACGAGGGGGACGCCCCAGCGTTCGGCCGCGAGCCAGCCGACGTGGCCGGAGAGCCAGTAGTGGGAGTGGACCAGGTCGTAGTGGTCGGGGCGGTGCCGGGCCCAGGCGCGCATCACCCCGTGGGTAAAGGCGCAGAGCTGGCCGGGAAGGTCCTCCTTGGCCAGGCCCTCGTAGGGGCCGGCGTCGACATGGCGGACGAGGACGCCGGGGGCGAGTTCCACGGTGGGGGGCAGTCCGCCGGCGGTCGCGCGGGTGAAGATCTCCACCTCGATGCCGAGGGCGGCGAGGCGCCGGGCCGACTCGACGACGTACACGTTCATGCCGCCCGCGTCGCCGGTGCCGGGCTGGTGCAGCGGCGAGGTGTGGACGCTGAGCATCGCTATCCGGCGTGGTCTGCGGGGTGCTCCGGGGAAGGAGATACGGGGCGTGCGGAAGCCGGTGCCGAGACGGGAGACGTACTGGCCGTAATGGCTCACGTCGGCGTTCCTCCTCGATCCGGCCGGGCGGGGCCGGGTGCCGGACGGGTGGGCGGGTCGGGCAGGGCGGGCAAGGCGGTGGCGGGCTCGGGGCATGCCGCACCGGCGCCGGGCCCGTTCTCCACGGCAGACAACGGCGGAGGTCCGGGTTCCCTTCCCCGGGGTGGGGCACTTTGCCCAATTGTTACCGAAGGAGGGGATGAGGGGCCGGGCGGGGTCGGGGGCCTTCGGCTTCGGGGCCGGTGTTCGGGGGTGTGTGACGGGAGGGACGGGCGCACGGGTGCGGGCACGGGAGAGGGCGGGCGGATCGGGGCGGATCGGGGGCGTGTCCGCGGGGGCGTACGGGCGCACAGGCCCAGGTCCGGGGCGCATAGGCTCGTACACATGACCCGCTCCCGCCCCGTCGGCACCCCCACGCGCGGGACGACCAACCCCAATCGGCTGCGCCGGATGGACCGCTGGATCGCCGCCGTCCACGGTCCGGCGCTGCGCCGCGGCGACCGTCCGCTCGCCGTCGACCTGGGGTACGGGGCGGCTCCCTGGACCACTCTGGAGCTGCTGCGGCGGCTGCGGACCGCCGATCCGCGCTGCGCGGTGGTCGGGATCGAGATCGCCCCCGAGCGGGTCGAGGCGGCCCGGCCGTACGAGCGCGAAGGGCTCAGCTTCCGGCACGGCGGCTTCGAGATCCCGCTGCCGGAGCGGCCGCTGCTGATCCGCGCGGCGAACGTGCTGCGGCAGTACGACGAGGACGAGGTCGCCGCCGTCTGGCGGCTGCTGTGCGGGCGGCTGGCGCCGGACGGGCTGCTGGTCGAGGGCACCTGCGACGAGATCGGGCGGCGGCACGTGTGGGTGGCGCTGGGGCCCGGGGGCCCGCGCACGGTCACCTTCGCGACCCGGCTCGGCTCCCTGGACCGGCCGTCCGATCTGGCGGAACGCCTGCCCAAGGCGCTGATCCACCGCAATGTGCCGGGCGAGCCGGTCCACGCCTTCCTGCGCGACTTCGACCGGGCGTGGGCGGCGGCGGCTCCGTACGCCCCGCTGAGCGCCCGGCAGCGCTGGATCAGGGCCGTGCGCGACCTGGGGACGGACTGGCCGCTGGCCGACGACCACCGGCGGTGGCGGCAGGGCGAAGTGACCGTGGAGTGGTCGGCGCTCGCTCCCTCACACGGGTGAATCCGGCGGGGAATCCCGGCTCGACCGGCCGTTCGGGGAACGCGGGGACGGATCCGTTCGTCAGGGCGGATGGAGGCGGTGGCCACACGGCCCCTGTCGCTTCGGAGGAGGCCGTGGCACCATCGCGGCAGCACTCGTAAGTTACTGACGGTAAATCAGCTGGCTGATCGGCTGGCGTGCGGTGCTCCCCGGAGCCCGCACGGTCCTGGAGGGGGAGTCGAGTCGTGATCCGACGCCGCTGCGCCACTGCGGCGCTCACGGTGGTCTGCGCCCTGGCCGTGCTCGCCGCGCCCGGCACGGCGCTCGCCGCCCCGCCCGCCGGACCGGGCGCCTCGGCCCTTCTGCCGCAGGGAGCGCCCAGAGCCCCCGAGCCGCCGGGGCCGCCCGGACCGCCGGGACTCCCGCCGGAGACCTCGCCGTCGTCGCCGTCGTCCCTGGAGCGGGTGCGGCTGGAGATAGCGGAGCTGTACGACCGGGCGGTGTCCGCGACGGACGCGTACAACCGCGCCGAGGAGCGGACCGAGCGGCAGTCGGCGGAGATGGCCCGCCTGACGGAGGCGATCGACCGGGGCCGGGCGCGGATCGACCGGCTCCAGGCACAGGCGGGGGCGGCCGCGCGCGAGCAGTACCGGGGCGGGGGCCTGCCCTCCAGCGCCCAGCTGCTGCTCGCCGACGACCCCGGCATGTTCCTGGACGGCGCCGACCGGTTCCGCCAGAGCCTGAAGGCGACCGGGGACCTGCTGACCGAGCTGGACCGCGCCCAGTCCGAGCTGGAGACGTACACCCGGGACGCGAGCGCCGAGTGGCGGAGGCTGGAGGCCGACCGGCGGGCCCGGGAGAAGGCCAAGCAGGAGATCAACGCGAGGGTCGAGGAGGCCCGCCGGCTGGAGGGCCGGCTGGCGAAGGAGGAGCGCGAGCGGCTGCTGGCCCTGGAGCGGGAGGCGGCCGCGCGGGCACAGGCCGAGTGGCTGCGGACCACCCGGCTGAACGACGGAACCGGCGGCACTGGCGGCAGCGACGGCGGGGACGGGGGCGGCGGGGACCGGCCGTCCACGTCAGGAGGTACGGGCGGTACGGGCCCGGACGGTCCGGACTCGGGCGAGGGCTCCGGCGAGCAGGGCACGAAGGCGGTCGCGTTCGCCAAGGCGCAGCTGGGCAAGCCGTACGGCTGGGGCGACGAGGGCCCCGACCGGTTCGACTGCTCCGGGCTGACGTCGCAGGCGTGGGCGGCCGGGGGCGTGACCATACCGCGCACCTCGCAGGACCAGTGGCGGCGGCTGACCCGGGTGGGGGTCGAGGAGCTGCGGCCGGGCGATCTGATCGTCTACAACGCCGACGCGAGCCATGTCGGGATCTACATAGGCGACGGCCGGATCGTGCACTCGCCCAGGCCGGGCCGCACGGTCACCGTGGCGGGGGCGGGTTCGATGAAGATCCTCGGAGTGGTCCGCCCGGACGCGTAGCCGTCGGGCCGGGTACGTCCGGGGGCGCCGGGCCGGAGCCCGCGCAGGCCTGACGGGGCCTGCGGGCCGGGTGCCGGGGCGGAGGCCGGGCCGGGGCGCCGGGACCGGGGTGCGGGCCGGGGTGCCGGAGGGACGGGCTCGCGAAGCCGCGCGGGCGGGTCTTGTGGATCGGGCTGGATCCAGGGAGCGGGGTCTGGTCCATGGGATCTCCCCGGAGCCGGCCGGCGGCCGAGGAGTGGGGTCTGCCCAGGCCCCCAGCGGCCGAGGGGGTGGGGTCTCCCCAGGCCCCAGGGCCGAGGGGAAGGATCGCACGGCCGGAGGATGTGGTGACTCCCCTGGCTCGCCGGGGGCACCCCCGGCCGGGCCGCCAGGCCCAGGGGGAGTGCAGCACCGGGGCGCGCGAGCCCGGCACGATCCATACGACACGCCCCGGGCCGGGAGCGGCAGGCGGCCCACGGGACGGTAGCGGGGTGGAAGGACACGGGGGGATGCCACGGTGGGCCGGGGCGGGGCGCGGGACCTCGCCGGGGCATCACGGAAGATGCCGGGGCGACCGCACAGCGTCCCGGAGGCGTGATGTTCGTCATGGCGAGGGCGTCAAGTGCCTGCCGATGCCCGGCATATCGCCTCTCCGGTACCGCTTCTCGTTCCCCTGCGGCCGGGCCTACCGCTAAGGTCCCCGACGGGCGAGGCGTCGATCGTCGCCTCGCCGCGCCCCGGGGGGAGGGAAGGACCCGTCACCCATGCCCGGACCCGTATCCGTACCGCTCCAGCGGAGCGCTGCTGCCGTGGAGGCCGCCGTGGAGACCGTCACCGGCGGGCAGGGCACCGGCGATCTGACGCTGCTGGTGATCGAGGACGACCCGGCCGGCACCTTCGCCGTGCCGGAGCTGCTGAACTCGCCCGGCTCCCGGGTCCGGGTCCGCAGCGCGCGCAACCTCACCGAGGCCGAGCGGCTGCTCACGGACGACGTCCACTGCGTCCTGGTCGACCTGGCGCTCACGGGCGGCGGCGAGGGCGAAGGACTCGACCCGCTCCAACGGGTGCTGCGCCTCGCGGACCGGCAGGCGGTCCTCGCCCTCACCACGTCGGACGACGCCGAGCGGGCCGCCGAGGCGGTACGGCTCGGCGCGCAGGACCACCTGTTCCGCGACGAGCTGGACGGCCGGCTGGTCCGCCGCACCGTGCGGTACGCGGTGGAGCGCAAGCGCGCCGACACCGCCCAGCGGAAGCTGGCCGAGTCCCGGCTCAGGGCCCAGGAGAACGCCCGGCTGGAGCGCGGTCTGCTGCCCACGCCGCTGCTCCAGGGCTCCCCGCTGCGGTTCGCGGCCCGCTACCGTCCGGGCCGCTCGCGGGCGCTGCTCGGCGGGGACTTCTACGACACGGTCCGCACCCCCGACGGGACGGTTCACGCCGTGATCGGCGATGTCTGCGGCCATGGCCCGGACGAGGCGGCGCTCGGTGTCGAGCTGCGCATAGCCTGGCGGGCCCTGACCTTCGCGGGGCTCTGCGGGGACGAACTGCTGTCGACGCTCCAGCGGGTGCTGGAGCACGAGCGGGAGAGCGAGGAGATCTTCGCGACGCTCTGCACGGTCGACATCACGCCGGAGGGCGACCGGGCCGAACTGTGTCTCGCGGGCCACCCCTCCCCGTTGCTCACCCGGGACGGCGGCCCCGCCCGGCTGCTGCCGTACGAGACCGGCCCGGCGCTGGGGCTGCTGCCGTGCGTCCGCTGGCCGCGCCACCAGGTGGAGCTGGGCGACGCGTGGAGCCTGATGCTCTACACCGACGGTCTGATCGAGGGCCGCTCGGGGCCGGGCGAGCGGGGCCGGCTGGGTGACGAGGGCATGCTCGCCGTGGTCAATGAGCAGGTGGCGGCGGGGCTGGCCGGGGAAGCGCTGCTGGACTCCGCGGTGGCCGGGGTGCGGGCGCTGAACGGCGGGGAGCTGACCGACGACCTGGCGGTCCTGCTGCTGAGCCGCGGCTAGGGTCTGCCCGGCGGATCCTGCCGGGCCCGCGTGGCCGCGTGCCCCGGCACCGCGCCGGCCACGCCGGCATCGCCGCCATCGCCGAAAAATCCCGCCCGTCGACCCGTCCGCCCGTCCCGCCGCCCCGCGCTCTGCGGCGCCCTGCCCCCGGCCCCCGGCGGCGCGGTGGTTCTACCGTCCGCCGTTGTACGGGCCATAGGGGCCGTCGCTGCTGGATCCGCCGCGCCCGCCACGCCCACCGCGTCCACGGCCGCCGACCCGGGCGAGCGCGGGCCGCACGTCGACGAAGAAGACGATGGCGGCGACCAGCCCGGCCAGGGACAGGATCAACATGTTGAGCAGCAGATTCACCACGACCGCGACGCCCAGGACGATCAGCCAGAAGGGCTTGGTCTGCTTGTCGGCGGCGCGGAAGGCGTCCTCGCGGGTGAGGAGCGCCATGACGAACGCCGTCACCGAGGTGACGAGGAAGATCAGCGAAAGGATCAGCATCAGGCTGTTCTGGAATTCCAGATGCAGCATCGTCAGCACCGCCTAGACATTGTGGGTGAGGGGAGCGATCCGCCCAGCCACGTTACCTGGGCAACGGACCGGGCACTGCGAAAGCTGCCCGGCCCCCGTACTTCCCACGCTACTGCTGTGCGGGCGGAGCGGTCTTCTTCGCGGCCGGCTTGCGGGCGGCGGCCCTTCGGGCGGCCGGCTTGGCGGCACCGTCGGCGGCGGCCCTGGGCTGCCGGGCGCGGCCCGGGTTCGCGGCGGCCTTCGGCTCCCGCGCCTCGGGCTCGACGGCGACGGCGATCTCGGTGATCTCCTCGGCCGCCTCCCCGCGCCAGGCCCGCACGGTCTGCTCGCCGTGCTCGGCGACCTTCTCGTACGTCTCCCGGGCCTTGACGGCGTACTCGGCGGCGACGCCCACCCCGCGGAGCGCGAGGTCCTGGGCGGTCTCGCCGATCTTCTTCAGATCGGTGTCGAAGCCGCCGATCACCTCGGTGACCTTGGCCTGGACGGTGGCCTGGGCCTCCTTGGCCTGGACGGTCACCTTCTCCTGGACGGCCTTGGGGTCGGCGTTGCGGACGGCCTCGAAGCGGCCGGGCGCCTCGGCGGCCAGCTGCTCGATGAGCGCGGGCACCTTCCGGGCCTGCTGGACCGCGAGGTCGGCCGTACCGGCGGCGAAGTAGAGGGGGGTCGGGTCGGTGAACGTCTTGCGGAGGTCATCGGTGATGGCCATGGGTGGTCCTCCTGGGAACGCTGGTCAGTGTGAGGGTGCGCCGGCGTCGCCGGGGCCGCCCGCGGTGCGGGGCCCGCTCGCCGTGGTGTCCGTGTCGGTGTCGGTATCGGTACCCGTGTCCGCCTTCTCGAAGGAACCACGGGTGCCGGGAGAGTCGCCGGAGTCGCCGGAGTCGCGGAAGTCCGCTCCGGCGCCCGCTATGTGCCCGGATCCCGCCTCGCCGGACCCCTCCGCGCCGGCCGCCGCCTCGGCGGCGTTCTCCTTGCGGAAGGACTCGTAGATCTGGAGCAGTACGGCCTTCTGCCGCTCGCTGAGCGAGGGGTCGGCGATGATGACGGCGCGCGTCTCCAGCTCGTCCCGGTCCCGCTCGTCGAGGATCCCGGCCCGCACGTACAGCGTCTCGGCGGAGATCCGCAGCGCCTTGGCGACCTGCTGGAGCACCTCCGCGCTCGGCTTGCGCAGCCCGCGCTCGATCTGGCTCAGATACGGATTGGACACCCCGGCGGCGTCGGCGAGCTGCCGCAACGAGAGCTGGGCCGTGCGCCGCTGCTCCCGCAGGTACTCACCGAGATTGCCGACGTTGAGTGATGCCATGCCCTCGATGATGCCCAGCCCCGCTAACTATTGCAAGCACTCGCTTGCAAAAGTGCGCCATGCCACGTACGCACCCGCCCGCCCCGACCCCCGGCGGCTTCCCGGTCAGCTCCTGAGGATGCAGAAGGGATGCCCGGCCGGATCGGTGAGGACCCGCCACCGGTCCGCCTGCGGCTGGTGTTCCGGCTTGCCCGCGCCCAGTTCCAGCAGCCGGGCCTCGGCCTCGTCCAAGTCCTCATCGGTGTCGAAGCAGATATGGAGCTGCTGGGGGACGGTCTGGTCGGGCCAGCTCGGGGCGCGGTGGTCGTCGACCCGCTGGAATCCGATGAAGAGTCCGTGCTCGCCGGTGAGACCGGCGAAGTCGGCGTCCGACTCCGGGTGCGGTTCGAGGCCGGTGGCCTGCTGGTAGAACGCCGCCAGGGCCAGCGGGTCGGGGCAGTCCAGGTTGATCGCGCTCAACTTCAGCAGTGGGGACATGGAACCTCCGGTTCGCCTGGACGGATCTTCGCGATGCGCACCCTAGACGCAGCCGCCCACGGGAGTCGCCCACCTGCCGTGATGACCGGCCGGGGGGCGGGTCTCCGGTCGCGGGGCCAGGACCGAAGCGGCCCGCCACCGGCCCCGGGTGACGGCGCCAGGCCGCCACTCCTACGCCTACGCTGCCCGGATGGAAGCCGCCGACGTTCTGAGGCTGTACGACGCCCTCGCCGCCGAGGGCGTCCCCGTCCGGATCGACGGCGGCTGGTGCGTCGACGCGCTGCTCGGCGGGCAGACGCGCGACCACCCCGACCTCGACATCGCCGTGGACCGCGCGCACGCCGGCCGGCTCCGGGAGCTGTTCGCGCGCTGGGGGTACGAGGTGCGCACCGACCGCGATACGACGGACTGGAGCTTCGTCCTCACCGACGGCCGGGGCGCCTCCGCCGATCCGGTCGACGTACACGTCTACGCCTACGACGAGCACGGCGTGATCGTGTACGGCGTCGAGTACCCCTGGGGCTCCCTCACCGGCACCGGCGTCCTCGCCGGGCGGGAGGTGTCGTGCGTGGCGCCCGAGTGGATGTTCGCCTTCAAGACCGCCTACCCGCCCCGGGAGAAGGACCGCGCCGACGTGCGGGCCCTCGCGGCGGCGTACGGCTTCACCGTGCCGGAGAGTCACCGCTAGCGGGGCGCCGCAGGGCCGGCGACTCCACCCCGTCCAGGATCCGTTCGAGGCCGAACCGGAAGTCGGTGTCCGTCGGCTCGGCGCCGTGGGTGGCGCCGGCGTGGTGCGCGGGGATCCTCACGGTGCCGGTGGGGGCGTCGGGGGCGCTGTTCCGGCTGCGCACCGGATAAACCGCGTAAGCCGCGTAAGCCGCGTCAACCGAATCACCGGAGCCCTGACGACCGGCGCCGCCGCAGCGCGCCCGGTCACCGAAGAAGAGAAACCCCGGGCCACGGTCCCTGGACGCCCCCGCGCGCTCAGGGGCCGTGGCCCGGGGAGTTTCAGCGAACGTCGACGAAGTCGCCCGTCGCGTTCACCCCCGTGGTGGACGTGGTCCCCACGAAGCTGTATCGGAAGTAGCCGTCGGTCACGGCCTTCACCGTGGTCGTCAGCTTGCCGGCGCGGTCGCTCCGCACCGACGTGAGGGTGGTGTACGAGTCCGTCCCGGCCTTGCGGAACTGGAGCTTCACCGGCTGTCCGGAGTAGCCCGAGTACTTGTACGCCTCCCAGTCGGCGCGGGTCAAGGCGCCGGTGACGGTGATGGCGGCACCGGCCCGGACCGGCTCGGGCGCGGCGTTGACGGTGAGGCGGGAGGCGCGCTGGATGGCGAAGCCCTTGGCCTCGGGGCGGTTGAGGATCTTCCCGCCGTTGGCGACGACCGACAGGCCGGCCTTCCAGCGGTCGCCGGCGATGCCGTTGTGGTCCATGTACCGGGCCGGGTCGACGCTGAAGGTCGCGCGGCAGGTGGCCGTGGCTCCGGACGTGCAGGACGCGGACGACCCGTCGGACGGGATGGACACGTCCTGCTCGTCCCAGGACCTGCCGTGCCAGAGTTCGGCGGCGGCGTCGAAGACACCGTCGGGGTGGGACGCCTTGAAGGTGACGGTGACCTTCTTCGGGGCGGTGGTCCCGAGCACGACCGGCTTGCCTCCGTTGACCACCACGTCCCAGGCCTTCGGCAGCTGGGCGGACGCGCTCGCCGGGCGGGGCGCGCCCGGGTGGGTGTCGGCCTGCGCCCCGGGAACGGCGAGCGCGGCCAGAGCCAGGGCGCCGGTCAGAACGGCGGCCGATACACGAGAGCGCATGTACATCCCAGTGTCGAAGGGTCGGCGGGTGCGGTGGTCCGCACCCGGTCCGCGGGCCCGGCGGGCTTGTCGAGTCGCCCGACTCTTACATCCAGACAGGGGACGACGACAGATGGTTGTACCGGATTCCGAGAACGTCATGGGTGAAGCGGCCCGGCCGGTCTCCCTCACGTGGTGATCACGCGGTGATCACCCGAGTGGGCCGATCACCGCGTGATGGGGCCCGGCGAGCCCGGCGGATGGGGCGGAAGCGGGGCACACGACACCGGCGGCGAACCCAGTGATACGGCAACTCCACGCCAAACGTCGATTTTTAGCCATTCCCGATCACCCGGTGGCGGGCGCACCAGGGCGACACGCCGTCACATGCGGCGGCGGCGAGCGGCACGGGTGCGGCGAGTTGCCCCGTACCCCATGATTCGCACCGATCCGTCCCACGCGCCGGCCCACTGCCGTACGACTCCCCCTCTCCCGCCCTTGGCCCTCCTTGACCCACTCTTGACTCCTCGTTGACCCGCCGTCACGCGCCGGGCGTGTCGCGACCGGGCGGCCCGGCGCAGCCGCCCGCCAGCAGGGAATCCGGCCTCCAGGTCGTTGCACACGAGAGCACGAAGGGCGTCGGAGTCGCCCCCTCCGGAGGCCGTCGGACGCTGGTGCGAGGGGCCATCACCGGGTCCCATGTGGCGCGAAGGGCCTGTTGGAAGGGTGATAACGGCTGAGTACTATCCCCCGTAGTTGATCGGTCGCACCGCTCGGGCCCTCCGTCCGGGCACCGGTCATCGGCGATTCCGTCCGCACATCCCGCAAAGTCCGCGCTACCCCGAGAACCCCGCCGGGCCCGTGCCCGCACAGAGCCCTCCGGCTGCCGACGTCCATGCAGAACCGTTTCTTCAGACATCGCCGGGGCCAGTCCGACCGTTCGTCCGAGAAGCAGAGAGGTGGCCGCAGGTGGGGCCCGAACTGACCGTTCCGCCGTTCTTCTCCCCGATACCGCCCGCCATCCATCCCCGGCACGCCGCGATCGACGCGCGCACGGCCGCCTGGGCGGAGGCACTCGGCATCGGGAACGACGAACTGCGCGCCCGGCTGGTCCGCCACGACATCGGGACCTTCTCCGCCAGGATCCTTCCCGAGGGCCGCGAGGAAGTCGTCTCCCTCCTCGCGGACTTCGTGCTCTGGCTGTTCGGCGTGGACGACGGCTGCTGCGAGGAGAGCGACATCGGCCACCGCCCGGGGGAGCTGGTCGCGGTGCTGCACCGGCTGCTGCGGATCGCCCAGAACCCCGAGATCCCGCTGCTCACCGACGATCCGCTGGCCATGGGCGTACGCGATCTGCGCGCCCGCGTCTCCCGCTACGGCACCCACGGGCAGACGGCCCGCTGGATCGACGCCCTGCGCGAGTACTTCTTCTCCGTCGTCTGGGAGGCCGAGCACCGGCGCGCCGGTACCGTGCCCGACCTGACCGACTACACCCTGATGCGCCTCTACGACGGCGCGACCACGGTGGTGCTGCCGCTCCTGGAGATGGGCCACGGCTACGAACTCCAGCCGCACGAGCGCGACAGCCACGCGACCCGGGCCGCCGCCGAGATGGCGTCGTTCGTCATCACCTGGGACAACGACATCCTCTCCCACCACAAGGAGAGCCGGGGCACGGGCTACTGGCTCAATGTGCTGCGGGTCCTCGAACACCACCACGGCCTCACCCCGGCGGCCGCCCTGACCACGGCCGTCGCCCAGCGCGACCGGGTGCTGTGCCTCTTCCTGCGGCTGCGCCAGGCACTGGCACCGGGCGCGAGCCCGCAGCTGCGGCGGTATCTCGACAGCCTGGCCCATTTCATCCGGGGCTCCCAGGACTGGGGCATCAGCTCGCTGCGCTACACCACGCCGCACGACCCGGCGCCGTTGCCGGACTCCTTCAGCGACACACCGTCGGACGACGGCACCGCGCCGCTGGACATCCCGGTCATCGGCTGGTGGTGGTCCCTGCCGGAACTGGCCGTCCGCCCGGCGCCCGCAGGTCTCCCGGCCCCGGACCGGGCGGCGGTCACCGCCTGACCCGGGCCGGGGCCGGGGGCCGCTCCAGGGCTGCGGGCAGCGGCAGCCGGTGCAGGACGTCCAGCCGGGAGACGGCCCGGGTCAGGACGGTGTAGAGACGCTGGTGGCCACGGTCCTCGGCCGCCACGATCGCGGCGGGTTCGACGGCCACGACGTGGTCGTACTCCAGCCCCTTGGCCGCGGTGGCGGGAAGGACGGTCACCCGGGCACCCAGGGCATCGGTGCCCTCGGCGTCCTCGGCGTCCTCGGCGTGCTCGGCGTCCTCGGAATCGTCCGGGTCGCCGAGGCGGGCCGCCGCCACACCCCCGGCGGCCAGGGCCTCGTACAGATCGCCGACGGCCCGACCGTCGGCGATCACCCCGACCGAACCCGGCCGCTCCAGCGCGGACCGGACCGCGCCGACCACCGCCGGCACCAGATCGTCGGCCCGGCGCACCGTCACCTCGCCGCCCCGGCGGACCGAACGCACCGCCGGAACACCGGCACCGATCCGCACGAGCAGCCGCCCGGCCAGCTCCAGCACCGCCTCCGGCACCCGGTGACCGCTCGTCAGCGGGATCACGGGGGCGTCCGCCCGGCCGAGGTGGGCGAGCAGGCCCGCCCAGTCGCGCGCGGCCCAGGGGGTGGTGCCCTGGGCGAGGTCGCCGAGCACGGTCAGCGAACCCGACACGGACCGCCGGGCGATCGCCCGGCACTGCATCGGTGACAGGTCCTGGGCCTCGTCCACGACGACATGGCCGTAACCGGCGGGGCGTTCGATCAGCCCCGCGACCTCGTCCAGCAGCACCAGATCGGCGGCGGTCCACCGGGCGGTGCGGTACGAACGCGGCGGCACGGCCCAGCGGACGGCCGCCCGCTCGTGCGGGGCGAGGGCGTCGTCCGCCGGGTCCGTCAGCACGGCGGCGAGCACCTCCTCGGGCCGGGCCGGCGGCCAGACCGCGTCCAGCAGGGCGGTGACCGCACGGGTGCGCCCGGTCCGGCGGATCCAGCCCTCGCCCCGGGGCCCGGAGCGCCGCTCCGCCAGGTCCCTGACCACGCGGACCACCCGGCCCCGGACGCGTTCGCGGCCGACCGCGTACGGAAGGTCCTCCGCGCGCACCCCGGCCACGATCCGTTCCAGTTCGGCGTGCGGAACCCGCCAGCGGTGGGAGCCGTCGGGAACGGTGATCCCCCCGGCGGGCGGCACGACCCGGGCGTACAGCGCGCGGCGCAGCACCCCGGCCATCCGGATGTCGTGCTTGACGGCGGCCGCGGCGGGGGTGTCGCGGGCCCGGACCGCGTGGCGGGCGATCTCGTCCTCCAGGGTGGACTGCCGGACGCTCCGCTCGCCCAGGGCGGGCAGGACCTCGGAGATGTACGCGAGGAAGGCCCGGTTGGGTCCGATGACCAGCAGGCCGGTGCGGTGGAACCGCTGGGGGTGGGTGTAGAGGAGGTACGCGGCCCGGTGCAGGCCGACGGCGGTCTTGCCGGTGCCGGGGGCGCCCTGCACACAGAGGGAGACGGCGGGGCCGGAGCGGACGATGTCGTCCTGCTCGGGCTGGAGGGTGGCGGCGATGTCCCGCATGGGGCCGACGCGGGGGCGCTCGATCTCCTCGGCGAGGAAGCCGGCGGGGGCGCCGCCGTCCCGGGCGAGGTGTTCGTCCTCCAGGCCGGTCAGCTCGTGGCCGCCGTCCGGCGCGGTCCGGGCCCAGCCGAATCGGCGGCGGACGGCGAGGCCCAGCGGGTCGCGGGCGGTGGCCTGGTAGAAGGCGCGGGCCACGGGGGCACGCCAGTCGATGACGAGGGGCGGGGCGAGGGGATCGGCGGCGATGCGGCGGCGGCCGATGTGGTAGCTCTGCCCCTGGTGGCCGTCCGGAGCGGGGGCGGCGGTGCCCGGGCCCGCGGTTTCCGGTCGGCCGGTACGGGACTCGGTGCCGATCTCCCCGGTTTCCGGTCGGCCGGTACGGGACTCGGTGCCGATCTCTCCGGTTGCCGGTCGGCCGGTACGGGACTCGGTGCCGATCTCTCCGGTTGCCGGTCCGTCGGTAGGGGATCCGGTAGGGGCCGCGGTGCCGGTGCCGATCTCTCCGTACGGGGGTGGTCCGGCGGCTCCGGGGGGTCCGTCCCGGGCGAAGTCGATCCGGCCGAAGAAGGCCGGCCCTTCGGGTTCCTCGCGCAGTTCCCTGGCCCGGCCGCGCAGATGGCGGCCGAGCACTTCGGCGTCGGCACCCGAGGCGAAGGCGTGCTCGCCGGTGCGGACCTGGTCGTCCGCCGCGTCGGCCATCCGGGCAAGCGCCGCGCGGCAGGCCCGGTCATGGGCGCGTTCCTGGGTCAGCGCATGGCTGAGATCGTCGCTCACTCTCCCCAGAATAAAGCAACTCGGTAACTTTTTTAACCGAGTCTCATTTTCTGTCGGCGTCGATCCCCGTCGCGAGCCGGGCGAAGGCGAGCCGGGCGGTGGCCCCGGCGTCCGGGCGGACCCGGTCCGCGCTCTCCCCCGCCGCGATGCGCCGCCAGTTCTCCTCGGCCAGGATCCGCAGCACCGCCACGATCTGCCCGGCGGCGAGCCTGGCCGGCACCCCGCCGCCCAGAGCCTCGGCGAGCGCGCGCTCGGACCGGCCCTGGAACGCGTACAACCGGGCGACCAGGCTCGGCGTCCCGTACACCAGCCGGTGGAAGGCCAGCACCTCGGGCGCGTCACACAATCCGGTCACCGGGTCGCGCCGGTCCAGAGCCTCGATGAAGTGCCGCTCCAGCGCCGCCAGCGGCGACACCCCGCCCGGACGCCCGGCGACCACCCGGGCCGCCTCCCCCTCGTGGTCGGCGAACCGGTGCAGCACCAGGTCCTCCTTGGCGGGGAAGTAGCGGAAGAGGGTCGGCTTCGAGACCTCCGCCGCGGCGGCGACCTCGGCGACGGAGACAGCGTCGAACCCGCGCTCCAGGAAGAGCGCGACCGCCGCGTCGGACACGGCCTGCCGCGTCTGCCGCCGCTTGCGCTCCCGCAGCCCTTCCGCCCGGACGCCGCCGCTCCCGTCACTCCCGTCGCTCATACGGCGAGCCTACGGCGACCCGGCCCCTCAGCACGCCGCCCACCCCTCAAACCACCGGCACCCCGTGCGCGAACACCGCCCGGCACTCGGGGACCGGCTCCCAGTACCCCCGGCAGCCGGCGCAGTACCAGTACCAGAGGTCCGGCCGCTCCGGGACGGCCGTGGTCATGTCCCGCCACACCCAGGGCCGGTCCGGGCAGTTGGGGCAGCGCGGGGGCTCGATGGTGGGCATGCGGGGAGGGTATCCGCCCGATGTGTCCGTTGATGCACCGTTACATCCTTCGAGGGAGTGTACGGACGGGAGAGCCCCGGCCGCCCTGCGGGAGGGGCGGCCGGGGCCCGTGCCCCTCGGCCCCGGGGGTGGCCGAGGGAGCCGTCCGCCGGGCGCCGGGGGCGCGGAGGCGTGGTCGCACTCCCGGGCCGGTACGCGGCGGACGGCGGTCGAGGGGATCTCAGAGTCGTTCCGCGACGCCCGCGGTGAGCAGACCGAGCGCGGAGAATCCGGTCACCGTCACCAAGCAGGACCGGAGAGCCCGGGCGAGGAGTCGTCCCGCCCGAAGGTGCCGAAGTTCCGGCGCCTTTCGAGATCCGCCCGCACCTGATTCCGGAGCCGGGCGAGGGCGGGGGAATCGGGCGGCGCATTCGCCGGGGTCTTGAGCACGCAGCCGGGGTCCGGGCATGCGCACGGCGGATATCTGAGGGTGTTCATTTCCGGGAACGCGGAGAATTCCGGGCGGTCCAGGTAGTCCGGGTGGTCCGGGTGGTCCAGGTAGTCCGGGTAGTCCGGGTAACGGGAATCCCGGGGCGGGGGCTGGCCCACTGCCCACCTCCGTGGGGGTACGGGGATTTTCGGGGTACGGGAACGTGTCGCCGCGACCGGCGGCGGTGGGGGATATCCGACCGCCGGGCAGCGCGGCCCGGCACCAGTGGAGTCCGGCCAGTACCTCGTGGAGCAGGGGTTCGGTGGGGGTGGCCCAGGCAGCGGCCCGGTACGGAGGGCACGCACCCTCGGCGGTGCGGCGTCGGCTGGTCATCGTGGCCCCTGGGGTCGTCGGGCGGGACACGACGACCGTAGGCCGCACGGTCCCGCCGGACCACGAGCGGATCACACCACTTCCGCACGGAACGTGATCGGACTCGTACGGAACGCAGGGCCTACTCCACAACCCCCAGATAAGCCGCCATGTCCCGCATTTCCTGGGTGAGGATCCGCTTACGGGACCCGAGAATGTCCGTCATGATGCCGCGCGCCAGGGCCTGGTGCCGGATCCACTCGGGGTACAGCGACCTGATGCCGATCAACTCGTCCATGGCGTCCTGGTGGGCGCCCAGCAGGGCGTGGGCCCGGCAGACGTCGAGTTTGTGGCGGGCCCAGTTGGCACCCTGCGGCCTTCCCAGCCGTTTCAGGGCGGACTCCGCCATCACACCCTCGCCGGACCGGCTGAGCACGGCCCGCGCGTCCGCGTGCGAGTCCCCCTGGACCAGGAAGTCCTCGATCACCCTGATCTCGGCGGTGACCGGCCCGAACCCGCCCCAGGTGGTGGGGAACGAGGGGTCCTCCCGGTCCATTCCGCCCGCCGCGCGCGCCACCATCCGACGGGCGTCCCGGGTGTCGTCGGGGCGGTTGTCCCGGGCAGCGGCGGAAGCGGCGCGCATCCACAGTTCGCCCCAGAGCTGGACCCGCGCCCGGTCCCCTTCCGAGATCCTCGGCTCCATCTGCTCCGCCGTGGTGACGGCGAGCCGGTAGCACTCGTCGAACCGGTCCTGGCGCAGCAGCACCCAGCCGAGTCCGATGATCCCCGTGGCGACGTACCGCCGCGCCCCGGCCTCCCGGGCGAGCCGGATGCCTTCCTCGACCGCGTGGTAGGCGAGGTCGTACTGCCGGACCTGTGTCAGGTACTTCCCGGCGACCTGGAGCGCGAGCGAGCGCACCTTCATCGCGGCGCGGCGCTCATCGCCCTCGCGGGCCACGGACAGGGCCGCCCCGGTCTCCTCCAGGAGTCCCGGCAGGGCCTTGGCCACTTCGCCGAACTGGTCGGCCCGGTAGAGGTCGTGGACGGTGATGACCTTCCGGCGCACATCGGCCGGGTCGTCGGGGACGAGGCCCGGCCCGGCCAGTACGCCGTCCAACCCGACGGGGGGGCATAGCGCCATGCGGATCGGCACCAGACTCCTGCGGGTGGCATCGTCGTCGACCACGGGCGCGGGTGAGTCCGCCACGAACAGCCGCGAGGTCGGAACACCGAGCCCTCGGGCGATGGCGTGGAGGGTCTGCGTCCGTGCCGTGCCGCCCTGTTCGACCTTCTGGACGGTACTGACGGAGAGATCCGCCGCTTCCGCCAGGGCCTCCTGGGTCATCCCGGCAGCGCGGCGCTGCTTCTTCACATTCCTGGCAAGCTCGGTCGACACAACCTCACCCACTTCCGTGCCCATGGTAGGGAGCATCCGGGGCCACAGGGGCCCGAACCGGTCATACCCGCAGCACTCGGTGAACCCACCTCAGGACGGCGTGTCACCCCGTACGCCCTTGACCGCGCTTCGGCCCACCACGCATCGTGGGCGGCGACGGTCGAGTCGGTCACCCAACCCGGGAGAGCGGACATGGATCGCAGAGAATTCCTGGCAGCGGCCCCCTTCGCCGCATCGGCCGGCATCGGCCCCTCGCGGGACTGGCTCCTCAACACCCTCGACCAGGAGCCCCCGCCCGGCCCACGGGTGCGGCTCGAAGACGTCACCTCGGTACGGAACATGTTCGCGACGTTCCAGGACACGGACGTCATGCGGGGCGGCGGCGCCGGGCGGCGGATGCTGACCCGTTATCTCAACGGGCATGTCTACCCGCTGCTGCGGCGCGCCTACGCGGAGGAGGTCCGCCGGGCGCTCTGTGCCGCCACCGCCGAACAGACGTATCTGTTGGGGTGGATGGCCTTCGACGACGGCGAACAGGGCACCGCCCAGCGGTTCCTGATCCAGGCCCTGCGGCTGGCGGAGGAAGCGCGCGACGCGGCGCTCGGGGCGCATGTGCTCGCGGGCCTGGCCGATCAGGCCACCCTGACCGGCGATCCCGCCGAGGGGCGGAGGCTGGCGCAGGCGGGGCGGCAGGGGCTCGCCCGGGTGGAGTCGCCCGCGTGTGAGGCCGATCTGTGGGCGCTGGAGGCCCGTGCGCTCGCCGTCCTCGGGGAGGGCACGGCGGCGGTACGGGCCGTTCGCGCGTCCGAGGCGGCCTTCGGGCGGGTCGACGGCGGCCGCGAACCGCTCTGGGCGACGTTCATCGACCCCGCCTATCTGCACGGCGAGTACGCGAACACCTTCCGCGACCTGCGCCGGCCCACGGAGGCGGCGGAGCACGCGCGGGAGTCCATCCGGCACGCCCGGTCCCAGCGGCGGGCCCGGCGGGGTGCGCTGTCGCAGGCCGCGCTCGCGGTGTCGTACCTCCAGCGCGGCGAACTCGAAGGCGCCCACGCCGCCGGGGTGCGGACGCTGCGTCTCGCCACGCGGGTCGCGTCGTCCCGCGCGGTCGGTGCCGTACGGGATGTCCAGCGGCGGATGGTCCCCTTCGGCCCGCACCCGCTGGTGACCGACTTCACCGAGCGGGTGCGCGTGCTCCGGGCCGCCTGACGCGGCCTTCGGAAACCGTCAGAAGACGTCCGGGCACCACGGGCGGCGCGGTGTCCGGAAGGCGTGATCCGCCAGGGTCAGGGCGCCGGCGCTGTTCTCCTCCAGGAGGCCGAGGGCCGCCAGGCGGTGCGGGGACTCGTCGCCCAGGTAGAGGCGGGCCAGGGTCGGCGCGGGCAGGGTGAGGTCCGGGGTGCGGGTCGTCGTCGTGCAGGTGGTGCCCTCCGGGGTGGTGTCCAGGAGGAAGCGGCCCCCGCCGTGGCCCAGTTCGTCGCGTATGTCCAGGACCAGGCTCGCCGTCGTGCCGTACGTCCGCGCGGCGAGGGCCCTGGGGGTGTCCAGGAACCGCAGCCAGATGCCGTCGATGATCGAGGTGGTGCGGGCCGCGCGCGGGTCCGGCAGGAGGAGGGGCAGGACGTCGTCCGGGGCCCGGCGCGGTACCTCGACGCCGGTGGCCCAGTCGACGGAGCAGACGTGGTGCCACAGCGCCCGCTCGGCGGCCGGGGTCAGCGCCAGCAGGTCCCGTACGGTCAGGGTGTTCAGCGGCTGCTGGGCGTCGTTCCACTTGCCGTCGGCGGCGTAGACGACCAGGCCCTCGACCTCGCCCGACGCCGAGCGGTACAGCGCCGACAGCGGCTCGGTCCAGGGGTCGCTGGAGACCTGGAGCACCCCGGTGGCCAGCTGCCACCAGCGCTCGCTGCGGCTGACCATGCCCGGGGTGAGCGCCGCGACCCGCTCGTGGAGGGCGGGGCCCAGCGCGCGGATGTCCGCCATGTCGGCCAGGTCGATCCGGCCGCCGCAGGCGGGCCCGGTGGCGCGGCGGTCGAGGCCGGTGCGCGGGAGGTCGACGGTCCACGCGGCCATCGAGGTGGCCGGGGCGAAGCCGAAGCGGCCGTAGATCGGGTACTCGGCGGAGGTCAGCGTGGCGACCACGTCCCCGCGCTCCTTCGCGACCGCCAGGTCGCGGGCCATCATGCGGCTCAGCAGTCCGCGCCGGCGGTGGGTGGACGCGACCGTGATGTTGGTGATCGCGTTCGCGTCGACCCGGGCGCCGCCGGGGACCGAGAGCCACTGCGGGTGCGTCCGGTACGTGGCGACACAGCGGCCGCCGTCGAAGGCGCCCAGCGTACGGTCCAGGTCGGTGCCGGAGCGCCGTACCTTCAAGTCCTGCTCGGAGGGCGTGGGCGGCATGAGGAACCCCGTGGCCAGGGCCCGCATCCAGTCGGGGTACTCGGACTCCGTGACCGTACGGATCTCAGGGCTCATGCGCCCACGCTAGGCGCACCCCGTTCAGAAAGTCGCGTGAATTTCCCCGACCTTGGCGCCGCCGCCCAGCAGCGGCGTACGGCCGATCCGGTCGAGTACCGGGGAGTCGACGCCGAGGAGCGCGAGGCCCCGGGCGAGCACCGGGCGGACGGCGCGGTCGGAGCCGTCGGTGATCTTGAAGGCGAGGGCCCGGCCGTCGGCGAGCGCGACCGCCTGGACTGCTTCGGCGCCCATCTTGGACAGGGCCCCGGGGACCTCGCGCATCAGCCAGGTGTCGGGGCGGCGGCTGCCGGCCACGTACTCCGGGTGGGCGCGCATCGCGTCGGCGACCCGCCGCTCCGGGGAGCCCTCATCGGCGAGGACGAGGGAGCGGAAGCCCCGGGCCAGTGCGGTGAGGCTGATCGCCATCAGGGGGGCGCCGCAGCCGTCGGTGCCGACCGCCGCTACCGGCTCTCCCGTCGCCTCCTCCAGCGTGGTGCGGACGAGCCGCTGGAGCGGGTGGTCCTGGTCGAGATAGACGCCCAGGTCCCAGCCGTTGGCGGCGCACGCGGCGAGCATCGCGGTGTGCTTGCCGGAGCAGTTCATGGTGACCTTGTCGCGGACCAGCCCCCGGGAGAGGTAGTGCTCGGCCTCGATGGGGTCCAGCGGCAGGTCGGGCGGGGTCTGGAGGTCGTCCTCGGTGAGCCCGCACTCGGTGAGCATCTTGTGGACGAGGTCGCGGTGGAAGTCCTCGCCGGAGTGGCTGGCGGCGGCGATCGCGAGCCGTTCGCCGGAGAGGTCGAGTCCGGCGCGGAGGACGGCGGCGGCCTGGAAGGGCTTGTTCGCGGAGCGCGGGAAGACGGGCGCGGCCGGATCCCCCAGCGCCAGTTCCACACTGCCGTCGGCCGCGAGGACGACCAGCGAGCCCCGGTGGTGGCCCTCGACGAAGCCGGAGCGTACGACCTCGGCGAGGACCGGGGATATGGCGGCAGCAGGGGTCATCATCGGCCTCCGGGTGCGGTGGGGGGAACCCGCTCCGAAGGATCGCTTCAGGTCAGCGGGTCAGCAGATCGTCGATATGTGCTTCTCCTTCACGGTACCTGCGGGCAATCTCCGCACTGCAATCGTCCGCCGTGCGCTGGAGCAGCTGCCGGCGGCGGGACACCTGCCGCTCGTACCGGACGAGCCGTCCCATGCCCGTGTGCAGCTCGTCGTCGGTCCTCGCCGACAGGTCGGACAACTCCACGTCGGCCAGCATGTCCGCCGCGATCCGGCGGTACTCCTCACGCTGTGGTGTGGAGAGCGTCACATGGCGTGTGGGCCTGCGATGGGGGGACGGGGGGTCCGCGAGGATCTCCGAGAGCCGGTCCACGACCAGTCCGCGCACCACCGGAACTTGAGCGTCCGTACGGCGGGCCAGCTCGGCGCGGAGGATGTCGATCCTGCCGTGCAGCATCCGCCGTACATAGCTGAGGTCGGCCTCGTCCCGCTGCGAGTCCCGGCGCAGGGAGCGCAGTTCCGGCAGGCGCAGCGCGCGCAGGTCGTACGGCGGCGGATCGGCCAGGGCGTCCATGGTCGCGCGCTGGTCCGTTGTCACGCGCTGGTCCGTGGTCGCGCGCTGCTGGGGGGCGCGCTGGGCGGCCCCGGTCACCGCGTGGGCGAGCGCCGCGACGGCCGTGGTCATGGCGCCGCCCGGCACGGATGGCACGGGCGGTACATGCGGTACGGGCAGTACGTGCGGTACGACCGGCTGTGGCGCGGCGGGCCGCTCTGCCCGGACCGTCGGCAGCGGGGGCCCGGAAGTCGGTACGGGACCGGCCGGCTGCCCGGTTCCAGATGTGCTCATATGCCTGCGTCCGTCCCCTCGACCGGTGCCTGGGTCTCCCCCGGGGGTCGAAGGGGCCGGGGGTCGCACCGCCTTCCTGCATCGTGCCATTCCGGACGCTCCCGACGCAGGCGCTCTGCACCCGTTCAGCCCCAGATAGGTTGGTCTGTATGCGTGCAGTGGTGCAGAGGGTGGACGGCGCGAGCGTCGCCGTGACGGAGGGCGCCGGCGCCGGGACCACCGGCGAGATCTTCGGCGAGGGGCTGTGTGTGCTGGTGGGGGTCACCCACGACGACACACCGGCGAAGGCGGCGCAGCTCGCCCGGAAGCTGTGGACCCTGCGGATCCTGGAAGGTGAGAAGTCCTGCTCGGAGACGAATGCGCCCTTGCTGGTGATTTCGCAGTTCACCCTCTACGGGGACGCCCGGAAGGGCCGCCGCCCCACCTGGAACGCGGCGGCGCCGGGGCCGGTGGCCGAGCCGCTGGTGGACGAGGTGGTGGCGCAGCTGCGGGAGCTGGGCGCCCGGGTGGAGACGGGACGGTTCGGGGCGAGTATGCGGGTGTCCCTGACCAATCAGGGGCCGTTCACCGTACTGCTGGAGATGTGAGAAGCCGGGGCCACGGCCCCGGCCCTTCGGGCCCTACGGCTCGACCACCGTCTCCTGCGCCGCCGCCGTGCCCCCCACCGTCAGCGCCGCGTCCACCGGCACATTCCGCTTGATCAGCGCCAGCGCGATCGGGCCCAGCTCGTGGTGGCGGACCGCCGTGGTCACGAACCCCAGCTGCCGCCCGTCCTCGCCGTCCGCCGCCAGCCGGACCGGGGTGCCCGCCGCCGGCAGGTGCACCTCGCTCCCGTCCAGGTGCAGGAAGACCAGCCGGCGCGGCGGCTTGCCCAGGTTCTGCACCCGGGCGACGGTCTCCTGACCCCGGTAGCAGCCCTTCTGGAGGTGGACGGCGGTGCCGATCCACCCCAGCTCGTGCGGGATGGTCCGGTGGTCGGTCTCGAAGCCGACGCGGGGGCGGTGGCCCTCGACGCGCAGTGCCTCGTACGCCAGGATCCCCGCGAGCGGGCCGTGCTCGGCCGCGTACGGCTCCAGCAGCTCCCGGGGGAGGAAGAGGTCGCGCCCGTGGGCGGTCTCGCGCACCACGGCCCCCTCGGGGACCGGCGCGATGGAACCGGCCGGCAGATGCACCACGGCGGTGTCCCCGGTGCGGTCCGCGACCTCGACCCGGTAGAAGAACTTCATCGACTCCAGATAGGCGATCAGCGCCTCCTGCGAGCCGGGTTCGACATGGGCCCAGACCGTGTCCCCGGTGTCGACGAGGTAGAGCGCGTGCTCGATGTGCCCGTTCGCGGAGAGGATCAGCGCCTCGGTCGCCTGTCCCGGCGGCAGCTCGGTCAGGTGCTGGGTGAGCAGCAGATGCAGCCACGAGAGCCGGTCCTCACCGGTGACGGCGACCACTCCGCGGTGCGAGAGGTCGACCAGGCCGGTGCCGGCGGCGAGTGCGCGCTGTTCCCGGAAGAGGTCGCCGTAGTGCGCGGCGACGCCTTCGTCGGCGCCCTCGGCGGGGACCGCGCCGGGCTGGGACAGCAGAGGGCTCTTCACAGTGGCCATGGTCAAAGCCTACGACTCGGTAGTTGAAGCGTCAGCCGTGCAGTCCCGGCAGCGGCCGAAGATCGCGAAGTGCTTGAGGTCGGTGTCGAAACCGAAGGTGTCCCGCAGCTTCGCCGTGAAGTCGGCCGCGACGGCGACATCCGCCTCGATCACGCCGGTGCAGTCCCGGCAGACGAGGTGGATGTGGTGGTGGCGGTCGGCGAGATGGTAGGTGGGGGCGCCGTGCCCGAGGTGGGCGTGGGAGACGAGGCCCAGCTCCTCCAGCAGCTCCAGGGT
This sequence comes from Streptomyces yaizuensis, assembly GCF_034961445.1. Taxonomy (NCBI): domain Bacteria; kingdom Bacillati; phylum Actinomycetota; class Actinomycetes; order Kitasatosporales; family Streptomycetaceae; genus Streptomyces; species Streptomyces yaizuensis. Next base: position 35,557 of record NZ_BSBI01000023.1, read on the forward strand.
CCGGTAGACGGTGGAGATGTTGATCCCGGAGGCGGTTTTGCGCACCTCGCAGAGGATGTCGTCGGGGGTCGCGTGATCCAGCGCGTCCACGGCCTCCAGGACCAGCTGGCGCTGCGGCGTCAGCCGGTAGCCGCGCTGCCGGAGATCGCTCTTCCAGTCGGTGCTCACCACGTCCCCCAGTGTAGGCGGGGGGAGCAAGCGCGCCCCGGGGTCGCGGGGACCTCCGGGGCGCCGGGCCGGACACCGTGCCGTACACGGCCTACTTGAAGAACGCGGCCTACTTGAAGAACGTGATCCCGTCGTCCGGGAGGTCGCCGAGGTCCTTCGCCCAGGACTCGACCTCTTCCGCGGTGACGACCCGGGGCTCCGTCGCCGTGACCTTCTTCAGGTGCGCGGACATGTACGGGCGCAGCTCGACCTCGGGGGTGGCCTTCTCGCCCACCCACATCAGGTCGCCCTTCACATAGCCGTACAGCCGCTTGCCACCGCTGTACGGGCCGGAGGCGGCGGTACGGGCCACGGCGTCCGTCGCGAGGTCGATCTGCGGCTTCTGGTCGGCCAGCTCGCCGTACCAGACCTCCACGATGCCCTGGTCGCGGACCATGACGATCTCGACCTTGCGGTCCTTGTCGATCCGCCAGTAGCCGTGCTCGCTCTCCAGCGGCCGGACCTTGTTGCCCTCGGCGTCGAGGACCCAGGAGTGCGAGGCGTACTCCAGGAAGTCACGGCCGTCGTGGCTGAAGGTGACGGACTGGCCGAAGTTGCACTTCTCCGCGCCCGGGAAGTCGGACACGCCGGCGCCCTCCCACGTACCGAGGAGGAAGGCGAGGGGGACCAGGTCCGGGTTGAGGTCGGACGGAATCTCGATCATGAGCGACTCAGGCGATCTGTAGGAAGGCGATCTGTAGGAAAGCGATGCGTCGGAAGGCAGTGTGTCGGAAGAGGGGCCCGGCGGACGGGACGTCCCACGGACCTCAGCGCTGACCCTGGTAGAGCTTCTTCACGGTCAGCAGGGCGAAGGCGCCGACGCCGATGCAGACCAGAACCAGCAGGGCTTCGAAGAAAAGCTCAAGCACGGAGTGCTCCTCGGGTGAGCGGTGGGCGGTGTGCGGTGGGCGCGGGTACGCCCCAGGTCCCCAGCCTAATGGGTGGGGCCCCGGCGCTCTTGGCGAGGGCGCCGCCGTGATCGCGCCGCCGTGATCGCGCCGCCGTGATCGCACCTCCGCCCCGGACCGCCCGCCCGGCCGCGCGGGTCCTACAGTGCGGACCATGGACAAGAAGCTCGTGATCAAGGTGACCGCCGGTGCCGACGCGCCGGAGCGCTGCTCCCAGGCCTTCACCGTGGCGGCGGTCGCCGTCGCCAGCGGAGTCGAGGTCTCGCTCTGGCTGACCGGCGAGTCCTCGTGGTTCGCCCTGCCGGGGCGGGCGGCGGAGTTCGAGCTGCCGCACGCGGCCCCGCTGCCGGACCTGCTGGAGTCGATCCAGGCGGGCGGGCGGATCACCCTGTGCACGCAGTGCGCGGCCCGGCGGGAGATCACGGAGGACGATGTCCTCGACGGGGTGCGGATCGCCGGTGCGCAGGTCTTCGTCAGCGAGATCATGGCGGACGGCGTCCAGGCCCTCGTCTACTGACACTCCCTGTCCACGTCTACGGGCGGCGGTTCTTGCCGTCCAGCTCGTCCCACCAGCGATCGGACTCGGGGTCGCCGGACGGATCGTCCCACCAGCGGTCGTCCGGCCCCCTCCGGTTGGCGACGATCGCCGCGATCGGCGGGATGACCATGGCGACAAAGCACAGCGCCACCGCCGCCTCGTTCGAGAAGAGCCGGACGTAGGACCAGGCGGAGACGAAGAGGAACAGGCAGATGCCCATCAGGACGAAATAGGCACGCCGCCGCCGCGCGTACATGTCTCCAGCGTACGACCGGGAGCGGCCGGCGGACCCGTTCCGTACGCCGTTCCCCGTACGCCGTCCCCCGTCCTCCGTACATAAGTGAGCCGGAGGGCCGCACCCCGGATCCAGTGGCGTCCAACCCCCGGGGGTGCGGCCCTCCGGCCGTCTCATGGCGGTCCCGATGGGACCGCGTCCGCGTCCGCGCGGCCTCGGCCGCGCGCCGTCGGATCAGACCGCGATCGCGACCTCGGCCAGACCGCCGGTCCGCGCGATGACGGTACGGTCCGCCGTGCCGCCGGGCACCAGGGCCCGGACGGTCCAGGTGCCCTCGGCCGCGTAGAACCGGAACTGTCCGGTCGCCGAGGTCGGGACCTCGGCGGTGAACTCGCCCGTCGAGTCCAGCAGCCGGACGTATCCGGTCACGGGCTCGCCGTTCCTGGTCACCTGGCCCTGGATCGTGGTCTCACCGGGCTTGATCGTCGAGGCGTCGGGGCCGCCGGCCTTCGCTCCACACATACAGTTCTCCAAATGTCCAACGGGTCGGTTCTGCGGTGCCGGGGGTACGGGGCTACTTCGCCGGGCCCAGCTCGATCGGGACGCCGACCAGGGAGCCGTACTCGGTCCACGAGCCGTCGTAGTTCTTGACGTTCTCGACGCCGAGCAGCTCGTGCAGCACGAACCAGGTCAGGGCCGAGCGCTCACCGATACGGCAGTACGCGATGGTGTCCTTCGCCAGGTCGACCTGCTCGCCCTCGTAGAGCGCCTTGAGCTCGTCGTCGGACTTGAAGGTGCCGTCGTCGTTGGCGTTCTTCGACCACGGGATGGAGCGGGCGGTCGGGACGTGGCCCGGGCGCTGCGACTGCTCCTGCGGCAGGTGCGCCGGGGCGAGCAGCTTGCCGCTGAACTCGTCGGGAGAGCGCACGTCGACCAGGTTCTGGGCGCCGATCGCGGCGACGACGTCGTCACGGAAGGCGCGGATCGCCAGGTTCTGCGGCTGGGCGCGGTACTCGGTGGCGGCGCGCTCGGGCACCTGGTCGCCGTCGACGAGGTCGCGGGAGTCCAGCTCCCACTTCTTGCGGCCGCCGTCGAGCAGCTTGACGCTGTCGTGGCCGTAGAGCTTGAAGTACCAGTAGGCGTAGGACGCGAACCAGTTGTTGTTGCCGCCGTAGAGGACGACGGTGGTGTCGTTCGCGATGCCCTTGGCGGAGAGCAGCTTCTCGAAGCCCTCCTGGTCGATGAAGTCGCGGCGGACCGGGTCCTGGAGGTCCTTCGTCCAGTCGATCCGGATCGCGTTCCGGATGTGGTTCTTCTCGTACGCCGAGGTGTCCTCGTCGACCTCGACAAGGGCGACCTGCGGGTCGTCGAGGTGCGCCTCGACCCAGTCGGCGTCGACCAGGACGTCGCTGCGGCTCATGCTTTTTCTCCTCCGGGGCAGTATGCGGCGGTGGTGCGTAGAGGCTGCGCGAGTACGCGTCAGAAGCGGCGTACCGCGCGGGGACGGCCCTGAACAGAGATCGAAGGGCCAGGGACGGAGAGAGCGCGTGGGACTTCCCGCTCGTCGTACGGGGTCCCGCTCAGACGGCGCGACAGAGCATGGCGGCGACACGGCACAGGTCGACTGCCCGCCGCTTCGTGAGATCCGCCTGTCGCTTCATGGGTCCGATCGTAGGGAGGACTCGGCCGCCATGTCACCGGTGTGTCGGATACTGAGACAGGATCGTCCAATATACGGGAAAGGAGTGCCGTGCGGGCCGGGCGGGAAGGGGTCGGCGCGGGTCGGCGCGGCGCGCGTTCCTGCCCATCGGACAGAGCCGTCTCACCATGCGGCCAGACCGTCCGGAGAGCCCCCGGACCGGCTCGGTACCCCGTTCTAAAACGGACGTTCCATACATCGCCGGGGGCGGGTAGATTCGACGGGATGAAGACCAGGACGCGCCACGACCCCGCAGGCCAGGACCAGGACGCCACCCCCGGCACCCGTGAGCGGATCGTCCGGGCGGCCTCCGTGCTGATGCAGCGGCAGGGGTACGACGGCACCGGGATCAAGCAGATCTCCCAGGAGGCCGGGGCGACCCTGGGCTCCGTCTACCACTTCTTCCCCGGCGGCAAGCAGGAGCTGGCCGTCGCGGCGGTGCGCCGGGGCGACGAGGAGTTCGCCGGGATCCTGCGGGAGATCCTGGACGGCGAGCCCGGCCCGGCCGAGGCCGTCGTCGCCGTCACCCGCAGCCTCGCCGAGGGGCTGCGGGCCTCCGACTGGCTCGACGGCTGCCCCGTCACGGCGACCGCCCTGGGCACCGCCGGGCGGCTCCCGGACATCCAGCGGGCGGCGAGCAGCGCCTTCGCCGGCTGGGAGGGGATCGTCGCGGAGATGCTGCGCGCGGCCGGCATCGCCGAGGAGGAGGCCGCCGACCTGGCGGGCATGGTCGTCTGCACGCTGGAGGGGGCGGAGCTGTCCGCCCAGGTCTCCCGCGACGAGCGCCCGCTGCTGGTGGCCGGGGAGCAGCTCGCCCGGCTGATCGCTCTCAGCCTCCGAGGAGGGCTTCCCGCCGGATCCTGACGGTCCCGGCGGTCCTGGCGGCAGCCGGGTGGCCGGGGCCCGCCGTGGCCGGTCCGTTCGCAGCGTTCGTACGGATCTTTGTGCTCATGCCGTGAAAACCACCCGGGACGGCCGACTCCCGGCCGTCGGGAATCAGCCGAGTCAGCCGGGTCAGGTGCGTGCAGAGGCGTGCAGGTGTGTGCAGGTGCGTCAGCCGACCAGGGAGACGTCCGTGCCCGTCCCGAGGAAGGTCAGGCCGCTCTCGTCCGCTTCGGCCCGGTCCAGCCGGATCCCGGCGGGCAGCCCGTCGATCTGCATGTCGTAGTCGACGGCCCGCCGCAGCTGGCCGTCGAAGCCCGCCACCGGCATGTCGGGCAGGTCCTCCGCCTTCAGCCGGACCGTGCCGCCCTCGGCCGGTTCGACGGTGCTGTGGACGGTGATCTCCTCGTCCCCCAGCATCCCCTTGATGTGCGCCGGGACCTCGATGCCCGCGCCCTCCAGCAGCTGGAGCACCGGGCCGTCTATCCTGACCTGCCCCTTCGCGGCGCGCTCCGGCCCCGCGTAGCCGACCGTGGCGCCCTTGGGGGCGGCCTTGGTGAGATCCGCGTACGACACCCGGGCGGAGCCCTCCGCGCGGGCGGCGACCGCCGAGGTGAAGTTGCCGGCGATCTCGACGTCGTCCAGCTCCGCGCGGACCTCGGAGACCTCGACCGTGTGGCCCCCGGCGGAGGCGTCGAGGCCGTTGACGCTGATGTCGACCTCGTCCAGGTGCTTGCCCGCGATCTGGGTGAGGAAGGGGAAGCCCTTGATGGAGACGTCGGGCGTGGCCGAGAGCCCCTGGGTGGTGCGGATCCGGTCGGCGGCCTCGTTCTCCGCGACCGTGACCGCGACGCGGTCGGCGGCGACGAAGAGCCCGCCGAGGACCACGGCGGTGATCAGTGTTATTCGCAGTGCACGCATCGTCCGGTGGACCCACCCTCGCTCGTCCGTCGTGTACGCGCCCCCTCCCCCCGGCTTCCGGACCTGATCCGGACGACGACGCTTCCGCTATTCATCGACGCCCGGACGGGGGCTGCGGTTCCGGTGCCCCTGGGGGAGAACGCTCAGGTCAGCACACGCCCCAGCACATAGACGGCCGGTGCGGCGGCGGTCAGCGGAAGGGCCACGCCGGCGGTGAAGTGGACGAACCGGGACGGGTAGTCGTAGCTCGCCACCCGCAGTCCGACCAGGGCCAGGACCGCCGAGGCCAGGCCCAGGACGGCTCCGTCGGAAGCGCTCAGGGAGAGCGGTCCGGCCGAGACCAGCGCGGCGGCGGTGCCCGCCAGCAGCGCGGCCGCCACGGAGACCGGCCCCGGCAGCGGGAGCGCCCGGACCACGGCCGCGCCCGCGACCGCGAAGGCGCCCGCGACCACGGCGTCGTCGGGGGCCGCGAGATATACGGCGCCGAGGACGGCCAGGGCCGCCGAGACGACCGTCGCCATCAGCCCGTACATCCGCTCGTCCGCCCCGGCGCGGCTGCGCAGCTGGAGGACGAGGGTGATCAGGACCCAGACGCCGAGCGTGCCGAGGACGGCGCCGGGCGCGTTCTCCCGGCCGGCCGCGAGCAGGGCGGCGTCGGCGACGAGACCGCCCGCGAAGGCGAGCGCGATGCCCTGGCGGGCGGGCCACATGCCGTTGAGCCGGAACCAGCCGGCCGCCGTGACGGCCTGGAGCAGCACCAGCGGCAGGAGCAGGGCGTAGGTGTGGACGGCGGCGCCCCCGGCGAGCAGCAGGGCGAGCCCGGCGGTCGCGGCGGCGGGCTCGATGCCCGGCGGGATGATCGGTGAACGGCCCTCGGCCCGTGCCCGCTGGGCGGCGGTGAGGCGGACGCTGCCGCTGGTGGTGGGGGCGTTCCAGCCTTCGGGGCCGCCGTCGGGCGACGCCGGGGCCGGAGCCGGGGCGGGTGCCGCCGCGGCCGCGTGCCGCCGCGGGGCGGGGGCCTCGGGCGGCAGCGGCACGGACCCGGTGGGCCCGTGCACGGCAGGTGCGGCGGGCGGGGCGGGTGCGACAGGCGCGGCGGGTGCGGCGGGCCGGGGCGCGGTGGCTCCGTGCACCGACGGGGGCCCGTAACCGGCCCCGGCGGGCGGCGGCGGTGCCTGGCCCCGGACCGGCGGCAGATACGCGGTCTCCTCGGCGCCGTGCGGCGCGGCGGGCAGGTCCGCCGGGATGACGGGCTGGTACGAGGTGTCCCAGGTCTCGCCCTCCCAGGTCTGGGCGGCTCCGTCCTGGGGGGCGGCCGCACCGGCGTCCTGGTACGCGGCCGGGGCGTACCCGGGGTCCCGGTATCCCGGGTCCTGGTAGCCGGATCCGGCCCCGGGCCCCGCCGGGTACGCCGGTGCCTGCCCCGCGTAGGGCCCCTGCGGCCGCTGTCCCTCGTACGGGAACTGCTGCTGGTACGCCTGGTGCTGCTGCTGCTGGTGCTGCGGCGGATACGGCTGCTGCGGCGGATACGCCTGCTGCTGATACGGGTCGTACGGCCCCGGAGCGGGTGCCTGCTCCCCGTGCTCACCGTGTTCCCCGTAGGACGGCTGCCCGTCGTACGGTCCGCCGTACTGTCCGTCGTACTGTCCGCCGTACGGATACTGCTGATCGCTGCTCATGCTGTGCGGTTCACCCTCCTGCGAACGGCGGGAGCACCTCGACCGTGCCGCCGTCGGCCAGCCGTACGGTCTCATGCGCCCGGTTCCCGACGGGGTCCCCGTCGACCAGGAACGAGCACCGGGCGAGGACGCGTGTCAGCTCCCCGGGGTGCCGCCGGCGCACCACGGTCAGCGCCTCATCGAGCGTCCCCGCCGCGTACGGCTCCTCCGCCGTACCGGCCGCGGCCTTGGCGGCGGCCCAGTAGCGGATCGTCCCCACCGGCATGCGCGACTCCCTTCGTCGGGATCCATCATGGGCCATCACCGGCGCTCCCCCGGCCAGGAACGGGGCAGGAACGGGCCAGGAGCGGACCAGGACAGGGACCGGGACAGGGACCGGGACAGGGACCGGGAGCGGGACCGGGAGCGGGGCACCGCCGGGCGTCCCGGGCCCGTCCCCGGCCGGGCCCCGGCCCGTTCGCTGACCGGGCACCCGTGTCCGAGTCCGGCCGACCACTTCGCTCCGGCCGTCATCCGAGGTATTAAGGGTGGTACGAGTGGTTTGTACGGAGAGCCATCGGGGCGCGCCCCCGGATCCGGAGTACCCATCGGCCCTCTGGCGCGGGACGTCATCTGCGTTATGGTGGCCGGAAGAGGATCCGGGCGACGCAGCCCCCGGGTCCTTTTGTGTTTCCTGCTCGTTGTTACAGGCAGGTGAACCAACCGTACGAAGCAGGGCCAGCGGCACCATGTCCTCGCGGGGACCGAGGAGGAACCGACGCAATGGGCGAGCGAACCGTGCACAGCCGAAGGATCCACGGGGCCGGGCCCCTGACCCGGGCGGGTGGTGTGCGATGAGCGCACTGCTGCTGCTGACCAACGCCCTCCAGCCGTCCACGGAGGTGCTGCCCGCCCTCGGGCTGCTCCTGCACAGCGTGCGGGTCGCCCCCGCCGAGGGGCCGGCGCTGGTCGACACCCCCGGCGCCGATGTGATCCTGATCGACGGGCGGCGCGACCTGCCCCAGGTGCGCTCCCTCTGTCAGCTGCTGCGCTCCACCGGGCCCGGCTCCCCGCTGATCCTGGTGGTGACCGAGGGCGGGCTCGCCGCCGTCACCGCCGACTGGGGCATCGACGACGTCCTGCTCGACACCGCGGGACCGGCGGAGGTCGAGGCGCGGCTGCGGCTGGCGATGGGCCGCCGGCAGACCGGCGTGGACGACTCCCCGCTGGAGATCCGCAACGGCGATCTCTCGGTGGACGAGGCCACCTACAGCGCGAAGCTCAAGGGCCGGGTGCTGGACCTGACCTTCAAGGAGTTCGAGCTGCTGAAGTATCTGGCGCAGCACCCGGGGCGGGTCTTCACCCGGGCCCAGCTGCTCCAGGAGGTCTGGGGTTACGACTACTTCGGCGGCACGCGCACGGTCGACGTCCATGTCCGGCGGCTGCGCGCCAAGCTGGGCCCGGAGCACGAGTCGCTGATCGGCACCGTCCGGAATGTCGGATATCGGTTCGTCTCGCCGGAGAAGCCGGAGAAGGTGGAGCGCGAGGTGTCGAAGGCGGCGGCGACCGTGGCCCGTTCGGCGGAGGGCGCGGGGCGGCACAAGACCCCCGTACGCCCTGCCCAGAGGTAGGTCACCCCGCGTAGACTGCCGCGCGTGGCCAAGGTGACGCGGGACGATGTTGCGCGACTGGCGGGGACTTCGACCGCCGTCGTGAGCTACGTCATCAACAACGGACCCCGGCCGGTCGCCCCGGCCACGCGCGAGCGGGTACTGGCGGCGATCAAGGAGCTGGGGTACCGCCCCGACCGGGTCGCCCAGGCCATGGCGTCCCGCCGCACCGACCTCATAGGCATGATCGTCCCGGACGCCCGGCAGCCCTTCTTCGCGGAGATGGCGCACGCCGTCGAACAGGCGGCGGCCGAGCGCGGGAAGATGGTCCTCGTCGGGAACTCGGACTACCGCCGCGAGCGCGAGGTCCACTATCTGCGGGCCTTCCTCGGGATGCGGGTCGCCGGGCTGATCCTGGTCAGCCAGGGCCTCACCGAGCAGGCGGCGCAGGAGATCGAGGCGTGGGACGCCCGGGTGGTGCTGCTGCACGAGCGGCCCGAGGGGGTGGACGACGTCGCGGTGGTCACGGACGACATCGGCGGCGCCCAGCTCGCCACCCGCCATCTGCTGGAGCACGGCAATCCGTATGTGCTCTGCCTGGGCGGGCCCGACACGACGCCGCCGGTCGGCGACCCGGTGACGGACCATGTCGAGGGCTGGCGGCGGGCGATGCTGGAGTCGGGCCGGTCGGTCGAGGGCCGGCTCGTCAAGGCCCCCTTCAACCGGTACGAGGCCTACCAGGTCGCCCTGAAGCTGCTGGCGGGCCCGGACCGGCCGCCCGCGATCTTCTGCGCCACCGACGACCAGGCCATCGGTGTGCTGCGCGCCGCCCGCGAGCTGCGGATCGACGTCCCCGGGGAGCTGGCGGTGGCGGGCTTCGACGACGTCAAGGAAGCGCATCTCACCGACCCGCCGCTGACGACGGTCGCCTCGGACCGGCCCGCCATGGCCAGGGCCGCCGTCGATCTCGTCCTGGACGAGAGCCTGCGGCTGGCCGGCTCACGGCGCGAGCGGGTCCGTCAGTTCCCCTCCGGACTGGTGATCAGGCGCTCCTGCGGCTGCGGCTGACCGGCCGGCCGGCCGTACGGGGGAGTCGGCCGTACGGTTTCGTACGATTCCGTACGGGCGGCCCGGCCGGGTCACAGGCCGCTGTCCACGATCCGCAGCGATCCGCAGTGCGGGCAGCCCCGCCGGTCCACACCGGCCAGCCGCCCCACCCCGTCGTACCCGAAGACCTCCGTGACCACCCCACCGCACCGGGGGGTCGCGCAGACGCCGCTCGCCTCGCGGGTCCCCAGCTCCGGGCCGAAGAGGGTGGAGCAGTCGCAGAAGAGGCAGGGGAAGGGGTGCAGCCCGTCCGGGTTCTCGACATGGGCGACCGCTTCGGGACGTTTGCACCGGGGACAGAACCAGGCCATTTCCACCCACTCAGCCGAACGACGGGGGTGGTGCCGATCATGCGCCGCCGGACGGCCGGGCGCGGGGCGGTCGACCGGCATTCACTCGTCGGGGTGGGGGCGGGACGGGTGCGGAACAGGGGCGGGGCGGGTGCGGAATCCGCGCCCCCGCCCCCGTTTCGGCCATCCGCCAGGGACATCAGGACAGCCGGTGACCCAGCCCTCGTCAGCCGCCGGGCCGCTTGCTAGACACCTCCGCAGTCCATCCGGAGCACTGCGGGAGGGGTCACCATGAGCACGACGGAGAACAGGGGAACGGTCCGGCGGGGAGTGCGGGGAGTGCGGGCGCTGCTGGCGCTCGGTGCCGTGGGCGCGTTCACGCTGGCGGGCATGGGCACGGCGCAGGCCCAGGGCACGGGAGCGGTCGCGGGCGCCACGGGCCAGGGCGGCGGGGCGCGGGCCGACGCGCCCGGCGAGACCAGATATCCGGCCAGCGTCACGGCGGCCCAGGCGCTGAGAACCGAGCTGTCCCGGCGCGACGGGGCGGGCGTGCGGGCCCGGGTGGTCTGTTACCGCACCCACGTCGCGGACTTCGGCTGGCTGGGCACGGCCTGCAACGGGGCGCCCGCCGGGTCGGCCGGGTACCACAAGGCCGTCGAGGCGGTGGAGATCGCGACCTCGGACACCGGGGGCGTCTGCGCCAACGCGCATCTGGCGGATCACGGCTGGCAGGGCACGCACTGCGCGGGGAACGGCGCGTCGGTGACGGTGGGGACGACCGGGCAGTCCCGCCGGATGGAGGCCCTGTGGATCCAGGTCGGCACCGGGCCGCTGGCCGCGCAGGGGCATGTGCAGGACATCGGCTGGACGGCGACGCAGTACGGCAACCCGGTGGTGGTCGGGACGACGGGCCAGCACCGGCGTCTCGAAGCCATCAGTGTGTGGGTCTGACCCAGGTCCGACCCGCCCGCTCTGACCCGGGTCCGACCCGCCGGCTCTGACCCGGGTCCGGCCAGGGTCCGACCCGCCGGCTCCGACCCGTACCTTCCGGGCCCCCCGGGGGGTACGGGTCAGTCCCTGCTCAGCAGCTTCCCACCCGGTTCTGTGCCCCTTCTCAGCACCGGCTCAGACGGTTCTCATCCGGGGCCGCGAGAGTCGTGTGCATGACGGACCACTATCGCGACCAGCCGGACCAGCACTCCCCGTACCCCCTCTCCGGGGCCCACGAGGCCCACCCCGCCACCGCCTGGCCGGCCCCGCCCGCGCACGCCCCGGCGGCCGCGCCGGCTCCGGTGCGGGCCCGGCGGCCCGTCGCGCTGGTGCTCGCCGTCGCCGTGCTCGCGGCCGCGCTCGGTGGCGGGGTCGCCACCGTGCTGGACCGCGCGACCGGTGAGCCCGGCGCCGCCTCGGCCGGCGCGGGCTCGTCCGTCAACGGCACCCCGGTCTCCGCCGAGGGCCTGGGCAGCGTCGCGGCGGTGGCCCGTGAGGTGATGCCGAGCACCGTGGAGATCCGTGCGAACGCGGCGGGAGGCGGGTCCACCGGCTCCGGAGTGATCATCACCGGGGACGGCGAGGTCATCACCAACAACCACGTCGTCTCCGGCGCGGACACCGTCTCCGTACGGCTGAGCGACGGCCGCCCCTACACCGCCGACGTGATCGGCACCGACCCCGGCAAGGACCTGGCGCTGATCAAGCTCCGGAACGCGAAGGGGCTCAAGGCCGCCACCCTCGGTGACTCGGAGAAGCTCGCCATCGGTGAGCAGGTCGTCGCCATCGGCTCGCCCGAGGGCCTGAGCAACACGGTGACCAGCGGAATCGTCTCCGCCGTCGACCGTGAGGTGACCGTGGCCCGCGAGCCCGGACGCGAGGAGCGGCAGCAGGAGAGCTGGCCCTTCGAGTTCGGCGGCCGCCAGTTCAACGGCGACACCGGCGCGGAGAAGACCACGTACCGGGCGATCCAGACCGACGCGTCGCTCAACCCGGGGAACTCCGGCGGCGCGCTGGTCAACATGGGCGGGGAGATCATCGGCATCAACTCCGCCATGTACTCCCCCGCCGCCGCGACCGGCTCGGCCGCCGGCAGCGTGGGCCTCGGCTTCGCGATCCCCTCCGACACCGTCGCGGGCGTCCTGGACGACCTCCGCGACGGGGACGCCTGACCCGGCACGGGGTCGGCATGATCGATACGGACGATACGGAGGCCCCCGGAGACTCGCGCTCCGGCCGCCCGGAGCCGTGCGAGGCTGGATTCATGACGACTCCCCGTGAAGGCGAACGCATCCTCATCGTCGACGACGAGCCCGCCGTCCGCGAAGCGCTCCACCGGAGCCTCGCCTTCGAGGGCTACGCCACCGAGAGCGCCGTCGACGGCCTGGACGCCCTCGCCAAGGCGGAGGGGTACCAGCCCGACCTGATCGTCCTCGACATCCAGATGCCCCGGATGGACGGACTGACCGCCGCCCGCCGGATCCGCGCCGGAGGTTCGACCGTGCCCATCCTGATGCTGACCGCGCGGGACACCGTCGGCGACCGCGTCACCGGCCTCGACGCCGGGGCGGACGACTACCTGGTCAAGCCCTTCGAGCTGGACGAGCTGTTCGCCCGGATCCGGGCCCTGCTGCGGCGCAGCTCCTACGCGTCGGCGGCCGGCGCCACCGACGGCGGGGACGACCACGAGGTGCTGTCCTTCGCCGATCTGCGGATGGACCTGGCGACCCGCGAGGTCCACCGGGGCGGGCGCACGGTGGAGCTGACCCGTACCGAGTTCACCCTGCTCGAACTGCTGCTGGCGCACCCCCGTCAGGTGCTGACCCGCGAGCAGATACTCAAGTCGGTCTGGGGCTTCGACTTTGAACCCACGTCGAACTCCCTGGATGTGTACGTGATGTACCTGCGGCGCAAGACCGAGGCGGGGGGCGAACCCCGGCTGGTGCACACCGTGCGCGGGGTCGGCTATGTGCTGCGCGGCGGTGAGGGGTGACCGGCCTGGTGAGCCGGTTTCGCACGCTGCCCCTCAGATCCCGGCTGGCGCTGCTGGTGGCGACGGCGGTGGCCGTCGCCGTGGCGGCCGTCGCCGTCGTGTCGTGGCTGCTCACCCGGGGCCAGCTCTACGACGAGCTGAACACCTCCCTCCGTAACAGCCGCGCCTCCGAGCTGCTGGTGAAGCAGGCCCTCGCGGGCTGCGACCCGGACCCGGCCCCGACCACGGTGCGGAGTCCCGACTTCGCGTACGCCCAGGTCGTCCTGCCCGACGGGGACCGGTGCGTGGCCCCGTACTCGACCCCGGTCAAGGTGCACAAGTCGGACGTCGGGGTGGCGCGGGGCCTGCTGGAGAGCACCCTGCACAACAGCGTCACCGACAGCGGCACCCCCGTACGGACGCACACCACCCGGACGAGCCTGGGCGACGGGCAGGAGGTCGCCGTCTCCGTCTCCCGGCCGCTGGACGAGATCACCACCTCGCTGAACCGGCTGGCGCTGCTGCTCACCGGGCTCGCGGGCGTCGGCGTGCTCGGCGCGGGCGCGGCGGGCCTGTGGGTCGCGCGCGCCGGGCTGAAGCCGGTCGACCGGCTGACGGAGGCCGTGGAGCACGTCGCCCGTACCGAGGACCTGACCGTCCGCATCCCGGTCGAGGGCGAGGACGAGATCGCCCGGCTCTCCCGCTCCTTCAACTCGATGACCGCCGCGCTCGCGTCCTCCCGGGACCGGCAGGCCCGGCTGATCGCGGACGCGGGCCATGAGCTGCGTACGCCGCTGACCTCGCTGCGCACCAACATCGAGCTGCTGGCGCGGAGCGAGCGCACCGGCCGGGCAATCCCGCCCGACGACCGCAGGGACCTCCTCGCGTCGGTGCAGGCGCAGACCACCGAACTGGCCTCGCTGATCGGCGATCTCCAGGAGCTGTCCCGGCCGGACGCCGCGCAGGGCGGGCCGCTGACGGTGGTGCCGCTGCACGAGACCCTGGAAACGGCGCTCGGCCGGGCCCGGCTGCGCGGCCCGGGGCTGACCTTCGCCACCGATCTCTCCCCCTGGTACGTCCGGGCCGAGCCGGCCGCGCTGGAACGGGCGCTGGTCAACGTCCTGGACAACGCGGTGAAGTTCTCCCCGCCGGGCGGCACGGTCCATGTGGTGCTGCGAGGCGGGACGCTGACGGTCCGCGACCACGGCCCCGGCATCCCGGCGGACGAGCTGCCCCATGTCTTCGAACGGTTCTGGCGCTCCCCGTCGGCACGGGCGCTGCCCGGCTCCGGACTCGGTCTGTCGATCGTGGCCCGCACGGTCCAACAGGCGGGCGGCGAGATCCGCCTGGAACCGGCCGCCGGCGGCGGCACCCGCGCGGTGATCACCCTCCCGGGCGCGGCCGTGCCGCCGCCCGCGCTGCTCTGACGACCCGGCTGTTCACCTGTTCGCCTGCTCAGCGCAGCCGGGTGAGCCGTACCGGGGTGACGCCGTTCAGGCTGACGGCGATGTGCGCGGCCCGGAACCAGGGCTGGGGGTAGCCCTCGCGCACGGTGTGCGCATGGCGGGTCGCGACCGGCCCGCCCGGGGTGAGGCAGTAGAAGGTGCCGTAGAGATGGTCGGCCTCGGGCCGCCGGGCCCGCAGGGCGGTGACGTTGCGGCGCAGGCTCGGGCAGTGGGCCAGCGCGATGGGCGCACAGCCGGCACAGACGGGAGGGTGGGTGGTGACTTCCCCCTCGACGGCCCCGGTGATGGGGCCGGGCAGCAGCCACAGAATGCCTTCGGCCGTGCGGTCGGCGGGCTCGCCGCAGATCTGGCAGAGGAACCGGAGCATGGCGCGGCGCTGGCGCGGGGTGTGCACGGTGGAGAAGAGGGGCGTCCCGGCACCGGGGGCGATGCGCTGGTGCAGCCAGAGAACGCCATGGGAGTCGAAGTCCCCGGGCAGGGAGGGGTGGTACTGGAGACGGCCCTGGTGGGCGACGAGGGGGCGGTCGTCGGCGGTCTCGGCGCTCCAGGCGGTGATGTAGGGGACGGGGAAGCCCTTGTGGGAGAGGGGGAAGGAACCGGGCGAGGGCATACGGGGTCCTTTCCGCGACGGGGATCGCCCCGGGCGAGAGTCTGATGGCCATGAAGGGCCACCCCCGGAAAGTAGAGCACTACACCTTACAATCGCTAGTGGTAGCGCTCATTTTCACCCGTGGTCTACCGTCTGTGGCAGGGAGCCGCGCTCGGAGGGAGCGCGGCACTACGACCGAGGAGCACTCATGAGCGAGGCGAGCGGGTACGCGGATATCGCCGCGCACTTCCGTCAGACGATCCGGGAAGGGGTTCTGAAGCCCGGCGACTCACTGCCGTCCCTGCGTCAGGTGTGCGAGGACTTCGGAGTCGCCCAGACCACGGCCAACCGGGCGTTCCGCATGCTCAAGAACGAAGGGCTGACCCTTCCGAAGCCGGGCGTGGGCACGGTGGTCGCCGCGTCCGTCAGCGACAACATCGCGGGCCGGGTGCGGACGTACACCGACACCGGGCGGGCCCTCTCCGCCGGGGAGACCTCCCGTATCACCGAGGTCGGGACCGTGGGCGCGGACGAGGCCATCGCGGTACGGCTGGACATCGAGCCGGGAACGCCGGTCCATGTCCGTCGGCGCGTCGTCTCCCGGGACGGCGTCCCCGTGCATCTGTCGTCGTCGTACTACCCGGCGTTCGTGGTCGGCGTCACTCCGGAGCTGACGGAACTGGTCTCCACCGGCGCGTCCCGCGAACTCGCCGCCGAGCGCCTGGGAGTGCCGCAGGCGCACGTATTGGAGGAGGTCACCTCACGACTCGCCACGGAGCCGGAGCAGCAGGCACTCGGCCTCACCGGCAGCGTGATCGTCACCCAGGTGATCCGGACCGTCTCCCTCACGGACGGCAGAGTCATCGAGGTCGCGGTCAAGGTGGCCTCGGGAGCGACCGCCCTCAAATGGTCCACGCCGCTGGTGTGAGCCCGGAGGCAGGGCGCCGGGGCAGGGGGCCGAGGGTCGGCGAAGGGGCGGCGGGTCGCGGAACCCGCCGCCCCCACGCGTACCCCTCGATACCGCTAGGCCCAGATGTACTCCTCCGCGATCGCCCCGTCGCGCCACTTCGCAACGGTCACCATGCGGCCGCCGCCCTCGAACTCGCCGATGACGCAGGTCCACTCACCCGACCCGAAGGCAATGGGATGCGAGGCGATCTGCGGCGGCGTGCCACCCGCCGATGCGACATAGGCCTTCATCGCGTCGATGTGCGCCTGGACCCCATGGGTCGGCGGCTGGCCCTTCCAGTCCACCAGGACGTCGTCGGTGTGGTGGTGGGCGAACACACCGTCCCAGTCGGCCCTGTTCCAGCCGGTGAAATCGAGCTTGTCCATGCCCTGGAGATTGCGGCCGACCTGGTCCTCCGCCATCGGTCTCGCTCCGTTCCTCGCCGCATGCGTACGATTTCGCACCGGTCGCCGCATTCGGCGCTCCGGCGCTGCGAGCCTACGGCCGGCCCGGGCGTCGCGCACCCGCAGCGAAGGGGCGGCGGGTCCATGACCCACCGCCCCCGTGCACGCGTACCCCGGAGGGCTCAGCGCGTCACTTCACCACGGTGATCCGGCCGAGCGCCGGCGGGGCCAGCGGGGCGGCGGGGGTGGAGTACTTGCCGAGGTAGCCGATGAACACATCCAGGTCGGAGGCGCCGACCAGCTTGTTGGTGTGCTCGCGCAGGACGGAGAAGCCGTCGCCGCCGCCGGTCAGGAACTCGTTCATCGCGACGCGGTAGGTCTTCGCGGGGTCGATCGGCTCGCCGTTCAGCTTCACCGAGTCGGTGACGATCCGGTCCGCGCCCGCCTTCGTCAGGTCCAGCGTGTAGGTGAAGCCCTTCGAGACCTGGAGGATCTTCGGGGAGGCCTGGTTGGAGCCGCTGACCTGCTGGCGCAGGGCCGTGAGCAGCTGGGCGCCGGTCAGGTCGACCACGTTCATCATGTTGGTGAAGGGCTGGACGGTGAACGCCTCGCCGTAGGTCACCACGCCGTCGCCCTCGGCGCCGGACGCCGCGCGGACCAGGGGTGCGCGGATGCCGCCCGGGTTCATGAGGGCGAGCTGGGCGCCGCCCTTGTCGGCCGGGGAGAGCGCGTCGAGCTGGGCGTCCGCGATGAGGTTGCCGAGCGGGCGCTCCTCGGTGAACGGGTTGTCGATGTCGGCGGAGATGTGTCCGACGGGACGGCCGGCGATCGGGCCCGCCAGCGTGTTCCAGCGGTCGATGAGCTGCGTCAGGTCGGGGGCCTTGGGGACATCGCGGGTGACGACGCGGTTGACCGAGTCGACGGAGGTGCGGACCACGTCACGGGTGCGGCGGTCGTAGGTGAGCGTGGTGTCGGTGTAGAGCCGGCCCGCCGACGCGGCCGAGGTCACCATGCGCGGCTTGCCGGACGGGTCCGGGATGCTGCACGCGTACGCCTGGTGGGTGTGGCCGGTGACCATCGCGTCGACCTGGGGGCTGACGTTCTTGGCGATCTCCACGATCGGGCCGGAGATGCCGTCGCCGGGGCCGGGGCTGTCGCAGTCGTAGTTGTACGAGGTGGACGCGGGCGAGCCGCCCTCGTGCAGCAGCGCGACGATCGCCTTGACGCCCTTGCGCTCCAGGATCTTCGCGTACTTGTTGATCGACTCGACCTCGTCGCGGAACTTCAGGCCCTTGATGCCCTCGGAGTTGACGATGTCGGGGGTGCCTTCGAGGGTGACGCCGATGAAGCCGATCCGGACGCCGTTCTTCTGCCAGACGAAGTACGGGTCCAGCAGCGGCCGGCCGTTCTTCTCGTGGGTGACGTTGGCGGTCAGATAGGGGAAGTCGGCGCCCTTGAACTTCCGGCCCTGCTCGTAACAGCCCTCGGTGGGGTGACAGCCGCCGTTCTGGATCCGGGCCAGTTCCTTGGCGCCCTCGTCGAACTCGTGGTTGCCGACGGAGGAGACGTCCAGGTCGAGCTTGTTCAGCGCCTCGATGCTGGGCTCGTCGTGGAAGAGCCCGGAGAGCATCGGCGTGGCGCCGATCAGGTCGCCGGCGGCGGCGGTGACGGAGTACCGCTCGCCCTTGCGGGCCTCGCGCAGATGGGTGGCCAGGTACTCGGCGCCGCCCGCGTCGATGGTGCGGGTGGTGCCGTCGGGGTTGGTGTGGGTGACCCGCCCACCGGAGCCGGACGGCGGCTGGATATGGCCGTGGAAGTCGTTGAAGGAGAGCAGCTGCACATCGACCAGCCGGCCGTGCCCATGGCTGCGTTCCTGGGCGGCGGGGGACCCCGCGGGCATGGCGGCGACGAGCGCGCCGATGGTGGTCAGTCCGGCGACCGCCGCGAGTATGCGGCGGCCTCCCGTCCTGCGCGTGCTGTGCGATCTGGCTGACATCGCTCCCCTTGGTGGTAGCGCCGATATGCGGGCTGCGAGCCGCAGCCTAAGGTCAACGCGCGTAGCGCGACAGGGGGGTGAGGTTACGACCTGATTGCCGTCGGCTTGTCCCACCCCCGCCACCCCCGCCCAAAGCGGCCCTTTTCGGCCGAAGGGCGATATTCGGCCATCGGTGTGCGGACGATCAACCAGCCGGGGCCGTGCGGGGTCACTTCAGTCGATGCCGGTCCGGAGCGGCCGCGCGGTCACGGCCACGGTCACGGACCTTCACCGCACACCGCCCCGGACCGGCAGCGATCGAACAGCGACCAGCCACCCACCGGATCGACCGGACCACCGGGCCCGGCCGGCGCACAGCACACAACAGCACCACGCCGCACGGCACCTTCCGGCCGTTTCTCCCGCTCGTCCCCAAACCCAGCCGACAACGGCGGCCCGGCGGCATCCGGCAGTACCGGCAACACCCGCGCGCACGCGGGGCGGAGTGAGGAGACACCCACCATGAGCACGTACACGGACGCAGGCAGAGCGGCCGCGCGGCGGACGGGACGACCGCGGCTGCGCGCCACGGCGGTCGGCGTCGCCGCGCTCGCCGTCACCGCCGGCGTCTTCACCGCGCCCGCCCAGGCGGCCCCGGCCCCGGACGCCCCGACCCGGCCCGCCACCCAGCGGGCCATGGACGCCATCGTGGCCGCCGGCATACCCGGGGTCACCGCCCAGGCCCGCGACCGGCACGGCGCCTGGAACGGGGCGTCGGGCATCGGCGACCGCCGCACCGGCAAGCCGCGCGGCACCCACGACCACTTCCGCATCGCCAGCATCACCAAGACCTTCGTCGCCACGGTCATGCTCCAGCTGGCGGCCGAGGGCCGGCTCGACCTCGACGACAGCGTCGACAAACACCTCCCGGGCCTGGTGCGCGGCAACGGACACGACGGCCGGAAGATCACCGTCCGGCAGCTGCTCAACCACACCAGCGGGGTCTACGACTTCCTGGAGGACCCCGCGTACCGGCAGAAGTACCTGATGGAGAAGGGCTTCCTCAAGCACCGCTACGACTACCGCCCGCCGCAGATCGCCATCGACACCGCCCTGGCGCACGCCCCGTACTTCCAGCCCGGCGCCGAGTACCGGTACTCCAACACCAACTACATCCTCGCCGCGCTGGTCATGGAGAAGGTCACCGGCAACCGGTACGAGGACGAGGTCCACCGGCGGATCGTCAAGCCGCTGAAGCTGCGCGGCACCAGCGCGCCGGGCAACAGCTCGGCCATGCCGAAGCGGAGCAGCCGCGCCTACTCCACGCTCACCGAGGACGGCAGCGGCACGATCCGCGATGTCACCCTCCAGAACGCGTCCCAGTCCTGGGCCGAGGGCGACATGATCTCCACATCGGACGATCTGAACCGCTTCTACCGCGCCCTGCTGCGGGGGAAGCTGCTGCCGGACAAGCAGCTCAAGGAGATGAAGGCGCTCACTCCGCAGTCCGACGACGGCACCTCCGGCTACGGCCTCGGGCTCGGGAAGGAGACCACGAGCTGCGGTACGGAGATCTGGGGGCACACCGGCGGCTGGATCGGCAGCATGTCCGCGTCCTTCACCACGGAGGACGGCCGCCGCCAGCTCACCTTCAACCTCAACGGCGACTGGAGCGGGCAGGGGTTCAAGGAGCTGCTGGACTCCGGGTTCTGCGGCACCGGCGCCGCCGCAAAGGGGAGGAAGGCCGCATGACGACCGCCCCACCGGCCACCCGCAGGGCCCGTACGGGGGTGATCGCCCTGGCCGCCGCCGCGGCCGTCACCGCCACCGCCTTCACCGCCCCCGCGCAGGCGGCCCCGGCCCCGCCCTCGGCCACGGACAGCGTCTCCGGGCCGCCGACCGGGCACCAGGAGACCCGCCGCGCGCTCGAAGCCGTCGTGGCCGCCGGCATACCCGGCGTCGTCGCGGCGACCCGGGACGACCGCCACGGCACCTGGCGGACCACCGTCGGCGTCGGCAACCGCACGACGGGCGCTCCCCGCTCCCCGCAGGACCGGTTCCGGATCGCCAGCATCACCAAGACCTTCGTGGCGACGGTGCTGCTCCAGATGGAGGCCGAGGGCCGGCTCGACCTCGACGACAGCGTCGAGACGCACCTCCCCGGCCTGGTGCACGGCAACGGCAACGACGGCCGGAAGATCTCCGTACGGCAGCTGCTCAACCACACCAGCGGCCTGTTCGACTATCTGGCGGACCCGGCGTACGCCGAGAAGTACCTGATCGGCGACGGCTTCCTCCGCCACCGCCACGACACCCTGGCGCCGGAGTTCCATGTGGGGGTCGCGCTGGCGCACCCGCCGCTCTTCGCCCCCGGCGCCGACGCCTCCTACTCCAACACCAACTACGTCCTGGCCGCGCTGGTCATCGAGAGCGTCGCGGGCCGCGACTACGAGGACGAGGTGCGCGAGCGGATCATCGAGCCGCTGCGGCTGCGGGGCACCAGCCAGCCCCGGAACGGGATCCACCTGCCCCGGCCGAGCAGCCGGGCGTACTCGACGCTGTTCCTCCCCGGGCCGGACGCGAAGATCCACGACGTGACCGAGATGAACGGGTCGCAGGGCTGGGGCGACGGCGACATCATCTCCACCGCCGGGGACCTCAACCGCTTCTTCGGCGCCCTGATGAAGGGGAAGCTGCTGCCGAAGAAGCAGCTCGCCGCGATGAAGACCACGGTGTGGATGCCGAACGCCGGCGCCCACTACGGCCTCGGGATCACCCGCGCCGACACCAGCTGCGGCATCCGGCTGTGGTCCCACGGCGGCGGGATCGCCGGTTCCCTCTCCGGGGCGTACACCACGGAGGACGGGCGGCGGCAGCTGGCGTTCAACCTCAACGGCGACTGGGCCGACGGGGGCCGGAACGTCGCGGAGGCCGAGTTCTGCGGACGCGCGGTCAAGACGGAATCGGCCAAGACCGGCTCGATCAAGACGGGCCCGGCCAAGACCGGCCCGGTCAGGAACCACATGTCCACGGACCACACGTTCAAGAACCGCACGTCCCAGGACCACACGTCCCAGGACCACACGTTCAAGAACCACCCCTCCACGGGCCGTACGCGCTGACCGGCTCCCGCCCCGGGCGGGTCCACGGGCCCACCCGCCCGTGCCCCCGCCCGGGGCGTCCGGCCAGATCAGGGCAGCGCAGCAAGCCGCCGCCCGACCGGCCCGCCGCCGTAGGCTTCCCCCATGACGACTGACGCAGTGATCCCGGAGCCCGGCCGCCGGATCGACACCCTGGACGAGCTGACCGCCGAGCAGGCGGAGGCCGTTCTCGACCTGCTCGCGGCAGCCGCGGAGGCGGACGGCACCCAGGCCGTCTCCGAGCAGGGCCGGCTCCAGCTGCGGGGCGGCCGGCGCGAGGGCGTCCGGCATCTGCTGCTCACGGCCGGCGGGGAGCTGACCGGCTACGCCCAGCTGGAGGACACCGACCCGGTCGAGGCACCGGCGGCCGAGCTGGTGGTCCACCCGGCGCACCGGGGCCGGGGCCACGGCCGGGCCCTCGGCAGCGCGCTGCTCGCCGCGTCGGGCAAGCGGCTGCGGGTGTGGGCGCACGGCGGCCGGTCCGCAGCCCGGCATCTCGCGCAGGTGCTGGGGCTCACCCTCTTCCGGGAACTGCGGCAGCTGCGCCGCCCCCTGGCCCCGCTCGGCATCCCCGAGCCGGTGCTGCCGCCGGGGGTCTCCGTCCGCACCTTCGTGCCCGGCCGGGACGACGCCGCGTGGCTCGCGGTGAACGCCGCCGCTTTCGCCCACCACCCCGAGCAGGGCTCCCTCGCCCAGCGCGACCTGGACGACCGGATCGCCGAACCCTGGTTCGACCCGAAGGGCTTCTTCCTCGCCGAACGCGACGGGGAGATCGTCGGTTTCCACTGGACCAAGACGCACGCGGCCGAGCAGCTGGGCGAGGTGTACGTGGTCGGGATCCGGCCGGACGCCCAGGGCGGCGGCCTCGGCAAGGCGCTCACCGCGATCGGGCTGCGGCATCTGGCCGCCGAGGGGCTGCCCACCGCGATGCTGTACGTCGACGCCGACAACACGGCCGCCGTCACCGTGTACGAGCGGCTGGGCTTCACCACGTACGAGGTGGACCTGATGTACCGCACCGAGTCCTGACCCCACCGGCCACCCCACCGGCCGGTCGAGTCCCGACCCCACCGGCCACCCCACCGGCCGGTCGAGTCCTGACCCCACCGGCCGGTCGCGGCCGGGAAACGCCGGCCGGAACGCCGGGTGGCTCTCCGGTCACCCGGCGCACCCGGCGCACCCGGTGTCCCGCCCCGGACAGGGCCCGGCCCCGCGCGGCAGGTGCCCGGCAGCGCCGTATTCCGGACAGCCGGCCCGTACCCGACCCGTACCCCCAAGATCGCCCTTCTCCCCGGCCGTCCCACCCCTCCCAGCGGCCCCGCAGCTCAGACCCCCGTCCCCCCGAGCCGCCATCCGCACCCCGTCCCGCTTCCTTCCGGTCACCCCGTCGTTACCGGCCATTCAGACGGCGCTGGGACCCTCGCACCATGCAGCCCGCCGCGCCCGACCCGGAACCCCGCCGCCGCCCGCGCGGCCCCTTCCGTATCGGCATGATCGCCTCGGGGCCCTCCGACGCGCCCGTTGCCGCCCTTACGCGGAAGAATGGGTTCATGAGTCAGCAGCCTGCCGAGGCATCGGTCCAGCACCCCCAGCCGTCCATCGGTTCCATAGCCGCGCACCGACCGCACACCGTCGCCGCCACGGTCTCCGATCTGGAGCCCGACCTCGACGCGGACCTCGACGGGTACGAGGAGGAGCGCGGCGCCCCCGGGACCGAGCTGCCCCAGGGCCGCTTCCTGGACCGGGAACGCAGCTGGCTCGCGTTCAACGAACGGGTGCTCGAACTCGCCGAGGACCCCACGACGCCGCTCCTGGAGCGCGCCAACTTCCTCGCGATCTTCGCCTCCAACCTGGACGAGTTCTTCATGGTCCGGGTGGCCGGCCTCAAACGGCGCATCGCCACCGGCGTCGCCACCCGCTCCGCCTCCGGCCTCCAGCCCCGCGAGGTGCTGGACCTGATCTGGACCCGCTCGCGCGAGCTGATGGCCCGGCACGCGGCCACCTTCCAGCAGGACGTCTCGCCCGCCCTCGCCGACGAGGGCATCCACCTCATCCGCTGGCCCGACCTCACCGAGAAGGAGCAGGCCCGCCTCTTCACCCTGTTCCGGCAGCAGATCTTCCCGGTGCTGACCCCGCTGGCCGTCGACCCGGCGCACCCCTTCCCGTACATCTCGGGGCTCTCGCTCAACCTCGCCGTCGTCGTCCGCAACCCCGTCAGCGGCCACCGGCACTTCGCCCGCGTGAAGGTCCCGCCGCTGCTCTCGCGCTTCCTGGAGGCCTCGCCCCAGCGGTACGTCCCGCTGGAGGACGTCATAGCGGCCCATCTGGAGGAGCTGTTCCCCGGCATGGAGGTGCTCGCGCACCACATGTTCCGGGTGACGCGGAACGAGGACCTGGAGGTCGAGGAGGACGACGCCGAGAATCTGCTGAAGGCCCTGGAGAAGGAGCTGATGCGGCGCCGCTTCGGGCCGCCGGTGCGGCTGGAGGTCGAGGAGTCGATCGACCCGTACGTCCTGGACCTGCTGGTACGGGAGCTGAAGATCTCCGACTCCGAGGTCTATCCGCTGCCCGGGCCGCTCGACCTGACCGGCCTCTTCGGCATCGCCTCGCTGGACCGGCCCGAGCTGAAGTACCGCAAGTTCATCGCCGGCACCCACCGCGACCTCGCCGAGGTGGAGTCCGCGTCCGCGCCCGACATCTTCATGGCGCTGCGCGAGCGGGACGTCCTGCTGCACCACCCGTACGACAGCTTCTCCACCTCCGTGCAGGCGTTCCTGGAGCAGGCCGCCGCCGACCCCGATGTCCTGGCGATCAAACAGACGCTCTACCGGACCTCCGGCGACTCGCCGATAGTGGACGCGCTGATCGACGCGGCCGAGTCCGGCAAGCAGGTCCTCGTCCTGGTCGAGATCAAGGCCCGGTTCGACGAGCAGGCCAACATCAAGTGGGCGCGGAAGCTGGAGGAGGCGGGCTGCCATGTCGTCTACGGCCTCGTCGGGCTGAAGACGCACTGCAAGCTCTCCCTGGTGGTCCGGCAGGAGGGCGAGATGCTGCGCCGCTACTCCCACGTCGGCACCGGCAACTACCACCCGAAGACCGCGCGGCTCTACGAGGACCTGGGGCTGCTCACCGCCGACCCGCAGGTCGGCGCGGACCTCTCCGACCTGTTCAACCGGCTGTCCGGGTACTCCCGGCGGGAGACCTACCGCCGGCTCCTCGTCGCCCCGAAGTCGCTGCGCGACGGGCTGGTCTCCCGGATCAACAAGGAGGCCGCGCACCACCGCGCCGGGCGGCCCGCCTATGTCCGTATCAAGGTCAACTCCATGGTGGACGAGGCGATCATCGACGCCTGCTACCGGGCGGCGATGGCGGGCGTGCCCGTGGACATCTGGGTACGCGGCATCTGCGCGATCCGGCCCGGGGTCACCGGCCTCTCGGAGAACATCCGGGTCCGGTCGGTCCTCGGCCGCTTCCTGGAGCACTCCCGGGTCTTCTCCTTCGGCAACGGGGGCGAGCCCGAGGTGTGGTTCGGCAGCGCCGACATGATGCACCGCAACCTCGACCGCCGGATCGAGGCGCTCGTCCGGGTCACCGACCCCGCCCACCGCGCGGCGCTCACCCGGCTCCTTGAGACCGGGATGGCCGACTCCACCTCGTCCTGGCACCTGGGGCCGGACGGCGCCTGGACCCGCCACGCGACCGACGCGGAGGGCCAGCCGCTGCGCAATGTCCAGGAGACGCTCATTGACGCCCGGAGGCGAAAGCGTGCACAACCCTGAACCGCCGTTCCGCGTCCCGCCGCAGACGGGCGGGTTCCCCACGGCGGGGTTCCCCACGGCGGGAGACCTTGCCGGCGGGGACCCGGCCGCCGGGGACGCGCTCGCCGGGTATCTGCACGCGCGCGCCGGTGACTTCCTGCGCAGTCTGCGGCAGCACGAGGAGAGCGGCTCGGACACGGAGGCGGCGGCCCTGGCCGCCCGCTCGCTGCGGATGGCGTCCCGGCGGATCGCGGGGACGCTGCACACCTTCCGGCCACGGCTGGATCCCGTCTGGGCGGACGGGCTGCGGGCCGAGCTGTCCTGGCTCTCCGGCACGCTGGCGCAGGAGTACGCCTGCACGGTCCGGCTGACCCGGCTGCTGGGGGCGCTGGCACGGCTCTCGGGCACGACGGGCACAGCAAGTACAGCAAGCACGGCGGACAGGGCGGACGGCACGGCGGAGCGCGGCCAGCTCTCGATGGGCGCGGCCCGCGCCGCCGCCCTGCTGGAGCGGCAGTTGACGCTGGCCAGGACCCGGGCGCACTCCACCGCGCTCCAGGCACTCGGCTCCGCCCGCTTCCACGCGGTCGCCGACGCCGTCGCCGTCCTCGCCTCCGAGGCACCGGTGGTCCCGGCCCCCGGCACGCTCCCGACCGCCGCCGGGGACGCGGAGCGGCGGCTGCTGGACGCGGTGGCGGCGCTGCCCCTGGGCCGGGCGGGCCACCCGTACAACGCGGAGGCCCTGTTCTCCGGGCTCGCGGGCGCCCCCGCCGAGGAGGCCCAGGACGCCCCCTGGCACCGGGTCCGCCGGCTGCTGCGGCTGCACCGGTACGCCCTGGAGGTGCTGGGCCCGCAGACCGATCCGCTGCTGCGGCAGGCGGGCGGCCTGCTCGACCGGCACCGGGACGCCGCCGAGGCCGCGTACGCCGCCGCCGGAGCGGCCCGTACCCCCCGGATCGCCCCGGCGACGGCGTACGCGCTGGGGGTGCTCCACGCGGACCAGCGCCACGAGGTGGAGGCCGCCCGCTTCGCCTTCCAGGAGGTCTGGCAGGGCTCCAGCACGGTACGGGCGGCCCTGTGAGACACAGGACCGCACGACGGGACACAGGACCACACGGCACGACCCAGGGCTGAAGGGAGGCCCCATGGCAGCGAACGGAACGGTCCGCGCGGCCGGGTGCGTACTCTGGCGGCGCACCCCGCAGGGCGGCGGTGACGTGGAGATCTGTCTTGTCCACCGGCCGAAGTACGACGAATCGTAACAACGACTATCACGGTGCACTACGCTGTCCTGCCATGATCGATACACGGGACCCTGACCGGCCGTCGAAGACCTTCTCCCGCTCGTACATAGCGCCCCCGCTCCAGGCCCATCTGGACGGGGGCGGCTCCGTCGAGAGCTGGCTGGCGGGCCGCACGCCCATCGCGTCCATGGCCCGGATCTCCGCCGATCTGCTCGACGGCGAGGCCATCGGCGTAGGGCGCCAGCACAAGAACAACACTCGGAACGCGGCCAAGCACGGGTGCGCCGTCGTCGTCCACTACGAGGACAACAACATCACAGCGGCCAAGCGCGAAGTCAGGCGCCCCGCGTTCATTCAGATGGTCCGGGACATCACTCACGGCGAAGAGGAGGAGACAGGTATACCGGTCCACGGGTGCATAGCCGTGGAGCGGGAGCGCGTGTGGCGGATGCCCCGCGATTTCGTCGCCTTTCAGGATGCCCTGATCATGAACGGGACGGGCATCTACATCGAGGAGCAAAGCAGGCTCGACCTCGTCAATGACGACGGCGCGATCATCGCCGCACTCGCAACGTCCGGGAGTAGCGAAGCCGAAGTCAAGAAGATCCGGAAGCGGACAACGCGGAATGCCCGTGACCGCGCCGAAGAGGGAAAGCTGTACGGCGGCCCACGAAGGTTCGGATGGCTGGGGGCGGACAAGGAATCCGGACGTCCGGGAAACAAATACCTGGACCCCAAAGAGTTCCCCCACATGGTGGATCAGTTCTTGATGCGTCACGAAGGAAAGTCATGGCGGAGTATCACGGCAGAGATGAACCGCCGCCGCGTCCTCACTGCACGGGGAAACAGATGGACGGAGCAGGCGGTTAAGAGCCTGGTCACAAATCCCGCTCTTTGGGGTGGCCGCGTCCTCGACGGGAAGATCATCGTGGACGAGGAAACCGGAGATCCCATCACCGGTTCTTGGGAAACCCCGGAGGAAATCACTTACGAAAAGTGGCTCGTCGTCATGGCGGGAGTGGAAGCCAATCGACTCCACAGGGGAATGTCTCAACCCAAGAGGAACCCGACCGAGGATGACCGCAGGGGTAGGAGGTACAAGTATTCCGGGTTTCTTCGCTGCGGCCGTGACAACGAACTCGACGAAACGTGCTACTCGAAGATGACCGGAAACAAGGGCAGTGGGAAGAATAAAGACCACTACCGTTGCGGGGACGCCAATTGCAAAGGCATCAGCCGTCAGGCTGAGGCTGTGGACACCTACCTTGACGGCTTGACCCTCGCCTACCTTGAGAAGCACTTCGCCGGTACCGTCGCGATACCCATTCCCTGGAGGGGCAAGGAGAAGCTCAAAGCCCTCAAGGTCCAGAGGAAATCTGTCAAAGATTCCGTCGCCGACGGAACGGCCGAGTGGGGCGATGTGCACGATCTCCTTCTCCGCCTCAACCGGAACATCAAAACCCTGGAAGAGGAGGAGAAGGAGCACGTGCGGAAAGAGGCGGATCGAAACCTACTTCGCGGCTGGAGCCGGGAGAAGTGGGAATCCTTCGACTTCGAGCAGAGGCAGCGCGCAATAGGGCAGGTACTAGCCGCAGTGATCGTGATGCCCATACCGCAAGGCGTCAGCGATAAGGCGCCATTCAATCCGGCCCTACTCAAGCCCGTATGGCGCAAAGAGGCAGGACAGAAATCTACGCAGCAATCTGGAGACCAAGCAGACGGCACAGCTCCGATCGCTGCCTAGGACCAGGCGCAGGAGCCGATGCCAGCTCCATAGCCGCCCATTCATCAACCGACATCGTTGATCTACCGGTGAATCCCTTCGCTCCGATCGAGGCGGAGGGCTTCACCGTTTCCAAGCCCCAATCGACACCACCGGGGGCGATGGGAAAATCTCCCACAGGTTGGACAGATCCAAGATTCGAGTTGACGGCCAAGCGATTACCTTCCCTACAGGTGGCACGATCAGTTTCGATCCTACCCAATACGGCAAGGGAAAGCAGCAATGCAGTCTGGATTTCAGGAGTGACAGATCTCCCACAAAAATCCAGCATTTCCATTTCCGTAATACCTGTCCGCCACTGACGGCCGTTGAGCGGCCTCACAGGGGCACACAGCGCCTCTCGCGCACCCTGACGAGGGTGATCCATTACGGGTGGGTATCCTGCCTGACAGGCCGTCGCAGTCCCTCCCGACCGTAAGAGGCCGAGTCAGGGGCTTCACTTCATGCCCCGGGCCACACCTGTGAAGAGACCGTGCCGCCCATGGCCGGTCCACCCCGCGAAGAAGGGAGAAACATGGCCCGCCGTCCGGCGGGGGATTCGGCGTACCCGTGTGCGCCACACAGGAAAGGACACCCATTCATTGGGAGCCATCAGGGACAAGGGGCGGAAGCTCCAGCAGATCGACCGCGTCTCCTACAACGACGCCTTTCTCATCGGTGACCTGCTCACCAACCGGATCACCGTTCTCGCCGGAGAACCGAAAGCGGGCAAGACTCTGCTGTCCGCCGGGATGGTCACCGCCCTCGTGAACGGGGAAACCACGTTCCTCGGCCTGCCCGTGCACCGCCCCGTGCGGCATGTCGTCTTCGGTCTCACCGACGACGGTGCAGAAGAGGAACTCAAGGAACGTCTCCTCGACACCGTGCCCGACAACAGCGTGACGATCTTCCCCGTGGAGCACACCGGGGAGCCCGGCTACTGGGCGGGGGTACTGGACGACCTGGTCTCCATCGGGGCGGACCTCTTCGTCCTCGACAACGTGGTGGGGTCCCTCGCGTCCGGGGAGGACATAGCCTCATCCGTCACCGCGCAGCGCGTCATCGACAACCTGAAGCCGATCAGCCGTGCCGGAATCCCCGTCCTCGTGATCACGCACACCCCCAAGGGAACCGGCGAAGGAACATCGACCGCGTCCGCCCCCATCGGGGGACGTGCCATGGCGGGCGGAGCCCGGGGAGTCATCGCCCTGCGGAAGTCGTCCAAGCACGGGCGGCGCATACAGACCGCGATCAACCGGGCCAGGGAAGATCTTGACCTACGGGTCACCGTGCGCCGCGCCAGCACGGACAGCGAAGTACCCGTCTGGGAGAAAGAAGGGGAAGGGCTCAAGCCCACCCCCCTGCCACAAGCGAACAAGTGGAGTGCGGACCTCGCGGCCCGCATCGTCAGAGAGCAGCCCGACGAGACAACTCACAACGCTCTCGCCAAGCGCTACGCGCCCGCACTGGGGAAGACCCCGGACTATGTCCGCAAGACCCTCGCGCCCCTGCTGACGCACACCGCAGGGCGCTGGCAGACGACCTGAAAAGTTGGTGGTGGTGATGCCCCCTTATAGAGAGAACCACCACCAC
The DNA here is from genome assembly GCF_034961445.1 of Streptomyces yaizuensis. Classification (NCBI taxonomy): domain Bacteria; kingdom Bacillati; phylum Actinomycetota; class Actinomycetes; order Kitasatosporales; family Streptomycetaceae; genus Streptomyces; species Streptomyces yaizuensis. The sequence continues at coordinate 65,454 of NZ_BSBI01000023.1, forward strand.
CAACCTCGCTCCGCTCGGCAAGCCTCGCTCCGCTCTCCCTCATAAGTACGTCAGCCCTCTGGCACTGGCGGCCTACGGCCGACCAGCCCGCAGACCTCTGGCGGACTACAAGCCCGCGAGTCTCCAGCGGCGAAGAAGTCTTCAGGTCTTCGACAAGGCGGCCCCTTCCGGGGCCGACATCGTGAAGACGGCTTACCCAAGGACAAGGGGTCTACGAGAAGGCACCCCCCTTCGGGGGTGCAGAGGGAAGGCTGTAAGCCCTGGGCTTGGCGCTTGCCCCTTCTCTTCGCCGTCGCGTCACTCAGGCTTGACTGTGCCCCGCAGCCGGCGGGGGCAAGGGGTGAAACACCTCATTCTTTGCAGTCGCTCGCCGCCGCGTCACGCCTTCTCTAGGGCTGTGACCTGCGGGCCTCCTGTCGTTACTTCGGTTCGCCGCTGCTCTGGCGACCCTTGGAACCGTGGCAGAACCAGAGCTGCTAAGACACAGCGGTCCGGCAAGGCCCCCTTCGGGGGTCATACCCCACCCCCTACCGCCGTCGCCTCTCGCCCCTGGTCTTGGCCGGGGACTCTCGCCCTCTCTCTTCTGCTCTCCACCGTCGCCTCAGGTATGCGGCTGTACCCCCCTTTCCGGGGCCGACAGTCCACACGGCAGGCCAGGGTGGGACGGGGTACGGCGGACCCTCAGGCAGGCGCACGGGCTCACGGTGAGGTGCAGGTGGGGGCGCGTCTGCACCCCCCGTTCGGAGGTGGTGAGGATGAGCACCAGGACCACGAGCAAGAGGCGCGGAGGGGTGTCCCGTAAACCCTCGTTATCGGGACGCTCGGCACGCCCCGGGATCATGTCCGGTTCGCCCACTCTCTGGCGTCCCGAAACCCGTCCCGAAAGATCCTCTCCGGATCTAGCTTTCGGTACACGTTTATGGAACAGTCCCGATCATGAACACGAACACCCCGGCCGATCAGGTCGAGCGTCACCCCTGCCCGAAGTGCACGGCCCCCGCAGGAAGCCCCTGCCGCACAGGTGCGGGCAAGGTGGCGACCAGCTACCACACGGCCCGTTTCATCCTGGTGCCCTCACTCAAGGCAGAGCTGTCGGTGAAGGCCCCTGCCGACAGGCACCCGGGCAAGGCGTGGGTGCATGGCGCACCCGTAGTGCAGGCACCCGCCCCCGTACCGGGCGCAGCCATACGACTCGGCTACGCCCGCTGCTCGACGGTGGGGCAGGAACTCCAGTCCCAGTTGGACATGCTTGCCCGCGCGGACTGCACCCGCGTCTTCTCAGAGAAGATCAGCAGCCGGATCAAGGAACGCCCGGAGCTTGAGAAGGCGCTCACCCTGGCGAGGGAGTTCAAGACCGCCGCCCCCCATCAGCCGGTGATCCTCACCGTGGTGGAGATGAAGCGTCTCGCCCGGAGCGCCGCTGAACTGATGACCCTCTCGTCCACGCTCCAGAAGGACGGCATCCAACTGGAACTGCTCTCCGGCCCCCTCACGGGTGTGTACGACCCGAACGGGGCGGGGGCGATCGTGTTCGCCGTCCTCGCCGTCAGTGCGGAGGTCGAGCGGGAGGGCATCAGGGAGAAGACCCTTGAAGGTCTGGACACTGCGGCCCGCAAGGGCAACGTGGGCGGACGGCCGTCCGTGATGGACGACGACAAGCTAGCCGTGGCCCGTGCCCGGTACGCCAAGGGCGAGAGCGTCACCGCCATCGCCAAGGCCCTGAGCATCGGGCGCACCACCTTGTACCGCCACCTGGGAGAAAGCGCCTGAGACAGGCACACATCCCCTTGGCGGCATCACGGACAGCGGCCCCCACCCGGGGGCCGTTCGTCGTTCCCGGGGGCATGTGCCGCCCGTACGTCAAGTGGGAGACGTACCAGTCGGGGTGATGACGTACGCGGCCAGCGCGGCCGGGCTCACCGGCCCACATCATGACCCCGGGTATCCCGTGCGGGGCCCGTCGTTCCTCGTGTCGACACAGGGGCACAGAGGGCGCAGGCGGGCCGTGGGCGACCTCATGACAGAACCCCCGCCCGGAAAGGAGCGAGGGTTCACATCGGGCTCGTGAGGGCCACAGGAGGGACGTTCAGATGCGGGTCCGGGCGAGCGTCACCAGTCCGGCGAACGCCGTGGGGGACACCATGAGGACCGGCCCGTCAGTCACCTTGCTGTCCCGGACGGGAACGACACCCGTGGTGGACGCGTAGCCGGGGGCCCACTCAACGCACTCGCCGCCGTTGCCCTGGCTGTAGCTCGAACTCGTCCAGTCCGGTGCGGGAATCGGGGGAAGGATCATGAGTAACAGTCCTTTGAAATGGAGTCGATCAGTGCTGCCGACTCACTCAGCGGCGCGGCCATGGTCTTGAGAAGATCATAGGCATCGTGCGCTTCCGCCACGTCCGGCGCTTCCGCCAGGACGTACCCCCGGGGAAAGCCGTCCACGTGCACTACGTCTGCCCCCTCGCTGAACCCAAGAAGTCCGAAGGGGCTTGCCATCGGACCCTGCTGACGACCGTCGTCAGGGATGATCTGCACTCGATGCGTCGGCGTCTCGGCAAGTTCCCGCAGCCGCCCAAGCTGCTTGCGCATCACCTCCCTGTCCCCGACCACGTTCCGAAGCGCGCGCTCATGGAGCACAAGCCACAGGCGAGCGGGGCGCTCCCGCTGCAAGATGTGCTGCCGTTCGAGCCGTGCCGTAATCAGGTCTTCCAGGTTCTCCGGTCGCCCCTCTTTGAGTATGGCCGTCGCGTACTCCCGCGTCTGCACCAATCCCGGCAGGAGCAGGGGGTGAAACATGCGAACCGTCGTGGCTGTCCACTCCAGCTCCACATACCTGCGGAACCAGGGCGGGAAGGCATACCTCATGGCCAAGGGCCACAGCCGGGCGAAGCGTCCCCGGGAGTGGGGGAAGACTCGGTCACAGGCTTCGGCGAAGGCAAGTTGAGGGACCCGCTCACCGGTCTCGATCTTGGCTACCAGCCACTGACTACAGGCGACCTCCTTGCCCAGCTCGATGCGGGACATGCCCAGCGCTTCCCGCTCCAACTTGACCTCGCTCCCGAAGTAGGCGAGCGGTGAAGCTGTGGAGTCGATCGGCTCACCGCTCTCGGATTCGACGGTCATACAACCCCTCGCGATCTTTGGACAGTTGTGGCTGTCCAATGTTCCGGTCTGTTGAGCGTAGCCCTCTGCGCCGATCCTGTGACTAGGAAGTCACACACAGGAGTGACCCCGGCCGGGAAGGGGCGGCGACCGTGAAGACCAGCAGCGAGAAGCAGAGCAAAGACCTCGCCGTCATGGTCGCCCGGTTACGGGGCAACGGCCCCTGGCAGTGGGTCGTCCTCGAACCCATGCAGGGGTGGACCGCCGGGACACCCGACGTACTCAGGCGCACGGAAGCGGGACTCCAGCGGTACCTGAAAGAGGTGGTCGACCGTGAGCAGAAGTGAACCCCTGGCGGTACCCGCCCCCGAACTGGAGCCCGTCCCCGTGGAAGGGTGCACGCCGTGCGGTGCGGCCGATACCGCACGCGACAGGTGTCGACAGCGGGGCGATCTCGCGGGGGTGCGGAAGTTCAGCGGCATCATCGCGACCCACCCCCACCGCCGTACCGGCGGGCCGGAAGGGGAGCGCCGTACCGGCCGCGACGACAACCCCCTCAGGTTCCCTCCGTGCCAGTGCCCCAACCAGGACTGTCCCGACCGTGGCCCCCCGCAGCCGGCGGAAATCCTGGGGGTCCCGGAGCCTGCCGAGTCCCCGCCCGACAGTCCCGTACTCACCGCCCTGAGGGCGCGGGTACGGGCGGACAATGACCGCCGCACAGGCTGAGGAATGACATGACCAGACTCCGTTCCTACGCCGTCGCACTCGGCTACGCCGCCGCCTACACGACGGTCGCCGTGCTCCTGGTGATGCTCGCGAGGAACAGCCTCTGAAGACTCCGCCCCTGCCGGATATCTGTTCGCCACGGCTCCCCCGGCCAGGCCAGGTTCGGCGCGGGGGCGGACCGGCCCCGGCCACAGACCGCACCCCCATGGGTCGCGGCCGGGGCCACCCTCTACCGGAGAACACCACCATGACCATCACCCTCGAAGAACTCTCCGCCCCACGGCCAGGGCCGCCGTCGGAGCAGTGCACCCCATGCCATGCGGTGCGGTCGGAAATCCGCGCGAGAGCCGCCGCAGGTGACTACGAGGGCGTGCTCGCCGCTCAGGGTCTCCGGGAACTGCACGAGGCCAGAGCGCACGAGAGCGCGGGGCGCAGCGCCGCCCGGGAACCCGCCCTGAAGAAGCCCCGTGTAACCGATGCCGGCCGTACAGTCCGGCGGACGGCCAAGGAAGTGGAAGCGGCTCAGGACGCCGTGCACAAGGCGCGGGAGACCGTGACCCGTCTCTACCTCGCCAAGGTGCCGCTCGGCACTCTGGCAGCCCGGTACGGCGTCTCGCACAAGTGGCTCCGCGCCACGCTCGAAGTCTGGGAGGTCCCCGTACGGGACCGGTCCGAAGCGACCCGGGCGGCACGCGCCGCCCACTGATCTCCGCCCCCGCTGTCCGACCTACGGCCGTGCGCCCCACGGTGGTCACAGCGGGGGCGGGCTCACCACTCACAAGGAGAAGACCCTTGCCACGCCGTCTGTCACCGGAGACCGTCACCGCACGGGGAAACGTCCTCAGGGACAGGGAGACCGTGATCAAGCGGTACCAGGGCAACGAGTCCATGGCCACGCTGTCCCGCGAGTACGGCGTGCATCCGGAATGGCTCGCGGGATGTCTCGCCGCCTGGGGCGTGCCCCGGCGGACCCGTGCTCAGGTGGCAGCGCTGGCGTGGGCACAGCAGACCGGCGACAAGCGCCTCAGGCCCCGGCGGCGCAAGTGGTAGACACATAGGCTTCCCGCCCCGCAGACAGGCGTACAGCGGGTCCAGCGGGGCGGGGAAACCCCTGGGGCCCGTCCGGGCCGAGGGGGACAGCGACGAGCAGAGGAGAAGGACATGGTCCACACCGCTCCGAGCAACGACGGCGGGGACGGGGGCGACGGCCTGCCCGGCCAGCCGTGGCCCGGACCGCCCGCCCCGCCCACCCCTGACGGTGGCCCCGGGGTCCCCAACCCCCCGAAGCCGAAGCAGGCAGCCACCCCGTGACCGACAGCGCACACCGGGAACGCCCCAGCCGCACAGAGCTGGGGCGTGTCCTCATGTCAGCCGGTGCCCTCTCCCCCGACTGGGCACCCGTCTACCAGGCCGTGCCACGGTCGGCGTTCCTCCCCGACCTGATGTGGCCCTTCGACATGGACGCGGGCACGAGTGCCGCCGTCTCGCGGGCGGACGATCCGGACGCTTGGTACGGGTACGCGGACGCGGATGTTCCCGTGGTCACCCAGTGGGACGACGGGCGGCACACCGGCCGGGAACCCGGGCAGGTCTCCACGTCGTCGGCGTCGATGCCGAGCGTGGTGTTCCGGATGCTCCGGGACCTGGACGTACGCCCGGGTGACCGGGTGCTGGAGGTCGGCACCGGGACCGGGTGGAACGCCGCTCTCCTCGCCCATCGGACCGGCGCGGACAACGTCGTCACCGTCGAGGTGGACGGGGCCGTCGCCGAACGGGCACGGGCCGCCCTGGAAACGTTCGGGACGGCGGCGCGGGTCGTCCACGGGGACGGGTACGAGGGGTTTCCCGAAGGTGCTCCGTACGACCGGATCATTGTCACCGCCGGGGTGCGTCACATCCCCTTCGCCTGGGTGGAGCAGACCCGGCCGGGTGGGCTGATCGTCGCCCCCTGGGGAACGCACTACGGCAACGGGGACACCGTCGCCCGTCTCGCCGTCGCACGGGACGGAGAGAGCGCGTCAGGGTCCTTCACGGGACCGGTGGAGTTCATGAAGCTCCGGGCGCAACGGCTGTCGCCCGTCGTCCACAGCGACTACGTGACGGGCGGACCGGAGACCCGGGACGCATCATCGACCGGTCTCACGGAGGACGCGTTCCTGGGGGAGCGGTTCAGTCCCCAGCGGTTCGCCGTCAGTCTTCGGATGCCGCACTGCCACCACGTGATCGCCGAGAAGCGGGACGGCGCGCGGCCGGTGTGGCTCTACGGACTCACCGACCGCTCATGGGCGTGCGTGATGTTCCGGGACGGAGACAAGGCGCGCGTCTGGCAGTCCGGACCACGCCGCCTCTGGGACAAGGCGGAAGCCGCCTACCAGTGGTGGGAAGCGGAGGGCAAGCCGGGACACGAACGGTTCGGCCTCACGGTCACCAGGGACGGACAGGCCGCATGGCTGGACGACCCCGGCCAATCCTGGCCCGTCTGAGGGAGGGGCCGCACGGTCGCGGCCCTGCCGGAAACACGAGAGCGGCCAGACAGAGTGACTGTCTGGCCGCTTCTCAGTGCCCTACTGGGCTTGCTCGATTGCGGAGACCTCAGACCCCGCCATCGCCCCCAAACGGGGAGTCGTCTACCGGCCACCCGAACAACTGCTCAAGGGCTCTCCGCTGTGCGGGAGAAGGCTCCGGCGCCCGCTCCAGCTCTGCGGCTATCCAGTCGTCCAGGCTGACAGTGGCGCGGCCATTCCATCCTTGTGTTCTTGCCGGGGCAGTCACCGGTCCACCCCCGGCACGTCGAGCACCGACAGGAGTTCTCGCACCAGTTCCCTGTCACGGGTATACGACAGGCGCTCCCTGGCCTCTTCGGGGGAGAGCCACAGAAGGACATCGACTTCCCGGTTCGGCACGAATTCACCGTGCGTCGCCTCGGCCGCCCAGTAGCGAACCTCCTTGGGCCGCCCCTGCGCGTCGGTGTAGTGGGCTTCGGACAGCGGGGCACCGAGTGCGCACCGGTACCCCGTCTCTTCCAGGACTTCCCGCAGCGCGCCCGCTTCGGCAGGCTCGCCCCGCTTCAGCTTCCCCTTGGGCAGGGACCAGTCATCCCACTTCCGCCGATGAACCAAGGCCAGCTCGACGCCGTGGCCGGAGGACGCGCGCCGCCAGAGGGCGCACCCCGCAGCACGAACGATCGGTGCATCCGTCATGCCTGCTCTGTACCCCGTAGAGGGCCGGTCCTGCTCTGACCTGGGCGTCTCTTCACTGTGATAGGTGTTCATACAGGGACTGGTCGCACCCCAAGGGGAAGCTGAAGCGCGGTGAGGACGCCCGCGCGGGGGCACGGCGCGAGGTGCTGGAGGAGACCGGGGCCCACTGTGCGCTCGGGCCCGAGCTGCCCACCGTGCGCTATCCGGTCGAGGGGCGCCCCAAGGAGGTCCGCTACTGGGCGGCGGAGGCCACCGGCGGTGGCGGCAGCGACGGTGGCGGTGACGGTGGCGGTGACCCATCCCCGTTCACCCCCAACGACGAGGTGGACCGGGTGGTGTGGCTCTCCCCGGGCGCGGCGCGCGGGCGGCTCACCCAGCAGCGCGACCGCGAGCTGGTGACCGCCTTCCTCGCCGCCCTGCGCCCGGCGGACTCCGGGGCCGCCCCCCACTGACGGCGGCTGCCGGGGCCGATGGCCGAAGAGGACGCGGGGCAGGGCGGGCGGCGCCACGTACCCGTCCGATCGGTGTACGGTCCCGGGTCATGCGCGTATGTCACCCCCGCCGCAGGGACCGGCGTGCCCCGGACGGTCACCGTCCGGGCCCGGTCCCGCCCATATCCGGCACCGGCTGAGACCGGCCGGACCCGCCGCACGCGCCGGCGCCGCTCCGGCCCGCCCGCCGTGCCACGCGCCCGCCGTACCCGGGGCCCCGGCGCGCACGCCCGCAGGGCCCGTACGACCCCTCCCGGCGCCGGACCTCCCGGGGCGCACCCCCCACTCGGGACCGGGGCACGGCGGCCCGCCCCAGCCGTCACAGGCCGTACCGAACCCGTTTTCGACCCGGTCCGGAGCGGGCACCCGACCGCCCGACACGGTTCACCTGCCGTTCACTCACCCCCATGAGCCCCGTCACCTGATCTGCTTAATTTCGGCCTTATGCGGTAACCGGCACCGGGCCGGTGCCGCCACCCCCGACCCACGCCGCCGGCGCACACCCCGGCCAGGGGCAGGCATCCCGGCGGTTTCTGGAAGGAACACTGGAAAGTGAAGCTGCTTCAGCGCAAGAACGGGCTTCGCGCCACCGCCCTCGGCGCCCTCGCCGTCTCCGGCGCCCTGGTCCTCACGGCGTGCGGCTCCGACGACAACACCGGTGGCGCCGGCACCGGCAACGGGAAGTCCGCCGCCGCCTCGAACATCTCGTGCGAGGGCGCCAAGGGCAAGCTGCTCGCCTCCGGTTCCAGCGCCCAGAAGAACGCCATGGACCTGTGGGTCAAGAACTACATGGCCGCGTGTTCGGGCGTGGAGATCAACTACAAGTCGTCCTCGTCGGGTGAGGGCATCGTCGCCTTCAACCAGGGCACGGTCGGCTTCGCCGGCTCCGACTCGGCGCTCAAGCCCGAGGAGGTCGAGGAGTCGAAGAAGATCTGCAAGACCGGCCAGGGCATCAACCTGCCGATGGTCGGCGGCCCGATCGCGATCGGCTACAACCTCTCCGGCGTGGACGGCCTGGTCCTGGACGCGCCCACGATCGCCAAGATCTTCAACGACAAGATCAAGAAGTGGAACGACCCGGCGATCGCCAAGCTCAACGAGGGCAAGAACCTCCCGGACAAGCCGATCCAGGCGTTCCACCGCTCCGAGGACTCCGGCACCACCCAGAACCTGGGCAAGTACCTGGGCGCCACCGCCGAGAAGGACTGGCCCTACGAGGCCGAGAAGAAGTGGCCCGCCCCCGGCGGCCAGGCCGCGTCCGGCTCCTCCGGTGTCGCCGCCCAGGTCAAGCAGGTCGACGGCGCCATCGGCTACTTCGAGCTGTCCTACGCCACCTCGCAGTCCATCCCGACCGTGAGCATCGCCACCGGCGCCTCCGCCCCGGTCGCCGCCACCTCCGAGAACGCCTCCAAGGCCATCGCCGCCGCCAAGGTCAAGGGCACCGGCAAGGACCTGGCCCTGGAGCTGGACTACACCACCAAGGCCGAGGGCGCCTACCCGATCGTCCTCGTCACCTACGAGGTCGTCTGCGACACCGGCAACAAGTCCGACACCCTCTCCACGGTCAAGTCCTTCCTGACCTACACGGCGAGCGCCGAGGGCCAGCAGGTGCTCTCGCAGCACGGCTACGCCCCGATCCCCGCCGAGATCAACGCCAAGGTCCGCGAGACCGTCGCGGGTCTGCAGTAAGCACGCGACGGGCGGGCGGGGGCCCACCGGCTCCCGCCCGCCCGTCGCCTCCGGTGCACCGCCGCCAGGGGAGGCCGCCGCTCTCCCCCACACAGACCGGAAAGACCATGGCATCCACCACACCCATAGACTCACCTCCTCCGACGCGGACCCATGAGGCCCCGGAGCAGCGGAAGACCACCTCCACCGGCCGCGCGGGCGACAAGGTCTTCCTCGCGCTCTCCCGGGGCTCGGGGATCCTGCTGCTGGTGATCATGGCGTCGATCGCCGCGTTCCTCGCGTACCGCGCGTCCATCGCCATCTCCCAGGACGAGGGCAACTTCCTCACCACCTTCGACTGGAACCCGGCCGGCGACCCGCCGGTCTTCGGCATCGCCGTCCTGCTCTTCGGCACCGTCGTCAGCTCGCTCGTCGCCATGGTGATCGCCGTGCCGATCGCGGTCGGCATCGCGCTGTTCATCTCCCACTACGCGCCGCGCCGGCTGGCCGCGCCCCTCGCGTACGTGGTCGACCTGCTGGCGGCCGTCCCCTCGATCATCTACGGCATCTGGGGAGCGCTCTTCCTGGTCCCCTACCTCGAAGGCCTCAACCTCTGGCTGGACGCCTACTTCGGCTGGACGTACGTCTTCGACAAGACCGAGGTCGGCGTCGCGCGGTCGCTGTTCACCGTGGGCATCCTGCTCGCGATCATGATCCTGCCGATCGTCACCAGCGTCAGCCGCGAGGTCTTCCTCCAGGTCCCGAGGATGAACGAGGAAGCCGCCCTGGCCCTGGGCGCCACCCGCTGGGAAGTCATCCGGATGTCGGTGCTCCCCTTCGGCCGCTCCGGAGTCATCTCCGCCTCGATGCTGGGCCTCGGCCGCGCACTCGGCGAGACGATGGCCGTCGCCACCGTCCTCTCCCCCAGCTTCGTCATCTCGCTGCATCTGCTCGACCCGGGCGGCGGCACCTTCGCCCAGAACATCGCGGCCAAGTTCGACGAGGCCAATGAGCTGGGCCGGGACGCCCTCATCGCCTCCGGCCTCGTCCTCTTCGTCCTCACCCTGCTGGTCAATGGCGCGGCCCGGATCATCATCGCCCGCCGCAAGGAGTACTCGGGGGCCAACGCATGAGCCAGACCGCCGTACAGAACCGGCCGAGCCCCACTCCGCCGCCCCCGGCCTCCCGGCTGACCGGCCGCTCGCTGCCCCGCTGGGCCCCCGCCGGCTTCGCCGCCGCCGCGCTCGCCCTCGGCTGCGGCCTGGGCGCCCTCGCCGGCTGGCACAGCAAGACCCAGTGGGGCCTGGTCTCCGCGCTCTTCTTTGTCGTCATCTCGTACGTGGTGACCACGATCGTCGAGAACAAGCGGCAGGCCAAGGACCGGCTGGCGACCAGCATCGTCTGGGTCTGCTTCATCCTCGCCGTCATCCCGCTGCTCTCGCTGATCTGGGTGACCGTGAGCCGCGGGATCAAGGTCCTCGACGTCTACTTCCTCACCCACTCCATGGCCGGCGTCCCCGGCTTCGAGGCGGGCGGCGGCGTCTACCACGCCATCGTCGGCACCCTGGAGCAGGTCGGCCTCGCCACCGCCATCTCGGTCCCGATCGGCCTGCTCACCGCGGTCTACCTGGTCGAGTACGGCAAGGGCGCGCTCGCCCGCGCCGTCACCTTCTTCGTCGACGTCATGACGGGCATCCCGTCGATCGTCGCGGGCCTCTTCGTCCTGTCGATCATGCTGATGTTCCAGCTCCAGCCCTCCGGGCTGATGGGCGCCCTCGCCCTGGCGATCCTGATGATCCCGGTCGTGGTCCGCTCCACCGAGGAGATGCTCAAGCTGGTGCCGAACGAGCTGCGCGAGGCCGCGCTCGCCCTCGGCGTGCCCAAGTGGCGCACCATCCTCAAAGTGGTCATTCCGACCGCACTGGGAGGCATCACCACCGGTGTGATGCTCGCGATCGCGCGCATCGCCGGCGAGACGGCACCGATCATGCTGCTCGTCTTCGGCAGCCAGCTGATCAACACCAACCCCTTCGAAGGCGCGCAGTCGTCGCTCCCCTTCTACATCTGGGAGCAGTACCGGGTCGGCAGCGAGGCGTCGTACGACCGCGCCTGGGCCGCCGCCCTGGTCCTGATCGTCTTCGTCATGCTCCTCAACCTGGTGGCCCGCGGCATCGCCCGCTGGAAGGCCCCGAAGACCGGCCGCTGACCGCGGCCCTCTGGAAGTGATCTAAGAACATGGCCAAGCGAATCGACGTCAGCGGACTGACCGCCTACTACGGCTCCCACAAGGCCATCGAGGACATCTCGATGACCGTGGAACCCCGCTCGGTGACGGCCTTCATCGGCCCCTCCGGCTGCGGCAAGTCCACCTTCCTGCGCACCCTGAACCGGATGCACGAGGTCACCCCCGGCGGCCGCGTCGAGGGCAAGGTCCTCCTGGACGACGAGAACCTGTACGGGCCGCAGGTCGACCCGGTCGCGGTCCGCCGCACGGTCGGCATGGTCTTCCAGCGCCCCAACCCCTTCCCCACCATGTCGATCTTCGACAATGTGGCGGCCGGGCTGCGGCTGAACGGCTCGTACAAGAAGAACCAGCTCAGCGATGTCGTCGAGAAGTCCCTGCGCGGCGCCAACCTCTGGAACGAGGTCAAGGACCGGCTGAACAAGCCCGGCTCCGGGCTCTCCGGCGGTCAGCAGCAGCGGCTGTGCATCGCCCGCGCCATCGCGGTCGAGCCCGAGGTCCTGCTCATGGACGAACCCTGCTCGGCCCTGGACCCGATCTCCACACTGGCCATCGAGGACCTGATCGGCGAGCTGAAGGAACGCTTCACGATCGTCATCGTCACCCACAACATGCAGCAGGCCGCGCGCGTCTCGGACCGCACCGCCTTCTTCAACCTGGCCGCCGTCGGCCAGCCGGGGAAGCTGATCGAGATCGACGACACCGAGCGGATCTTCGCGAACCCGTCCGTGCAGGCCACCGAGGACTACATCTCGGGCCGCTTCGGCTGACCGACCCCCGGCCGGGGCACAACACCCCGGCCGACCCACGTCCTGGCGGTGCTGCATGGCGGTGCCACCGCGAGGCGCAGGGCCCGCCCCTCTCCCTGGGGGCGGGCCCCCTTTTTTTGGGCAGGGGGCTGAGGTTTGCCGTCCGGAGCAGGAACAGCTCCAGGGAGCGCCCCGGGACCGTCTCAGACGAGGTCGGGAGAGAAGGGCGGACGGGGATTGGTCCCGGTCAGCCGAAGACGAGCCAGATCACGCCATAGCTCAGCGCCGCGACCATCGCCGCCGCCGGCATCGTGATGAACCAGCCCAGGACGATGTTCTTCGCGACCCCCCAGCGGACCGCGTTGACCCGCTTGGTCGCGCCCGCGCCCATGATCGCCGAGGTGATCACATGGGTGGTGGAGATCGGCGCGTGGAAGAGGAACGCCGACCCGAACATGATCGAGGCGCCGGTGGTCTCCGCCGCGAACCCCTGCGGGGGATCCAGCTCGATGATCTTGCGCCCGAGGGTCCGCATGATCCGCCAGCCGCCCGCGTACGTCCCCAGGGAGAGCATCACCGCACAGGCGACCTTCACCCAGACCGGGATCTCGTCCCCGCTCTGCTGCACATCCGCGATCACCAGGGCCATCACCACGATGCCCATGGTCTTCTGCGCGTCCTGGAGGCCGTGGCCGAGCGCCATCGCCGCCGCCGAGACCGTCTGGGCCATCCGGAAGCCGCGCCTCGCCTTGTGCGGATTGGCGTTCCGGAAGATCCACAGGATCGCGACCATCACCAGATAGCCGACCACCAGGCCGACGACGGGCGACACGAACATCGGGATGACGATCTTCTCCAGGATCCCGGACCAGATCACCTCCGTGCCGCCGGCCAGGGCCGCGCCCACCATGCCGCCGAAGAGCGCGTGCGAGGAGGACGAGGGCAGGCCGAAGTACCAGGTGATCAGGTTCCAGACGATCGCGCCGGTGAGCGCGGCGAAGAGGATGCCCATCCCCTTGCTGCCCTCGGGGGTGGCGATGATCCCCTCGCTGACCGTCTCGGCCACCCCCTGCCCGAGGAAAGCCCCGCCGAGGTTCATCACGGCGGCCATCACCAGCGCGGCCCGCGGGGTCAGCGCCCGGGTGGAGACCGAGGTGGCGATCGCGTTGGCCGAGTCGTGGAAGCCATTGGTGTAGGTGAAACCGAGCGCGACACCGATGGTCACGATCAGGGCGAACGTGTCCACGTGGTTCAGGACTCCTTGACCGCGATGGTCTCCACCGTGTTGGCCACATGCTCAAAGGCGTCGGCGGCCTCCTCCAGCACATCCACGATCTGCTTGAGCTTGAGCACCTCGATGGCGTCGTACTTGCCGTTGAAGAGGGTGGCGAGGAGCTTGCGGTGGATCTGGTCGGCCTGGTTCTCCAGGCGGTTGACCTCGATCCAGTACTCGGTGAGATTGTCCATGGTGCGCAGATGCGGCATGGCCTCCGCCGTCAGCGCCGCCGCCCGTGCCAGCACCTCGATCTGCTGCTCGACGCCCTTGGGCAGCTCCTCGACCTGGTACAGGACGACCAGGTCGACGGCCTCCTCCATGAAGTCCATGATGTCGTCGAGGGAGGAGGCGAGGGCGTAGATGTCCTCGCGGTCGAACGGAGTGATGAACGAGGAGTTCAGCTGGTGGAAGATGGCATGGGTGGCGTCGTCGCCCGCGTGCTCCGCCGCCCGCATGCGCTCCGCAATCTCGGCACGTGCGGACGGTTCGGCCCCGAGCAGCTCCATCAGGAGCTTGGAGCCCGTGACGATGTTGTCCGCGGACGCGGCGAACATGTCGTAGAAGCTCGTCTCCCGGGGGGTCAGACGAAATCGCACGTGGGGTCCTCAGGATGCTCAGGGTTCGGACACGCTGATGCTAGGCGCATTCATCCGGCCACGGCCAACCGGTGTTCCTCAGTGTCGCCCATCGAATGCCCCGATGAGCAGGGGCCCCCGACGGCATCTGCCGACCCCGTCGCACGGGGTTCGGTACCATATACCCATGAGGGGTATGCACCCCCGGCGTTTGGGCAGACCATTTTCGGACACACACCGCAGGACGACAGCAGGACAACGGGAGGAAACCGATGACGACCACCGAGGCAGCCGGCGCGCCGGTCACGGACACCACCGCCGCGGCGGACGGCCCGGTCACCGGGCAGGGCCACGACCACGGGCACCACGGCTACCACCACCAGAAGGACGAGCACCTCAAGCGGCTGCGGCGGATCGAGGGGCAGATCCGGGGCCTTCAGCGGATGGTCGACGAGGACGTCTACTGCATCGACATACTCACCCAGGTCTCCGCGTCCACGAAGGCCCTCCAGTCCTTCGCGCTCCAGCTGCTGGAGGAGCACCTGCGCCACTGTGTCGCCGACGCCGCCGTCAAGGGCGGGGACGAGATCGACGCGAAGGTCGAGGAGGCCACGAAGGCGATCGCCCGGCTGCTGCGCACCTGAGCGGCGACAGCCCCCGCCGTCCGGGCCCGGCTCCCCGGACGGCACGGGGGCGGACCGTGCGTACGGTCCCGGGGGGTCTCAGGCCGTACGGCAGGCGCCCCGCAGCGCCGGGGGCTCCGCCGCCACCTTCAGCACCTCGTCGATCCGGGCGGAGCTGAGCCGCTCCCCGTCCGCGTCCGAGGCCGCGATGATCAGATCGCCGCACAGCTCGATCTCGGCGAGTGCCACGTGGTCCTGGACCAATGTCGTACTGGGCGGAGCCACGTGCATTCACCTCTTCCTGCCGGTACCGGCTTCCTAGCGTAGGGAGTGATGAACGGGCCGCGCATGGCACGTCCGGACCATTTAGCCCCTGATCCTTCCCGTGTACATGTCCCGCCGGTCGGGGAGGCGGACCGGCACCGGGGTCCCGAAGCCGTGGAAGACCGTGGTCGAGACGACGACCGAGGTGCCGCCCCGGTGGGCGAAGGTGAAACGGTGCCGCACCCCGCGCAGCCGGCCCTCCTCGTCCAGATAGACGTCGAACGGGACCGTGTCCGTGGTGAACCCTTTCGCCGCGGCGCTCAGCGCGTCCCGCGCGTACTCCCGGGCCTCCCGTGCCGCCCGCCCGATGTCGGCGGTGCCCCGGTAGTGGCGCACCCGGATGCCCGCGAACCGTTCCTCCCCGGCCCGGACCAGGTCCCCGGCGCCGCGCAGCAGCTCGGCGGCGGCGAGCGGGTCCGTGGCACCCCCGGTGACGAGATTGCCGTCCGGGAGCGCCGTGGTGTCGACGCGGACCCACTTGTCGGCGGGCACCCCGGCGCCCCGGTTCTTCATATAGAGGGCGCCGGGGGTCAGCAGCTCGGTGACGGGGCTGCGGACGTCCGTACCGGCCGGGCCCTCGGGGAGTACGAGGGTGAGCCGGCCCATGCGGCGCCGGAAGTCGTAGCCGCCCTCGCCCCGGATGGTGACCCGGGTGCCGCCCGCGGCGGTCTCCATGGCGGTCCGGGTACGGGCGCTGCCCAGCGCGATCAGGGTGTCGGCGGCGCCCCGGACCTCGGCCAGGGCCGTCGGGGGGCGGCCGGGCGGGGACCCGGGCCCGTCGGGGCGGCTGCGGGCGGCGGCGGTCCCGGTGGGGTCGCCGTGGCCGCCGTCGCCGGGGGCGGCCGCCAGGGGGCCGCCGCCGCTCCCGCCGCCGTTCCCGTCCCCGCCGGCGCAGCCCCCGGCCGCCATCACGACGAGGACGGCCACGGCGGCGACCGCCGCGGCTGTCGGCCTGTGCCCTCGCACCACCATCGTCTGCCAACCCCCAACACCGGACCACTGCCGCGTACGGCTCCCGCTCGCGGGAGGCTCCGCCCGCCCCGCCTAACGAGATCCCGGGCGCCCCGTCACGCGGCTGCCGCCCGGCGGGTCCGTCCCGCTACCGTGGTGGGGTGCTCTCGCCACCAGGACCGGGCCCGGCTCCGGCCGCACATGTCACGGTCACCACCGAACGCGGCGCCTTCGCCCTGGCCCGCTGCTCCTGCGGCTGGTCCGGCCCGGCCCGCCGCTCCCGGGAACGGGCCCGCACGGACGCCCGTACGCACACGCTCCCCGAAGCCGCGCCGATCGAGGGCTAGGGGGTGTCTGACGGATCAGGCTGAGTCAGGGAGCGGGGTCTGGTGCATGGGGTCTCCCCAGGCCCGCCAGGGCCGAGGGGACGGATCGCAAGGCGGAGGATGGAGTCCCTGCGGTGGGGGTACTCCCCCTGGCTCCGCCGGTGGCACCCCCACCCGGGCCGCCAGGCCCAGGGGGCCAGCGGCGACCGACGACAACGCGGCGAGGCGCGGTGCCAGGGCACGCGAGCCCCAGCAAGATCCGTCAGACACCCCCTAACCGGCCCGGCGGGGGCCTGGATGACCCGTACGGGGGCGTCCGGATGGCCGCCGGGGCGCGGCGGCGGTGCGCTGGGGGAAACGATCCGTCCGACCCCGAGGAAGCACCGCCATGACGCACCGTTCCATAGCCGGCGGCGGCCGGCTCGCCGCCGTCACCGCGACCGCCGCGCTCACCGTCGCGCTCGCCCTGCCCACCGCCACGGCCCTCGCCGCCCCGGCCGACCCGCACCCCGTGGCGGGCCCGGCGAAACCGGAGGGCCCGATCGAGAGTTCGCTGTCGGTCCTCGGCACGGGAGCCCTGGCCGCCGCCAGTACCGCCGTGATACTCCGCCGCCACCAGCGCCGCAATCGCCACCGCCGCTGAGCACCCCACCGCCCCGGGTACGCCGACGGGCCGTGGGGTTCGCCCCCACGGCCCGTCGCCACGTGTCCTGCCGGACAGCCCCTAAGCCGCGAGTCCCCGCTCGCCGCCGCCGTCCTCGTTGCGCGGCCCGGGAACCCCGTAGCCACCGCGCCGCTCCGCGCCCCGGCCGCCGCGCGGCTGCTTCGCCACGACCAGCACCCCCAGCTTCGACCCGGCGATCGCCGACACCAGCGGCGTCAGCAGCGCCAGCGCCAGCGGGGCCAGCAGCAGGGTCACCGCCGTGCCCAGCGCGAAGCCGCCGATGACGTCGGTCGGGTAGTGCACGCCCATGTAGATACGGAGGAAGCCCTCGGCGAAGGCGAGCCCGAGGGCGGCGAAGCCGAGCCTGCGGTGGACGAGGAAGATGCCGACGGCGAGCGCCATGGCCATCGTGGAGTGGTCGCTGACGAAGGAGAAGTCGGTCTTCCCCTCGACCAGGACCTCCAGCTCCTTGGGATGGTCGACGAAGGGTCTCGGCCGCTCCACGAAGCCCCGGATGGGTATGTTCACCACCACGGCGGCCGCGGCCGCCAGCGGCGCCCACGCCAGTCCGGCGACGGAGGCGACGGCGTCGTCCACGGTGGCGCTGCGCCGGACGCTCCACCAGGCCCAGAGCCCGACGACGGCGAGCCCGAGCATGATCCCGTACTCGCCGACAAAGCCCATGATCTTGTCGAACCACGGCGGGGCGGCCTTGGAGAGGCCGTTGATCTCGTAGAGCAGGGTGAGATCGGGGCCCGATCCCCCGCCCGCCTCAGCGAGCGTCAGCCCTGTCCCCGGCTCCGCGGGGGGAGCCCCCCTTGCGAGTCCAGCCATCTGCTCCGGCCCCTTGCCTCTGTTCGCCCTGACAACTGCTGTGTCCGTCCGCGCCCCCGCGCCTGGTCCACCCGGCACGGTCCGCGCTCCTGGAGGCGTACCGTCTCCGCCGCTCTCCGCGACGGCCGCTTCGCCGGCACGGCTGCTCCGTCCAGGGAACGGCTCTCCTCCCCCAGACGTTCCACTCTCCACGGAACGATCACCATGACGTTATCGAAGAGAGATACGCCGGACGGCTCCAGGGCCCTGGCCGGGCGGGGTGCTCCGGCCGCGGGCCGGTGCTCCGTCAGACCTCCGGAGGCGGGGTGGGCAGCGCTTTCGCGCCTTCCTCGGTGACCCGGGTGGCCCCGAAGTAGTCCGGGGTGTCGATCTTGTCGAAGCGGATCACGGCCCCGGTGCGGGGAGCGTTGATCATATATCCGCCGCCGACATAGATGCCGACATGCCGGATCGCCCGCGAATTGGTGAGGTCGTCCGAGAAGAAGACCAGGTCCCCGGGGAGCAGTTCGTCGCGCGCCGGATGCGGCCCCGCGTTGTACTGGTCGTTGGCGACCCGGGGCAGCTCGATGCCGACCTCGCGGTACGCGGCCTGGCTCAGCCCGGAGCAGTCGAAACGGCCGTCCTGCGCGGCGGTCCCGGTGCCGCCCCACAGATACGGCTTGCCGAGCTGCCGCTGGGCGAAGTTGATCGCGCCCGCCGCCTGCCGCGAGGGCTCCACCCGCCCCACGGGCCGGGCGAAACTCTTCTCCAGGGTGCGGATGATCCGGACATAGTTCTGCGTCTCCCGGTACGGGGGGACCCCGCCGTACCGGATGACCGCGTACGGGCCCGCGTTGTACGCGGCGAGCATGTTGCTCGTCGGATCGCCGGGGGCCTTCTTCACATATCCGGCCAGCGCGCAGTCGTAGGACGCGGCCGACGGGATCGCGTCGGCCGGATCCCACACATCACGGTCCCCGTCGTTGTCCCCGTCGACCCCGTGCACGGCCCAGGTGCCGGGGATGAACTGGGCGATGCCCTGCGCGGCGGCGGGGCTCTGCGCCCGGGGGTTCCAGCCGCTCTCCTGGTAGAGCTGGGCGGCGAGCAGCGCGGGGTTGATCGCCGGGCAGAGATTGCCCCACCGCTGCACCAGCGACTGGTAGCGCGCGGGCACGGCCCCCTGGGCGAGCCCGACGGACCCGTTGCGCCCGTCGGTGGTGCCGAAGAGGCCGGCGGCGGCGGTGAAGGTACCGACGACGAGCAGCGCGACGAACGCCAGGGCCATACCGATGGACACACCCGCGACCAGCCACGCCCTACGCACCGTCAACCGCCTTTCCCACCCGGGGAGTCGTTACGTCCCGCGCCAGTGTAGGTCGGGGAGGCCCCCGGTCAGGAGGGTGCCTTCCGGGCCACCCCGCAGAACATCGCGACCTCCTCCGGCTCCTCGGGCTCCTCGCCGTCCGGGGCCCCCGGGCGCCAGCGGGAGCAGGAGACCACCCCGGGCGCCAGCAGCTCCAGCCCGTCGAAGTACCGCTCGACCTGCTCGGGCGTGCGCTGGGTCAGCCGCGGTGTGCCGTGCTCGTTCCAGAACGCGACCGCCGCGTCCACCTCCGGCATCGCGGGGCTGGTGATCGTGTGGGAGAGCACCAGATGGCTGCCGGCGGGCAGCGCGTCCATCAGCCGGCGCACGATGCCGTACGACTCCTCGTGGTCCTCGACGAAGATCACCACGCCGAGCAGCATGAGGGCGACGGGCCGCGAGAGGTCCAGGGTCCCGGCGGCGCGCTCCAGGATGGTGTCGACGTCGCGCAGATCGGCGTCGAGATAGTCGGTGCGCCCCTCAGGGGTGCTGGCGAGGAGCGCCCGCGCGTGGGTGAGGACCAGCGGGTCGTTGTCCACGTACACCACGCGGGCCTCGGGCGCGGTCCGCTGGGCGACCTCGTGGGTGTTGTCCGCGCTGGGCAGCCCGGTCCCGACGTCGAGGAACTGCCGCACGCCGGCCTCGGCGACGAGATGGTGCACGGCCCGCCCGAGGAAGAGCCGGTCGGCGAGGGCGTAGGCGCCGATGCCGGGATGGATCGCCCTGATCTGGTCCCCCGCCTCGCGGTCGACGGGGTAGTTGTCCTTCCCGCCGAGCCAGTAGTTCCAGATGCGGGCGGTGTGCGGGCGGGTGCTGTCGATCCTGCCCCGTAAGTCCTCGTAACCAGTCACACGGATCACGGTATCCAACTACGCACCGTGCGACAGGGGTTGGGGAAAACTCCGCGGCCTCCCGCCCGGCCCCGCCCTCCCACTGGCACCGACCACCCCGGACCACCGGGCGCGGGCGCCCCGAGAACCCCCAAGACCCCGGGACAGAACGGGCGCACCCTCCACCAACAGGGGCACAGCGCGCCCGAAACGTGAGGAGCACCCCAAAGGCGGGACAACAACAGTTATTGCCCGTAGTCACACCCCGTGATACACAGAGTGACGAATGAGCCCCCCGCAACTGATCGACCCCACTTCTCCGCAGGTCAGGGCAGCGCGTTCGGTCATACGTGCGGAGATCGGGTAAAGAGACCCGCCAAGTCGGCATACGCGGGCGGTTTCATCAGCGAAGATAGAGAGATATGGCCCATGCCGAGGGGCGCGGGCGGCGAACAACCCGACAAGGGCGGTGAGTTACAGATGATGCTGGCAGCCGAAGAGGGCGACATCAATACCATCATTGGCGGAATCGCCCCGGATTGGGGGCCTTTCGGCGACCTGGGCAACGAAGCCCGGATCATGATCGAGGTCGTGATGGCCGTGGCCATCCTGATCTGCCTCGGCATCGCGATCTGGGGCGCGGCGAAGCAGCGCATCGGCGCGACCGCACTGCGCGACACCTTCAGCGCCGAACAGGGCAAGGGCCTGATCGTCGCCGGACTGACCGGGGTGTTCATCATCGGATCCCTGGGCACGCTCTTCACCATCGTGTACGGGATGGCCGTCTGACCGCACCTCACCCCTCTCCACCCCCTCCGCCTCCTTCCCCCCGACCGTTCCTCCCCCGCCGTGTGCCCGGCCCACCCCCAGAGGTTGCGTCTCCCCGATGTCGAGTCACCACACCGCGCCCGCGCGGCGAGCGTCGCGGCTACCGTCGTCGTATGACTCCGTGTCATCCGGCACGGGACCGCACCTGGCCGGGGGAGGGCTTCCGCCCCGGCCGAGCGAGGGGAAAGACCCGAGATGAGCCTCGGTGACGAGCACGGATACCGCGGCGACGCGGGCGGCCGCGGACACGACGGCCTCGGACCCGACGGCTTCGGCGGCACGGGCCAGACCCGTACCCGGCTGCCCAACTCCGCCGACCCCGACAACCACCCAGGACGCCGCCCTCCGCGCAGCTCCCGCTCCATGATCGCGGTGGTGGCGGTCGTCGTCCTGCTCGTCGCCGCCATCGCGTTCGTGAACCGGGGCGACGACACCGGCGACGACCCCTCCGACACCGCGAAACCCCGCCCGGGCGCTGCCGCCGCGACAGCGGCCACCGGCGTCAAGCCCGTGCGGGGCGAGACCGAGGGCATCCCGACCGGCTACGCCCGCGACGAACAGGGCGCGCAGAGCGCCGCCGCCAACTTCACGGCGGCACTCGGCTCCGACCGCATGTACGACCAGGACCAGCGCCGACGGGTCGTCAGTACTGTGTACGCGCCGGCGGTCGCCGAAGCCCGCCGCAGCGCCCTGGACAAGGTCTACACCGAGCAGTTCCTCACCGACATCGGGCTGCGCGAGGACGGCACGGCCCCGCCCGGTCTGACCTTCGTCAGCCGCTTCACCCCGCTCGGCTCCAAGGTCGACCGCTTCAGCGACACCTCGGCGACCGTCTCCGTCTGGCACACCGCGCTGTTCGGCCTCGCCGGCGAGACGTCCAAGACCCCCGTCACCCAGAGCTGGTACACGTACACCTTCCAGCTGACCTGGACCGGCGGGGACTGGAAGGTCACCGAGTACACCCAGAAGGACGGCCCCGTACCGGTCGGCCGTGACCAGACCGCATCCGGCGCCAAGGAGATGGCCGATGCCGTGCAGCAGTTCGGCGGTTACACCTATGCCCGGTAGCCGACGCCGCGTCCTTTCGATCACCGCCGCACTCGCCTCCCTCCAGGTGACGGCGGTGCTGCTGGCGTCCCGGGCCGTGGCGGCCCCGACGCCCACCCCGTCCCCCGGCACCACACCGGGCGCGAGCCCCAGCCCCAGCCCGAGCGGCAACGACCGCTGCGAGCTGGTCGAGGGCCCCGCCCGCGAGTACTGCGGCGACGGCGGCGGGACCAGCCGCAGCAACGGCCTCAACCCCACCGACGCCGCCGACCCCCTCGGCGCCCTCGGCCGCGCCTGCACCGACGCCGCGTCCTGGACCGTCGACACCCTCTCCAAGGCCGTGAAATCAACCGCCACCGTCGACTTCACCAACCCCACCTTCCTCTCCCAGTACGCCGTCGTCTTCGCCGCCACCACCGTCCTCACCCTCCTGCTGTGGCTGCTCGCGGTCGCCAAGCGCGCCATCCGCGGCGTCCCCTTCACCACCGCCGTCTCCGAGGCCATCGGCTTCCTCTGGCTGACCGTGCTGGCCTCCGCCTTCACCCCGCTGATCCTCTACACGCTGGTCTCCGCGACCGACGGCGTCACCGAGGTCATCACCGGCGGCACCGACGCACAGACCGACCAGTTCTTCGGCGACTTCTCCGCCGCCCTCAAGCAGGGCAACGGCATCGGCGGCGGGCCGATCATGCAGATCGTGGTCTCGCTCGTCACGATCGTCGCGGCCGGCGTCCTCTACCTCGAACTGTTCATCCGCGCGATCGTGCTCTACGTCGGCGCCCTCCTCGGCGTCGTCGTCTACTCCGGGCTCGTCGACAAGAACATGTGGGGCAACGTCCGCCGCTGGGCCGGCATCATGATCGCGATCATTCTGGTCAAACCGGTCATCGCCATCGTCCTCGGCCTCGCCGGCGCCCTCACCAACTCCGCCGACAACGACGCCATATCCTCCATCGTCTCCGGCCTCGCGATCATCATCCTGGCCATCGTCGCCTCCGCGATGATCTACCGCTTCGTCCCCGGCTTCGGCGACGAGATCGTCGCCTCCCGCAACAACCGCATCCAGGGCGGCGTCGAGAACCGGGCCGCGGCCGTCATCAGCTCCCCCGCCGCCCTCGTCTCCCAGGGCATCAAGACCCACAGCGCCCGCGGCAACCCCGGCGGGGGCGAGAGCGGAGGCAGCGGCTCCACCGCCCCCCGCCCGGCCAACCCCGTCAGCGGCGGCGTCGCCGCCCACAGCAGCCGCGCCGGTGACAGCGGCGGCGGCAGCGCACCCGCCCCCGCCGCGCCCCCGCCCCGTACCGCCGGACCCACCTCCGGCACCCCGCACAGCAACCGCAACAGCACAGGAGGAGGAGGGCGTTGACGACCCAGTCCCATCCCCTCATGCCCCGCCGGACCTATCTCATCGGCCGGGCCCGACCGAACGCGATCATCGGCAAGAACCGTGAGACCGGCGAGATCGCCCTGATCGTCGTCGGCGCGTTCCTCGGCATGATGAGCGGACTGCTGGTCCCCGTGCTCACCCTGCGGATCGTGCTGCTGACGGGCTTCCCCATGCTCGGCCTCGCCGCCGTGTACGTCCCCTACAAGGGCCGCACCTTCTACAAGTGGTTCGAGATCAACCGCAGCTTCAAGCGCACCGTCCGCGCCAACGCCGCCTACCGCTCCGGCGCCGCCGAGGCCGGCACCCGGCTCGACGGCCGCGAGATCGAGATCGGCCCACCGCCCGGCATCGGCCGCATCAACTGGCTCTCCGCCCCCTTCGGCCCCGACGAGATCGCCGTCCTCCTGCACGCCGACCGCCGCACCGTCACCGCCGCCATCGAGATCGAGGGCCCCGGCGTCGGCCTGCGCGACAGCGAGGACCAGGAAGCCCTCGTCGACCGCTTCGGCACCCTCCTCAAGCACGTCGCCAACGGCGACGGCTTCGTGACCCGGCTCCAGATGCTCGCCCGCACCCTGCCCGCCGACCCCGACGCCCACGCCAAGGACGTCGCCCAGCGCGGCGACGCCCACTCCCCCGAGTGGCTGCGCGACTCCTACGACCAGCTCCAGTCCATGGTCTCCACCTCCAGCGAGCAGCACCGGGCCTATCTCGTCGCCTGTATGCACTACACCCGCGAGCTGGCCGCCGAGGCCCAGGCCATGGCCCGCGCCGCCCGCACCTCCTCCGCCGGCGGCCGGTTCCGCCGCCTCGACAAGGACGCCGGGCTCGCCGTCGTCATGGCCCGCGAGCTGACCGACATCTGCGCCCGCCTCGCCGAGGCCGACATCCGCGTCCGCCAGCCCCTCGGCCAGAGCCGGCTGGCGTCCCTGGTGCACTCCATGTACGACCCGGACCACCCCATCGACCACATCCAGGCGATGACCAAGCGCAACGCCTGGCCCGCCGAGCTGGACGCCATGGAGCCCACCTACCTCCAGGCCAAGACCCGCGAGTCCTCCACCCGCGCGCCCTGGTGCCACGCCACCGCCTGGGTGAAGGAGTGGCCGATGACCCCCGTCGGCGTCAACTTCCTCGCCCCGCTCCTCGTCCACACCCCCGATGTGATCCGTACGGTCGCGGTCACCATGGATCTGGAGCCCACCGAGGTCGCCATCGAGCGAATGCTCACCGAGAAGACCAACGACGCCGCCGACGCCAGCCGCGCCGCCAAGATGAACCGCACGGTCGACCCCCGCGACATCGCCGCCCACGGACGCCTCGACCAGCGCGGCGAAGACCTCGCCAGCGGCGCCGCGGGGGTCAACCTCGTCGGGTACATCACGGTGTCGTCGCGCTCCCCCGAGGCCCTGGCCCGGGACAAGCGCACGATCAGGGCCTCCGCCGGAAAGTCGTATCTCAAGCTGGAATGGTGCGACCGCGAGCACCACCGGGCCTTTGTGAACACCCTGCCGTTCGCGACCGGCATCCGCCGTTAGGGGCCCTGATCCTGATGCGTGATCCGCTGTCCGTCGTCACCGAGGCGTTCACCTCCTTCGTCCTCGGCAAGGTGGAGACGACCCGGCTGCCCGTCCGCACCTCCACCGGACAGGCCCAGGCCGTCTATCTGCCGACCGCGGCCCCGGGCCTCGGCGACTCCGGAGTGATCATCGGCCGTGAGGTCTACAGCGGCAAGGGCTACATCTACGACCCTTTCCAGCTCTACGGTCAGCAGCTGCCGGCCCCGCACTGGCTGGTCCTCGGCGAGTCCGGCAACGGCAAGTCCGCGCTGGAGAAGACCTACGTCCTGCGCCAGCTGCGGTTCCGCGACCGCCAGGTCGTCGTCCTCGACGCCCAGGGCGAGGACGGCGTCGGCGAATGGAACCTGGTCGCCCAGCAGCTGGGGATCACCCCCATCCGGCTCGACCCGATGACCGCGCTCGACGGCGGCATCCGGCTCAATCCCCTGGACCCCTCGATCACCTCCACGGGCCAGCTCGCGCTGCTCCGCACGATCATCGAGGTCGCCATGGGCCACGGCCTGGACGAACGCGCCGGCTTCGCCCTCAAGGTCGCGCACGCCTATGTGAACGAGACCACCACCAACCGGCAGCCCGTCCTCACCGACATCGTGGAACAGCTCCGCCACCCCGAGGCCGAGTCCGCGGAGGCCATGAACGTCGACATAGACGATGTCCGGGCCTGGGGCCTCGATGTCGCCCTCGTCCTCGACCGCCTGGTCGACGGCGACCTGCGGGGCATGTTCGACGGCCCCACCTCCGTCGGCATCGACCTCGACGCCCCCCTGATCGTCTTCGACCTCTCCCACATCGACCGCAACTCGATCGCCATGCCGATCCTGATGGCGATCGTCGGCGTCTGGCTGGAGCACACCTGGATCCGCCCCGACCGGAAGAAGCGCATCTTCCTGGTCGAAGAGGCCTGGCACATCATCAACTCCCCCTTCGTCGCCCAGCTCTTCCAGCGGCTGCTGAAGTTCGGCCGCCGGCTCGGCCTCTCCTTCGTCGCGGTCGTCCACCACCTCTCCGACGTGGTCGACGGCGCCGCCGCCAAGGAAGCCGCCGCGATCCTGAAGATGGCGTCCACGCGGACCATCTACGCCCAGAAGGCCGACGAGGCCAGGGCCACCGGACGGGTCCTCGGGCTGCCCCGCTGGGCCGTGGAGATCATCCCGACGCTGACCCCCGGCATCGCCGTCTGGGACGTCAACGGCAATGTCCAGGTCGTCAAACACCTCATCACCGAAGCGGAACGGCCGCTGGTCTTCACCGACCGCGCCATGACCGAGTCTTCCACCCCCGACGAACCGCTGCTGCCGGAGGAGTTGCAGGCCGCCGAGTGGGAGACCGAACAGCGGGCCGCCCTGATGGAACGCCACCGGTACGGGCCCGCCGACCCCGCGTCCTCCGAGTCCACGGTCGCCTGAGATGCACGACCGGCACGACCATCGGCAGCACCGCCCCGGCCGGAACGGAACCGGGGGCGTCCCTGACGGCCTGCTGCTGGGCGTGCTCGCGCTGAGCGTCTGCGTCCTGTTCGTCGTCTGGACCGCGACCGGCCTCGCCGCCCTGTTCGCCCACGGGTCCTGGCCCGCCGGGGTCGCCTTCATGGACACCCCGCCGGCCATCCGCTCCCTGATCACCGCCCCCCAGGACCTGCCGGCCGCCTGGCCCGGCACCCCCGCGGGCGAGTTGTCGGGGTACGGGCTCTTCTGGGGGCTCGCCATCGGCGAGCTGATGGTGCTGGGCGTACTGGGCGTCTTCGCGGTGGGCACACTGGCCCGCTGGAAGGCGGTACGGGGGAACAAGCGCCCCGACCACCGCCCGGAGCAGGCTCCCGCAGCTCCCGCAGCCCCTGCGCCGGTCGGCGACCCGCTGCTGAAGACACCCCCGCCACGACCCGCGCCCGGACCCGCGCCCGACACCATCCCGGACGCCGTGCGGATCCCCCCGACCGAACGGCCCGCACCGGCGACGGCCCCGGCACCGACCCCACCACCGCCGGTCGTCCCGGCCCCTCCTGTCGCTGTGCCGTCGCCTGGTGCCGTACCGCCGCCCCGCGACCGGGGTCTGTTCTACGGGGGCCCGGCCGTCCGCCGGCCCGCCGCCGTACGGGCCGTCCTGGACGCCGAGGGCCCCGCGCTCGTCATCACCTCCGACCCCGGCGTCTGGGCGGACACCAAGGACGCGCGGGCCAAGCTGGGCCCCGTCCTGGTCTACGATCCCGGCCATCTCTGCGACACCCCCGCCCGTATGCGCTGGTCCCCCACGGCCCACTGCGAGAACGCCGACACCGCCGCCACCCGGGCCACCGCGCTCCTCGCCCCCGTCCGCCCACGCGCCCTCCTGGACGCCGCGATGGCCGACAACGCCGAGGCCCTGCTGCGCTGCTGGCTGCACGCGGCGGCCGTCGACGGCCGCCCGTTCAGGCAGGTTCTCCGCTGGGCCCAGGGCGGCGGAGCCCAGGAGGCCGTACGGATCCTGCGGACGCACCCCAGGGCCACGGCCGGCCTCGCCGGCCTCCTGGAGGCCGCGCTGACCGCCCACCCCGAGCGCCGGGAGATCGCCCAGCAGCTCGTGGCCCGCGCGCTCTCGGCCCTGTCATCGGTGCATATCCGCCAAGCGTGCACACCGAACCGAACTGATGCGCTCACCTTGGAATCATTTGCGGACGAAGGGGGAACCCTTTATCTGGTGGGAGAGTCCCTGGAGGACCCCCGATCCCGCCCCGGAGCGATGCCACTGCTCACGGCACTGGCAGCAGACGTGGTCGAGCACGGCCGCCGCATGGCCGCACGGTCATCCGCCGGCCGGCTCGACCCACCACTGACCCTCGTCCTGGACGATGTGGCAGCGGTCGCGCCGTTCCCCCACCTTCCCGAACTGCTCGCGTCCGGCCATGAGTACGGCCTGCCCGCCCTGGCCCTCCTCCGCTCCCCCGAACAGGCCCGGGCCCGCTGGACCGATCCCCTGCCCGGCTGACGACAGGCCGGCAGACGAGGGGTGGGCCTGTGGGTGGGCATGAAAAAGGCCCCGGCTCCCCGACACCACCCTCCATGCAAGGAAGGCAGTCCCGGGAAACCGGGGCCCATATATACAAAGCAGAGAGGCCCCGCACCAAACAGTGCGGGGCCTCTCTCAAAATTTGTTCGGCGGCGTCCTACTCTCCCACAGGGTCCCCCCTGCAGTACCATCGGCGCTGAAAGGCTTAGCTTCCGGGTTCGGAATGTAACCGGGCGTTTCCCTAACGCTAAAACCACCGAAAC
>NZ_BSBI01000024.1:0-43038 GCF_034961445.1 Streptomyces yaizuensis
CCGGCGGGGCCGTCGTCGGGGACCAGTCCCCGAACCCCGGCGCCTCAACCGCCGGCGAGGCTGAATTTGCTCGGGTTGCCGGCCCCCCAGGGGTGGCCGTGCGGCTGCTTCGGTCACCCCTGGGCGGGGTACGGGTCCGTCCTCAAGCGCCGGACAGGCTGGTTTGTGTGCGGGTCGACCCGGGCCCGGGTGGTGGTGCGGGTTGGCGGGGCCTCCGGGCTCACCTCCTCGGGGTCGGCGAGCGTACTCACCAGGTCCCGTGCGGGCCTGCCTCCGCCGATCCCCTGCGGGGGCGACCCTGCACCCCCACCCACGCAGCAAGCGAGGCCGGACCGTACCCCCGCCGGGGGAAAAGGGGGTGCGGGACACCGTACCGACACGGGTCCGGCAGGGCGGGACCCCGGACGAGCACGACGTCCTCGTACCGACGCGGGCCGGACAGTCGGGGCCCCGGACGAGCGCACCGCACACGTACCGACGCGGGTCAGGCAGCGCAAGGCCGCGCCCGGCGTCAGGACGGGCCCGCGTGGGTCGCGTCCGGGACCGGGACCTGCGGGCCGCACTCCCGCAGCCAGCGGCGCAGGACACGGTGGACCCGTTCCGCGCCGACCAGTTCCCCCCCGTCCGCCACCGGCGCCGACAGTTCGCCCGGCGCCAGCAGGAACGGCTGGGCCTGTTCCCCGCCGAGCCCACCGTGGGAGCCGATCTGGCGTTCAAAGGCGTGCACCTCGCCGGTCTCCGGGTCGTACCGCGAGTTGATCATGATGTCGGCGACATGGGGGAAGGTGTCGGCGCGGCGGACGGCGTCGGCGGCGCCCTTGCCGAAGACCGCCAGCGGACCGTCGTCGGTGAGTTCGCCCACGGGCACCTCCGCGCCGCCGGGGCCGAGGACGACCGAGCCGTGGCGTTCGCTGCGGACCAGCAGGAACCCGATTCCCGGGTGGGCGGCGAGGGTGGCGAGCAGCGTGGGGTGGCGGGCGTCGATCTCCTCCCGGCTCAGCCGGGTGGGGACGTCGGGGAAGGAGACGAGCGCGAGGTTGCCGGAGGCGAGGACGACGGGTTCGCCGCCGGGGCCGGTGGCCGGTGGGGGCGGCTCGCCCCCGGTGGCGCGCCGGTGCAGGGCGCCGCGCAGGGCGTCCCCGGCGGCGGCCCGTGCCTCCGCGCCGCTGCGGGTGCGTTCGGCGCGGCGGGAGACGGGCAGTCCGCAGCCGGCGCGGACCAGGTCCTTGATGTCGAGCCCGTACGCGCTCTCGAAGGTCTCCCCGGGGCTCTGGCCGTGGTCGGAGAGGAGCACGATCCGGTAGGCGCGCGGGGCGTGCTCGGCGACCTGGGCGATGAGTGCCAGGGAGCGGTCGAGGGAGGCGAGGACCTGGGCGGCGTCGGTGCTGTGCGGCCCGGAGTGGTGGGCGACCTCGTCGTAGGCGACGAGATCGGCGTAGACGGCGCTGCGCCCGGCGAGCATGTCGCCGAGGACGGCCGCGACGACGACGTCGCGGGAGACGACGGTGGCGAAGGCCCGGATGAGGGGGTAGAGCCCGCCCCGGGGCACGCGGGGTCCGGTGCCGCGCAGCCGGGCGCGGGTCGACTGGCCGATCTCGCGGCAGACCTCGGCGACGAAGGAGCCGGCGGTGCGGACCGCGTTCGCGGGGTCGGAGAAGTAGGCGAAGTAGCCCGCGCGGGAGCGGTTGGCGCGGCCGCGCCGGGTGGAGACGGTCAGGACGAGGGCGACCTGGTCGGCGCCGCCGCTGAAGAGGTTGCCCCGGCTGGCGCCGTCGAGGGTGAGGAGTCCGCCGTCGCCGGTGCGTTCGATCGCCCTGCGCTGGAGTTCGATCGCGCTGGCGGGCCGGTTGCTGACCATCAGCCGGCCGGTGTCCTTCTCGTACCAGCGGAACGCCGGTACGTCGTGGTTGCTGCCGTGCAGGATGCCGAGCTGGCTGGAGCCGGTCTGGCTGGACCAGTCGGTGCGCCAGGGGACGAGCCGGTGCCCGTCGGCGAGCCAGCCGGCGACGGTGGGCATGAGGCCGTCCTTGGCGGCCCGCAGCAGCACCTCGTGGCCCACGCCGTCGAGCTGGAGGAAGACCATGCCGGGGTGGTCCCGGCCGGTGGTGCGGTCGCCGGTGCGGCGTCTTCGCCGGGTGGCGAGCCGGGAGAGCCTGCGGCGGTAGGCGTCGTCGTCGCGGACGGCGAGCGCGGTGGAGGTGGCGGAGGCGACGGCGGACATGACGGCGGCCACGACGACGGCGGTCTCGGGGGCCGCGCCGCCGCGGCCGTCGGGGGTGAGCCGCAGGGCGAGCAGCAGCAGGGAGCCGTTGAGGAAGAAGACGAGGAGGCCGAGGACGAACGCGGGGACCAGGAGCAGCGCCCGGACGATCAGCGGCCACACCAGGGCGGTGAGCAGGCCGAAGACGCCGGCGCCCCAGGCGGCGGTGAGGGCGGTGCGGGTGACGCTGTCCCCGTCGGGGGACTGGAGCCGGAAGTCGGGCAGCAGCGCGGCCAGCGCCAGCATGGTCAGGGTGGAGACCGCCCAGACGACGATCACCCGCAGCAGGGCGCGGCCCGCGCCGCGCCATCGGCCGTTGTGCACGCCTTGACTCACCTCGTCCTCGGGATCGGACGTCCAGCCTGGCACAGCGGCGGGGACGGTCCGGACGGCCGGGCGTTTCGGGCCGGGGGCCGCGCGGGCGGCCCCGGTGCCGGGGCGGGCGGGCTCAGCAGCCGTCGTAGCCGGCGGTGGGCATGGAGAGCCTGCGGTGGACGTCCGCCTTCATGGCCGCGTCGTACACCGGTTCGTCGAGACCGGCGGTCTCCAGGGGGATGCCGCGCCGCCGGCATTCGGCGAGGAAGCCGGTGACGGAGGCCATCGCGCGGGCGAGGACGCGTTCGTTGGGGACGACGAAGAGGTCGACGTGGCCCTCGTCCACGTCGGTCCACAGGCCGCGGTGGTCGGGGCGGAGCCCGTACACGAGGAGCTGCCGGGTGACGGTGTGCCCCCGGTCCGCCGCCCAGCGGGCGCACATGGCCTGCTGGCCCCGGGTGTCGACCAGGAAGGGTTCCCGGTCCAGCTCCTCCAGGGGGGTCAGGCTGGCGATGGCCGCCACACGTAAGCCGTTCATGGTCGTTCACCCTGCTCTCGATCGTTCGCCGCAGACCCTACTCCGCTCAGGGCATAGGCTCGTACGCGTACGGTCGGCGCGGCGGCCCCGGGAGGAGCCGCCGGGGACGCCGGGGCCGTGGGAGAGGAGCGGGCGCGTGCCGGTGGAGGTCACCTGGTGGGGTCATGCCACGTGCACGGTCGAGGACTCCGGTACGCGGGTGCTCACCGATCCGCTGTTCGCGCGCCGGCTCGCGCATCTGCGCCGGCGGCGCGGGGAGCTGCCCCCGCCGGAGGCGGCCGTCGCGGACGCGGTGCTGGTGTCGCATCTCCACTCCGATCATCTGCATCTGCCGTCGCTGGCGCGGCTGGCGCCCGGTACGCGGGTGCTGGTGCCGCGCGGGGCCGTGCGGTCGGTGCCGGGGCTGGCCCGACTGGGGCTGCGGGTGACGGAGGTGGCGCCCGGGGACGAGGTGGCCGTGGGGCCGCTGACGGTACGGGTGGTGTCCGCGCTGCACGACGGCCGGCGGCTGCCGGTGGGGCCGCACCGCTCGCCCGCGCTGGGTTTCGTCGTCCGCGGTGAGTCGCGCACGTACTTCGCCGGGGACACGGGTCTGTTCGACGCGATGGCCGACGAGGTCGGCCCGGTGGATGTGGCACTGCTGCCGGTGGGCGGCTGGGGTCCGTTCCTGGGCCATGGCCATCTGGATCCGGACCGGGCGGCGCAGGCGCTGGCCGCGCTGGCGCCCCGGGCGGCGGTGCCGGTGCACTACGGCACGTACTGGCCGATAGGGCTGGACGGGATCCGGCCGCACGAGTTCCACTCGCCGGGGGACGAGTTCGTCCGGAAGGCCGCCCGGCTGGCGCCCGCGGTGGCGGTGCACCGGCTGGGCCACGGCGAGCGGGTGCGGCCGGGGGCGACGCGGTGACGTCGCTGGTGCCGGAGGCGCTCGGACGGCTGTCGGAGCTGATGGCGGGGGTGCCGCCGGAGTCGACGCAGCGGGCCGTGGGCTATCCCTCGCTCTTTCTGCTGGTGGCCCTGGGGGCACTGGTGCCGGTGGTGCCGACGGGGGCGGTGGTCAGCTCGGCGACGGTGGTCGCCCTGCACCAGACGGCCCCGCTGGCGCTGGTCCAGGTCTTCGCGGTGGCGGCGGCGGCCGCCTTCGCCGGGGACATGACGCTGTACTGGCTGGGGCAGCGCGGGGTCCGGTCGAGGAACGGCTCCCGCTGGCTGGAACAGCTGCGCGGGCACGCCGCGCCGGACCGGCTGGAGCAGGCGCAGGCGCGGCTCGCCGAGAACGGCACGACGGTGCTGGTGCTCTCCCGGCTGATCCCGGCGGGGCGGATACCGGTGATGCTGGCGTGTCTGCTGGCCCGGATGCCGCTGGCGGCCTTCGCCCGGGGGAATCTGCCCGCCTGTCTGGCCTGGGCGGTGACGTACCAGCTGATCGGGATCCTCGGCGGGTCGCTCTTCGCACAGCCGTGGCAGGGCGTGGCGGTGGCCGTGGGGCTGACGGTGCTGATCAGCGCGGGGCCGGCGCTCTGGCGCCGGCTGCGGCGGGGACGGGGCCGGGGACGGCCCGACTCGCCGGGCAGCACCGCCTGAGCGGCGCGGCCCGGCCTGATTCTCCCGTACCGCCCGGCCGGGCCGTGCCGCCGGCGGGGGTCAGACGACGGTGACCGGGTGCCGGACCACGGCGTCGAACAGATAGCCCTGGGTGTTGTGGGCGGCCCGGACCGGCTGCACGTTGCCGCGCAGATCGGTGGCCCGGCTGAGCAGGGTCGCGGGCCCGGCGCTCCGGGGGGTCCACTCGGCGCTCCAGCGCGTCCAGCCGTGGCGGCGGGGGGCGTCGTGCAGCCGGGCGGGGTGCCAGCGCGCGCCGCCGTCGGTGCTGACGTCGACGCGGCGGATCGGTGCGGCGGCCGACCAGGCCCGCCCGGTGAGCCGGAGCGGGGTGCCCGCCGGTACCCGCTCCTCCCAGGGCAGTTCCAGGGCGCTCTTGATGGTCTGCCGGGTCAGCGGGGCGCTGCCGCCCGGCGGGTGGCCGGGTCCGAAGAGCCGGTAGAAGCGGGTGTTCCAGGGGGAGGCGAGCGGGGTGTCGCTCACCTCGATGTCGCCGACCCATTTGACGGAGGCGATCCCGATCCAGGCGGGGACGACCACCCGGACGGGGAAGCCGTGGTCGTACGGGAGCGGCTCGCCGTTCATCTCGTACGCCAGGATCACGTCGTCGAGGGCCTTGGCGACGGGCAGCGGGCGGCGCACCCGGCCCAGGTTCTCGCCGCCGGTGACGAAGTCGTCGTCCAGGCCGCGCGGCATCACGTCGACGGCGGCGGAGGTCAGTCCGGCGCGGTGGAGCACGTCCCGCAGCCGCACCCCGCGCCAGCGGGCCGCGCCGATGGCGCCCATGGTCCAGGAGGTGCCGCTGACCTCCTCGCCCTGCTGGGTGGTGAAGAGGCTGCGGCCGTTGCCCGCGCACTCGATGACGGCGGTACGGGTCACGGAGGGCATCGACCGCAGCTCGCCGTAGCCGAAGTGGACCGGGCCGCCGCGCAGTCCGCCGCCCCAGACCGTCAGCCGCCAGTCGTTCTCGTCCAGGATCGGGCTGCGGGTGTGGTTGCGGACGAAGAAGAGGGAGGCGGGGGTCAGGTTCCCGGTGTGGCTCAGGGCCGGGAACCGGGTCTCCGCGTTGGTGCCCCGGATGGTGAACACGTCGCCCGGCAGGGGCTTCTCGATCCCGGGGGCGACAGCAGGGACGGCGGCGCGGGTGGCGGACAGTGCGGTGGTGGACGGTGCGGTGGCGGCCCGCGCGGGCCCGGCGGTGCCCAGGGCGGTCGCGGCGAGCGGTGCGGCGGTCAGGAGCCGGAGCAGATCACGGCGGCCGGGTGCCATGGACAAGAAAGCCTCCTGGGCGGCTGTGCGGGCGGGAGCTGGCCGGGGTACGGGAGGGGGCTGCGCGGCGGGATGTCAGCGGCGACAGGGGCGGGCCCGGTGGGACAGGGCTGCGGTGACGACGGCCATGCGGGTGATCCTAGGGGGACGGCCGACGGGCTGGTAGGGCGTCACCGGCGCGGCGCGGGTGATCGGCACACGAGGGCCCGGGGGCGTGGCCGGGGTGCCGACGGGGTACCCGCGACCCATGTCGACTCCGTACACACCGGGTGCCGCGTTCCCCGGACGACGCACGACCGCGCGCCCCGGGCCGGTGGCGGCCGCTCTCCTCGGGCAGGGCGCCGCCGGGCTGCTCAGCCACTGGGACCGGCGGCTCTTCCACACGGTGGCGACCCGCCGCTGGCCCGGCGCGGAACCGGTGCTGCCACGGCTGAGCCGGGCCGCGAACCACGGGCTGCTCTGGTTCGGCACGGCGGCCGGGATCACGGTGCTGGGGCGCGGGGTCCGCTCCCGCCGGGCGGCGCTGCGCGGGGTGGCGTCGCTGGCGGTGGCCTCGGCCGTCATCAACACCGTGGGCAAACGTTCGGTACGCCGGGCCAGACCGCTGCTCGACGCGGTCCCGGCGATCCGCCGGCTGGAGCGGCAGCCGTTCACGACGTCGTTCCCGTCGGGGCACGCGGCCTCGGCGGCGGCGTTCGCGACGGGGGTGGCCCTGGAGTCGCGGGGCTGGGGCGCGCTGGTCGCCCCGGTGGCGGCGTCGGTGGCCTTCTCCCGGGTCTACACCGGGGTGCACTATCCGAGCGATGTCCTGGCGGGGCTGGCCCTGGGCGCGGGGGCGGCGTTCGCGGTACGGGAGCTGGTGCCGACCCGGGACCGGCTGCCGTCGCCGGGCCGGGCGGTGGCGGCGGCTCCGGCGCTGCCCCGGGGCGAGGGCCTGGTGGTCGTGGTCAATCAGCGGTCGGGTTCGGCGGATTCGGCCGCGCTGCTGCGGGATGCCCTGCCGCTGGCGGAGGTCGTGGAGTGCGGGCCGCGGGAGCTGGCCGGGGAGTTGGAGGGCGCGGCGCGGCGCGGGCGGGCGCTCGGGGTCTTCGGCGGGGACGGCACGATCAATCTGGCGGCGGCGGTGGCGGTGGAGCGGGGGCTGCCGCTGGCGGTGTTCCCGGGCGGCACGTTCAACCACTTCGCCTACGACCTGGGGGTGGAGACCGTGGACGACACCTGCCGGGCGCTGGCGGGCGGGGAGGCGGTCCGGGTGGACCTGGGCCGGTTCACACCGGGACCGCCGCCCGGACCGGGTGCGAACGGGTCCGGTACGCCCGGGTCCGGTACGAACGGGTCCCGGTCGGCCGGATCCAGTCGCGGCGCACGTCCCGGGTACTTCCTCAACACCTTCAGCCTGGGCGTCTACCCGGATCTGGTGCGCATCCGCGAACGCTGGTCCCCCCGGGTCGGCGGCTGGAGCGCCGGGGTGCTGGCGGCGGTACGGGTGCTGCGCGACGGCCGTCCGCTGGAGGCCGTCGTCCAGGGTCGGCGGCGGCCGCTGTGGCTGCTGTTCGCCGGGAACGGGGTCTACCGGCCGGTGGGCCCGACCCCCGGCCACCGCGAGGACCTGGCCGACGGCCTGCTCGACGTCCGGGTGGTGCACGGCGGCCGGTGGCCGGGGCTGCGGCTGCTGGCGGCGGCCCTGGCCGGTCCGCTGAGCCGGTCCCCGGTGCACGCCGCCGAACAGCTGCGCGCGGTGCGGATCTCGGGGCTGCGGCCCGGCACGGCGATGGCGTACGACGGCGAGGTCGTCCCCGCGCCCACGGATCTGACGCTGGACAAGGTGCGCGAGGCGCTGACGGTCTACCGGCCCCGGAACCTGCGCTGACACCGCCCGGACCCCCTCCGGGACCCACTCCGGGTTCCACATAGTGGATCCCACATGACAAGACAATCAGTCTCAGCATATGAATATGCCTCCGTGACAGACGCACGAGAGGCAGACCTGCCATGCCACAGGAAACGCGCCAGGAAACGCATCGGGAAACGCTCCGGGAAGCACGTCGGGAGGCGCACGGGGCGCCACGCCGGGAGACCGCCGTCTACACCCACGGCCACCACGCCTCCGTGCTCCGCTCCCACACCTGGCGCACCGCCGCCAACTCGGCCGCGTACCTCGTCGGCGAACTGACCCCCGGCGCCCGGATCCTGGACATCGGCTGCGGACCCGGCACCATCAGCGCCGACCTGGCCGTACTGGTGCCCGACGGCCGGGTCACCGGCGTCGACCGGGACCCCGGGGTCGTGGAGCGGGCCCGGGCGCACGCCGCCGAACGCGGTGCGGCCAACACCGACTTCGCCGTCGCCGACGTCAACGCGCTGACGTTCCCGGACGGCTCCTTCGACGTCGTCCACGCCCATCAGGTCCTCCAGCACCTGGGCGACCCGGTGCACGCGCTGCGCGAGATGCGCCGGGTGTGCCGGCCGGGCGGTCTTGTCGCGGTGCGGGACGCCGACTACGGCGCGTTCACCTGGTATCCGGAGGTCCCGGTGCTGGACGACTGGCTGGCGCTGTACCGGCGGGTCGCCCGCGCCAACGGCGGCGAGCCCGACGCCGGTCGGCGGCTGCTCTCCTGGGCGCGGGCCGCCGGCTTCACCGACATCACGGCCACCGCCGGCACCTGGTGCTACAGCGGCGCCGACCGGGAGTGGTGGAGCGGCCTGTGGGCGGAGCGCACCACGGCGTCGGAGTACGCCGGGATCGCGGTGGACGGCGGGCACACCACGGCGGACGGGCTCGCCGCCATCGCGGACGGCTGGCGGGAGTGGGGCGCCCGGGACGACGCCTGGTTCCTGGTCCCGCACGGGGAACTGCTCTGCCGCGCCTGAGGGCCCGTACACCCCGCCCGGGACCGGTGGACGACGGCCCGTCACCCACCGGCAGGGGCACGGCACTTCCGGTGACCGGGTGCGCGCGGAAGCTCTACGCTCGGCCCATGGACATCCTCGGAACCACGCTGCGGATCTGTGTCGACGACCTGGACTCGGCCGCGGCGGTCTATGAACGCATCACCGGGAGGACCCCGCAGCGGTACGAGCGCGGCGGGGTCCAGGTCGCGGCCGTCGGCTGCTTCCTGCTGATGAGCGGCCCGGAAACGGAGTTGGAGGTGTTGCGTAAGGTCACCGCGACCATCGCCGTCGCGGATGTGGACGACGCGTGCGCCACGCTCAGCGAGGTCGGCGCCCGGATCGTCGCGGGCCCGGTGCCGACCCCGGCGGGCCGCAATTTGATCGCCGTCCACCCGGACGGCTCGATCTTCGAGTACGTGGATCTCAAGCCCGCCACCGCTCAAGGGCCGGTCCCCTAGGGGGTGTCGGGGTCGCCGGGGTTCATGCGGTAGTCGTACTCCTCGGGCAGCGGCTCGTCGGTGAGCGCCGCCCACACCGTGCCCAGTTCCCTGGCGGCGCCCTCCTGGAGGTCCGCCACCTCGAAGCCCTCGTCGAAGACGGCGCGGGCGTCGGCGGGCCGGCCCTCCGCCAGCAGCAGGCGTGCGAGGAGCAGCCGGAAGCGTCCGCGCCGCTGGACCGCCGGGCGCAGCCGGGCCCACACCGAGCGGGCTTCGCCGGTGCGGCCGGTGCGCAGCAGGATCTCGATCGTCTCCCGGCCGAGTGCCGCCGTCGCCGCCGACCAGGTCTCGCCGTCGTCACGGCGTTCCTGGCAGAGGTCGTCGAAGGCCTCCAGGGAGCGGTCGGCTGCGCGTTCGGGGTGGCCGTCCTCGTCGTCCGCGACGGCGAGGGCGCGCAGCAGCGGCCAGCGGGACGGTGCGAGTGCCAGTCCCCGTTCCCAGCTGCGGACGGCCTGGGCCCGGTCGCCGGCGTGCCACTGGGCCACGCCGAGGTGGTACTCGGTGTGCGGGTCGGCGGGCGCGGTTTCCAGCATGTCCCGCCAGTGGGGGGCGACGAGGGTGGGGCCGGGCGGGGTGACCCTGCGGGGTTCGGGGAGCGCCCCGGTGGTCAGCAGGGCACGCCAGGGGGCCTGTTCGTCGCCGAGGGTGGATGCGTCGAAGGGGGTGCCGGGGAGTTTCACGCCGGAGCGGAGCTGTTCGAGGGCGCCCCAGCCGGAGCCGGTGGCGAGGGTGCGGACGGGTTCGGTGTCGGCGGCGGGCAGCCATTCCCGGTAGGCGGTGTCGACCTCGGCGCGGGGCAGCGCGGCGGCGAGCCGGCTCTCGACCTCGGCACAGGCGGCGGCCCAGTTGTTGCCGTGGACGGTGCCGGAGTCGGCGTCGAGCGGGCCGTAGCACTCCAGCCAGCTGATGTCGCCGCCTTCGGGGATCCGGACGTGTTCGAGCTGGGTACGGGCGAGTCCGGCCTGGATCTCCGCGTATCCGGGGGTGTCGGGTGCGGTCAGCCAGCGCTGCCAGCGCCGGCCGCCGCGACCGGAGCCCCAGAGGAAGAGTTTGCGGCCACGCAGGGTGTCGGTGGAGGTGTGGGCGAGGCCGTGGCCATGGCCGTCCAGGGCGGTGATCCACTTCCGGCCGCCGGCCGGGATCTCGTAGAAGTAGTCGGCGGCGTGCTCGCTCCGCAGCGGGTAGGTGCGGTCCTCGCCCCGGTAGTCGGGGACGGGGACGCGGGTGAGGGCGCGGGCGTAGCCGAAGTGCCAGGCTTCGTCGGCGGGGGCGACGACCCGTGTCGTCGGTGTTTCCGCGACGGCGATGTTGGACCACCAGTACAGGGGTACGGCGCGCTCGTGCGGGTTGCGGACGCGTACGCCGACGCGGAGGAAGGCGGAGTCGGCGGGGAGCCACAGATCGATCTGGAACGGGAGGTCGCGCAGGCGTTCCCACTCCCAGAGGCGGACCATCTCGCCGCCGTCGGGGGCGGGTACGGCGGCGGCGTGCAGCGGGGCCATGGCGAGGGTGGTGTGGCCGGTCGTGCCGATGTTCCATTCGACGCCGCCGGAGTACCAGGCGCCGTTGAGGGCGAAGCCGGCGGGCTGGACGACGGGGTTGCGGTAGAGCAGTTCGCGGCCGGTGGGCTTGTGGTGGAGGGAGTGGATCCGGCCGCCGAGGCCGGGCAGGACGGTGACCTTGAGGTGGTCGTTCTCGATGACGATCGCGTCGAGGTCGGCGGGGGCGCGGTCGCGGCCGTAGCCGTCGAGCAGCCGGACCGGCAGGAGGGTGCGGGGCCGGCCGTGGCCGAGCTGCCGGGCCATGTCGCGCGGGAGTTCGGCGCGGGAGCGGTCGTCGAGGGAGTGGTGGACGGGGAGGGGCCGCAGCGGGGGCAGCGGATTGGCGGGGCCCACCGGCGCCACGGGCAGGGTCAGTACGGTGCGCCGCACGGTCGTGGCGGTCGTGGCCAAGGCAACCTCGCTTCACTTCTCGGGGCCGCCGGCTCCTGTTGGGCGGCCCGACGACCATGGAACAGGTTCGGTGGCTCCGCGGACAGGGGCCGGGCGCGTCACTCTTCGGCAAAGTCGCCCGGCGCTGCCGGGGCAGCGGGCGTGGCCGCCGGGCCGGGGACGGGCAGGACGGGCGGGCCGGGGGCGGGCAGGACGGGCATGTCGGCGGTGATCGCCCAGCGCTCGTGGTCCCGCCACCGGCCGTCGATCCGCAGGAACGCGGGCGAGAAGCCCTCCCGGCGGAATCCGGCGCCGCGCACCAGCCGGAGCGAGGCGGTGTTGCCGGGCTGCACATTGGCTTCGAGGCGGTGCAGGCCGAGGGGTCCGAAGGCGTGGGCGACGACCAGCCGCAGCCCTTCGCCCATCAGTCCGCGCCCGGCCGCGTGGGCGAAGGCGCCGTAGCCGAGCGCGCCGCAGCGGAAGCCGCCCAGGACGATGTTGTTGATGTTGACGAAGCCCGCGATCCGGCCGGAGTCCCGCTCGCAGAGGAGGAATCCCGCCCGCGCCGGGTCGTCGGTGAGCCGGCCCGCCCACTCGGCGAAGTCGGCGGCCGTGAGCGGCGGGAAGAGCCAGGGGTGGTGGAGTGCGGTGCTGGCCCGCGCGGCGGCCGTGAACGCGGCCGCGTCGCCGGGACGGACGGGCCGCAGGGCGGTCCGGGGCCCGATCGCGGTCCAGGACTCGGGCCCGGAGCCGGAGCCGGTCGCGGACTCGGACTCGGACTCGGAGCCGGTCGCGGGCAGGTCCGGGATGGCCGTCGGGTCCGGGGCGGCCTGCCGGTGCTGTTCGGGCATCGGGCCAGGTTAGAGCGGTGCCGTCGGGGCGGCTAACGGGTTTTGCGGCGGAAGAGATAGCCGCCGCACAGCGCGCCGACGACGAACATCGCGAGGAGCGCCAGATAGAGCGGCATGGTGACCACGGGGATCAGTACCCGGATCTCGACCCGCTCGGTGTTCTCGAAGATGAACACGATCGCGAGGACCGCGAGCACGGTGAAGGCGATGCGGCCGGGCGTGAACCACTCCCTGATGCCGTCGGCTCCGCGTCCGGTCCGGGCACCCCGCGATCTCTCCCTGGCGTTCATGGCACCAGAATGGGCCGTGGTCCCGCCCGGCGAGCGGTGGAGCGGGCCGTACGGGTGAGAGGCCCTGGCTCTCGGCGCGTTCGGCCACAGGGCCGGGCCACCGGCACCCCTCGACCCGATCCCGACCCGCTCTTGTCTGACAAGCTGGGTCCGGGGATCGGCCGTGCGACGGCGCCCACCGCACCGGATTTCCGGGACCACCCCGACAGCGAGCCCAGGAGGAACCGTGGCAGCCAGCCGGCCGCAGCGCAGACCGGTCGTCGCCCTGTACGAGCGGATCGCCGACGCCGTCCACGACGGCACCTATCCGCCCGGGTCGACCCTGCCGTCCGAGCCCCGGCTCGCCACCGAGCTGGGCGTGAGCCGGCCCGCCCTGCGGGAGGCGCTGCTGCTGCTCCAGGAGGACGGCCTGGTCACGGTGCGGCGCGGGGTGGGCAGGACGGTCAGCGACAGCCCGCCCCGGCGCGGCTTCGAGCGGCTGCGCCCGCTGGAGGAGCTGCTGGCGGGCGGCGATCCGGTCCGGGTCTCGGCGCTGCTGCGGGCGGTGGAGGAGCCGACCGACTTCACCACCCAGCATCTGCTCGTGCCGGCCTCCTCCGAGCTGCGCTTCTGGGAGTCGGTGCTGACGGCGCCGGGCGCGGCGGGGGTGCTGAGCCAGGAGTGGGCGGCCCCCGACGACGTGCTCGCGGCGGTCCATCCGGCCTTCGCCGACGCGCTGGGCTCCCCCGGGGCGGGCGGCGGCTCGATGCTGGCGGTGCTGGCCGGGGCCTCGCGCGGGGTGACCCTGAGCGCGCACAGCCAGGTGAGCGCGACCCTGCTGGGGCGGCGGCGCGGCAAGCAGCTGGACCGGGCGCCGGACACCCCCGCCGTCCTGGTCACCCAGGTGGTGCGGGTGGGGTCCGCGCCGGTGCTCGCCGCGAAGCACATGCTGCCGACGGGGGCGCCCGCGCTGCCCCTGCTCCAGTCGGGCTGACGAGGCCAAGCCACTCCCGGGCCCCCGGGCCGGCGCCGGGAGCGAGGGTACTCCCCGGGGGGCGAAATCGGGGCACAAGGGGAGCACAGGGGGCGGGCCGGGCGGCCCGCTCCCCGGCCGCCGTCACCGTGCCGTACACTCCCGGGGCATGCACTTGTCTGACATCCTCCGCGCGCCCAAGGCAGTCCTCCACGACCACCTCGACGGCGGCCTGCGCCCCGCCACCATCATCGAACTCGCCCGGGAGCACGGCTACGACAAGCTGCCCACCCAGGATCCGGCCGCCCTCGGCACCTGGTTCCGGGACGCGGCCGACTCGGGTTCGCTGGAGCGGTATCTGGAGACCTTCGCCCACACCTGCGCGGTCATGCAGACCCGCGAGGCCCTGGAGCGGGTGGCGGCGGAGTGCGCGGAGGACCTGGCGGCGGACGGTGTCGTCTATGCCGAGATCCGGTACGCGCCCGAGCAGCACCTGGAGCGCGGGCTGACCCTCGACGAGGTCGTCGACGCCGTGAACACGGGCTTCCGTGAGGGCGAGCGCCGCAGCGGCGGCCGGATCACCGTCGGCACCCTGCTCACCGGCATGCGGCACACCGACCGCTCCGCCGAGATAGCCGAGCTGACCGTCGCGCACCGCGACCGGGGCGTGGTGGGCTTCGACATCGCCGGCGGCGAGATCGGCAACCCGCCCGCCCGCCACCTGCCCGCCTTCCAGCACCTGAAGCGGCACAACTGCCACTTCACCATCCACGCGGGCGAGGCCGTCGGCGCGGAGTCGATCCACGAGGCGGTGCAGGTCTGCGGCGCCGAGCGGATCGGGCACGGCGTGCGGATCACCGACGACATCACCGTCCACGAGGACGGCACGGCGACCCTCGGGCACCTCGCGGCCTACGTCCGGG
The DNA here is from genome assembly GCF_034961445.1 of Streptomyces yaizuensis. Taxonomy (NCBI): domain Bacteria; kingdom Bacillati; phylum Actinomycetota; class Actinomycetes; order Kitasatosporales; family Streptomycetaceae; genus Streptomyces; species Streptomyces yaizuensis. The sequence continues at coordinate 14,321 of NZ_BSBI01000024.1, forward strand.
ACAACGGGATCGCGCTGGAGGTCTGTCCGACCTCGAACCTCCAGACGGGCGCGGCGAAGGACTACGCCTCCCACCCGATCGACCTGCTGCGCCGCCTCGGCTTCCGGATCACCCTCAACACGGACAACCGTCTGGTGTCGGGGACGACGATGAGCCGCGAGTTCGCGCACATGGTGGAGGCGTTCGGGTATGGCCCGGAGGTCTTCGAGGAGTTCACGGTCGCGGCGCTGGAGTCGGCGTTCCTGCCGCTGCCGGAGCGCCGCCGGCTGATCGACGAGGTCGTCCGCCCCGGTTACGCGGCCCTGCGCCAGGGCTGAGGGGCCGCACCTTCGCCGGTCCGCCGTCCTGCCGTCCCGCCCCCGTGTTCCGGGGGCGGGACGGCAGGTCACAGGGATCGGGACCGGCCGGACGGTCGGAGCGCGGTCAGAGCAGCGCGGGCTGCTCCAGGGTCAGCGTCCCCGCGTCCGCGTCGAGGACGGCGGGGAGCCCCAGCGGCACGGTCAGGTTGCGGTCGCCGTGGCCAAAGCCCAGCTCCTCGACCACGGGCACGCACAGCCCGCCCAGCCGGTCCCGGAGCACCTCGCGGATGGTCTCGTAGGGTCCGCACTCCGCCCAGGAGCCGAGGGCGATCCCGCTCACCCCGTCGAAGAAGCCGCCGCGCAGCAGCTGGGTGAGGACCCGGTCGAGCCGGTAGTCCTCCTCCCCCACGTCCTCCAGGACCAGCAGTCCGCCGGCGGAGGTGGCACGGGCGGCCGGGGTGCCCAGGTCGGCGGCGAGGAGGCTGGCGCAGCCGCCGAAGGTGACGCCCCGGGCCCGTCCCGGTATCAGGGGCCGGGCCGTCTCCAGGCCGATGCCGAGGACCGACTCCGGCTCGAAGAGGGTGGCCCGCAGATGCTCCCGGGTGGTCTCGTCCTTGAGGAAGGTCAGGGCGGCGACCATCGGCCCGTGCAGGGTGGCCAGGCCCATCCGGGCGGCGAACGCCTCGTGCAGCGCGGTGACGTCGCTGTAGCCGACGAAGACCTTCGGCCCGGCGGCCCGCATGGAGCCCCAGTCGAGGCGGTCCACCATGCGCTGGGCGCCGTAGCCGCCGCGGGCGCAGATGACGGCGTCGACGGTGGGGTCGCACCACGCCTCGGTGAGGTCCCGGGCCCGGTCGCCGTCGTACGCGGCGAGATAGCCGAACTGTCCGTGCCGGTCGAGGACGTGCGGCAGGACCACCGGCTCCAGCTCCCAGGAGCGCAGGACGGCGAGCCCGTCCTCCAGCCGGTCCTCGGGCACGGGCCCGCAGGGGGCGACGACGGCGACCCTGGACCCGGGCCGCAGCCGGCGCGGTCGGGTGAGCGGGGTCAGGGTCATTTCCTCAGCTCCAGGGGTGCGGTGTCGGGCCGGTCGATGCCGAAGGTGCGGACGTAGAGGGACAGCTCGGCCTCCAGGGCGCGGATCATGGTCTCGGCCATCCGGAAGCCGTGGCCCTCGCCCGCGAAGGCGAGATACGCGTGCGGTACGCCCCGGCCCGCCATCTCGGCGAGGAACCGCTCGGCCTGCGCCGGCGGGCAGATGACGTCGTCCAGCCCCTGGAGCAGCAGGAACGGGGCGGTGATCCGGTCGGCGTGGCCGAGGGGCGAGCGGTCGCGGTAGCGCTCGGGCACCTCGTCCAGGGGCCCGATCAGGGTGTCCAGATACCGCGATTCAAAGTCGTGGGTCTCGCCGGTGGCCCACCCGAGGAGGTCCAGGACAGGGAAGATGATGGTGCCGCAGGCGTAGACGTCGGTTCCGGCGAGGGAGGCGGCCGTGGTCCAGCCGCCGGCGCTGCCGCCCCGGACGGCCAGCCGCGCCGGGTCCGCCGTGCCCTCGTCGGCCAGGGCGCGGGCGACGGCCGCGCAGTCCTCGACATCGACCACGCCCCACTGTCCGCGCAGCCGGTTGCGGTACGCGCGGCCGTAGCCGGTGGAGCCGCCGTAGTTGACCTCGGCGACGCCGATGCCCCGGGAGGTGAAGTAGGCGATCTCCAGATCGAGGACGAGGGGTGCGTGCCCGGTGGGGCCGCCGTGCGCCCAGATCACATAGGGCGGCAGTTCCCCTTCGGGGGCGGTGTGGTCCGGGTGGTGCGGCGGGTACACCTGGACGTGGATCTCCCGCCCGTCGGGGCCGGTGAAGACGCGCTCGCGGGGCTTCGGGTAGTGGGCGGGGTCGACGGGGTCCCGGTGGCGGGCGCCGATGACGCGGGTGTGCCCGGTGCGGGTGTCCAGCTCGACGACCTCGTACCCGCTGCGGGGGGAGGCGGCGACGCCGATGACCCGCTCGCCGTGGACGGCGAGGGAGGGCGCCCACTCGGTCCACGGCCCGGCCGCGTCGACGACCTCGCCGGTCTGCGGGTCCAGGATGCCGAGGGCGGTGGAGCCCTTGCCGTGGACGACGGCGATCAGCCCGTCGTCCAGCGGGTGCAGCCACTTCAGGCCCGGCTTCCACAGGGCGCCGCCGAACTCCTCGGCCCGGCCCGGCGCGAGCGGCACGGCGGCCGGGCGGGGCGCGTCCAGCTCCTCGGGCGCGGTGCGGTACGGGGCCCACCAGCCGGTGGCGTCGCCGAGGTGGAGCAGGGAGCCGTCGGGCGCCCAGTCGACCTGGCAGACGGATTCGTCGGGCCCGCCGTGGACCGGGCGGGCGCCGGTGAAGGGCCCCGGGCCGTCCGGTACGGCGGCGAGGATCACCTCGGTGCCGTCCCAGGGCATCCGGGGGTGGTCCCAGGCGATCCAGGCGGCCCGCCGCCCGTCGGGGGAGAGCCGGGGGCCGGTGACGAAGCGGTGCGCGCCGTCCCCGGCGTTGGCCAGCTCCCGTACCGCGCCCCGGTCGTCGGCGGCGGAGCCGTCCAGCGGTACGGCGGCGATGATCCGGCGGACGTCGGTGGGCGCGGGCCCGGTGAACTCCTCCAGCACCCCCCAGACCTCGCCCCGCCCGGGGTGGATCCGCAGATCGGCCCAGCGCAGCCCGCCGCCGGTGGCCGAGAGGGGCGTCAGCGGCCGGGGCCGGGCGCCGGGGGTGTCCGGCTCGTACCCGTACAGCCGCTGGTCGGGGAAGTGGACGAAGACCACCAGCGGGGTCCCGTCGGCGCGCACCGACCCGGCCCAGGGGTGGCCCCCGTACTCTATGACGCGGCTGCGCACGTTCCACGGGGCGGGCAGGACGCTCTCCTCGGTGCCGTCGGCGCGGCAGCGCACCAGGGTGCGCCGGCCGCCCTCGTCGGGGCGGGGCGCGGTCCACCAGATCTCCGCGCCGACGGTCCCGGGGAACTCGGGCCGGCCGTCGTGGGAGGCGGCGGTCGCCGCGTCGACGGGCGACGGCCAGGTGCCGTAGGGCGCGATGCGGACGGTGCCACCGGTGGTGGCGGGCTGGTTCGCCATTGGACGGATCCCCCTCAGGCAGAGCGCAGGTAGTGGTCGAGCACACGGACGCCGAAGTGCAGGGCGTCCACCGGGACCCGCTCGTCGACGCCGTGGAACATCGCGGAGTAGTCGTAGCCCTCGGGCAGCTTCAGCGGGGAGAAGCCGTAGCCGGTGATGCCGAGCCGGGAGAACTGCTTGGCGTCGGTGCCGCCGGCCATGCAGTACGGCAGGACGTGGCCGTCGGGGTCGAAGCGCTCGATGGCGGCGCGGAGCTTGGCGAAGGTCGGCGAGTCGACGGGGGCCAGCAGCGGCACCTCCCGGTGGTGGAACTCCCACTCCACGCCGGGCCCGGTGAGCCGGTCCAGGGTGTCCGCGAACTCCTGCTCGGTGCCGGGCAGCATCCGGCCGTCGATGTAGGCGGTGGCCTGCCCGGGGATGACGTTGACCTTGTACCCGGCCTCCAGCATGGTCGGGTTGGAGCTGTTGCGCACGGTCGCCTCGACCAGGGCGGCGGCGGGGCCCAGCTTGGCGATGAGTTCGTCGGGGTCGAAGTCGTCGGCGGTGGTGTCGGTGTCGATGCCGTGCAGGACGGCGAGTTCGGCGAGGGCCGCGCGGACGGTGGGGGTGATCCGGACGGGCCACTGGTACTCACCGATGCGGGTGACGGCGGCGGCGAGTCTGCTGACCGCGTTCTCCCGGTTGACGCGGGAGCCGTGCCCGGCCCGGCCGTGGGCGGTGAGCCGGAGCCAGGCGGTGCCGCGCTCCCCGGCGCCGACGGGGTAGAGCGTCATGCCGCCCCCGGCGTGGAAGGAGTACGCCCCGGACTCGCTGATGCCCTCGGTACAGCCCTCGAACAGCTCCGGGTGCCGGGCGACGAGGAAGCCGGAGCCGTCCTCGGCGCTGGCCTCCTCGTCGGCGGTGTACGCGATGACGATGTCCCGGCGGGGCCGCACGCCCGCGCGGGCCCACGCCCGGACGACCGAGAGGATCATCGCGTCCATGTTCTTCATGTCGACGGCGCCCCGGCCCCAGACGACGCCGTCCCTGACCTCGCCCGAGAAGGGGTGGACGGTCCAGTCGGCGGGCTCGGCGGGGACGACGTCGAGATGGCCGTGGACCAGCAGGGCGTCGGCCGAGGGGTCGGTGCCCTCGATGCGGGCGACCACGTTGGTCCGCCCGGGGACGCGCTCCAGGAGGGCCGGTTCGAGCCCGGCGGCGGCCAGGCGCTCGGCCACGTACTCGGCGGCGGGCCGCTCCCGGCACTCCCCGCCGCCCCGGTTGGTGGTGTCGATACGGATCAGCTCGGAGGTGAAGGCGACCACCTCGTCGAGCGCGGTCGCGTCGACCGGGCCGGGGGACGGCTCCTGGGGGTGGGGGTACACGTGCTCAGCCATACTGCTCCTCCACGGCTGCGGAAACGATCGTGGTCACGGCCTTGAAGGTGCGGATGGCCTCGTACATGGTGTCGCTGGTGTACGCGGTCCGGCGCTCGCCGGAACGCTGCACTCCGGGCACCACGGTCGCGGCGGCGGCCAGGTGCTCCGCGTCGAACTCCAGCTCCATGGTGTGGGGGCCCGCCGTCACCGGCTCGTGCCGCACGGCGAGGGCGGCGGCCTCCTTGGCCTCGGCCCGGATGTCGGCGGCCGTACGGGCGGGGGTGCGGCAGACCGCCGCGTACCGCGAGACGTGGTCCTTCACCGCGACCGTACGGGCCCGCGGCGCGTACCCCCCGGCATCGACACAGGTCAGGTCATCGCCGGTGACGAGGATGACAGGAACGCCGTACTCCGCGACGACGTGGGCGTTCAGCAGGCCCTCGCTCGCGCGGACGCCGTTCAGCCAGACGCCGGTGAGCTGGTTGGCGAGATAGGTATGGGCGAGCACGCCCTCGGTGCCCGCGCCGGTGTGGTAGCCGATGAACGCGATGCCGTCGATGTCGCCGTGCTGCACCCCCTCCACCATGGAGAGCGACTTGTGCCGTCCGGTGAGCATCTCGACCCGCTCGTCCATCCGCTCCAGGAGGAGGTTGCGCATCGACCAGTGGGCCTCGTTGACGAGCACCGCGTCGGCGCCGCCGTCGAAGAAACCGAGCGCGGCGGCGTTCACGTCGGACGTGAACATCGGGCGGCAGCGCTCCCACTGGGGATTGCCCGGCAGCACGTCCGCCGGCCACGTGACTCCGGTGGCGCCTTCCATATCGGCGCTGATCAGGATCTTCATCGGCTCACTGTAACCCTCCCGGCCACGGCGCCCCGAGGACCTGTGGACAACCTCACGGATCCCCCGGGTGCGGCCTGTGGCGGCTGTGCGGCCGTTCAGTGCGCCGCACAGCGGCGTTCCAGATGGATCCCGGTGAACACGGCGACCTTGGCGCGCAGCACCCACGGGTCGAAGGGCTTGCCGATGTAGTCGACGGCACCGGCCGCGTAGCCGCGCGCGGAGTGCTCGGGGTCGTCGCCCATCGCGGTGAGGAAGATGATGGGCACGTCCCGGTTGCGGTGGCGGCGTTTGATGTGGGCCGCCGTCTCGTAGCCGTCCATGTGCGGCATCTGCACATCCATGAGGATGACCGCGAAGTCGTCGTGGTCCAGGAGGGCTTTCAGCGCGTCGCGCCCGGAGGAGACGGGCACCAGCTCCTGGTCGAGGGTGGACAGGACGGCCGCCATGGCGAGCAGGTTGTCCGGCTGGTCGTCCACGATCAGCACCTTGGGCAGGGTCCGCACCAGCGGCACCGGGTCGGGGGCGACGGCGGCGAGCCCGGTGCCCCGGTGGGCGCGCTCGACGGACTCCAGCTGCCGTTCGAGGAGTAAGCAGCGTTCCTCGGCCTGCTCCCGGCAGCGGCGGGTGGCCTCCAACTCGGCCGCCAGCCGGGCCACCTCGCCCCGCAGGGTGTCCCGTTCGCACAGCAGGGCGGTGAGGTCGGGACACGCCTCGGCGAGCCGGTCGGCGCGCTCCCGCTCGGCCTGCCACTCCGCCTCCAGCTGGCTCAGCCGCACCTCCAGGTCGGCGATCTGGTGCTGGCGGTCGAGCAGGGCCTCGCCGAGGACGTCCCCGCGCACGGTGGACCGGCGGGAGACCCGGTCGGCGTCGGCGAGCTGCTGCTCCAGCACCTCCACGGCGTGCTGCGGGGAGGTGCCCGCCTCGACGGCCGCCCGGTGCAGGCCGCGTATCAGCTCGATGGCCTCCGGGGTCGCCGGGGTGCCCCGGTGCTCGGCGAGGTCCGTGAACAGGTCCATCACCACCTCCCACGGCGGCACCCGGGTCCCGCTGAGATAGCGGGAGAAGGTGCCCGCGTCCCGGTTGCGGCGGGCCGCGTACCGGCGCACCGACACCTCCAGACCGGCGAACAGCTCCCGCAGGGCCTGGGCCAGGGCCCGCGACGGCTCCCTGAGGTCCCCCGCCAGGGGACGCAGCTCAGTCATCGCCGCCGCCTCCCGCGGCCGGGCCGCGCCCGGCGTCCTGCGGAACACCCGGCTCCACCAGCCGGTCGAAGAACGGTACGGCGACCCCCGCGGCCGCCAGTCCGTACAGCACGCTGCGCGCGGCACCGTCCCCGGCCAGCGCGGTCAGCACACCCGCCCCGATCCCCGCGAGCACCGCGAGGGCCAGCACCAGGGCCGCCCGTACGGAGAGCAGTGAACGTTCCATCACGCCCCTTCACGCCCCTTTCCCCACCCGGCCACACGGGCCGGACCCCACTCCTCCGGGCGATGTCCGCCGGAGGGCGTGGCCCAGCATGGAACGGGGGGCGGGCGTTGCACCGGACAACCGTCACACCGGCAACGTTGACAGGCGTTGGCGGCGCAACACCAGCGCGTGCGGCTCCGGCTGGTACGCGCCCGCGCGCGGGCCGCGCGTCGCCCCATCCCGTCACCCGTCGCCCGTCACCGGGGGTGCTCAGGGCCGCTCGGGCCGCCGGCCCAGGACGAGCCACTTCGACGGGAGCGCGATCCGTGAGCCGTCGGGCTCGTACTCGGTGGTCGTCAGCGGCAGCTCGCCCTCGGCGAGGACCGGGAGCGAGGCCGCGGCGAAGAGCGCGGTCGGCTCGTCGTCGGACATGGTCCGCGGGGCGACGCAGTGCCGCAGCACGGGCTGGAGCTTGGGGGGTGGCCCGGCCGGCGCGGCGGCCAGTTCGGCGAGGCGCCGGCCCGCCGCCTCGGCGGGCTCCACCACGAAGGCGCGGCCCCGGGTGCCGACGAGGACCGCTATCGCGTCCGCGAGGGCCTGCCGGTCCTGCGGCTCGGCCTGGTGCAGCACCCCGCGGACATAGACATTGCAGTCGCCGGTCTCCGCCCGCAGCCGGGCGATCCCGGCGCTGTCGACGGCGTCGAGCTGCCGGAACCGGATCTCCCCCAGGGGTTCGGGGCGCTCCCGCCGCAGGGCCAGCGCGATGGCGGCGGCGGACAGGTCGACCCCGAGGACGCCGGGGAAGCGGTCGGCGAGGAAGAGGGTCTGGGTGCCGTTGCCGCAGCCGATGTCCACCAGGGTGAGCCGGTGGTCGTCCACATGGGGTTCGAAGAGGGCGAGGTGCAGGGCCACGGTCAGCTCGGGCTCGGTGTCCCAGAAGACCTCGCCGCGCGCCCCGGACACCTCGCTCCAGAAACCCTCCCAGGCATGCATGTATCCATCAGTGACACTCATGACCGGCTCCCGAATATGTTGACTTCGCGTCAAGAGGTGGTCTATCGCGTGATGGGTTTCTCCACAAGAACGGCTCACGGACTTTGGCCCGTGCCCGGCGTGCCCGGGGTGTCCAGGGTGCCCGGTGTGCCCGGCGGGGCGGCCGCGTCGGTACGGCCGCCCCGCCGCTACGCTCCGGCGTCGCGGGCGACCTCGGCCGCCAGCCGGTCGAGCACCAGGTCGTAGATGCGGGCCAGGCCCTTGGGGGCGAAGGTGCGCTCGAAGAACCCGCCGATGCCGCCGGCGCCGTTCCACACGCTGGTGACGACGACCTTGCTCCGCTTCTCCCCGGCCGGGGTGACGGTCCACGTGGTGACCATGGACGAGTTGCGGTCCTTCTCGACGAGCTGCCCGTCGGTGGGCTCGGAGACCTCCAGCAGGCAGTCCCGCACCCGCTTCTTGGTGGCCTGGAGCTTCCAGTGGACGAGGGTGCCCTCGCCGTCGCCGCCCTCACGGACCTCGTACTCGCTGAACTGCTCCGGGAGCAGCTTCGCGCGTGTGCCCGAGTAGTCGGCCAGTGTGTCGATCACGGTCTCCGCGTCCGCCGCGATGATCCGCTCCGTCGTGGCCTCGACCTGCGCCATGACTCTTCCTCCAGCAGTCGACTTTGGGTGTGGGGGTGCCGCGTGGGCCCGGCCTAGCCAACCATCCCACCACCCACCACCCAAATCCGGGGCCCCTGTCCCGGGTCCTGGTCACGGGGTCGCGTGCCGACCCCCTGCGATCATGCGAACACATGTTCTATTCTTTGGGCTCCGTACGACCGAGGAGACGTCCATGCGCTGGGACCAGCTGGCCGACAACCCCGTCCGGGCCCGGGATTCCGCGCTCTTCGGCACGTCCGCCGTGACCACGCGGACCTTCGACACCCCCGAGTTCCGGGGCATGACCTTCCACGAGGTCCGGGCCCGGTCGCTGCTGAACCGGGTGCCCGGGGCCTCCCGGGTCCCGTTCACCTGGACCGTGAATCCGTACCGGGGCTGCTCGCACGCCTGCGTGTACTGCTTCGCCCGCAAAACGCACAGCTATCTGGACCTGGACACCGGACACGGCTTCGACTCCCAGATCGTCGTCAAGATCAACGCCCCCGAGGTGCTCCGCCGCGAGCTGGCCGCGCCCGGCTGGCGGGGCGCGCATGTGGCGATGGGCACCAACGTCGACTGCTACCAGCGGGCCGAGGGCCGCTACCGGCTCATGCCCGGGATCATCGAGGCACTGACCGAGCGCGCCAACCCGTTCTCGATCCTCACCAAGGGCACGCTGATCCTGCGCGATCTCGATCTGCTGACCGAGGCCGCCCGCGTGAGCGAGGTCGGGATCTCCGTCTCGGTCGGCTTCGTCGACGACGACCTGTGGCGGACGGTCGAACCGGGCACCCCCGCACCCGCCCGCCGGCTCGACGTGGTCCGCGCGCTGGGCGAGCGCGGCATCGGCTGCGGGGTCCTGATGGCCCCGGTGATCCCCTTCCTCGGCGACCACCCGGACCAGCTGCGGGCCACGGTCCGCGCGATCGCCGCCGCCGGAGCGACCTCGGTGACCCCGCTCGTCCTCCATCTGCGGCCCGGGGCCCGGGAGTGGTTCATGGAGTGGCTGCGGCAGCGCCATCCACAGCTCGTGGGGCGGTACGAGCGGCTGTACGCGGCCGGCGCGTACGCCCCCACCTGGTACCAGAGGCGGATCACCCGCCAGGTCCACGAGCTGGCGGCGGAGTACGGGATCGGCCCGGCCGGGCCCGCGCTGCCCCGGCGGATCCGGCGGGGCGACCCGGAGGCGGCAGAGGGGACAGAGCGCATGGAGGACATGGGAGGGGCAGGCGGGAGCGGCGGGACGGCGGGGCCCACTCAGCTGACCCTGCTGTGAACCCGCCCGGCCCGGCGAGTGATCATGGGCGGATGACCGATCGACCGACTTATGTGAAGGCCCCCGAGGGGCTCGCTCCCGGCACCGGCTACAGCCATGTCGTCTGGGGCACCGGCCGCTTCGTGGCCGTGTCCGGGCAGTGCGCCTTCGACGAGCGGCGCGAGGTGGTGGGCGTCGGCGACCCCCTCGCCCAGTCGCGCCGGGTGTTCGAGAACATCCGGCGCGCTCTCGCGGCGGCGGGCGCGACCTTCGACGACATCGTCAAGCTGACCTACTTCGTCACCGACATCGACCATCTGGCACAGGTGCGGACGGCCCGGGACGAAGTACTCGACCCGGAGCGGCTGCCGGCCAGTTCGGCGGTGCAGGTGTCCGCGCTGATCCTGCCCGAGCTGCTGGTCGAGATCGAGGCGTACGCGCTGCTGCCGGAGGAGGGCCCGCGCGGCGGCTGAGCCCGGCAGGATCCGTCAGAGACGGCCTAGTCCTTCGTCCAGGTCGACGGGGCCCAGCGGCGGGCGCCGTGGTCGTAGTCGTAGCTCGGCCGGCCCCCGGCCGCGCTGGTTCTGAACGGGCGGCCGCCGTTGTCGATCCGGGTCGTCCCCGAGCGGTCCCCGCTGCTCCACTCCAGTTCGAGATACCACTCGCAGTCGCAGCCTGCGGTGGTCGCGGTGGCGAGCAGTACCTCGGGGTCCTTCGCGGAGACCCGGTACGGGAAGGAGACGGCCGGGATGTCCTTCTCCCCGTCGACGCCGGGCACCGGGCGGGCGACGGGCCGGGGCTTGTCGAGATCGACGGCGAAGGTCCGCTCGGTCAGCGCGCCGCCGCAGCCGGAGTCCATCCGGAAGGCGTTGTACGGGAGGGGCGCCCGCCGTGCGACGACCCGGACGCGCAGCGCCTGGAGGACGACGGCCTCTTCACCGCGGCCCTGCACGGTGAAGCGCACCAGGGTGTCGCGGCCGTGCACGGCGCCGAGGGCGCTGGCCCACGGGCGGGCGTCGGCCGCGACGGGCGGCGGGGGGACGGCCCCGGGCTTCCGGTCCACGAGATAGGTGTGGTTGCACCCGGCTTCCCAGGCGTGCTGGTCGGTGGAGACCGTGAACGGGAGGGGTCCGTCCGGTTTCCGGACCGGCGCCGGGGGTCCGGTGGAGGCCCGGGGGCCGGTGGCCCCGCCTGCGGCGCCGGTGGCCGTCACCGCCCCGGCGGACGGGCCGCGCGAGGCCGTCGGGCGCGGCGGTGCCGAGGCGGAAGCGGACGGCGAGGGTTTCCCGGACGGCGAGGCCGTGGGTGCCGAACGGTCCGGGGACGGGTCGGGGTCCGGGTCCGGGTCGGGGTCCGGTGCGGATGCCCGGCCGCCGTCGGGTACCAGGGCGGTGCCGGGCTCACGGCTGTCACCGCTGTTGCCGAACAGCGATCCGTCGAGGGTCAGCAGGGTGACGAGGACACAGACGGCGGTGACGACGGCGGCCGCGCCGATCAGGAGGGGCCGGGGGCGACGGCGGTCCCGGGCACCCGGTCGCGGGCGCTCGGCGAGTACGACGGTGACCTCGGGCTGCCTGGGCTCCCCCGCCGTCACGGGCCCCGCCGGCCCCGCCAGCACGTCGGCGGCCATGGCCGGCTCCGTACCCGCTTCCGTACCGGCCGCCGGAGCGGGCTCCGGCACAGAATCCGGCACGGACTCCCGCTCGGACTCCCGCACAGGCCTCGGCGCGGACTTCGGCAAGGTGCCCGCCGCCTCCTGGCGCAGGGTCCGTTCCCGGTCGGCGGCCAGCCAGAGGCTGTGCAGCGCCACCAGTTCCTCCCCCTGGCAGCCGCAGAACCGGGCGAACCTCTCGACCGGCGCGAACTCCATCGGCACCGTGTGCCCGGAGCAGTAGCGGTGCAGCGTGGAGCCGCTGACCCCGATCCTGCGGGCGAGTGCCCCGTAGCTGCGCCCCGAAGCCTCGCGTATCTCCCGCAGCCGCCGGGCGAATGCCTCCGTGCCCGGACCCTGGCTCTGCGTCCCCACCGTTCCAGCTCCCCCGTCGTCCCGGAGCGGCGTTCCACCCCTGCACATAATCCCACGTCAGAAAGGGTGGAATGGTTCCATGGCAGGCGGAGGGGGTGGGACGGTTGTCCCACCCCCGGCGGTGTGCGGAAGCTGATGCCTGTTCAACCGACCGACCCGACCTGGGGGAACGCACTTCCATGAACAAGCTCCGCACGACCGCCGCCACCTCCGTGGCCGTCGCCCTCGCCACCGCCTCCTTCGCGATGGCCACCGCCGCTCCGGCGCAGAGCGCCCCGCAGCCGAAGCCGAAGTTCCTCGCGGCGAAGGAACTGCCCGGCAAGGGCTGGAAGGCCGACAAGGTGAAGCCGGGCAAGACCTTCGACACCTGCTACAGCAAGGCCCTGCCGACGAAGGGCAGCTCGTACCGGACCTTCCGCGTCACGAACAAGGAGACCGGCGCCGAGCAGACGACCACCGTCGCCTCCTCCACGGCCCAGGCCAAGAAGCTCGTCTCCTCGGTCCGCGACCGGATCGCGAACTGCCTGGAGCGGCTGAAGAAGGAGGACAAGAAGCTCAAGGGCCAGGAGAAGTACTACGGCAAGGTCGGCGTCGAGGAGGGTGCCCACGTCTACGGCGTCGCCACCGTGCGCCCGAACTCGGCGTACGACGTGAACCTGTTCTCCGTCGGCCGGGACGGCCGCACGGTCACCGTGGTGGGCTGGGGGGAGTTCGGCACGCTCAAGAGCGCTCCCGTGAAGGCGTTCAAGAAGACCACGAAGACCGCGGTCGCCAAGCTCTACTGAGCCTGGGCCTGAGCCCGCAGGGCGCCCTGGCGCCGGGGCGCCCGCACTGAACGACCGGGTCCGCCGGCCGGCACCCTGCCGGCCGGCGGGCCCGTACGCGTACCCCGGGGGCACTCTCAGCCGAGGCGGGCGAGGGCCGCTTCCGCCGCCGCCCGCAGCCGGGGCACACCGCGGGCGTCGCCGAGCACCCCGGCCGCCCGGGGGTCGCCGAGCGCGCCCAGCCCTTCGACGCAGGCCAGCGCCACCCGGCCGTAGGGATCCCGGGGCGTCAGTCTGCGGCGGAGCACGGTGATCAGCGCCGGTACGGACTCGGGTGCCCGCAGCCGGGTGAGCAGCCGTACCGGCACCAGGGCGTAGGCGACCCGCAGTTCGTTGGTGGCGAGCGCGGCGGCGGCGCGGGCGGTCCGGGGGTCGGCGAGTTCGTGGAGGGCGTGTGCGGCGGAGACACAGCGCTCCGGGTCGCGGTGGTTGAGCAGCAGCACCAGCGATTCGAAGGCCCGGCGGTCCCCCGCGCAGCCCAGCCGGAAGGCCGCCGTCTCGCGGGCCCACAGCGGGCGTTCCGGTGCGGTGAGGACGGCCGCCAGTTCCTCGTGGTCCCCGGTCGTCAGCAGTCGCTCGAACGCGGCCGGGCCACCGGACTCGGACCTCAACCGCTGGGCCAGGGAGCGTAATTCCTCGTCCATGACGATCAGCGTAGCCCGGGGCGCCGCCGGCGCTGTACGGGCGACCCAGATCACACCCGCACGGGTATGGCGCGCTCGTTACCCGCCAGTTAACCTCAAGTGAGCGGGCAACCCCCGCCTCTCTCCCGGTGGCCTGGTGACGCAGCCGCCGGGAATCGCCGTCGGTTCGGTGAAAGTTCCCGGCACGCGTACGCACCATCCGTGTGCCGGACCGGCGCGGCCCCGGGACAGGGCCCGCCCCGCACCAGGCCCGGCCGGGCGCCCGCCCGGACGTGGTTCCGCCCCGGTACCGCCCGTTCCCCCCTTTTTCTTCTTCCCCACCCGTTGCGCGCGGCGTGCCCGGCGCGCCCGGTCCTTGACGCGCCCGCCGTGCTCGATGTGCTCGACACGCTCGCCGTGCTCGATGTGCTCGATGTGCTCGTGGCGTGTCCGCACTCCCGCTCACCGCCCTCCTCCTCTTCAGTCGTCACTCACCTGGAGTCCCCCGATGGACACTCCTCTCCCCACCGTCGCCGTCGTCGGCCTCGGCACCATGGGTACCGGCATCGCGGAAGTCCTCGCCCGTTCGGGCCGTACCGTCGTCGGCGTCGACATCAGCGACTCCGCCGCCCGCGCCGCCGTCGCCGCGCTGGAGGCGGCCACCGCCCGCTGTGTGGCGCGCGGCCGGCTCACCGAGGCGGAGCGGGCCCGGGTCCTCGCCCGCTTCCGCACCCACCGCGACCTCGGCGCCGCCGCGGACGCCGATCTGGTGATCGAGGTCGTCCCCGAGTCCTACGAGGTCAAGCGGCAGGTGCTGCGCGAGCTGGACGGCGTGGTCCGGCCGGGCACGATCCTGGCCACCGGCACCAACGCCCTGTCGGTGACCCGGCTGGCCGCCGACTCCCAGTACCCCGAACGAGTGCTGGGGATGCACTTCTTCAACCCGGCGCCCGCCATGCGCCTGGTCGAGATCGTCTCCTCGGTGCTGACCGCGCCCTCCGCCGTGGCGGCGGTCACCGCGCTCGCCCGCGACCTGGGCAAGGAGCCGGTCACCGCCGGGGACCGCACCGGTTTCGTCGCCGACGGCCTGCTGTTCGGCTATCTCAACCAGGCCGCGGCGATGTACGAGTCGAAGTACGCCTCCCGCGAGGACATCGACGCGGCGATGCGGCTCGGCTGCGGGCTGCCGATGGGCCCGCTGGCCCTGCTCGACCTGGTCGGCGTGGACACCGCGCGCACCGTCCTGGAGGCGATGTACGCGGAGTCCGGGGACCGGCTGCACGCCCCCGCCCCGGTGCTGCGGCAGCTCAGCGACGCCGGTCTGACCGGGCGCAAGGCGGGGCGCGGCTTCTACACGTACGCCGGTCCCGGCACCGCCGCCGTGGTGCCGGACGCCCTCACCCCCCAGCCGTCCGGCTTCCCGACCATCGGCCGCGAGGTCCGTACGGTGGGGATCGCCGGCTCGGGGACGATGGCGGCGGGGATCGCCGAGGTGTTCGCCCGGTCCGGTTACGGGGTGGTGCTCGCCGCCCGGTCGACCGCGAAGGCGGCGGCGGCCCGGGGCCGGGTCGAACGGTCGCTGGAGCGCTCGGTGGCCAAGGGCCGGATGACGGCCGAGGCGGCGGCGGGGACGCTGGAGCGGATCGCGCCCGCCGGTGCGCTGGGCGCGTTCGCCGGGGCGGATCTGGTGCTGGAGGCGGTGGCCGAGGACCTGGCGGTCAAGCGGGCGCTCTTCGCCACGCTGGACGCGGTGTGCAAGCCGGGCGCCGTTCTGGCGACGACGACGTCCTCGCTGCCGGTGGTGGTGTGCGCCCGGGCCACGGACCGCCCCGGCGATGTCATCGGGATGCACTTCTTCAACCCGGCGCCCGCGATGAAGCTGGTCGAGATCGTCCGTACGGTCCTCACCTCGGACGATGTCCATGCCACCGTGCGTGCGGTGACGGCGACGATCAAGAAGCACCCGGTGGACTGCGGCGACCGGGCCGGGTTCATCGTCAACGCACTGCTGTTCCCGTATCTGAACAACGCGGTGAAGATGGTGGAGAACCACTACGCGTCGCCGGACGAGATCGACGCGGCGATGAAGCTGGGCGGCGGCTATCCGATGGGGCCGTTCGAACTGCTCGACGTGGTCGGTCTCGATGTCTCCCTGGCGATCGAGAGGGTGCTGCACCGGGAGTTCCGCGACCCGGGGCTCGCACCGGCGCCGCTGCTCGAACAGCTGGTGGCGGCGGGCTGCCTGGGCCGCAAGACGGGGCGCGGCTTCCGCGAGCATGCCCGGCGCTGACCGGCCGACGGCTCCCGGTCCGGCGCGGCCGCCGTCCGCGCACGGGCCGGGCCCGCCCCCCGGAACGGATCCCGCAGTGAATCCCGCAGCGGATCCCGCGGTGAATCCCGCGACGGATTCCGCAGGGGATTCCGCGGCGGATTCCGTTCCGGATCGGGGGCACCCGCCGGGCCCCGTCACCGAGCGCGCACCCACCACCGGTCCCACCCCCACGCCGGGTTCCGGTTCGGGCCAGGGGAACCGCCCCTGGGCGCTCGGTGCCATGGGGCCCGGCGGGGTTCACCCGGCCGGGGAGTTCCCGGGCGGCGCCCGACCGGGGTGCGTGTGCGCCGGTCGGCGCCCGGTCGCGGCCCCCGGCGGGAACGGGGGCGTGGACCACCCACAGGCGCGCTCTCCTGCGCCGATGCAGTACGTTCGGGTCATGTCCCAGCCCGCCAGGCCCGCCCGTCCGAAGACTTCCGCCGACGTTCCCGGGAGCGCCGCAGGCACCCGTGCCGCCGCCCAGCGGCTCAAGATGCGCCGCGAACTGGCGGCGGCGGCGATGGAGCTGTTCGCGACCAAGGGGTACGAGGCGACGACCGTCGACGAGATCGCGGCCGCCGCCGGGGTGGCCCGGCGCACGTTCTTCCGCCACTTCCGGTCCAAGGAGGAGGCGATCTTCCCGGACCACGACGACACCCTCGTCCGGGCGGAGGCGGTGCTGAACGCGGCTCCCGCGCACGAGCAGCCGCTGGACACGGTGTGCCGGGGGATCAAGGAGGTGATGCGGATGTACGCCGCGTCGCCCGCGGTCTCCGTGGAGCGCTACCGGCTCACCCGTGAGGTGCCGACGCTGCGGGAGCGGGAGATCGCCTCCGTGGCCCGGTACGAGCGGCTGTTCACCCGTTATCTGCTGGGGCACTTCGACGAGCGCGACCACCACGACGGCAACGATGATCCGCTGCTGGCGGAGGTGGCCGCGTCGGCGGTGGTGACCGCGCACAACCATGTGCTGCGGCGCTGGCTGCGGGCGGGCGGCGAGGGCGATGTCGAGTCACAGCTCGACCACGCGTTCGCGATCGTCCGGGACACCTTCGGCACGGGGATCGGCGCGGCCCGCCCCGGTGACCACGCGGCCTCCGGGACCACCGGGGCCGCCGCCGGGGCCGCCGGGGAGGCGACCGCCCCCGCCGGGGCCGAGAGCACCGCCCGGGACTCCGTGACGGCTGCGGCGCCGGCCGCCCCCGTGGTGCTGGGCCAGGACGGCGAGGTACTGGTCGCGGTGGCCCGTACCGACGCGCCGCTGGACGATGTGATGCGGACGATCGAACGCGCCCTCCAGGCCCACCGCGCCTGAGCACCCCTCCGGCCCCCCCGGCCGCCCGATGTTCTGGCGAGCCGGGGCCGTCTCGCGTTGCACGGCGGGCGTGATCCACTGCGTGGCCCGTATCCATAGGGCCCCAATCCCCCGGTGTTTACTCCCCCTTGACGCACCAGAGGTCTCTTCCTACGCTCCACACCGTTCAGCCATCGGATCACTGTGCACGTCCTTGGACGGAGTTGATCGGTCGTGGCCGTGAGCAGGCGGGGATTTCTGGGGCGGGTCGCGGCCGGAACAGCGGGCGGGGTGGCCGCCGGAACCCCCGCCGCGGCCGCGCCCGCCGCAGCCGCCCCGGCCGCCGCCCCGCCCGCCGGACCCCACCCCGGCCCGTACCGGGAGGGCCGCGCGGGACCGCTGCGCGGCATGCGCACCGACCAGGAGTGGCAGGACTTCCTCGGCGGGCAGGACCTGATCTGGAAACGCCTGCCGCGCACCTGGTACGAGGGCCCCTTCCTGGGCAACGGGCTGCTCGGCTCGATCCTGTACGCCGAACCCGGTGAGAACGCGGTGCGCTTCACCGTCCACCACAGCGAGGTCCAGGACCACCGGCCGGAGTTCGGCAACGAGTGGGGCGTCGCCCGGCTCCCCGTCGGCAACGCGGTGCTCGTCCCCGTGGGCGCCATCACCGGCGCGGAGCTGCGGCTCGACCTCTGGAACGCCGAGGCCACCGGCGTGATCACCACCGACCGGGGCACCCTGCGGCTGCGCGCCCTGGTCCACGACGATCGCGATCTGCTGGTCCTGACCGTCCGCCCGAGCAAGGGCGAGGAGGGCTTCCGCTTCGATTTCCGGCCGTCGCCTGCCGTCAGCCCCCGGATCGTGCGCGAACCTCCGCCGGCGGACTTCCCGCCCAACCCGCCGCCCACCACCCGCCAGGAGGACGGGCTGACCCTCGTCACCCAGGAGCTGTACGCGGGCGGCCTCACCGCCACCGCGCACCGGGAGCGCCGCCGGGGCCGGGAGCGCTCCTTCCTGCTGTCGGTGGCGCACTCCCACCCGGGCACGGACGCGGCGGCGCGGGCGGCCGCCACCGTCCGCAGGGCGGCGGCCCTGCCCCCGGCGGCGCTGCGGCGCACCCACCGCGACGGGTGGCACCGGTTCTACCGCAAGAGCTTCCTGTCCGTCCCCGACCAGCTGCTCCAGAGCTTCTACTGGATCCAGCTCTACAAGCTGGGCAGCGCGGCCCGCGCCCATGCCCCCGTGATGGCGACCACCGGTCCCTGGCTGGAGCCGACGCCCTGGCCGAGCGTGTGGTGGAACCTCAACGCGCAGCTGGAGTACTGGCCCGTGTACGGCTCCAACCATCTGGAGCTGGACGCCCTCCCCCGGACCCTCGCGGAGAACACCGGCATCCTCGTCGGGGCGCTCCGGGCGCCCTACCGGCACGACTCGGCGGGGCTGCGCCGCTCCACCGACGCGCGGTGCGACGACGCCGGCTGGGTGGGCGTGCCGGGAGTCGGCGACCCGGAGGTGGGCAATCTGCCCTGGGCGCTCCACAACGTCTGGCTGTCCTACCGGCACACTCTGGACCGCCGGATCCTGGCGGACGTGCTCTATCCGCTGCTGCGCCGCTCCACCAACTACTACCTGCACTTCCTCACGCCCGGCGCGGACGGCCGGCTGCATCTGCCGAAGACGTTCTCGCCGGAGTACGGCAGCGCTCCGGACTGCCACTACGATCTGGCGCTGCTGAGGTGGAGCTGCGCGACCCTGCTGGAGACGGTGCGGCTGCTGAAGCGGTCCGATCCGCTGGAGTCGCGCTGGCGCGAGGTGCTGGCGCGGCTGGCCGACTACCCGGTGGACGACAAGGGGTTCATGGTCGGGGCCGGGGTGCCGTCCCACCGGCACTACTCCCATCTGCT
Source organism: Streptomyces yaizuensis (assembly GCF_034961445.1). Lineage (NCBI taxonomy): Bacteria > Bacillati > Actinomycetota > Actinomycetes > Kitasatosporales > Streptomycetaceae > Streptomyces > Streptomyces yaizuensis. Next base: position 33,205 of record NZ_BSBI01000024.1, read on the forward strand.
CGCCGTCTATCCGCTGTATCTGGTCACCTGGGACCAGGAGGAGCACCGGGAGCTGATCGCGCGCTCGCTCCAGCACTGGATCGGCTTCGAGGGCGCGCTGCGGGGCTACAGCTTCACCGGGGCGGCGTCCATCTCGGCGCAGATGGGCCGGGGGGACGACGCGCTGCGTCTGCTGCGGGAGCTGGTGGCCCGGTTCATCCAGCCGAACACGATGTACTACGAGGCGGGTCCGGTGATCGAGACCCCGCTGTCGGGGGCGATGTCCCTGCACGACATGGTCTGCCAGAGCTGGGGCGGGGTGGTGCGGATCTTCCCCGGGGTGCCGGGCGAGTGGGCGGATGTGACGCTCCACGACTTCCGTACCGAGGGTGCCTTCCTGGTCAGCGCGGTCCGCCGGGGCGGGGCGACCCGCTGGGTGCGGGTGCGGGCGGTGGGTGCGCCGCCCGCGCACCGGGTGGCGGACGGGGACCGGTGCCGGGTGCGGCACTCGATCGCGGGCCCGGTGACGGTGTCGGGCATCGGCGGCCCGCCGCCGCCGTGGCGCGATCTGGGCGGCGGCGAGGTGGAGCTGGAGCTGCCGCGGCGGGCGGAGGCGCTGATCCATCCGGTGGGGAGCCGTCCCCGTACGGTCGTGGAGCCGGTGCGGATCACCCGGCCCGCCGAGCCCTGGGGGCTGCCGGCTCTGAGCCCGGCCGGCGGGGTGACCCCGGTCGATCTGGGCGCGCACTTCGACAACGACGGCATCACCACGGAGATGTTCTTCGCGGACGGGGACTTCGACGGCGACGGGCGGACGTATCCGATGGCGCAGCTGCCGCAGACGGGCCGGACCACGGACGACGGAATCGTGTTCACGGTCGCCAACGGGAGCGAGGGGACGCCGAACAACGTGATCGCTGCGGGCCAGACGGTCGCGGTGCCGCCCGGGGCGTACGTCCGGCTGCATGTCCTGGGCGCGGGCGACACCGGGAACGCGACCGTCCCGGCGGTGCTGTCGTACGCGGACGGGTCGGTGCGGGCGGTGCCGGTGCGGCTGACGGGCTGGCTCTCCGGTCCGGCGTACGGGGAGACGGAGGCGGTGCGGACCGGTCAGATCCACACGCGTGCGGGGCCGCTGGGCACCAAGGCGGCGATCTTCCATCAGCGGGTGCCGGTGGATCCGGCGAAGCGGCTGGTCTCCGTGGTGCTGGGGCGTCCGTCGGGGGCGGCGCGGGCGCATGTCTTCGCCCTCTCCCTGGAGGCGCCGGTCGGCTGAACGGCCATATGAGCGGTACGGATTCGTGCGCACACGAGCCCGTACCGCTCATGCGTGAGATCAACCGAACAGATGAGGGAATTTCCTGGCACGCAGTGTCTTGTCAAGTGACACGGAGTGCCATACGTTGGGCTCGTCCGGGCGGCCGGCAGCGCGACCACCGCGTGCGCCGGCTGTCCCCTCGGGCCATCGTGCCCGTGCGCCCGGACGCCTGCGTCACAGGCTCCGTACCGCAGCGCCCACCAGCGCCACCGCAGCACCCGCGCCGAACCGACGGCCACCTCCACAGCAGCAGCACGCATTCGACCCTCACTCCCGCCGGGGCCCTCAAGGGTGCCCCGACGCGCTTCGCCGGAGGCCCCACCGTGAAGGAAATCCTGGACGCGATCCAGTCGGCGGACACCACGCCGGCCGACTTCGCCGCGCTGCCGGTGCCCGAGTCCTACCGCGCCGTGACGGTGCACAAGGACGAGACCGAGATGTTCGCCGGGCTGCCCACCCGGGAGAAGGACCCCCGTAAGTCACTGCACGTCGAGGACGTGGCCGTGCCCGAACTCGGCCCCGGCGAGGCGCTGGTGGCCGTCATGGCCAGCTCGGTGAATTACAACTCCGTCTGGACCTCGATCTTCGAGCCGCTCTCCACCTTCGGCTTCCTGGAGCGGTACGGACGCCTCTCCGAGCTGACCCGGCGGCACGACCTGCCGTACCACGTCATCGGCTCCGACCTGGCGGGCGTGGTGCTGCGCACCGGCCCCGGGGTCAACGCCTGGCAGCCCGGCGACGAGGTGGTGGCCCACTGCCTGTCGGTGGAGCTGGAGTCCTCCGACGGCCACAACGACACCATGCTCGACCCCGAGCAGCGGATCTGGGGCTTCGAGACCAACTTCGGCGGCCTCGCCGAGATCGCGCTCGTCAAGTCCAACCAGCTGATGCCCAAGCCGGCCCACCTCAGCTGGGAGGAGGCGGCGGCCCCGGGGCTGGTGAACTCCACCGCGTACCGTCAGCTCGTCTCCCGCAACGGGGCCGGGATGAAGCAGGGCGACAACGTCCTCATCTGGGGCGCGAGCGGCGGACTCGGCTCGTACGCCACCCAGTTCGCGCTGGCCGGCGGCGCCAACCCGATCTGTGTGGTCTCCAGCGAGCAGAAGGCACAGCTGTGCCGGGCGATGGGCGCGCAGGCCGTCATCGACCGCAGCGCCGAGGGCTACCGCTTCTGGCCGGACGAGCACCGGCAGGACCCCCGGGAGTGGAAGCGGTTCGGCAAGCGGATCCGTGAACTCACCGGCGGCGAGGACGTGGACATCGTCTTCGAGCACCCCGGCCGGGAGACCTTCGGCGCCAGCGTCTTCGTGACCCGCAAGGGCGGCACGATCGTCACCTGCGCCTCCACCTCCGGCTACACCCACGAGTACGACAACCGCTATCTCTGGATGTCACTGAAGCGGATCATCGGCTCCCACTTCGCCAACTACCGCGAGGCGTGGGAGGCCAACCGGCTGATCGCGAAGGGGAGGATCCACCCCACGCTCTCCAAGGTCTACCCCCTGGAGCAGACCGGGCAGGCCGCCTACGACGTCCACCGCAATCTCCACCAGGGCAAGGTCGGCGTGCTCGCCCTCGCCCCCCGGGAGGGCCTGGGCGTGCGCGACCACGAGCTGCGCGAGAAGCATCTCGACGCCATCAACCTGTTCCGCGATCGCTGAGGTCCCCGCGATGACACCCTCACGTCCGAAGCGTCCGAAGGACCGGCCATGGCTCATGCGGACCTACGCGGGGCACTCCACCGCCGAGGCGTCCAACGAGCTGTACCGCCGCAACCTCGCCAAGGGCCAGACCGGCCTGTCGGTCGCCTTCGACCTGCCCACCCAGACGGGGTACGACCCCGACCACGTCCTCGCCCGCGGCGAGGTGGGCCGGGTCGGGGTGCCCGTCGCCCATCTCGGGGACATGCGCGCGCTCCTGAGGGACATCCCCCTGGAACGCATGAACACCTCGATGACGATCAACGCCACCGCGATGTGGCTGCTGGCGCTCTACCAGGTGGTCGCCGAGGAGCAGGGGGCGGACCTCACGGCCCTGACGGGGACCACCCAGAACGACATCGTCAAGGAGTACCTGTCCCGCGGGACGCATGTCTTCCCGCCCGGCCCCTCGCTCCGGCTGACCACCGACATGATCGCCTACACCGTGGCGCACATCCCCCGGTGGAACCCGATCAACATCTGCAGTTACCACCTCCAGGAGGCCGGGGCGACCCCGGTCCAGGAGATCAGCTACGCCCTCGCCACCGCCACGGCCGTGCTCGACGCCGTCTTCGCCACCGGACAGATCCCGCCCGAGCGCCGGGACGAGGTCGTGGGCCGGATCTCCTTCTTCGTGAACGCGGGCGTCCGGTTCATCGAGGAGATGTGCAAGATGCGCGCGTTCTCCCGGCTCTGGGACCGGATCACCCGGGAGCGGTACGGCATCGAGGACCCCCGCCGGCGGCGGTTCCGCTACGGCGTCCAGGTCAACTCGCTGGGGCTGACCGAGGCCCAGCCGGAGAACAACGTCCAGCGGATCGTCCTGGAGATGCTGGCCGTCACCCTCTCCAAGGACGCGCGCGCCCGCGCCGTACAGCTCCCCGCCTGGAACGAGGCACTGGGCCTGCCCCGCCCCTGGGACCAGCAGTGGTCCCTGCGGATCCAGCAGGTGCTCGCCCATGAGTCGGACCTGCTGGAGTACGACGACATCTTCGCCGGATCGCATGTCATCGAGGCCGAGGTGGACGCCCTGACCGGCCGCTGCCTGGCCGAGCTGGACCGGATCGAGGACATGGGCGGGGTGCTCGCCGCCGTGGAGTCCGGCTATCTCAAGTCCCGGCTGGTCGCCTCGCACGCCGAGCGGCGGGCCCGGATCGAGTCGGGCGAGGAGAAGATCGTCGGCGTCAACGTCCACGCCGCGAGCGAGCCGAGCCCGCTCACCGCCGACCTCGACACCGCGATCCTGACCGTGGACCCGGCGAACGAGGCCGAGGTGGTGGCCGGCCTGCACACCTGGCGCGACGACCGCGACGAGGTCCGGGCCACCGAGGCGCTCACCGCCCTGAAGAAGGCGGCGGCGGGGACCGCGAACCTGATGCCCGCCACCCTGGAGTGCGCCCGCGCCGGCGTCACCACCGGCGAGTGGGCCTGGGCCCTGCGCGATGTGTTCGGCGAGTTCCGCGCGCCCACCGGGGTCTCCGCCGCGCCGCTGACCGGCACCGCCGAGGCCGGCTCCCCGCTCGCCGCCGTCCGGGAGAAGGTCGCGCGCACCGCCGCCGACCTGGGCTGCGGCCGGCTGCGGCTGCTCGTGGGCAAACCGGGCCTGGACGGCCACTCCAACGGCGCCGAACAGATCGCCGTACGGGCCAGGGACGCCGGGTTCGAGGTGGTCTACCAGGGCATCCGGCTCACCCCCGAACAGATCGTCGCCGCGGCCCTCGCCGAGGACGTGCACTGCGTCGGACTCTCCATCCTCTCCGGCTCGCACGGCGAGCTGGTCCCCGAGGTCCTGGAGCGGCTGCGCGCGGCCGGCGCCGACGAGCTGCCCGTCGTCGTCGGCGGCATCATCCCCGGCGCCGACGCCGCCGCCCTGCGCGCCGCCGGAGTGGCCGCGGTGTTCACCCCGAAGGACTTCGGCATCACGGAGATCATCGGCCGTATCGTCGACGAGATCCGCACCGCCAACCGGCTCGACCCCCTGGAGGTCCCCGCATGACCCGCCCGACCGTGAACCGCCTGCGCCCGCGCCGCTCCTGCCTGGCGGTGCCCGGGTCCAACCCCCGGTTCCTGGAGAAGGCCCAGGGCCTCGCCGCCGACCAGGTCTTCCTCGACCTGGAGGACGCCTGCGCCCCGCTCGCCAAGCCGGAGGCCCGGCACACCATCGTGAAATTCCTCAACGAGGGCGACTGGACCGGCAAGACCCGGGTGGTCCGGGTCAACGACTGGACCACCGAGTGGACCTACCGCGACGTCGTCACCGTGGTCGAGGGCGCCGGCCAGAACCTGGACTGCGTCATGCTGCCGAAGGTGCAGGACGCCCAGCAGATCACCGCCCTGGACCTGCTGCTCACCCAGATCGAGAAGGCCATGGGCTTCGAGGTGGGCCGGATCGGCATCGAGGCGCAGATCGAGAACGCCGCCGGCCTGGTGAACGTGGACGCCATCGCCGCCGCGTCGCCCCGCATCGAGACCATCATCTTCGGCCCGGCCGACTTCATGGCCTCGATCAATATGAAGACCCTGGTCGTGGGCGAGCAGCCGCCCGGCTATCCCGCGGACGCCTACCACTACATCCTCATGCGCATCCTGATGGCCGCCCGGATGCACGACCTCCAGGCCATCGACGGCCCCTATCTCCAGATCCGGAACGTGGACGGCTTCCGCGAGGTCGCGGGGCGGGCCGCCGCACTGGGCTTTGACGGCAAGTGGGTGCTGCACCCGGGCCAGGTCGAGGCCGCCAACGAGGTCTTCGCCCCCTCCCAGGAGGACTTCGACCGCGCGGAACTGATCCTGGACGCGTACGCGTGGCACACCTCCGAGGCCGGCGGGCGCAAGGGCTCGGTGATGCTCGGCGACGAGATGATCGACGAGGCCAGCCGGAAGATGGCGCTGGTCGTCTCCGGCAAGGGCCGCGCGGCCGCCATGACCCGTACATCCGTCTTCCTGCCCCCGGAGGCCTGATCGCCATGCAGTTCGGCCGCACCTACGAGGAATTCACCGTCGGGGACGTCTACCGGCACTGGCCGGGGAAGACGGTCACCGAGTACGACGACCACCTCTTCTGTCTGCTGACGATGAACCACCACCCGCTCCACCTGGACGCCCACTACGCGGAGCACACGACCGACTTCGGCCGCAATGTCGTGGTGGGGAACTACGTCTACTCGCTGCTCCTCGGCATGTCCGTGCCGGACGTGTCGGGCAAGGCCATCGCCAATCTGGAGGTCGAGTCGCTGCGGCACGTGGCGCCGACCTTCCACGGCGACACGGTCTACGGCGAGACCACGGTGCTGGACAAGACGCCGTCGCGGTCGAAGAGCGACCGGGGGATCGTGCACGTGGAGACCCGGGGTCTCAAGCAGGACGGGACGCTGGTCTGCGTCTTCCGGCGCAAGGTGATGGTCCCGACCCGGGAGTACATCGACGCGCGGGGCGGGGAGCAGCCGGGCCGGCCGCTGCCCGCCGGCTTCCCGGCCACTCCCCGCTCTTCCTCCGCCTCCGCCTCCCCGTCCCCGTCCCCGTCCTCGACCACGGAGAACTGATCATGGCGCGACTCGCCCGGACACATGACCTGACCGAGGTCCAGCAGGAGATCCTGGCGACCGTCCGGGACTTCGTCGACAGGGAGATCCTCCCGGTCGCCACCGAGCTGGAACACCGGGACGAGTACCCCACCCGGATCGTGGAGGGGCTGAAGGAGCTGGGCGTCTTCGGGCTGATGATCCCGGAGGAGTACGGCGGTCTCGGCGAGTCGCTGCTCACCTACGCGCTGTGCGTGGAGGAGATCGCCCGGGGGTGGATGTCCGTCTCGGGGATCATCAACACCCACTTCATCGTCGCGTACATGCTCAAGCAGCACGGCACCCGGGAGCAGAAGGAGACCTTCCTGCCCAGGATGGCGCGGGGCGAGGTGCGCGGGGCGTTCTCGATGTCGGAGCCGGGGCTCGGCTCGGATGTGTCGGCGATCACGTCCAAGGCGGTCCGGGACGGTGACGGCTATCTCCTCACCGGCCAGAAGATGTGGCTGACCAACGGCGGGACCTCCTCGCTGGTGGCCGTGCTGGTGCGCAGTGACGAAGGACACCCCGCCGACGCTCCGCCCCATCGGTCGATGACGACCTTCCTGATCGAGAAGGAACCCGGCTTCGGCGAGGTCCGGCCGGGGCTGACCATCCCCGGGAAGATCGAGAAGATGGGGTACAAGGGGGTCGACACCACCGAGATGATCATGGACGGTCTGCGGGTGCCCGCGGACCGGGTGCTCGGCGGGGCCACCGGCCGCGGTTTTTACCAGATGATGGACGGCGTCGAGGTCGGCCGGGTCAATGTGGCCGCGCGGGGGTGCGGGGTCGCGCAGCGCGCCTTTGAGCTGGGGATCTCCTACGCCCAGCAGCGGCATGCCTTCGGCCGCGCGATCGCGGGCCATCAGGCGATCCAGTTCCGGCTGGCGGAGATGGCCACCAAGGTGGAGGCCGCGCATGCGATGATGGTGAATGCGGCCCGCAAAAAGGACTCCGGGGAACGAAACGACCTGGAGGCAGGGATGGCGAAGTACCTGGCCGCCGAATACTGCAAAGAGGTCGTCGAGGACGCCTTCCGGATCCACGGCGGCTACGGTTTCTCGAAGGAGTACGAGATCGAGCGGCTCTACCGGGAGGCGCCCATGCTGTTGATCGGTGAGGGAACCGCCGAGATCCAGAAAATGATCATTGGCCGGAGGCTCCTTGAGGAGTATCGAATCCAGGGCTGATTGTCGGATTTAAGGCAATTTGTCAGCGAAGAAGATCACACCGCGTCATCGCCTTCCGGCCGTCGACTCGGCTTCTGGCTTTCCCAGTTACCGCTTGCACCCGATAACATCGATGGAAAGTCGCCGTCCCCGTCAATCAGCGCGGCATTGTCCGCTACGAAGGTCATCCATGCCCCACAGCCAAACCTCTGCACACCGCGACAGCCTCGCCGGCGTACGGATCGCACGCGGAGCATCGCCGTGGCTTCTGCCGACCGTCGCCACGGCCGCGCTCAGCCTGGCCCGTGCCGGTCGGTCCCGGCGCGCCGCGGCCATCGCCGTGCCCACCACCGCGCTCGCGGCGGGCATGCTGTGGTTCTTCCGCGACCCCGAGCGCGAGATCGCCCAGGGCCGCGTCATCTCGCCCGCCGACGGCGTGGTGCAGAGCATCATGCCGTGGAAGGACGGACGCACCCGCGTCGCGATCTTCATGAGCCCGCTGAATGTCCATGTCAACCGTGCCCCGCTGGCGGGCACGGTCACCTCGGTCGAGCATGTGCCCGGCGGCTTTGTTCCGGCTTTCAACAAGGAGAGCGAGAACAACGAGCGCGTCGTCTGGCACTTCGACACCGAGCTGGGCGACATCGAGATGGTGCAGATCGCCGGAGCGGTCGCGCGGCGCATCGTGCCCTACGTGCCGCAGGGCACCAAGGTCGAGCAGGGCGATCGTATCGGTCTGATCCGCTTCGGCTCGCGCGTCGACATCTACCTTCCGGAAGGTGTCGAGGTCGCGGTCGAGGTCGGGCAGACCACGACCGCGGGGGTGACTCGCATTGACCGTGATTGATCCTGATACACAGGCCGGCTGGGTGGCCGAGGCGGAGAAGGAAGCCGAGGACGAAGCGGAGGAAATGCCCCTCTCGCTCCGGCTCTCGATAGCGGACACGCTCACCCTCGGCAACGCGACCTGCGGATTCATGGCGGTGTACTTCACCACCACCGGAATCCTCATCCCGCATCTGGAGGGCAGCCAGGAGACCGGCATGGCGCGGCACAGCGCCGCCACCGCCGTGATCCTGATGCTCGCGGCTGCGGTATTCGACCTCTTCGACGGGCTCGTCGCACGCAAGCTGCGCAGCTCGCCGATGGGCGCGGAGCTGGACAACCTCTCCGACCTCATCAGCTTCGGACTCGCGCCGGCCTACTTCGTCCTGGTCTGGGGCATGGTCGACACCACCGCCGTGGAGAAGGTCTCGGCACTCGCCGCGATCGTGGTGCTACTGGCTGTGGTGCTGAGGCTGGCCAGATTCTCCTGCGTCACCATGAAGGACGGCATGTTCCAGGGCATGCCGAGCCCCTTCGGCGCGCTCACCGTGGTCTCCATCGTCCTGTTGGAGCTGCCGTTCATCCCGACCCTGCTGGCGATCATCGGCACGGCCTGGCTGATGGTGAGCCGGGTGGAGTACCCGAAGCCGCGCGGGGTCCTGGCGGTGGCGATGCTCGGCTGGATCGTATCCGCGATGGGGCTGCTGGCGGCCTGGGCGTTCGACGCGCCCGGCGGCCATCTGCTGCTCCAGACGGGCTGCGCGCTCCAGGTGGTGCTGGGCGCGGTGATCCCGCTCTTCGCCACGGCACGACGGGTGAACACCTTCCGGTACAACCGCCGGGAGGCGCGGGCGGCGCAGCACTCCTGACGCCGTACCGCCCATGACGGGACGAGGCCCGGACGTATCCACGTCCGGGCCTTAGGCCGTCTCTTACGGATCTTGCTGGGGCTCGCGTGCCCTGGCACCGCACTCCCCCTGGGCCTTGCGGCCCGGGAGGTACCCCCACGCCGCGTTGTCGTCAATCGCCGCTGGCCCCCTGGGCCTGGCGGCCCGGGAGGTACCCCCACCGCATGGACTCATTCCTCCGCCTTGCGATGCGTCCCCACGGCCCTGGCGGGCCTGGGGAGACCCCATGCACCAGACCCCGCTCCCTGACCCAGCCTGATCCGTAAGAAACGACCTAGTGACCTGAGTCGGAGATTCGTCGGCAGTAGTGGGCGACTTTGTCGAGGATCTCGTCGGCGGTCTTGGTCCAGATGAACGGTCTGGGGTGTTCGTTCC
>NZ_BSBI01000025.1:0-36456 GCF_034961445.1 Streptomyces yaizuensis
GAACGACGACGGACCCAGCCCTCCAGCACCACCCTCTGGGCATCGGTCAACGACAACGGCGGGATCTTCGGTCCAGGACGACTCACACCCCAACCAACGACAAACCTCCGACTCAGGTCACTAGCCGACTCCGGCTTCTTCCGGGGTGCGGCGCGTGCGCCATTCCTGACCGCAGGCGCAGGCGCAGGCGCAGGCGCAGTCACCGGTCACCCAGGCGATGGGCAGGGGGCGAGGCCAGGGCCCGCGGGACCATAGCCGAGGCCCGCCGGGCGTACCGGACCGAGCAGAACCGGCACTGGTTCCGGCGCAACCCGAACGGCGCGGACGCCGTTGCGGCGGCGACCACGGCCGCCGATACGGCGAGGGAGCGTACCGCTCAGCACCTCCTGGGCATACGGCTGGAGCGGCTTCGCGGGCGGGCCCCTGCCGGGGACGGACAGGGGCCACCGGGTGGGCGGCCAGGCCGGAGTGGGGTTCCCGGGGCGGACCCGCTCGTGTCGAAGGGGCGGGCGGGACCGGGCGCCGTGCCGCCGGCGCCCGGTCACGGGGGGGCAGGGTGCGGTGCGAAGGCTCCGCAGACGCGGGCGGCCGGGACGACGGACGATGTGGCGCTCGCCGTACTTGGCAACGAGGGTACGCGGCGAGCACCCTGAGCCTCCCGAACCTCGTTCCCGAGCCCCCTCGCCGTCGGGCCGCACCCCCGAGGAGCCGCCGTGCCCACGCAGAAGTCCTCCACCCCGCGCACCGGACGCTGGCTGGCCGGTCTCGCCGGTGCCTTCGCGCTCGTACTCGTCCATCCCGGCACCGCGCAGGCCGCACCCCCGCCGGGGCTGCCCGCCAACGCCGACGGGTTCGAGCACGCATTCCAGCCGGCCTACGACTACGACACCGACGGCTGCTACTCCACACCCGCCATCGGCGCGGACGGCACGGTGAACCCGGGTCTCAACCCGACGGGCGCGCTCAACGGGCAGTGCCGGGACTCCTGGGACCTCGACAACACCAACGGGTACTCGCGCTACAAGTGCAACAACGGCTGGTGCGGGATCCTCTACGCGCTCTACTTCGAGAAGGACCAGGCCCTGCCCGGCGTCGGTCTGGGCGGCCACCGCCACGACTGGGAGCACGTGGCGGTGTGGGTGCAGAACAGCCAGGTGAGATACGTATCGACCTCCAACCACGGCACCTTCACCGTGCACAACGCATCGGCGATCCGCTTCGACGGCACCCATCCGAAGATCGTCTACCACAAGGACGGCATCAGCACCCACTGCTTCCGTGCCGCCGTCGCCAACGACGAACCGCCCGAAAACCACAAGGGCTCCTGGCAGTACCCGCCGCTCGTCGGCTGGAACGGCTACCCCGCCGGAATCCGGGACCGGCTCAGCGCCCACAACTTCGGCAGCGCCAACTTCGGCCTGAAGGACAACGCGTTCGCCTACCATCTGTCAACGGCCAAACCGGCCGGGATCCCCTTCGATCCGAATGGCTGACGGTCACGTCCACCCACCCGTCGCGTCACGAAGGCCGGGCCCGCACCCGCAGAACGGGGAACAGGCTGCACCACTCCTCCAGGGCGTCCGCGCCCCGGCGCAGTCCGGCAGCGGATTCATCGAGCTGCCCGGCGGTGGTGACGACAGGGATGGCAAACCTCCACACTGACGTCTGGTTCAAACCCTTCCCGCCGGATTGACGCCGGTGATCCCGAACGGGAATTCCGCCACTGACCTCCGCCGGGACGGGCTCGCGGAAACGAGGGCTGGGCACCCGGACGCCACCTTCCCACCACGTGCACGGCCCCCGCCGTACGGGGAATCCCGCGTCCCGGCCCGAGGGACAGCCCCGGCCGGTACCGTGCGTGCGGAGTGCCTGCCGGGGTGCTCAGAGGGCCCGCAACGCCCCGCGAAACGCGACCGCCGTCGTCCGTGCCGGGGGCACACCGGTAGTGCCGGATGAGGAGGGCCGGGCAGAGCCGGAGGTCGACCGAACGGGCCACGGAAAAGGCCCTGACCTCAACGGCACGGAGGTGTTCCCGCCGCACGGTCCGAGCCTGAGGCCGCAGCCCCGCCATCCCGGGGCCGCGTGTGCTGTGCGCCCCGGGACATGTCCGCAGGTGCTCCTCCCTCTGTCCCGGCGCCTATTCCCGTAGCTTCGGGCCGTCCGGCTTGTTGCCGAGGCGAGGTTCTACGGAAGGTCGGCAGGTCCGGCTCCTTCTGGCGGTGGTCGTGTCGTGGGCGCGGATCTGCTGGAGGCCCGAGCGGAGACCGTTTCCGGGCTTTCCAAGGAGGGTCCGGCAAACGCCCCTGGCGGTACGGGGGCCGGTTCCGGGCCCGGCGCTCCCGTCCCCTACCATCCCGACTATCCCGTTCCGTCAAAATGATCCCCCCGTCAGCGCAGCCACCCCGTCGAGACAGCGGATGTGCCGTCCATGCCCCATACCGCCCAGGCTTCCCGTACCACCCGTCTGCTGATACCGCTGGTCCTCCTTGTCACGTGGCTGGGCATCGGCGGGACCCTCGGCCCCTACGCGGGAAAGCTCGGCGAGGTCGCCACCAACGACCAGGCCGCATTCCTCCCCCGTAGCGCCGAGTCGACCCAGGTCATCGACATTCAGGAGAAAATCCGGCGGAGCGAGGCCCTGCCGCTCGTCATCGTGTGGACCGCGCGCGCCGGCCACGGCCCGCTGCCGGCGACGGCACGCGAGGACGCCGCCACGGCCCTGGCGCAGATCGGCCGCTCGCCCCTGCTCGACGGAGCCGCGTCCCCCGTGCTCGCCTCGGACGACGGCCGCGCGCTGCGGGCGGTGGTACCACTGCGGGCCGACCTCGACGACGGGCTGGCGAACGCGCTGGACGAGATCGGGGCCGAGGCCCGCACCGTGCCGGCCACCACCGCCCACCTCGCGGGCCCGGCCGCCGCCCAGGCAGACCTCAAGAACGCGTTCTCCGGGATCGACGGCCTGCTGCTGGGCGTGGCGCTGGCAACAGTGCTCGTCATCCTGCTGCTGGTCTACCGCAGCCTCCTGCTCCCCCTGCTGATCATTGTGGCAGCCGTGCTCGCGCTCGCCCTCGCGTGCGCAGTGGTGTACGCGCTCGCCGAACACGGGATCGTCCGGGTCGACGGCCAGGTGCAGGGCATCCTGTCCATCCTGGTGATCGGGGCGGCCACGGACTACGCGCTGCTGCTCACGGCCAGATTCCGCGAGGAACTGGCACACAGGGACGAACGCACGGCGGCAATGCGGGCCGCCCTGCGCCGCTCGGCCGGTCCCGTGCTGGCCAGCGCTGCCACCGTGGCGCTGGGGCTGCTCGCGCTCCTGCTGAGCGATCTGACCAACAACCGCGCACTCGGTCCCGTCGGGGCCATCGGCATCGTCTGCGCGGTCACGGCGGCGCTCACCTTCCTCCCCGCCGTCCTGGTCCTCCTCGGCCGCGCGGCCTACTGGCCCGCGCGGCCCCACCGGGCGGACGCGGAGACAGCGAACGGATCCCAACGGCTCTGGCGCCGGGTCGCCGACCTTGTGGACCGGGCACCGCGCCGGGTCTGGGCCCTCACCCTGGCCGGGCTGCTCGCCTGCGCCGCGTTCGCACCGACCCTGACCACCCGGGGGGTACCCCTGGACGAGACCCTCGTCGGGGACGCGCCTTCGGTGACCGCGCAGGCCGTACTCGGTGAACACTTCCCCGGCGGATCGGGCAGCCCCGCCGTGGTGGTGGCCCGCGCCGGCGCCCTGGAGCCGGTCACCACCGCCGCCGCGCGGGTACCGGGCGTCGCCTCCGTCCTCCCGACGACGGCCGGTGGCGAACCCGGCGGACCGCCCCTGATCGCCGATGGCAGGGTACGGCTCGACGTCACCCTCACCGACCCGGCCGACAGCGAGGCGGCCGAACGGACCGTGACCGCACTGCGCGAGGCCGTTCACGCGGTGCCGGACGCCGACGCGCTGGTGGGCGGGATCACCGCCCAGCGCATCGACACCCAGCGGACGGCGGCGGCCGACCGGACCCTGATCGTGCCGGTCGTCCTGGCGATCATCCTGGTCATCCTCGTGGGGCTGCTGCGCTCGCTGCTCATGCCCCTGCTCCTGGTCGCGACCGTCGCGCTGAACTTCTTCGCCACACTCGGGGTCGCGTCCCTCGTCTTCACCCACCTGCTGGGCTTCACCGGCACCGACGCCTCGGTGCCGCTGTACGGGTTCGTGTTCCTGGTGGCGCTCGGGGTGGACTACAACATCTTCCTGATGTCCCGGGTACAGGAGGAGTCGATCCGCCTCGGCACCCGCGAGGGCCTGCGCCAGGGCCTGGTGGCGACCGGCGGGGTCATCACCTCGGCGGGGGTGGTCCTGGCGGCGACCTTCGCGGCGCTGGGGGTGATCCCGCTGGCCTTCCTGATCCAGATCGCCTTCATCGTGGCCTTCGGCGTGCTCCTGGACACCCTGGTGGTCCGTTCCCTCCTGGTCCCGGCCCTGGTACGGAGCCTGGGCGAGCGCGCCTGGTGGCCCGGGCCACCAGGCGGCCTCCGCCGCTGACTCTTCTCTTCCCGCGCCACCCCGGGACGTCACGGCCCGAATCCGAACCGACCGGCGGGGTGAAGTCTTGCCATCGGCCGGACGCGGCCGGACTTTCGGTCGATCCTGGTACGGGAATCTCACCATGGAGGGCAGCACATGAGTGATCTGCCAAAGGCGGACACGGCGTCCGTCGGCGTCACCTTTCCGGCGCCGGGCGCGGCCCGGCTCGTACCGACGAAGAAGATCAAGGTCGAGGGGCGGACGGTGGAGCCGCCCCTCGTCAAGGACAAGCCCGCGCACGATCACACCGTGCTCCAGTCACTTGCTTTCGACAACATCAACAAGGCGGTCTATCTCGCCCAGTTGACCAATGGCAGCGCGGAACGTGACAAGAACGGCGATCTGACCATCACCCGGTGGGTGTGGAAGGGGTCCGCGACCGCACCAGGCTACGCGTACGACGGGTTCATGCTGCTGACCGGGTTCGGACACGGCGTGAGCATCGGAGTCGACCCCGACCCGGCCACCGGTGTGGCGCACCTGTGGACCGAGGTCGACAGCGAGCCCTATCTCGTCCCCGGCACCGCCGGCCGGTGGAGCGGACGAGGGAAGAACATCTGCCGTTTCGCATACGTCGACGGGCAGACTCTGACGAACACCAGCGCGCTGCTCCAGAAGCACACGCCGGTGCCGGGCAGCAGCCACAACACAGTGAACATCGATCCGGTGTACGGGCGGCTGGTGCATCGCTTCGAGCTCGGCGGGGGGATGCGCTACCGCGTGCACGATGTGGAAAAGGCGCGCCAGGGGATCTGGAACGACTACGTCGCCGACGTAGCGGAGCTGAATCCCTTCCCGGGCGTCGGAGGTCCGTCGTTCCAGGGGTACGCGGTGGCCGGCAGCTATCTCTATCTGCTGCACGGGGACTCCTACGACTCCCCCAACTCGCCCGCAGGCATCGGCAACACCCACCTCACCTCGGTGCACCTCGGCACGGGCGCCGTGGACACCACGTTCCTCACCGAGGCGGGTGCCTCGCTGACGTACCGGGAGCCGGAGGGGCTCTCCATCCGGGTGCCGGACCGGGCCACACCCCAGGTGTTCGACCTGGGGTTGGGCTTCGCCTGCGGGACCAGCGGTGCCCGCACCGTGACCATCTACCTCAAGGACGAGCTGACACAGGGCTGACCCGACCGGCCCCTCATGACAACCGCGCAGAACAGCCCGGCCGATGTCCGCACCACGGTATTCCGCCAGCTGCGAGGCGGGCGTGACCAGGTACGAGATGCTGGCCGGCCGGACGGCCGTGATGGTGAGGGCGGCCGGGGCGCGGTGGATCCGTGCCCGTAGGGGTCGCGGGCGATGGTGGAGCGCATGACGGCGTCGATCTGCGTGCGGCGCGGGCGGGGCAGGGCCCGCGGCGCCGCCTCCGTTTGTCCGGCGTAGGCGATCCGGTAGGTCATTCAGGCGGCTTTGTGACCGTCGAGCGGGACCAGGTCGCCGTTCTCGTCCAGGGTGACCTGTAGTCCCCGGGCGCGCAGCCGGGCGACCTCCACGTCCGTCTCCTCGACGGCGCCGGGCACGGTCTCCAGTACCCACCACCCCAGCCGCAGCGTGCGCAGCCCCTCCGGGGCGCCGGCGGCGTCGCACGGGCGAACCGCGCGCCCTGTCGGTATCACGTCGATGCCGCGCCGGACCACCACGGCCACAAGTCCGGGCGTCGACGCTGTCGTTCGGGCGCCGGGGTCCGTCATGAGGAAGTCGGCAAGCGCCTCGGTGGCGTCGTCGCCCCGCAGGCTGGTCGCGGACACGGCGATCTGCCCGCCGCCGGTGTGGAGGAGTGCGACCGCCATGTGCGTACAGTCCTCGTGCCGTTCCCACGGCGGGGTCTTTCAGGTGAAGGACATCCCCGCATCCTGCCCAGCCTGCGGACAGTCGGCGGCCGAACGGGCAAGGATGTCCGGGCCCCGTCTTTCTGGCTCGCAGCGGGATGTCTCACGATGTCGAGACCGCGCCCCGGGCTGAGCGGAGGGCAGGTACAGGCGCCGGCGGCGGTGCCGCCGTCACTCTTCTCGTCGTGCGGGTGAGGCGGGTGCCGGCCATACGCAGCCGTCGTTCACGGCGCGGGAGCCCGGACGCGCGGATGGCGAGCTTGATCGCCCTGCTGCACGGTGCGAAGCCGGCCCCGCCGGCCTTCCCCGGCGCCGACCGGTCCCAGGCCGAAGCCGTAATGGCGGTGATCGCACAGGGCCAGTGGGCAGCGCCCGCCGTCCGCCAGGTCATCGAGGCCACACAGCAGGCGCTGACAGCGATCATCACCACCACCGTGGTCACCTCGGTCAGCGCCGGCAGTCGACCGCTCCGAGGGGGCCTGCGCCCGGCGAACCGGTGCCGGGTACCCGGGCGCACGAGAGACCAGCAGGATCCATCAGCGCTGCCCGGGCGGCGGTCGTCCCGGCGGGGAGGGCTGCCGGTGGTGCTCACGGCGCAGCGCGGCCATCGGCGGGACATTCCCGCGGGGGATCTCTGTCCTCGTCCGGCATGGGGATGGGAGAGGAAGCCATGGGCAGGGCCCAGTGCGCCGACTTCGAGCCACAGTTCACCGGCAATCCTGTCCGCCGGTTCCGGATGACGGCCGGTGCCTCTGCTGTGGGCATGGCCTTGCCCGGGACCCGGACACGGCGTTCACCGAAGACTGCGGGCCGGTGGCGCCCTTCGGCTCAGAGGGCACCGTCAGTGGCGCTTCACCGGCGGCTGCCGGCTGCGCTGGAGCGCCGCTGAAGGGGTCCCCACGAGGTGTTGAACCCGCGCTTCCGTGGGGCCGTGCAGTGACCCGGGGGCTTCAGACACTCGTCTGTACCCTGCCCCCTCGCCCGCGCACCCTCAGCTCCCGCGCCCCCGAGGACGACCCCTCATCCTCACCCGAGGAACAGGAGAGCACCGTGAAGATCCGTTCCGCAGTCGTCGTTGTCCCGCTCGTCCTCTCCGCCGTACCCTTCGCCACCGTCGCACAGGCGGTCCCCGCTTCCCGGCACTGTGTCGCCGTGGCCGAGTCGTCCCGAACGACCTGTCATCTCACGTTCACCGAGGCGATGCGGCAGGCGACCGGCGGAGCGGTCACCGATGCGCCCGCGCAGGTCTCCGGCCGGGAGGTCGCGGCGCTCCGCAGCCGGCTCCAGAGTTCTGCCGCCACCCGCGCGGTGGCCGGAAAGTGGCTCGGCACCGCTTTTGAGCATGCCGTCTTCAAAGGGGAGACCCTCACCTTCATCACCATGGGCGAGAGCCCCGTGTGCGAGAACAATCTCCGCTTCGACTTTCCCCGGCTGGACGACTACGGCTTCAACGACAGGATCAGCTCGATGGAAACCGGAATGTACTGCGTGGCCCGGCTCCACGAGCACGCTGGTTTCCAGGGGGCCAGCGACGTGGCGTACCTCCGGACCAATCTGAACACCTTCAACGACCGCGCGAGCAGCATCCGGTTCGCCTAGGCCGTCTCTTACGGATCTTGCTGGGGCTCGCGTGCCCTGGTGCCGCACCTCGCCGCGTTGTCGTCAATCGCCGCTGGCCCCCTGGGCCTGGCGGCCCGGGAGGTGCCCCCACCGCAGGGACTCATTCCTCCGCCTTGCGATGCGTCCCCACGGCCTTGGCGGGCCTGGGGAGACCCCATGCACCAGACCCCGCTCCCTGACCCAGCCTGATCCGTAAGAAACGACCTAGCGGAACGCCGTTGGCGCTCTCCTCCGGCCCGCGCCGCCCGCTGATGCGAAGGTGTGGTCCGGTCCGCTTGCCCTCTCGGTCCGGGACCACCCCGGGAACGAGCCCGCCGCCCGATGAAGGGCCGACGGAAAGGTCTCCACCCGCATGAGACGTTCTCGTGGCGGACGATTCCGCCCGGCTGCTCTCGCCACGGCACTCGCTGCCGTGATCACCGGCGGAGCCGCCCCCGCCACCGCTGTCTCCCCCGACCAGTGCCCGCCCGCCCACTTCTGTGTCTGGGAACACAACGACTACACCGGCCGCTTCTTCAGTTCCAGCGGCAGCAGCCCGAACATCGGCGCCGCGATGAACGACCGGACCAGCTCGTACCGGAACCGGAGCCGGTGGTGGGTGAGCATGTACCTCGACGCCGACTACGGCGGCGGCTGCATCATGCAGTCCATCGGACCGGGAGGAGCTTCCTGGATGCTCCCGGCGGACATCAACGACCGGATGACCTCGTTCGTCATCGCTTCCAGCCCTCTGTGCTGAGCCGGCTCCCGTGGGTGGTCCTGTTCGGCCGGACGGGACCACCCACGGGAATGGCCCCGAACCGCCGCCGATCGCCGCCTGCGCCCCGGAAAGCGATCCACCGGCGGCCTCCGCCATGAGATTCCGGCGCTGTGCCTGGAGCCCGTACGAGGGCGATGCCGAGCGGCCGGGCCGCCGGGCGATGCGCTGACGTCCCGGGTGTTGAACCCGGGCAGGCCGGCTGTCTCGTGCGCAGGAGCGGGCTGTTCGCCGACGGGATCCCCGTACGGCTGGCCGAGAGCTGGTCTCTCCTGACGATCACGCAGAACACCGTGCTTGGAGTAGCCGGCCCCGCCCTGGTCGCTCACAGGCATGCGCGGGCGGTGCAATGGCATGGACCTTGACCTCACAGACCCCACGGTCGTGGAGTGGCGCGGCGGCGGGCCGGAGACCTGGGCGGAATCCCCGCCGTAGCCACCTCGACCAGGCGCAGGACCTCGGAGCTTGCCCACCGCGGCGCCCTGCTGTTGCGCCCTGTGCCCGAGGGGCCGGCTCCGGGCCGCTGGGCCGGCCACAAGGACACGGTGCGGGGGCGGCGCCTGACTGGCACACCGACCTCGGTGTGATCGGGCTCGTGCACTCCAGCGATTCCAAGGCCGCGGCCGACGTCGCGGCGCTCGCCGGCCAGATGCTGCCCTGGTGGCCCGATCTGCTGCGCCTTCCGAGTGTGATCCGTGAGCGGGCGCCCGGCGCCCGGGCGGCCGTGGTCGAGGTCCCGGCCAACGACAGGGAGAAGATCCTGCGCCGGGCGGCAGCCAACGAGGTCTTCGACGTCACCTCGCGGGTGGCCGCGACGGACATGGCCAACGGCATCCGCAACGACCGGATCGACCACACGTCCCACGACATCGAGATCTTCTGCAAGGAGGGTTACGGCGGGAGGCCGAACCAGGGCGTCGCCGGCGCGGGCCCGGCCCAGTCGTTCACGTGTGCCCTCTTCGTGCCCGGCCGGGCCGGGCACCGGGCGGCGTAGCGTGGCGGCACCAGAAGACAGTGGCGTCGGGAGAGAGGGACCAGGCCATGAGCCAGTCGGTGGATGCGGCCGGGACGTGGACCACCGTCATCGGCGGGGAGCTGCTGGAGATCCCGGCGACGATAGAGGGGATCCGGGCGACGCTCTCGCCGGAGCGGGCCGCCGAGTTCGACCGGGTGGTCGCCCGCACCCACGCTTCGAAGCTGCCGCAGGTGCTCGCGGACTGGGCGCTTCCTGCGGAGGCGCTGGCCGAGGAGGACGAGGTGATCGCCCGGCTGAAGGCCGGCGACCACTCCGACTCGGTCTCCCAGGACGACCTGGGCGACGGCGGCGGAGAAGCACGGTGAGCCGCTATCGGGCGTGGCGCCGGGCGAGCGCCGCCCGGGGCGCCCGCAACCGGACCGGCCTCGCCGTCCGGCTCGGGACCATCCGCTACCCGGGGGGCCTGGACAACCCGGAGGACGTCCCCGCGGTCGCGGTTGACGACGCTTGTCCGCGGATCCGCATGCGGTGGGCACGACGGAGGTGGATGGCGTTGCCGCGGTTCTCACACCCGGTGCGGTGTCGAGCCGCATCCCGTCGTCAGGTACGCGGCCGCGTGATTCCGTGGTTGGTGGGCGTTCGGGGCCCGCCCGTGTGCGGGTGGGCCCCGAACGGATGGCGGTGGTTATGGCCGCCAGATCACCGCTGTGTGCTGGAAGCCGGTGGGCGTCGGGTTGGTGACCTGGCGGACGCCGACAGTCAGTCCGGCGTTGTTGACGAACAGGGCGTAGGAGTTGCCGTGCGGTGCCACGTTCAATTCGGTCAGGGTCCCGTCGGGCTCCCAGCGGAGGGCGTAGCGGTTCGTATCGGACGGCACCATTTGACCGGTATGACCGACGGAGACACCGGCGTCGTTGACGGCGACGGCGGTGGTGTATTCGTAGTCGGCGCCGATGGTCGCGGCGGTGCCGTCCGGGCTCCAGCGTGTCGCGGTGTAGTCGATGTTGTCCTGTCCGAGCTGGTGGCCGACGGCGGTGCCGGAGGCGTTGATGGCCTTCGCTGCGGAGTGCCGGCCCAGGTCCGTGACGGTGCCGTCGGCGTTCCAGGTCACGGAGCGCCATGGGAGGTTCGCGGCACCGGTCGGCGTGGCCCCCGCGAGCACGGTGCCGGCGTCGTTGATTTGACGGACCCACACGTTCCTGTAGGCCGAGGTCGGGTCGAGCGCGATGGGAGTGCCGTCCGGGCTCCACTTCACGGGACGGGCGACACCGGACGCCGAGTAGGACAGACCGGCCACCGTGCCCGAGCTGTTGACCGACAGGGCGGTGCTCTCGACGTCACCGCTCAGTGCGGCGAGCTGGACGGCCCGGCCGTCCGGGCCCCACTTCACCGCGCGGTAGACCGTGCCGTTCGTGCCGGTCCGGGTGTTTCCGACGGCCGTACCGGTGCGATTGATCTCGCGGACGTAGGCCGAGGCGACGAAGTCCCCGGGCAGCGACTGCATCAGGGTGACCGTGCCGTCGGGGGCCCAGCTCACCAGGCGGTGCCCCGAGAAGCCGACGGCGGTGCCGTCGCCGCTGACAGCCATGGCCTCGCCGTGCTGGTCCCCGGGCAGCAGCGGAAGTACCGTGGCGCTGAGGTCCGCGTTCCAGCGGATCGGTAACCTCCGGCTCACCGAATCAATGACGGCGTAGCCGACGATCACCCCGTTGTCATTGACCTCGTAGGGATAGCTCCCGACGGCGCCGGGAGGCAAGGGCAGGTCGACGGCCACATTGGCCACCACCGGACCGGTGTCGGCCGTCGCGCTGCCGGCCGCGCCCAGTGTGAGGGTGCAGACGGTGGCCAGGGCGATGGTGGCGGCACCTGCTGACCGCAGGGCTTGTATGCCGATACTCATGACGTGCGTTCCTCGTCTCGCGGACTTCGCCGGAATGGCACTGCTGTGCCGAGCTTCGCGTGGAGAGATCCCGTGCGCCACACTGCTCGCTGCCCAGGTCTCGACGACGTCCGAATACAGCCGACACGGGGGCACCAGCAGGTCGCAGACGTCCCGGGCGTTGCCATGGCGGTCGGTTTGTACGCGGTCAGGAATCGGCCCACCCGAGACGGGTTACCGCGGTCGCCGTGATGCTTCGAAGTCGGCGGTCATGACCTGCATGAGCTGGACGCCGGAAGACAAGGAGCCGACGCCGACAGCTGCTGGCCGACCGTGCCGCGGTCGTGCACGAGGTCACCGGACGGGTAGAGGCCGTGGCGTTTGACGCGGACACCGGCCGCCTGGACGTCGTCCCCGATGCCCCGGCCGTCGGCACGAAGCTGCGCTGGAGCGCGCCGAAGCGGCTCACGGCGGCCAACAAGCGGGTGCCGAACGCGAACGCCCGCGCCCTGCACGTCCTGGCGCCCGCGCCCCAGAAGGCCGGCCCCGGCACGGCGGCAGCCGACCTGACCCCACAGTCGGCCGTTCCCGTCGCGCCGGGGGAGCGCCGGACGCCGCCTGACGGCTACCGCCATGCGATCGAGGCGCACTGCCAGGCCGTCCGGACCTCTCGGGTCGGCCCAGCCACCGCGGAAGTGGTGGAACGGCAGACCGCCGCGATGCGGGCCCTGTCCCAACGGGAGTTCCCCGAGCCCGACGCCTTCCCGGACGATGCACCGGCCCCGGTCGGGCAGGTCCGCACCGAGCGCCGCCAGGCCGCGGCGACCGAGGCAGCCGCGCTGCGCCGGGCCCGAGCGGAGCGCGCGGCGCGGCACGCTGGACCAGTGGCCGTGGCTCCCGGCCCGGCTCCGTTCCGGGTGCCCGCGTGAGAGGGATTGGCCGGATCTTCTCCTGCTGTCGACGTCGTCGTGGGCTCCGTCTACCTCGGCACAGGCTTGTACCACACCCCATAATGGGAGAGGCGATGGGCGGCGGTCCTCGAAAGCGCCAGGCCCTCCAAGTGCATGGCATAGGCGAGGGATTTCACTTGCGCTCTCGTCAGAAGCAGGACGTGCCGGGACCCCTCGGGTACATACCGTGCGGTGAGGACCGCCTCCGCAAGGCCCTCAGCGGGGGGCTTGTGAAGGCTGTCGGCGATGGCCACGAAGTGACGGACGGCGGCGAACTCGGTCGGCGTGAGCTCAACAGCCCTGGTACCCGGAGGCTGCTCACTGGTGCCGTCCCGGGATGCGAGTCGGCCTTCGCGGTAAGCCAGCGCATCCTGCCCCTCGGCTGTCAGTCGCACTGCCAGTCCCCGGGCCCCGGTGCCCCTCTCCTCGATCAGCCCCTCCGCCACCAGCGCGACCACATGCTTTCGGGAGGCGTCCAGATCATCGGCGGCAACCCAGCGCGACGCACTCTGCCCCGCCTTGATCGCTTCCAATACCTTCACCTGCCCGCTGCTCAACGCCACGATTCCCCTTCCCGCTCTCTGGTACGGCCATCATGACAATGCCGGGTCCGTACAGCAGCGGATCAGGGAAAGTCCCCGCTGCAGAGTTGAAATCGCACGCCCTTTCGGCAGGCTGGACCTGAGTCCGGACACTGATCGGCCTTCAGCCATTCAGCGTGTTGATCCCCACTGACAATGACGTCGCATCGGCGCTACGGGCCTGGGGGCGGAGATGGCGATTCAGTCTGTCGTCCGGATCGCGGCGCTCGAAGCAACCGGAAGCCAGCTGGGAGCGTTCCTGTCCTCCGCTCACCTGCGGGCCGCCGCCGCCGCCGCGAACGCGCGGCTGCTCGAAATGCATCCCGGCCCGCCGGATCGCCAAAGATAGTGTCCGGGCTGTGCAGGACCCCACGACTGCACCCCCGTCCACAACGGGCACTGCCCCATCCAGCTGGTACTCGCCCACATCTGCGTCGCTCACGCGGGGGCAGGCCGGCGTCAGTTCTCGGAGGCGCCGCCTCCCGCTCGCCGTTTCCACGAGCGGAGGAGCAACTCGGGGCGGATCAGCACGGCGATGAAGGCGAGGGTGCCGATGAGCATCACCGACCAGGCGACGGCCTTCGCCGTGGGCTCGGTGCGGAACACATACGGCGTGAACACGGCCATGACGACGGCGAGCGCGGCGAGGGCTCCCAGCCAGACGAATCTCATCGGTCTTCTTCCTGGCCGGGCCAGTCCGTGTTCTCGCCGGGCTGTGCGTCCAGTTCCGTCGCGGACGACGGCCCGGCGCCCTGGGGCTCGGCGCCAGGCGCAGCGCCGTCGAGGGCGGGGGCGGGAGCGGGGGCGTGCTCGACACGATCACCCCCACCGGCGGCCGCGCGGACGAAGGCGATGGCGACCACGCAGCCGGCAACGCCCCCGGCGCCACCGTCAACGGCGACGGCGTTTCTCCCGAGGGTGGCGTGGCCGACGGCGGCCTGTGCACCTTCAACCCCGCCAACCAGCGCACCGTCACCAACTGTGTCACCACCGGCTGCCACCCCTCGCCCACCGGCCCGGTTCCAGCTATCACCGGGGTGGGCTCGCACAGGGGCCGGGGCCGTGGCGGACCAGGCCTCCCACGACGTTTTGCCCGCGGTCGGCTGAGCGGATCCACGGCCGCACCGAACCGGTATCCGCGTTCGTCTCCTGCGGCGGGCATCGGAATCATGCCGCCGGGTGCTGGGCATGACCCCTGTCGCGCCGGGCCGCGTCTGGGCAGCCCGCACCCTGGAACATCAGGGACCCACGCCCCCTGCCGGACCTGACCCCTGCCGGGCCCTGGACTTCTTCTTCCAGCACCTCATCGCCACTGGGACCGGCGCCTGCCGCGCCTGCCGGCGGGCCATCCCGTGGCAGCCCTACGGCACCACCCGACAGGGCACTACGAGCCGCGGAGGTGTGTGCCGATCTGCAAGAACGCCTGGATGAGGGGGACCTGGGGGACGGAGGGGGAGTTGATCTGGGAGGCGTAGTGGACGATCACCAGGTCGAGGGCGGGGGAGATGAAGAGGCGCTGGCCGTGGATGCCGCTGGCCATGAAGGATCCGTACGGGTCGTTCGGGATCCACCAGAGGTCGTGGTAGGAGAGGGTGGCGGGCGCGTCGGGGGGTGCGGCGGGGAAGCGCACGCGGTGGGGGTAGCCGTCCGGGACGCCGGAGACGATGGTGGAGGCGACGGCTTCCGGGACGATCTGGCGGTCACCGATCGCGCCGCCGCAGCGGATCAACTCGCCGAGACGGGCCAGGTCGCGGGCAGTGGCGCTGAAGCCGCCGCAGGCGGCCTCCGTTCCTTCGGAGTCGAGGAGGTAGTACGCGTCCTCCTCCGCGCCGAGGCGGGACCAGATCATCTCGGACAGCAGGGTGGAGGTGGTGGTGCCGGTGACGCGGCGCAGGACCTCGGCGAGGGCTTCGGCGTTGCCGTTCTCGTAGCGGAAGGCGGTGCCCGGCTCGCCGGTCGTCCGGGCGGTGGCGAGGTGTTCGCGGATCGTGGCCGGCCCGGTGTAGCCGTAGGGACGCAGTGGGGGAGCGAGGACGGCGAAGTAGCGCTGTGCTTCGAGTGCCTTGTCGTACGGGCGGCCCGCGTAGCTCATCTGGGTGCCCATGTGGAGGAGGTGGTCGACCTGGGCGTCTCCGAAGGCGGTGCCGGCAAGCTCGGGGACGTACTTCGCGACGTGGACGCCGCGGTCGAGTTGCCCCTCGTGGGCGAGGACCGCCGCGACGAGTCCGAGGTAGGACTTGGCGGCCGAGGCGTTGAAATGCGGGACATGGGGCTCGTACCCGTGGAGGTACTGCTCGTGGACCAGGAGTCCGCGGTGCAGGACCAGCAGGGCGTCGGTCTCGGCCCGGGTGAGCAGTTCCGTGAGGGTGAGAGCGTGCCCCCGCGGTCCCGTGAACATGAGTCCGTCAAGGGTGTCGGCCGGTGCGGTGGGCAGGGAGGACGCACCGCCGGAGCCCCGCCAGACACGACGGCTCGGAACGAGTTCCCCAGCCGAGGTCATATGACGTCGGGCCCATGCCGGATCCGTGTAGCCCCGGGCCCACACAAGATCGGCCAACGAGGGAATGCCCGTCATGCGTACGCTCCGCTCTTTCGGTCCTGGAGTACCGGGCTCGATACCGTACATGGTGTCTCGTAAATCGGCCAGGTGCGGCAGAGGAGGAGCGGTGCGGGCGTGGTTCAGGCGGTGACGTCGTGGGCGCCCGGAGCGTCGGAAGGGGCGAGTCCGGTGGCCCACACGCGGCCGTAGACCGACAGGTCGCGCAGATGCGCGGTGATCTCGGCGGCGCTGTAGCCGGTGTCGTTCTCGACCCACCAGGTGAGCAGGCCGATGAGTTCACCGGTCCAGGCGCGGGCGACGACGTCGAGGGGGATGCGCGGGGTCACCGCGAGCTGCTCGACCCGGGTGCGAAAGGCGGCCTCGGCGTGGGCGCAGATGAGATCCGTGAACTCCCGTAGGGCCCGGCCGTCGCCCTCACCCCGCAGGACGACCCGGTAGACCGGCTTCTCCCGCTCGGCGTGTTCGAAGATGTACTTCACCGGCAGTCCGGTGAACCCCTCGGCGTGCGCCTGCCGGACCGCCGGCAGGAGGCGGTCCCGGTCCTCGGCGAGGTCGCGGACGATGCCGACCAGGAGGTCCTCCTTGTCGCGGTAGTGGGCGTAGAAGGTGGCCCGGCCGGTATCGGCCCGCTCGGTGATCTCCTCGACCGTGATCGCGTGGAACCCCTTCTCCAGGACCAGTTCGACCAGGGCCTGGCGCAGTGCGGCCCTGGTCCTGAGGATGCGGCGGTCTACTGCGGGCTTCATGTCCACTTCGCTTCCTTCTTGTCCGAACCGTTGACCTGACCCTAACGCTGCCTCTACGTTTCCGAACACCAAGATTGCTATTGGACATTGTGTTCGGAATCTCTGGAGGTGTGATGAACCTCGGGCGGTACGTACGCCGGACTGCCGGCCACCAACCCGATGCCGAGGCGGTGGTCTGCGGACCGGTGCGGCTGACGTACGCGGAACTCGACGACCACAGCGACCGGCTCGCGACGGCGCTGCGCGCCCTCGGCCTGGGCCGGGGCGACAGGGTTGCGACCCTCGCCGGCAACCGCGCGGAACTGGTCGTCACGGAAGTCGCTCTCTACAAGGCCGGCCTGGCCCGAGCGCCGATCAACGCCAGGCTCGGCACCGCCGAGGTGGCCCATCTGCTCGCGGAGTCGGACGCGCGGGTGCTGTTGACGGACGCGGCCCATCTGGACACCGCCCGCGCCGCTGTGCCCGGCACGGGAGTGAGAACCGTCCTCGGCTTCGATGGTCCGAACGATCTCGGGCCGGGCTACGCCGAGACCCTCACGGCCACCGAGCCGGAACCCGTCGAGGCGGAGTGCGGCGAAGGCGACATCGCCGTACTGCACTTCACCTCGGGTTCCACCGGCAAGCTCAAGGCAGCGGTCCAGACCTACGGCAACCGGCTCGCCCTGATGCGCAAGTCGGTGATGAGCGCCGACACCCGGGTGGGCCCCGGTGACCGGCAGATCCTGGCCGGGCCGGTCACCCACGCCTCGGGTATGCCGCTGATGGGCATCCTCTTCGCCGGCGGCTGTGCGGTCGTACTGCCGCGCTGGGACCCGGAGGAGTTCCTCGCCACCGTCCAGCGTGAGCGTGCCACCCACGCCTTCGTCGTACCGACGATGGTCAACACCGTGCTCGCCCTGCCGAACGCCCGCGACTACGACCCCTCCAGCCTGCGCCAGTTGATCTACGGCGCCGCGCCGATGTCACCGGCCCGGATCAGGGCCGCCTGGGACCTCTTCGGCCCGGTCCTCTCCCAGGGCTACGGATGCGGCGAGACCACCTCCGGCGTGCTCTTCCTCTCCACCGAGGACCACCGGCGCGCGATCGAGGGCGAGGACGAGGAACTGCTGCTGTCCTGCGGACGCCCCCTCGCCGAGGCCGAGGTCGCCATCGTCGACGACCACGGAAAGCCCGTACCCGATGGGCAGATCGGCGAGATCGCCGTCCGCGGGCCCGACGTCGTGCCCGGCTACCACAACGAGCCGGGCCTCACAGCGGAGACCTTCAGGGAGGGCTGGTTCCTCACCGGCGACCTCGCCCGCCGCCGCGCGGACGGCTATGTCTTCATCGTCGACCGGAAGAAGGACATGATCGTCTCCGGCGGGTTCAACATCTACGCCGTCGAGGTCGAGTCCGTCCTGCACCAGCACCCCGACATCTACGAGGCCGCCGTCGTCGGCGTCCCCGACGAGCAGTGGGGCGAGGCCGTCAAGGCCGTCGTCGTGACGCGCGAAGGCACCACCCTCACGGAGGCGGGCCTCATCGACTTCTGCGCCGAGCGCCTGGCCCGCATGAAGAAGCCCCGCTCGGTCGACTTCGTCACCGCCCTGCCCCACAACCCCAACGGCAAGATCGACCGCCGCGCCATCCGCGACCCCTACTGGGCGGGCGCCGAGCGCCGCGTCAACTGAACAGGAACACCGGCATGCCCTTCACCCTCGAACCCTCCTACGACGACCATCCGCGCCTCCAGGACCTCGTCCTACGCCTGCGCGCCTACCTGGCGGACGAACTCATCCCCTACGAGCGCGAGCGCGGCATCACCGCGGAGACCAAGCTCGACCGCCCCACCCTCGAACACGTCTGGAAGCGCAGCGCGGAACACGGCTTCTACGGCATCAGCCTCCCGCCCGAGCTCGGTGGTCAGGGCCTGAGCCTCCACGAACTGTGCGCACTCAAGGAGGAGCTGACCGCCTCCGGCGCCGCGCTCTCCCACTCCGTCCTCGGCGACATGGGCGGCCCGCTGCGCGTCGGCGCGATCGTGAAGTACGCCACGGAGGAACAGCGCGACCGCTACCTGATGCCCGTCGTCCGGGGCGAGCGGGCCTGCTGCTTCTCCATCACGGAGGAGGACGCGGGCTCCGACGTACGCCGGATGACGACCACCGCCACCCCCGACGGTGACAGCTACGTCCTCAACGGCAAGAAGGTATTCAGCTCCGCCGCCCCCTTCGCGGACTTCGCGATCGTCGTCGCCCGCACGGCCGGCGAGGAGGAGTCGTACAGCGCCTTCCTCGTCGACCTCGACACCCCCGGCTGTACGGTTCTCGACGGCGAGGTACCCATGTCCGGGCAGCAGATGGAGGGCGACCTCGTCTTCGAGGACTGCCGGATCCCCGCCGCGAACCTCCTCGGCGAGATCGGCCAGGGCCTGCGTATCGGCATCGGCCGCATCACCCTCAACCGCCTGCTGCACTGCCCATCCCTCATCGGCGCGGCCCGCCGCGCCTGGAACCTGTCGGTCGGGTACGCGACGAACCGGGTCGTCTTCGGCCAGCCGCTCCTCGCCCATCAGGCGATCCACCACAAGATCGCCGAGATGGCCACCGACATCTACGCGGCCCGCGCGATGGTGATGGCCACCGCCGCCAGGGCCGACCGGGGCGACAACGTCTCCGTCGAGGCCAACATGTGCAAGCTGTTCACCTCCGAAGCTGCCTTCCGCGTCGCCGACCAGGCGGTCCAGATCCACGGCAAGGCCGGACTGACCCGCGGCCACGAGGTCGAGCAGATCTTCCGCAGCCTGCGAATGTTCCGGATCGTCACCGGCACCACGGAAATCCACAAGAACGCCATCGCCAAGGGCCTGATCTGACCGACCCCTTGGTGCCCAGGGCGGTGCCGCGCGCCCC
The DNA here is from genome assembly GCF_034961445.1 of Streptomyces yaizuensis. NCBI lineage: Bacteria > Bacillati > Actinomycetota > Actinomycetes > Kitasatosporales > Streptomycetaceae > Streptomyces > Streptomyces yaizuensis. The sequence goes on from NZ_BSBI01000025.1 coordinate 19,363, forward strand.
GCTCCGGCGAGCGGGGCGCGCGGCCTCGGGGGACCACCGCCCACCCGTACGACCCCCTGCTCCACCCGCATCCGCAGGAGTCGCCCCATGGCACCCCGTACCGCCACGCATGCCCGGGACACCGCGCCCCCGGCACCTGCCGGCCGCAGAGCCTGGCTGATCACGGTGATGATCGTGGCCTTCATGGTCATCAACTTCGCCGACAAGTCGGTCCTCGGCCTCGCCGCCGTTCCCATCATGGAAGAACTCGGCCTCAGCAACAGCACCTACGGCCTGATCTCCAGCTCCTTCTACTTCCTCTTCAGCGTCTCCGGACTCCTCGTCGGATTTCTCTCCACCCGGATCTCCAGCCGGATCCTGCTGCTCGGCATGACCGTGCTGTGGGCCGTCGCCCAGCTCCCGGTCCTGGTGGTCGCATCGGTCCCGACCCTGATGGCCGGCCGCATCCTGCTCGGTGCCGCCGAGGGACCGGCGGCCTCGATGTCCATGCACGCCCTGTACAAGTGGTTCCCGCCGGAGCGCCGCGCCCTGCCCTCGGCCCTCCAGATCGGCGGCGCGGCCCTGGGCATGCTCATCGCCGCCCCGGTGGTCACCTGGCTGATCGACGGCTTCGGCTGGCGCTCGGCCTACGCCGTCCTCGCCGCCGTCAGCGCGGCCTGGGCACTGGTGTGGTGGCGCGTCGGCCACGACGGCCCGTACGACCACCAGCACACAGGCACCGGATCCGGCGGGCCCAGGCTCCCGTACCGCAGGATCCTGCGGACCGGCACCGTGCTCGGCAGCATCGCCAGTGCCTTCGGAGCGGCGTGGGCGCTGTCCCTCAGCCATGCCTGGCTGCCCGCCTACTTCAGAACGCAGATGGATATGTCGGCGGCGGCTTCCGCGACCGCCATCAGTGTCATGTCCGGCGTCGGCCTGGTGCTTCTGCTGACGGTGTGCCCGTTCGTGGACGCGCTCAAGTCCCATGGAGTGAGCAGCCGTTGGTCCAGCGGGGCGGCGCAGAGCATCGCGGTGTGCGTGGCGGGGTGCGCGATGGCGGCGTTCCCGTTCGTCGACGCGTCCGCTCCGCGGCTCGTGCTGATCGCGCTGGCCTTCGGCGGCATCGCGATCGCCATTCCCCTCCACTACATGACGACCGCGGAAGTCGTCCCCGCCGCCCAGCGCGGCGCCGTCTTCGGCATCGTCGCGGGCATCGGCACCCTGCCGGGCCTCGTGGCACCGTTCCTCACCGGCCACCTCATCGACGCGGCCGACACCCAGACCGCCGGCTACACCACCGCCTTCCTCGTCGCCGGCGCCGTGATGCTCACGGCAGGCGCCTTCGCCCTGACGGCCATCCGCCCAGAGCGGGACGCCCAACGCCTGGGGCTCGGCACAGAGCCCGGGGCGCCGGGCTAGGCCGTCTCTTACGGATCTTGCTGGGGCTCGCGTGCCCTGGCACCGCGCCTCGCCGCGTTGTCGTCAGTCGCCGCTGGCCCCCTGGGCCTGGCGGCCCGGGAGGTGCCCCCACCGCAGGGACTCATTCCTCCGCCTTGCGATGCACGGCACCAGACCCCGCTCCCTGACCCAGCCTGATCCGTAAGAAACGACCTAGGCACCCGATTGGCCTCGCGCACGCAAACGTCCCGACCTCGAATCCGCGTTCGCCGGACTCGGGTCGTGGCGTGCGGCACGGCGACGCTCCGGCATCTCCGTGTGCTTCTTTGCGACCAGCAGCTCGACCGGGCGACACTGCGGACGCCACGACTGGTAGCCGGTCCACCTCACCGACGCGGCCGACTGCGCAACATTCCGTGGGTTCGATCGGCCCGTTCCGCCGTTGCGGCAGGCAGTGCGCGTCACTCCGCCGTCGCCACCGGTCGCCGGGCGTCCGGCCGACGGTCGCCAAGTCCGGCCGTCCAGCCGTCGGCCTGGCGGGCGGCGGTCCGGAACGCGGTGGCGAGGTTGTGCGCGGCCTCGACGTAGATCCGTGCTGTCGGGGTCCCCCCCCAGAGTCGACGAGGTCCATCACCGCGGTCACGGTCTTGTCATGGAGGCGCTGGGGCCTGTCGGAGGGGTCGGCGCCGATGCCCCAGATCAGGGACCGCATCACGCGGCACTCCCAGGAGTCCTCGCCCCCGGCCTACAGCCGTCCGCTCCGCATACGGCCGGAGCGTTCGGCCTCGTGCTCGGCGTGGCGGCGGGTGGGGCGCCGCAGGGTGACGGGCAGGGAGGCGACTGCCGTCGGCCCGGCCTCCAGGAACGCAGCGGACAGCCGGCCGAGGTCCTTCTGCGGGGCAGGGACCACGGGGCGCAGCGGGCCGTGGCCGGCCTCCAGCTCCTCCAGCCCGGTGCGGGTCGCGGCCGGCGTGCCGTCGGCCGTGCTGTAGAGGTTCTTTCCCGCGGCGGCCCGGCTCCGGTCGGTGGTGTCGACGACCCGGAACGGATACGGGGCCGGGGCCGGCCTCGTCGTCGTCCGTGTCCTGGGCGTTGCCGCTGGTGGTGTCGCGGAGGCTGGGGTGGAACCGGGCGGTCATCCCGGCGGGTTCCCCGCTGCCCGCGAGGACCTGGGCCGCGGTCTCCTGGTCGAGGGTCTGGACCATGACGGCCCGTTCGGTGACCGCCGGGTAGCGGTCCACCAGGGCGGTGATGGCCGAGGTCGCCGCGGTGCGCAGGTACTCCTGGACGGTATCGGTGCCCGACCAGCGGCGGCGGGCGGAGACCTGGACGATCAGCACCCGGGCCGTTGCCCGGCCGGCGGCGCGAGCCCGGACTCCCGTGTCGGCATCGGCCCCCACACCCGCGCCCTGGCCCGATACCAGCCCTGCGGAGAGACGAGGTAGCCGCAGCCGTCGGCGCCTGCCGGAAGCATGACCGTCACGATCAGCGGCACGGTCAGCAGCTCGTACCCGGTCCCCAGGGGGTCGGGGTCCATCGGCACCCCGGCGGGCGGAACGGCGCCGAAGTCCGGAGCGGCCCGGCGGGCTTCCACCCGGGCGCCAGCCTCCCCGCGCCGCAGCCCCGTCACCGCCATCTCCGCGCGTGCGGCCGGCTTGCGCTTGCGGTCCTTCGTCATGCCCGTCTCCTGCTCACGGCCCGACTCCACGCCCCGCGCCGCACTGGAAGATCGCAGACAGAAGAAACAAGGGGGGATCACGTGGCACGCGATTCCGGGAACCTCGACCCCAGGACTGTGGGCGTGGACCGCAACTCCCCGACGGGGCACCGGCGTACGTGCACGCCGCCGCGCGCATTGTACCGACCTCACCACGGTGACCATGGCCGTTCTCGCACAGACCCAAGGGGCTGGGGACATGGCCCCGCGACCATACCGCCAGCGGGACACCGGCGGTCTTCACCCTCCCCGGCCGGACGGCGGGGTGACCAACCACCGCGTCCAGGGACGTCCTCGGTCAGCGCCTTGAGCTCACGGTGGTGCTTCCACCGCTTGAGCTCGCCATCGTTTGCCGACACCAAGTACCGTCATCCCGTGTCCGGTGCAGTGGCAACGCCTTCAGTGACGTAACCCAGACCATCACCGAGCGCTACCTTCACGGGCCCATGGGTACCGGGCCCCGGGCTCGCTCACCTTCGGCAAGGGCTGAGCGTCATGCCGACGGTCGGGTGAGTTTGGCGGCCACGGCATCGAGGACCCAGTCCAGGCCAGTCTCGAAGGATGCCTCGGCGTCCACGTCCGTGCCGTCGTGCACGGCCTTGGCCAGCGCCGGGAAGCGACCGGTGGCCAACATCCTTGTCAGATGCGGGCCGGAGGCGCGCTGCCAGTCGTGCTTCGACAGGCCCGTGGCGCGCTCGGCCCGCAGGTTCGCGATCTCGCGCCTGATCGCGCCGGTGAAGTAGGCGCCGACAGTCTCCACCGCGCGCATGGCGGTGTCGATGCCGGCGACGCTTTCCAGGGCGGCCAGCGTGACCTCGCCCACCGCGAGGGCGTTCGGGCCCAGGGCCGGGCGGCCGCCAAGCAGGTCGGCCAGCCATTCGTGCCGGAGAGCGGCGTGTCTGGTGCGATGGGCGAGGGTGCCCAGCGCCTCACGCCAGTCACCGGGCTGCTCCTGGGGGAGGATCTCGGCGTAGACCTCGTCCACCATGAGGTCGAACAGCTCCTGCTTGGTGGAGATGTATCCGTACAGCCGCATCGGGCCCGCGTTCAGCCGGGCGGCGACCTTGCGCAACGACACCCCGTCCAGCCCGCCCTCGTCGGCCAGCGCGATGGCGGCGGCAACGATCCGCTCCTGATCGAGAGGCACGGGGCGAGCCAGCGGCTCCGGCCGGTCCCACACACTCATGGTTCACACCGTTCTGCTGCGATACATCGTATTGAGAGAATACAGTGTATCGCCATGAGACATCGTATCGCTGTGGTCGGGGGCGGCCCCGGAGGCCTTACCTTCGCCCGTGTCCTGCACCGCCACGGCTACCCCGTCACCGTCCTTGAACGCGAGCCCGCCCCCGACGCCCGCCCCCCGGGCGGCACGCTGGACATGCACGAAGGGCTGGGCCAGCTCGCGCTGAACAAGGCGGGCCTGCTCGCGGAGTTCCATGCGTTGTCCCGCCCCGAGGGGCAGGCCATGCGCATCCTGGAGACGGACGGCACCGTCCTGCGCGACTGGCGACGCCGTCCGGATGACCGGACCAATCCCGAGATCGACCGTGGACAGCTCCGGGACCTGCTGCTCGGCCCTCTCGACATCCAGTGGGATCGAGGCGTGACGCAGGTGGAGCCGGAGACCCGGGACGGCGTACTGGTCCGTTTCGCGGACGGGCGACAGGAGACGTTCGACCTCGTGGTCGGCGCGGACGGCGCTTGGTCCCGGACACGCCCGGCAGTCTCCCCGGTGACGCCGCACTACGCCGGCGTCACCTACGTCGAAACCTCACTCGACGACGTCGACACCCGCCACCCTGACCTCGCCCGGCTGATCGGCGACGGTTCCGTGGCCGTGTACGGGGTCAACCGAGCTCTCGTCGCCCAGCGCAACAGCGGTGGCCACATCAAGGTGTACGCCCAGTTCCGCGCGCCGCTGGACTGGCACGCGAACCTGGACCTGGCCGACGTCGAAGCTGTGCGATCGAGCCTGCTGGCGCTGTTCGACGGCTGGGCCGCTCCCGTCCTCGACCTCCTCCGCCACGCCACCGCTTTCGTCCACCGCCCCCTCTACGTCCTGCCCGTGTCCCACACCTGGACCCATGTCCCCGGGGTGACGCTACTGGGCGACGCCGCCCATCTGATGCCCCCGTTGGGGGCGGGCGCGAACCTCGCGATGCTGGAAGGCGCCGAACTCGCCGAGTCCATCACCACCGGCCATGGAGATCTGGACGAGGTCGTCCGCGCCTTCGAGGAACAGATGTGGACACGGGCCGGCAGGTGGGCGAAGATCACGACGACCGGTCTGGAACGCCTCGTGAGCCCGGACCCCGCAGAAGCCCTCGCCCTCTTCGACCAAGTCCAGCCATCCTGACTTCGTCCTCGTTGAGTTCGGGCGTATCCGGGTCGCGTAGCGGGCGTAGGGCACCGCCGGCCGGGACGCCGGCGGTGAAGCTGTAGCGGCCGAGCAGGTTCAGAAGCCGTCCCACAACATCTTGATCTGTAACGTTTCGTGACGAGTCGGCTTGCGCTGATTCAGCCTTGGGACAGATAGGTGGCCTTTGGCTTTCCCTCTGACCGGCCGTTTCGGCTTGGAGCGGCGCGTCGATCGGTTTCACCACGCCTGGCCTGGTCTCGGTGGCTGGCGGAGCCTAAGGAGTCTCCTCATGGTTCGTATCCCTGTCTGTGTCAGTGCTGGGGGAGTGGTGGTGGGGGTGGTGACCACTGGCCTGCTGGTTATGGCCCCGGCCCGCGTACGCGGCCTCCACCTGCACCGTCAACGGTTCTCCTGTCACCTTGCCCCTGATCACCGGCGGTCTGGGTGACGACGTCATCGCCTGTGCGGCGGGGGTAGCCGCCGACACCACCGTCAACGGCGGCGCGGGCGATGACCGGATCACCGTCACCGGCGGGTCGGTTGCCGGGTCCGTGTACGGCGGGGCCGGGGCGGACATCATCCAGGTGACCGCGCCGACCTCGACATCCGACGGAGTGACCGCGGTCACCAGGACCGTCCGCGGCGGGACCCCGCTCCTGAGCGCGGCCCTCGACGGCAACGACACCATCACCGCTTCCACCGCGACGAGTTCCGCTGGCAAGGCCGTCACCGGGACGGTGATCGGCGACGCTGGCAACGACAGCATCACCGCCATCGGAGGAGACTCGAACCAGAACCCCGCTGTGGGCGTCGATGACGGCGGCAGTGTTCAGGGTGGGGCCGGCGCCGACGAGATCACGATCAACGGCGGGTCCAGCGACGAAACCGAAGGGCGGGAGTCGGCGGTGGGGTCCACCGGTGAAGTCCGCGGGGGAGGCCTGCTCGACGGCACCGACATCATTAGCCTCTACTCCTTCAGCAGGGGAACCCTCGCTGGCGACGGAGGCGACGACGCGATCAGGGGGCCCGCCAATGGGGGGTCGGCACTCGGCGGTGCGGGCGATGACCTGCTCGAGTTCAACACGAACGGTGAGCCCGGCGTCGGTGGTACCGCCGACGGCGGCGAGGGCAACGACGACATCAGCGTGGCCGAGAACGATAAGGATGTTCTGGGCGACGGCGGTGACGACACGATCAGCGTATACATCAGGAACGACGGGCTCGTGGACGGCGTAACCGGAATCGACCAGTGCACCGTCACCGCAGGCAATGCGGCGGTGAACTGCCCGTGACCGCGCTTCTGGTCCTGTGGCCGGCTACCGGGCTGGAGCGTGGTTGAGGCGGACGGTCCAGGGGTGGAGGCGGATTCGCAGGGGCGGTGCGAGTGGGGTTGGTGGGGGTTTGGGTTCGCGGCAGTCGGTGACGAGTTTGGTGAGGCGGCGGGTCATCAGGGCCATGATGGTTCACGCGAGGTGGGCTTCGGCGTGCTGGGGCAACGTTTCGTAGTCGCGGCAGTTTCGACGGGCCCTCATGATCCAGCTGGTTGGGTCGGCCGCGCGGCGAGGTGCCTGCCCGTGGCAGGTCCTTTTCCGCGCGGCCTCCCGCCGAACCGGACGTGATGGTTTCCCGATCATCCGGCTCTCCAGTGATTACGGCGTGGGTGATCCAGCCGTTCGTGCGACATGAATACGGCCATGGCAGTTGACGCAGGCCACAATTGTCTTGCGGCGCCGGTCGAGCATGACGCGCGTCCAGTCGGACGCTGACCATCCGGCATGTGCGAGATCAGCGAGGGCACGGATGTGATGCACTTCGACATCGCCGGTTCCACCGCAGATCTCGCAAGCGTCCGCAAGGAGCCGTGTGATCAGCTCCTTTTGCGGATAGTCTACCCGGACAGGTCGGCTGTCGGTGATTTTCGCCGACCGTTGCTGTTGTAGGGGAATTCCACCAAACCGTGCCACCAGCGGCTTCCTGTTCTTCCGCTCGATGCGGGTCTCGAAACAGGCTCGGGGACCGTTGGGTGTTTCGATCCTGGCCTTGTGTTTTGGCTGCCATTTTCGACACTGACGAGCGGTGCTTGGCCGCAAGGGTCTTGAGCATGGATGTCTCCATGACCCATTGCAGTCTGTGCGGCCGAAATACATCTCCGGCGAGCAGTTAGTATTGGGTTATGCCCGATAAACAGCTCCGTAGGTAGCGGCGATCGCGTGATCGCTGCTTTTGGCCAGAGCCCCTCTCGTGGCGGGTTCTCTGCGGGCGAGATAGGGGGCACACTTGGACTTGATCACGTCCTGCGGAACACGCAGCGCGATCTGGCCGTTGGCCCTTCGGTAACGGCTGCTCAGCTTCGTGTCGTTGTGCTGGACAGTGATCTCGTAGCCGAGGAACCGGGTTCGGCCATGGGTGATCAGTGTCTTGTCTCGGGAGAGTTCCCAGGCGTCGCTGCTGGTGCTGTGGGTACTGGGTGATGACCGGGCCCGGGTGGTGATCGAGCGGGCGCACGCGCGGGCCGTGGCCAGGGTGTTGGAGTGGCTGGAGGGCGAGGTCGCGGAGATCCGCTGGTCCTCCGGCAGGAAGCGGGCCAGGCTGCCGGGCCTGGTGGTGGCGGCATTCCGGCATTGGGACAACCGCGATAATTCTCCGCTGCTTCACGAGCATCTCCTGATCCTGAACCGGGCCCAGCGCGCAGACGGCGTCTGGTACGCGCTCGACACCCGCCGCCTCTACCAGCACGCTGTCGCGGCGGGGACGCTCTACACCCTCGCGATGACGACGGAGGTGTGTGAGGAGCTGGGTCTGGCGACGGTGCCGCGGGAGGTGACGCCTGGGCTGCGGCCGGTGATGGAGATCGCCGGGGTGGATGCCGAGGTGATCGAGTGGAAGTCGACCCGTCGTCAGCGGATCGAAGACGCTGTGGAGACGATCATTGACCAGTACGTCAAGGAGCACGGTCGGCTGCCGGACGAGCGCGCCCGGCACGGGCTGGGGTGGTGGGCGGCGCAGGACACCCGCCCGGACAAGAAGACCCCGAAAACCTCTGAAGCAGCTGCTGGCGTGGTGGCGCGCGTCCGCGCACCGCCCCGCTCAGCGACCCGGTACGAGCGGGGCAAAGTCGCCAGCCTCGCCCTGCAGAACGCGATCCGCACCGCCCGCACTGCGCCCCCTCCGGTGCGGGACGGTGCCCCGGCCACGACCACGCCGCCCGCGCACACCGACGACCATCACCACCACCATGGCGACCGGGCGGCGGCCGATCCGCCGCACGCCGTCGACCACCCCTGCCGGGGCGGCGCCCTCACTCCCACCCAGCGGGCCGCCGCCATCCACGCCCACCAGCAGGCCGCGATGCCCAAAGAGTACGCGTAGGGTCGGACAACCGACCCGGCGACGTGGACGGCCGCCCCGGAACGCCTCGCTGCCCTCGCCAAACTGACCGTTGCCACCGAGGCCCGCAAACGCAACCTCGCCGAAGCGGTCGCCGGCCGCGTCACCACGCCAGCTGTCGGGACGCGACCGGCCGGCCGAACCCGTGGCGCACCATGCGCCTGCGCCGCCGCCAGCGGTGACGTACGGGGTGTGTCCCGGCATCCGGTGCGCGTGGTGACGATGTTGTGCACCCGCCCCGCATCGTGCCGGCGATGTCGTGCACTCGCTCGGGTGCGCACGATGCACCGCACCGAGCGCATCCGGTGCACGCGCCGGCGGTGCCGTGCACTGAGTTACCACCAACTTGAAGTAGCAGGTCAAAGGGCTGGTGTGATCGGTCCTCGGAGTGCTCATGCTGGTCGCGGGTGGCAGTCTGCGGAGAAGATCGTCCGTCTGACCGTGCAGGCGTGGTCTGCAGGGTCGGCACCGTTGGTGGGAGTGGGCCCCGGGGCGGTGGTTGATCGGTCCGCGAGTCTTGATCGTCAGCGCGCCTGTTGATTGGGTGATGGCATGACTGATCTCGGACCCGTCGCCTGGCCGCCTGCCCCGATCAGGACCGAGAGGCTTGTGCTCCGTGAACCCGAGGCCCGGGACCGCAGGGCGGTCATCGACCTGTTGGCCTCGCCAGAGGTGAGTACCTACCTCGGTGGCCCTCAGCCGCGTGACGAGCTCGAGCGCACGATGCCAGCGGCACCCAGTCGGCGCTCCGGCCGTTTCATCGTTGATCTCGACGGTGCGATGATCGGCCAGATCACGCTCTACAGAGAAACGGGGCACCTTCCCCAGGCCGCCGGAAAGGCCGAGCTCGGCTACCTGTTCCTGCCGCAGGCATGGGGACGCGGATACGCCGCAGAAGCCTGCGCAGCGGCACTCAACTGGTTCGCCGGCGCCCTTCCCGGTGAACCAGTCGTACTCGCCACCCAGACCGCCAACGTCTCCTCGATGCGCCTCGCGGCAAAGCTGGGGTTCATCGAGGAGGAGCGGTTCGAGGCATACGGCGCCGAGCAGTGGCTCGGCATATGGTCCCCAGCCGCGCTGTCCGGTTGAGCTCACGCTCAGGCCATCGCCCAGTGCTCGACATGCCGACTCCTGCCCGTTGAGGCCGGACGGTCTTCTACGATCCTGTGCATGCTGGATCCCGAGCTGCTGGAGCGGATCACCGCGCGGCGCGTGGAACTGGACGGACTCGAAGAACAGTTGGCGAAGCCTAACGCCTTGCCCGCAGCCAGGAGGAGGAAGCCGCCGACCGCGGGGCGGCCGAAGCCGTGATGGAGAAGAGCTGCGGCTTGTTCAGATACCGACGGTAGCCTGCTGGGGGCCGGGACAGCCGCACTCCCGGGCCATCGGCATCCCGCCGGCACAGTGAGCGGGGCCTTGATCAAAGGCTGCTGTGCCCGGTAGTTGCCCAGGGGCGTCGGGACCGTGCCGGTCTGTCCGCGTGACGGTGTCTACCGGGAACGGACCGGCACCCGGGCAGGCTCCGGCTGGACGAGAGCAGTCAGTCAGGCGCCGGTCCAGTAGGCATATGAGTGCCGGCCGTGCCGCGCAGGGCGTTCGTGATGGTCTGCCGCACGGATTCCAGCTCTGCGCGGTTCCGGTCGACGGTCCGCTTCTGGTACGCGGTCTCGACGGCGAACCATGTCCCGGTGAGGTTGGTCTGCTTCTTGCAGGCGATGTCCTGGAGGGCGGCCCGGACGGCCTCCTTCTCGGGCGCATCACGGAGTTGGGGGTCGCCGGGCGGGACGAGTGGGTCCCGGTAGTCGTATCCTGCGGCGGCCATGCACTGTGACCACCGGGCGAACACCTCACGGGTGCGCGAGTCCTTCCGGGACGCCTCGAAGGCGTCGTTGGAGAGGCGCAGCGGCAGATCGAGGTCCGGCCCGTCCGGGCGGGCGAGTCCGAGGACGGCGTCCGCCTGCCCGGCGCAGCCGCCTTCTGGGACCTCGCGGCCCCGGACACGGGTCCGGCCGTTGCCGAAGACCACGGTCTCCTGCTGTCGGCTGAAGCTGGGGCGCTCGGGCGGGGGCTGACGGGCGGGGTCGCGGTCGCCCAGGCCGTAGCCGTCCTGTGCCGCGACCGTGGCGTCGGTGATGCCGTAGCGCCGGTCGGTGGATGATCGCGGGCCGGTCTCCTTGCGCGGCGGTCCGGGCGGGCGGTAGCGGAAGCCGAAGTCCCGGGTGCAGCGGTCGATGGCGTCGGCCCGGGCCTGGTTCAGTCTGCGCATCCGCTGGTCGTCGACGAGGTACGCGTCCAGCGGCAGCTTCAGCCCGTGCCCGGCCACGACCACGGGAATCCGGCCCAGAAGGGGTTCGCCGCCGTGCTCCTGACCGGCCGATGCGGACCCGCCGGACCCACTGGTGCAGCCGGCCAGCACGGCCAGGGCGACAGCGACGCACCCCGGCATCACGGCACGCCGCCGTCCACGGCGGGGAGGGAACAGAGGCATGGTCGCTCCTGAGTCCTGAGCATGAAGGGGAGTCGGGGGTTCGAATCCGGGGAGCCCGGGCCGCCCGTGTGGGCGGCCCGGACAGCCGGGTCAGACGAGGTACCTCGCGGAGGTCACCTTGTTCTTGTAGACGTCGCTGAAGTTGCCATTCGCACCCGACAGGAGCCGCCCGCAGGTCCCGGTGTAGTTCGCGTCCGTGCACAGCTGCCAGGCGTAGATGTCCCGGTTGTCATAGGACGCGGTGTTGTTGTCCGGGCTGACCGACGGGCTGGTGGGGAAGCGGTCGTTGGCGAAGTTGGGGTCCGAGAGGGCCAGGTCAAAGACGGAGCCGCCGAAGTTGCTGTTGTAGTAGAGACCCAGCTCGCCCGTCTCCAGGACTCCGTCCTTGTCTGCCGCAGCGGCAGGTGCTGCGGTGACGAAGCCGAGCCCGCCCAGCATGAGCAGGGCAGCTCCGGCGGCTGCGGCCTGGGCCATACGGCGAGTAATTGTGGTGTGCATATGTATCTTCTCCATCAGTTCGTTGTGATGTGGGCCGAGCGTGGTCATCCGGCACGATCGGGGCCGGCGGCACCGGTCACGGCCGACGTCCTGAAGGTCCGCCCGGCGTGATGTGTGTCCGGGTCTCCTGCTGTTCCGATCAGTAATCGAGCATGGTCACTCCTCGGGCCCGTTTGGCCGTCTGATGAGTGCCGGACGGTGGACGACTGCCCGGCACGACCCATGGAATCGGGACGGAGCATTGATCACAGACCCGTCCCCGGTATTGATCAATGGCCAGAACTCTCTGCCTGACCTGGGGCAATCCGGCATACGCTGGCGAACTGGCGTTCAGGTACGGAAAGGAACGGGGGGACGGTCTGGTGGCGGGGCGTCGTGAGGTGCCGGTCGATCCACAGGCAGGGCCGGTGGAGGAGTTCGCGTTCGCGCTACGGAAACTGAGGGCCGAAGCCGGCGGCCCCACCTACCGTGAGCTGGCCGGGAAGGCGGGTTGTTCAGCAACCTCACTTTCCCAGGCGGCCGCCGGAAGGGCGCTCCCGAGCCTGAGCGTTGCTCTGGGCTACGCCAAGGCGTGCGGAGGTGATCCGGGGGAGTGGGAGACCCGCTGGCGCGCGGTCGCGGAAGCCGTCCGGGGCGCCGGCGAGGGCGGGGAGACTCCGCCGTACCGAGGGCTGGCCCGGTACGAGGCCACCGACAGCGATCTGTTCTTCGGCCGGGACCGTGTCACCGCGGATGTACTGAACCTCCTGGGACGATGCCGCTTTGCCGCAGTGTTCGGTCCTTCCGGCAGCGGGAAGAGCTCCTTGCTACGTGCTGCCGTGATCCCCGCACTCCGCGACCCTGTATGGGCGGGGCCGAAGCTGGCGGGGATCAGGATCCTCTCCCCCGGAGAACACCCGGTACGCGCCCATCATCATCTGCTGACCGGCCACCGACCCGAGGGGTTCCACCCCCTGGGTGGGGACGTGCTGGTGATCGTGGACCAGTTCGAGGAGGTCTTCACCCTCTGCCAGGACCCGGAGGAGCGCGACGCGTTCCTCCGCATGCTCCTCGCCGCCCGGGAGGCCGACTCCGGCATGAGAGTGCTGTGCGCGGTCCGAGCGGACTTCTACCAGCACTGCGCCGAGCACCCCGACCTCGCCGACGCACTACGCGACGCGCACCTCCTCGTCCCGCCGATGACCCCGGTCGAACTCCGCGCCGCCATTGTGAAACCGGCTGCTGCAGCCGGGCTCATCGTCGAACGCGAGCTGACCACCCGCCTCGTCGACACGGTGTCCGGCCGCCCCGGCGCCCTCCCACTCCTCTCCCACGCCCTGCTGGAAACCTGGCACCGACGGTCCGGCCGTGTGCTCACTGTCACCGGGTACGAGGAAGCGGGAGGTCTGGACGGCGCGGTCGCCAGGTCCGCCGAGGATCTCTGCACTCACCTCACCGCATCCGAGCGGGAGTCCCTACGCCATGTACTGCTGCGGCTGATCGCCCCCGGCCAGGGCGAGAACCCCGACACCCGCCGCCCCCTCACCGGCGGCGAACTCGACGCGCTCCGCACCACCGATGACAGCAACGGCGTGATCGAGAGCCTGATCCGTGCCCGCCTGTGCGCGCTCGACGACCAGAGCCTTGAACTTGTCCACGAGGCCCTGCTCACCGCCTGGCCCCGGTTGCGCGGCTGGATCGATGAGGCGCGTGAATGCCTCCATGTCCATCGTGCTCTCACCGAGGACGCCACCACCTGGCACACCCTGGACCGCGACCCCGAAGTCCTCTACCGCGGCACCCGGCTCGCCCGGGCAGAAGAACATCTCACACCCCACCACCTCGCGCCTTTCGAGCGCACTTTCCTTGAGACCAGCTTCACCGCCCGTGATCAGGAGCACCACGCAGCCACCCGGGCAGCACGCCGACTGCACCACCTCAAGAGCGTTCTCGCAGTGCTCACGGCCCTTGCTGTGCTGGTTGGGGGGATTGCGTGGGAACAGAACCGCAGCCAGAACCGCGAGCGTGCCAGGGAAGAAGCCCGCCGGGATCGCGAACGCGTTCGCGACGAGGCCCGCCGTCTTACCGCGGTCGCTGACAGCCTTCGCCGGAGCGACCCTGCCACGGCGATGAGGCTCGCACTCGCGGCGTTCCGGATTGCGGACTTGCCGGAAACCCGTGCGGCTGTCATGACCGCAGCCACCCAGAGGGAAGAGGCCGTCTTCCCCAACCCCGACCCCGGACACCAAACCCGCCTGGGACTAAGTGGCGACGGAAGCACGATGATCTACGTCACGAAGCTGCGCGCCACGGTCTGGGATGTGGAGTCGCAGCGCCGGACGGGTTCCTACCCCGCGCCGGAGCAGCCGGGGATTTCCCTGGCATCGCTGAGCGACGACGGCCGCTGGGCCACTTCCTCCAGCCGGGGCCGACCCCCGATGCTCTGGGACCTCCAGGCCGGCAGGGGCAGTGCTCTGAGTGGGATCGGGGCCGAGCTGACCCCGAACGGCCGTCTCATCCTGACTCAGGTCACTCGTGATCTGAGTCAGGAATTCGTTGTGAGCGAAAGGGGCTCCAGGCGGATTGTGGGACGGGTGAGGCTGCCTTACCAAGCCAGTGAGGATCAGCAAGTGCGTCTCAGTCCCGACGGCCGTCTGCTCGCGGTGTGCCGGATCGGCCGACAGGCGGAGTTCTGGGACGTATCCAAGGCCCGGAGACTCCCTGTGCGCTGGACACCGCACATACCGCGATCCCCGGACTGCTCCGGCGAGGAGAACCATGCCGAGATCACTCCCGACAGCCGCCGTTTTGCCCATTCCTCTGGGAAGGGGCTCCGCATGTGGGATCTTGCCTCCGGCAAGGAACTCCCTCAGATCGGCGACGGAGCCTTCACCGACATCGAATTCAGCGCCGATGGAAGCTATATGGCCGGTGCGGACAGCAGGGGAATCGGCCTTTGGCGTGTCTCTGGTCCGGCCGTGCTCGTCTTCCACCACCCGCTGCCCCGGAACGAAGCGTCCGACCTACGCCTCAACCTCCAGAAGCGGTGGCTGCGCTACACCACCGAGCAGGGTGTTCACACGCTGAACCTGGACGGAGTCATCACCCAGCCTTGGCATCAGCAGCCCGCGGTCGCAGCCGGCTTCAGCCCGGACGCATCCATGCTCGTCACCGGGCGACCTGACCTCCGTAACGGACGCACCCGCCTCCGGCTCACCGACCCCACTAGTAATCGGACGGTACTCCTGCCGGGCTCCTGCCCACCTGGCGGAGGCGAGTACTCCAGGTCGGGTACCCCTCCTTGCTCGATTCAGTTGGCATTCCGCCGTGACAGCAGCGCTCTTGCGTACACCTTCCGCCCCGGAGACATCACTGGCGTCTGGCCCGCTGCCGTGCACCTATGGGACGCCCGAACCGGCCGCACCGCAACCGCGCAGGTGAAACCAAGGAACGCCGCTGTTTACCTGTGGAATACGCGAACACGCCATGCCACGACCACCCTGCCGGAGCTGAGACCCACCCCCGATGAACTGGCCGCCATCGGCGGTCTGGCATTCGCCCCGGATGACACATCGCTGTTCCTCGCCCGCACGCAGAAGCCCGCCGATCTCCGTTATGCCCCTCCTCTGCGTCCTGCGAGTGGTGGCCTGAGCCTTAGCCCTGACAAGGACTTTCTCGCAACGGGGCACGGTGCCGTCATCCACCTCCCCACCGGCCGCACCGAATGGACCGGAAGCGAACACCACGCCGTCACCTACAGCCCCAACGGAAAAATCCTCGCAACAACTGACAGAATCGGGCAAATCACCCTGTGGGATGCTGGCAGTGTGGAACGCCTTACGGTCCTTCCCGCTGACGCCGACTCCCGTAGTGGGTCCCCCGATCCCGTGAAGACACTGGCCTTCTCCCCGGACAGCCGGACCCTGGCCACCGCCGGCACCGACGGCAGCGTTCGACTCTGGGACACCACCTCGTACCAGCAACTTGCCATTCTCTCCACGGCAGGCGGAGCGGTCCTCTCCCTTGCCTTCAGCCCCGAAGGCACCACCCTGCACGCCGCCAGCGAACATGCCCCGCCGCAGAGGTACCGCCTCAACCTTCAGCACATCGCCGCTCAGGTATGCGCACGAGTGACGACCGGACTCGACCGCCGCGATTGGAGTACCCACGTCACTCACTCCCCTTACCAGCCCACCTGCCCCGATTCACCGAAGAGCCGACCATAGGATCCGTGCGCAGCCCCCGAACAGCCGGGTCTCCTGCAGCCGCTGTCTCGATCAGGTAGCTGCTCTGGGGCGAGCAGGGCCTTCGGCGACGTCGTTTCGATGAAGGTCTCCTTGCTGTTCGCAGGCCGGGGCGCCTGCTGCGCCCGGCCGGCCGAACTGCGGTGCGGCTCCGGGCCTGTGGACAGCGGACGGCATCGCCAGGAGCCCGTTCATGACGCCGGTCACGGACATTCCGGTTGGTCAAGAAGTAAAACGGATGCCTCGGGGTGGTGTCCGTCAGATCGCGGTCAAGGGGTGCGTTTTCACGGTGGGTCCGGCCCGTGCGCAGTTCCGTGTAGGGGCCGGACGACTGCCGACCCGCCCGCAGGCCGGGGGAATCCGAGGATCATCGTGCCCGCCGACCGCACACCCGGCCGGTCGAGGGGCCGCCGCAGGTCCGACATCCCTCATGTCCAAAGACGACCTGTGCACAGGAGGACGTCGATTGAGCCCTGGCGCCAGGAACTGCTGCAAGCGCTGGGGACCTTCCAGCGGGCCACCGCCGATCAGCTGTGGAAGCTGACCTGTCCGGGCAACCGGCATGACAGGCTCACGCGGGACAACCGCGAGCGAGGAAGCTTCTGGAGCGGGAGGGCATACGGATCTCGGCGCTGCGCAAGCATGAGTACGACCCGGACACCGGGGAACTGCTCGGCACCGGCTACAGCGACCATGCCGCGGCGGTCACCTCGACCGCCGCCGAACTCCACCGTGCCGGGAACGGGCACCCGCTCGCCTTCCAGACGGAGATCCCCTACCGGCTCACAGGCGGCTACGCTCAGCGGGCCGACCTCGTGATGCGGGCACCCGAGGCCAAGGTGCCGATCCTGCTCCTGGAGATCGACCGCCGCACAGAAGACGCCCACCAGCTGGTCCACAAGCTCCGCCGCTACGCCAGGCATGGGCGGCGGCGAGGTTTTCGGCGAACGTGGCGTCTTCCGCTTCCCATACCATTCCCAGCCCTTCGAGCCGCTCGGCCCGCTTCCCCGACAGGGCTCCGGCCCGGAACGCTTTGCGCTGC
>NZ_BSBI01000026.1:0-34932 GCF_034961445.1 Streptomyces yaizuensis
GTCGAACGACGACGGACCCAGCCCTCCAGCACCACCCTCTGGGCATCGGTCAACGACAACGGCGGGATCTTCGGTCCAGGACGACTCACACCCCAACCAACGACAAACCTCCGACTCAGGTCACTAGTCTGGCGCGATGCTGAACAGTGGCCGTCTGCTCGTCCTTCTGGAGATCGCCCGCAGGGGCACCATCGTGGCGGCGGCCGGGGCACTCCACCTGAGTCCTTCGGCCGTCTCCCATCAGCTCGCCCGCCTGGAACAGGAGATCGGGGTCGCGCTCGTGGAGCGCGGCCCGCGGAGCCTGCGACTGACGGACGCCGGACGGCGGCTGGCCGAGCACGCGCAGGCCATCGCCGACCTGATGGCCGTGGCGCGGGACGACCTGCGCGAGCACTCGGCCGGGGAGGCCGGAGTGCTGCGGCTCGGGTTCTTCGCCTCCGCCGGCCTGGAGCTGCTGCCCCGGGCCCTGTCCGCGTTCGCCGCCGCCCGCCCCCACGTGGAGCTGGAACTGATCCTGGGACAGCCGCACGACCTGGTGCCCGACCTGGAGGCGGGCCGGCTGGACGCGGTGGTCGTCTTCGAGCACCCCCTGGACCCGTGGTGCCGTCAGGCGTCCGTCGACGTGGAGATGTTCTTCGACGAGCCGCAGCTGATCGTGGTGCCCCTGCGGCACCGGCTGGGCCGCCGCTCCGTGGTCCGGCTGGCCGAGCTGGAGGGCGAGAGCTGGATCGGCACCCGCGGCGGTCACACCGGCGAACCGGTGCTGGAGCGCGCCTGCGCCTCCGAGGGCTTCCTGCCACGGGTCCGCTGCCGCAGCGACCACTACCAGGTCACCATCAACCTCGCCCGCGCCGGCATGGGCATCGCCCTGGTCCCGGCGCTCGGCCTCGGCGACACCGCCGGGGTGCACGTGCTGCGCCTCGACCACCCCCGGCTGCACCGGCGGATCGGGGTCGCCACCCGCCGGACGAACGAGAACCCCCTGCTCCGGGCCTTCCTGGCCGATCTGCGGTCGGCCGCCGGGGAGGTGGGGGCGCTGCTGGGCGCGCAGTGGGCGTGACGACAGGACCGGGCCGGGGGGACACCGGGCGGGAGACGCGCGTACCCGCCGCCCGGCACCGGCCGTTCCCCGGCCCTGCGGACTCCCCGCTCCCCGCCCCGGCACGGCCCGCCCGGCCACGCGCCTTCGCGGTCACCGCCGGAGGCCCGGCGATCGGGCCGGTCAGCCGCCGCCCGGCACCCCGGCGCAGTCGGCCAGCGCCCGGCCGACCTCCCGGACGGCGTGGACCGCGGCCCGTTCCGTGCTGTGCCCCAGCGCGGTGTCCCAGTGCGCCACCACGGCGTACGCGATCCTGCGCGCCCCGATGAAGACCCCCGCGTCCGCGCGGACCCCCCGGTCGGTCCCCGTCTTGTTGGCCACCAGCAGGCCGCCGGGCAGCGGCTCGGGGAAGCAGGAGGCGTACGGGTCGTGCGCCACCAGCGCGGGCGCCAGGCCGTGGTCCGTACCCGACCGCATCCACCGCAGCAGCCGCTGTGATGCCCCGGGCGAGACGAGGGTGCCCCGGGCCGCGTGCGCGACGAGTTCCGCGAGCGCCCGGGCGGTGCCGGTCGCGAACAGCGGCGGCTCGCCCGGGCCGCGCACGTCGCGGATGCGGTCGTGCACGGTCAGCTCCCCGATCCGCAGGGCGCGGGCGAGGCGGGCCGTCGCGTCGGGACCCACCAGCCCCAGCAGGACGTTCGTCGCGGTGTTGTCGCTGACGGAGGCGGTCAGCCAGCACAGGTCCTCGACGGTCCAGCCGTCGCGGCCCAGCCGGTGCAGCAGACCGGTGCCGAAGGCGATGTCCTCCGGTGCGACGGCGACCGGCTGCCGCGGGGACAACACGCCGGTGTCCAGGCGCCGGGCGACCTCCGCGAGCAGCAACAGCTTGGCGGCGGAGGCCACCGGGAGGACAACGGTGTCGTCGACGCCCACACTCAGGCCGTCGTCCACGTCGATCGCGGCGACACCGAGCACCAGCGGGAGCGCCGCGGCACTGCGGGCCGCCGCCGCGACACGGGCCAGCGTCACGGCACCCTCACCACCTCTCCGGCGCATTCCCCGGTCGGGCGGCCGTCGCGGACCGCCACCCGGCCCGCGACCACGACCGTGCCGATGCCCTCCGGCGCCAGGAGCGGCTGGTCGAAGGTGGCGCCGTCGCACACCGTGTCCGGGTCGAGGACGACCAGGTCGGCGTGGGCCCCGTCGCGGACGGTGCCCCGCCCGGCGAGGCCGAACCGGCGGGCCGGCCGGCCGGTCATCCTGTGCACGGCGTCCTCCAGGGTGAACAGGCCCCGGTCGCGGCCGTAGTGGCCGAGGACCCGGGCGAAGCTGCCCGCCCAGCGCGGGTGCGGACGGCCCGGCTTGGGCACCCCGTCCGAGCCGATCATCGCCAGCGGGCTGGCGAGCACGCGGCGGACGTCGTCCTCGCGCATGGAGTGGCTGATGATGGTCACCTCGCCGCCCTCCGCGAGCAGCAGGTCGCAGACGTACTCCACCGGGTCGACGCCGCGCGCGTGTGCCAGGTCGGCGATCCGCCGGCCTGCGGCGGCGGGATGACGGGGTGCGGCGGCGACGCTGATCAGGTCCCAGCCGCCGTTGCCGACGGTGTTCTCCCAGCCGTCGACACCCTCGGCGATCGAGCGCCGGATCCGGTCGCGGACCTCGGGCACGGGCAGCCGTTCGAGCAGGGCGCGGATCCCGCCCTCGTTCACCCAGGGCGGCAGCAGGGCGTGCAGGACCGTACTGCCCGCCGTGTACGGGTAGACGTCGCACAGGACGTCGATCCCGTCGGCCCGCGCGCGCTCCAACCGGGGCAGGGTGCGCAGGGTGGCACCCCATCCGTGGCGTCCGGCGGTCTTGTGGTGGGAGATCTGGAGCGGTGCGCCGGAGCGGCGGGCGATCTCCAGGGCCTCCTCCAGCGCGGTCTCCACCTGGGACATCTCGTCGCGCAGATGGGTCACGTACGGCTTGCCGTGCCGGGCCGCGACCCGGGCGAGCGCCACCAGCTCCCCGGTGTCCGCGTATCCGCCGGGAGGGTAGATCAGCCCGGTGGAGAGCCCGGCGGCGCCCTGGGCGAGGGACCGGTCCAGGAGCGCGCACATGGCCCGCAGTTCGGCCCCGGTGGCAGGGCGGTCCGCGAAGCCCATCACGCCCGCGCGCAGGGTGCCGTGTCCGACGAGCGAGGCGATGTGGGTGCGGCGCCTGGCGGGGTCCTGCCCGGCGGCGAAGCCCTCGAAGTCCTCGGCGGGCGGGACGCGTCCCAGGCCGAAGGTGACCCGGACGTGCTCGGCGAGCCCGGGCAGCCGCTCGGGGAGCGCGGGGAAGAGGCTGCTGCCGCAGTTGCCCGCGATCTCGGTCGTCACCCCCTGGAGCAGCGGCGCGAGCCGCAGCGCCGCCAGGTCGTCCTCGTCCCCGCGATGGTCCCCGTGGTCCCCGTGGTCCCCGTGGTGCGCGGCCAGGGCGTCGGAGTGGGTGTGCACATCGATGAAACCGGGGGCCACGACCCGTCCCGCCACATCGATGACGTCGGCGGCCACGGCGCCGCCGTCGCGTGTGCCCGGCGGCAGGACGGTGACCCGCCCGCCGGCGACGGCGATGTCGGCCGCCCGACCGGGGGCCCCGGTGCCGTCGACGAGGACGCCGCCCCGGAGCAGGAGGTCGTACGCGGGCCGGCGGACGGCGGGAGCCGGAGTACGGGGCAGGGGGCCGCGCATCACAGCACCGTCGACAGGAAGGCCCGCGTGCGCTCCTGCCGCGGGTCACCGAACACCTGCTCCGGGGGCCCCTCCTCGACGGCGGCCCCCTGATCCAGGAAGAGGACCCGGTCGGCGACCTCGCGGGCGAAGCCCATCTCGTGGGTGACCACGATCATCGTCATTCCGCTGCGGGCCAGGTCGCGCATGACGCCGAGGACCTCGCCGACGAGTTCGGGGTCGAGCGCCGACGTGGGTTCGTCGAAGAGCATCAGGGTGGGCTCCATGGCGAGGGCACGGGCGATGGCGACACGCTGCTGCTGGCCGCCGGAGAGCTGCCCCGGGTAGTGGTCCGCGCGGTCGGCGAGGCCGACCCGGGCGAGAAGTCCCCGGGCCTGCCGCTCCGCCTCCGCCCGGGGGCGGCGCTTGACGACGACGGGGCCCTCCATCACGTTCTGCACCGCCGTGCGGTGGGGGAAGAGGTGGAAGCGCTGGAAGACCATGCCGATGCGCTCGCGCTGCCGTCGGATGTCGCGGGGCCGCCGCTCGCGCAGCACGCTCCCGGAGGGTCCGTACGGCTCGTAGCCGACGAGTTCGCCGCCGACCAGGACACGGCCCGCGTCGATCCTCTCCAGGTGGTTGAAGCACCGCAGCAGGGTGGACTTGCCGGAGCCGGAGGGCCCGATGACGCAGAGCACCTCGCCGGCGGCGACATCGAGGTCGACGCCCTTGAGCACCTCGCTGTCGCCGAACCGCTTCCGTACCCCACGGGCCCGCAGGACGATGTCGTTCACGCTGCGGCTCCCTTGCCGGTGCGGCCGGGCACGAGGTTGGTCAGGACCCGGCGGCGCATCGACGCGGCGCCCGGGTCGTAGTGCCGCTCGATGAAGTACTGCGCGACGCTGGCGACGGTGGTCAGGACGAGATACCAGACGGAGGCGACGATCAGCAGCGCGACGACCTCGAAGTTGGCCAGGTACAGATGCTGGGAGACGGTCATGAGGTCGGACCCCGCGATCACCGAGACCAGGGACGTGGTCTTGAGCATGGAGATGAACTGGTTGCCGAACGGCGGGATGATCACGCGCATCGCCTGCGGGAGGACGACGCGGGTGAGGATCCGCCGGTTCGACATGCCGAGGGAGGCGCCCGCCTCGCGCTGGCCGGGGTCCACGCTCTGGATGCCGGCGCGCACGATCTCCGCCAGATAGGCGCCCTCGTTGATGGAGAGCCCGAGGAGGGCGGCGACGAAGCCGGTGATGACCGCGTTGGTCTGCCACTCCACCAGCTTGGGGCCGTCGAAGGGGACACCGATGCCGATCACCGGGAACAGCAGCGCGAGATTGAACCAGAGAATCAGCTGGACCAGCAGGGGCGTGCCCCGGAAGAACCAGGTGTAGGCCCCGGCGATCACCCGGAGCACCGGGCTCTCGGAGAGCTGCATCACCGCGACGACCACGCCGATGACGATGCCGACGGCCATCGAGATCAGGGTGAGCTGGACCGTCACCCACAGACCCCGGAGAATCCGCTCGTCGAACTGGTACTCGACGACGATGTCCCAGTGCAGATGGGGATTGACGACGACGGTGTACGCCAGCCAGACGGCCAGGAACAGGGCGGCGAGGACGGCCGCCCAGCGCCCGGGGCGCGGCCGGCCCGTCACCGTGAGGGCGAGGCTGTCGTCGCCGCCCCCGTACGGCCCGGCACCGGTGCCGGGTTCCGCCGTGCGCACCCGGGCCGCGTCCTGCGGGGAAGCGCCTGAAGAATCGTTTTTTCTGAGCTGTGTCATCCCGGTACCCCGCCTCACGCGCCGTCGTTGACGGTCGCCTCGGACACGGCACTGCCGCCGACCCCGTAGGAGTCGAGGATCTTCCGGTAGCCGCCGTCGTCGATGAGTTCCTGGAGCGCCTGGCGGACGGCGTCACGCACACCACTCCTGTCCTTCGCGACGGCGATGCCCCAGGGCGCCGTGCCGTACTGGTCCGGCAGCACCTCGTACGTCCCCTTCTCCTTCACGAACATCGCGGCGACGGGATAGTCGACAATGGTCGCCACCGCCCGCCCGCTGTCGATCTGGAGCAGACCGGTCGGGGCGTCCTCGCTCTGCGAGATCCGCATCCTGTCGCCGCACTCGGCGTTCTGCTTCTGGCCGATGGCCAGGTTGGAACTGCCCTTGGCGAGGACGACCGCCTTCCCGCACAGGTCCGCCAGGGTCTTGATGCCCTCCGGGTTGCCCTTCTTCGTCATGATCACGCCACCGGTGCGGAAGTAGTCGACGAAGTCCACGGCCCTGCGGCGCTCCGGACTGTCGGTCATCGACGACATCACCAGGTCGAACCGTCCGGACGTCAGACCGGGGATCAGCCCGTCGAAGGCGGCGTTGGTGAGCGAGAGCCGGAGCCCGAGCCGGTCCGCGACGGCCTGGGCCAGGTCGGGATCGACACCCGTCAGCTCGGTCGTGCCCGGCTTGTACATCTCCATGGGCGGGTAGCCGACGGCGGTGGCGACCCGCAGGACGCCCTTCTTCTTCAGATCGGCCGGCAGCAGGTCGGCCGCGCTCCTGCCCGTGGCGGCGGGGGCGCCCGCGCCCGAGGCGCCTCCTGCCTGGTCCGAACGCCCGCAGGAAACGGTCAGGAAGACGGCGAGAGCCAGGGCGGCGAGGGAGCCGGCCCGTCTGCGTCGTGTCATGTTTTCTCCTTGTCCGGCCCTCGTGTGGTGGTGTGCGCAGATGCTGGCAGCCGGACCGCGGAAAACGGAAGATGATGACGCCATTCGCGGCTGAGCATCGAGATTGGTACGGCTCACCCGCGTCGCCCCGGGAGCGGGAGGAGCCTGCCTCGGCCGGTGTCGCGGTGCTGCTCCCGGACCCCGGCCAGGACGGCGACCTCCCGGTCGGCAGCCCCGTGCGCGCTGACGGGATACATGAGCCGGCCCCGCGTGCCCTCCCGTGATGCCCGGATGCCCCGGCGTCCTGCCCCCGCCTGCGCACGGCGTGGCCCCGGCGGCCCAGAAGCTGGCTGCGCACGGCGGGACAGGGGGTTCCAGAAACTGCCTGCGGGGCCGACCGGATCGTAGCCGCGCCCGTCCCGCTCAGATGCGGGCGAGCAGTCGTACCGTGCTCCGTGCTCCGTGCTCCGTGCTCCGTGCGGGGGTCTCGTCCCCGGTGTGGATCGTCCGTGTCGCCAACCCCCGGGTGCCGGGGTCGTCCAGCCGGTGGGCGAGGAAGTCGTGCCCGTCGACGATCCAGGACCGTCCCTTGTCCGTGGCGCAGCGGTGGCGGAGGGCGGCCGGCGAGAGCGCGCGGTCGGGGAAGGGCAGGACGTGGATCACGTCACGGCAACGCCCCGGCGCGGCACGGACCGTGGCCGGGTGCCCGGGGTCCGTGTAACTGGTGTGGCCCGCGCCCAGGGCGACCACGGCGCCGGGGTGCTCGGCGACGGCACGGGTCACGGCGTACGCGCGGGCCGGTTCCCACCGCTCTCCGCCGCGGGACGTCCGACAGCGGCGATGCGCTCACGGAGCCGGGCGACACTCCCTTGCGGGTACCGGCGCTGGGGCGACCGCTGTCTGCGACCGCTGCCGGCGATCAGGGCCGGCGGTGCACCGAGACGGCGTACTCCCCGCCGGTGTAGGGGTCGCGGGACCAGGTCGCGTACCTGACGTCGAGGAGCAGCCCCGCCGCGCGGCAGTGGGCGTCGTAGTCGTCCAGGGTGTATCCGCGGTCCAGGGAGAAGCCCGCGACGAGACGCCCGTCCGGCCGGACATGCCGTGCGACCCCGGCCACCAGCGCCGGTTCCGTCCCCGGCGGGGTGAACAGGGGGACGTTGCCCGCCATCACCACCACGTCGAACGACTGCCCCAGGTCGAGGCCGGCCAGGTCGTGCCGGTGCCAGGTGATCCCCGGTGCCAGGCGCCGGGCGGTGGCGAGCATGGACGCGTCCATGTCCACACCCGTCACGGCGATCCCGTGGCGGGCCAGCTCGATGGCCACCCGGCCGGTGCCGCAGCCCGCGTCGAGGACGGTGGCGGGACCGAAGGAGCGCACCAGCGCCGCCTCGCCGTGGACATCCCCTCCTTCGGCGGCGATACGGTCGAAGCGGGCCTGGTAGTCGTCACCGTTCCACGTCATGCGGCCACTCTGGCACAGCCCTCGATCCCGCCCGCGGGCGCCATTGCCCCGCAGGCCGGGGCCTTGCCGGCCGTTGCGCGGTGCCGGCCCTGGGGGGGGCAGCCGGACCGTGGGACCTCCGCCGGGGAATGCCCCCCCCCGGCAGGGAACGTTGGAACGGTGGAGAGACCGAGGGCACGGAGCTGCGAACGGGGCGGCCGACGGCACGTCGGCGGCGCCACCCGACAGGGAGGCACACACCATGGCCGGTGACACGGCGATCATCTTCAGGTCCGGCGAGCCGGGGGACGCCGGCGGGCCCGGCCCCGCTCCGGTCCGTACCGGACCCGACGGCGCCGCCACGCACATCCTCACCGCGCCGACCCCGGCCGCCGCCGCGGTCCTCGCGGCCGAGTACGCGGACCGGGGGGTGACCACCGTCGAGTTGTGCGGCGCGACGGGCTACCCCTGGGTGGCCGAGGTCGAGGCCGCCGTCCGGGGCCGGGCCCGGGTGGGCACCGTCCTCTACGGCTTCGAATCCCTCATCGGCATCGCCCGCTACAAGGAGCGCGCGACCGCGGGTGAGGCACAGCGGGCCCTTTTCGTCCACGTCCAGCCGGGCGCCGACCCCGCAACGGACCGGTTCGTCCGCACCGAGGGCGCGGGCAGCTCGACCTTCGTCGCCGTACCGGAGGCGGCCGCGGGGGCGGCCGTCGCGGCCGAGTTCGCGGCCTCCGTTCAGCTGATCGAGCTCTACGGGGGCTGGGGCCCGGAGTCGGTGGCGGCGGTGATCAGAGCGGTGGACGAGCGGGTCCCGGTGGGCGTCGCGGTCCACACGGCGCCACCGCCCGTGTCCACCGGATGAGGCCGACCGGGCCGACAGCGCCGTCGGGACTGCCGGGGCCGTCGGGGCCACCTCGACCCGGAGCAGGCGCGGAGAGACGGTGAGCCCACGCCGGGAGTGCACGGGAACCGTCCGATCGCCGGAACGAACGGCCACCCGTTCGAGCCCGAGGCCACTCGCCGGGGGCCGGGACCGCCCCGGACGGAGGGGAGGAACGGGGGCGGCACGGCATCCGGCCGGTGTGCCCGCGACCCGTTGCGCGACTCCCGCACGGGTGCGACGATCCGTCCCTCGACAGTCCACCGCGCGCTCGGAGCAGGGGAGGATCGTCATGGCACACCATCCGACGGTGGCGGTGGCGCCGGGGGCACTGCCGGGGCTGGGGCATCTGGCGCGCTTCGTCCGCGCGCCACTGGCGTTCGTACGGACACTCCCCGCCCACGGCGAGCTGGTCGAGATCCGGCTCGGCAGCACGCGGCTGGTGGTGGTCTGCGACCCGGAACTCACCCGTACGCTGCTGCTGCACGACCGGGTCTTCGACAAGGGCGGGCCGCTCTACCGGCGATTGCGGGAGGTCGGCGGCACCGGGCTCGCCACCTGCCCCGCAGCGGAGCACCGGCAGCGGCGACGACTCGTCCAACCGGCTTTCCACCAGCGGCACTTCCCCGGCTACGCACGGATCATGGCCGACCGGACGGACGCCATGATCAGCTCCTGGCCGGAGGGCCGGACCGTGGACCTCACCCGGGAGACCCGCCGGATCACGGCTGACGCCCTGGTCGCGACCGTCTTCGGCGCCGATCTCGATCCGGCCGTCCACTCCTCCCTCGCTGCGGATCTCCACGAGCTGATGGCGGGCGTCTTCCGGCGCAGCCTGCTGCCGGAGCCCCTGTGCCGGCTGCCCACTTTGGGGAACCGCCGCCATGCGCGGGCCGCGTCCCACGCCCGCCGGACCATGGGCGAGCTGATCGCCGGATACCGCGCCCGGAAATCCTGCTCCGACGCCTCCGACGCCTCCGACAACCCCGACGCGTCCGGCGGATACGGGGACGGACTGCTGTCCCTGCTGCTGAGTGCCCGGACTCCGGACGGCAGCGGGGCGTTCAGCGACGAGGAGCTGATCGATCACGCCGTCACCTTCTACGTGGCGGGCACCGAGACCACCGCGGGCGCCGTGTGCTGGGCCGTCCGCTTCAGCACGCTCCACCCCCACGTCCACCGTCGTCTGACGGAGGAGATCGCCACCGTCCTCGGGGGCCGCACCGCCACCTGGGACGACCTGCCCCGGCTGGAGTACACCCGGCGGACCCTGACCGAAACGCTCCGCCTCTGCCCGCCCGGCTGGTTCCTCACCCGGCAGGCCGAGGAGGACACCCGCCTCGGCGGGTACTTCCTGCCCCGGGGCACCACCCTCGCGTACAGCCCCTATCTCCTGCACCACCTGCCCGGCGAACATGCCGACCCCGACACCTTCGACCCGGACCGCTGGCGCCCCGGCCCGGGCGACTCCGCGCCGTCACCGCTCTTCCTCGCCTTCGGCGCCGGAGCCCGTCGGTGCATCGGCGACGAGTTCGCCCTCCTCCAGGGCACTCTGCTGCTCGCGAGCATCCTCTCCCACGGGGATCTGCGGCTCCGGCCCGGCGGCAGGCCCCTGCCCCGGCTGCCCCAACTCACCCTGAACCCCGGACCGCTGCCCGCCCGCCTCGTCCGTGCGACCCCGTAACCCGTCCCCGCCCGCCCGGGGCCGGGGGAGCGGCGGATACGGGAGCGCGCGTACCGCACGTACCGTGCGAGCGGCTGGGGGCAAGGCCGGAGTGCCCACCCGCGACAGGGGTGTGATCGACACCACGCGGTGAACTGCCCGCCCCGGGAGCCGGCCCGCGCGCAGGATGGATCCATGCGCACAGGGATCGCACTGCCACAGTACGGAAGCCATGCCCGCATGGCCGCGGTCGCGGGCTTCGCCCGGGACGCGGAGGCGGCGGGGTTTGACTCGCTCTGGGTCGGAGACCGGGCCCTCACCCCGGTCGCACCGAGCGATCTCTACCCGGGGCACACCCCGGAGGACCCCTACCCACCGGAGTTCCGCACCTTCCTCGACCCGCTGACCGTGCTCACCGTCGCCGCGGCGGCGACCAGCCGCGCCCGGCTCGGCACCAGCACGCTCAACGCGCCCTGGTATCCGCCGCTGTTGCTGGCCCGCTCGCTCACCACCCTCGACCGGCTCAGCGACGGCCGGCTGGACGTCGGGCTCGGTGTGGGGTGGCTGCGCGACGAATACACGGCGGTCAACGCCGACTTCTCCCGGCGCGGGGCGCGGCTGGACGAGATCCTGGACATTCTCCACGGCATCTGGACCGAGGACACCTTCGGCCACCAAGGACCGCACTGGACCATTCCGCGTTCGTACGTCGGGCTGCGCCCGGTCCAGCAGTCCGGTCCACCCGTGTATCTGGGCGGATTCAGCCGGGCCGCGATGGAGCGTGTCGGCCGCCGGGCGCAGGGCTGGGTCGGTATCGTCGCGCCGTCCGAGGCCGCTGCGGCCCTGTGGCAGGTGGCCAGGTCCGCCGCCGACAGGGCAGGGCGGGACCCCGATGCCCTCCGCCGCCATCTGCGGTACAACCCGCCTCCCGGCTCCACGGAACACAGCATCGCGGACGTCCTCACCTCGGCGCGGACGTCCGGGGCGGACAGCTGCTTCATCGATCTCCAGCGCTGTGTGCGGGAGCCGGACGAGGCCCTGGACGTGGGCATCCGGGCGCTGGAGCTGTTCCGCGCGGGCTGAGCGGGTCCCCCCGGGAGCCGATGTGTCGGGGCACGGGGCACGGGACAGCTGCGTCGATGCTGGCTCGGAGTGGCCCAGGGGCAGGGCCACCCCGCGTGGCTCAGGACCGCTGGGCGAGCCAGTCGGCGAAGCGGGTCTCGGCGATACGCGCGCCGGGGCCGGGAAGCAGCGTGGTCTCCTGCAACTCGGTACCGAAGTACGGGGCGTGCGGGTCCGTCACGACCGTACGCGGGTCGTTCCCGGCCGCGAGACCCTGGCCGATGAGCACGTCCAGCTGGAAGGCGTCCGGGCCGGCCACCTCCACCACACCGTTGACGGGGGAGCCGACGGCGGTACGGCCCACGGCGGCGGCCACGTCGTCCGAGAGGATGGGCTGGATCTTCACCGGGGCGAGCCGCACGGTGTCACCGTCGGTCGCCGCGGCCGCGATGCCCTCCAGGAACTCGAAGAACTGCGTGGCACGGACGATGGAATACGGCATCCCGGACGCCTTGATCAGCTCCTCCTGTGCCCGCTTGGCACGGAAGTAGCCGCTCTCCTGGAGCCGCTCGGTGCCGACCACGGAGAGCGCGACATGGTGGGTCACACCCGCCTCCGCCTCGGCCCTGAGGAGGTTGGCGGTCGACGTACGGAAGAACTCCATGACGGCGTCGTCCTCGAACGAGGGGGAGTTCGACACATCGACCACGACCGAGGCGCCCTCCAGAACCTCGGCAAGCCCCTCGCCGGTCAGTGTGTCGACGCCGGTACGGGGAGCGGCCGCCACCGCCTCGTGACCGTTCTCGCCGAGTGCGGGGACCAGCTTGGAGCCGATGAGTCCGGTACCGCCGATGACGACGACCTTCATGAGGGGAATCCCTTCTCTCGGAGTCTTGGCTGATCACCGGATTCATCCGAGGGACCTGTGACGGATCAGAGGCGTCCGATTCCGACGATTCTCCTCCGGGGCCGAGCGTTCCGTGCGGAGGCACGACGGGGCGCGTGCGGCAGGTCGGGCGGGAACGCCCTCGCACGCCACGCCCGTCGTGGGCGAGCACAGGAGGCCGCCCCGGGCCCACGCAGTACGCCGTTCGTGGCCCGTGCGCCGGGTGCGGCAAGGCGCACCCGGCGCCCCGGCTACCGCTCTCCCTTACCGCGCCCTCCGCAGAACACCGAGTCCACGATGTGCTCGGACCAGGCCCAGTCCGCGTTGACGTTGACCGTGACGGAGCGCCGGCCGTCCTCCGTGGCGACGGCCTCGCTGCCGCCGCCCGCGGCTCCGCCGCTGTGGCCGTAGACCGTGGTGCCACAGCTGGTGCGATAGCGGTAGAGGCCGAGGCCGTACCCCTCGTATCCCCCGACGGGGCCGGAGTTGGGCAGCATCGCCTTCATCGCGGCCAGCTGCCTCGGCGGCAGCAGCCCGCCCGTCAGCAGCCCCCGGAGGAACCGGTTGACGTCGCCCGTCGTGGAGATGATGTCGCCGTCGCCGAAGGCCTGGGAGGCGTTCTGCTCGGTCACGTCGTGGACCTCGGTCGCGCCCGGGTCCTCGCTGAGGAACGAGTACATCCGGGGGTGCGGCCCCGGAATCGTCACCCTGTCCCCGGGCAGGGTGGTGTGACGCAGCCCGAGGGGCTTCAGGACGCGCTCGCGGACCTCGCGGGCGTAGGAGTTCCCGCTGACCTTCTCGATGATCATTCCCGCGAGCACATAGCCGGTGTTGGAGTAGGCGTGACGGTCGCCCGGGGCGAAGTCCGGCCGGTGGGCCAGCCCCACGCCCACGGTCCGCAGCGGTGCCCAGGTCTCGTAACGGCTCTTCAGATACTCCTTGGTGAAGAACTTCCGCCGGTACTCCGGGTCGCTCATGTACTCGCGCAGCCCGCTGCTGTGGTTGAGCAACTGCCGTACGGTGATCGCCCGGCCGTCGTTGCCGTTCCCCCGGACGACGCCGGGCAGCCACTTCTCCACCGTGTCGTCCAGGCTGAGCAGCCCGTCGGCCTCCTGATCGAGCAGGACCGCCGCCACGAAGGTCTTGGTGATGCTGGCGATACGGAAGCGCTCGTTCGCTGTCCTGGGCTCGCCGGTGGTGCGGTCGGCGACACCCGAGACGCCGTTCCACACCCGGTCCCCGGTGCGCACCTGGGCGATGACCCCGGGGGCACCCTGCCGGACGAGGTCGTCCAGCGCACGCTGGGTGGCGTCGTACCGCGGGCCGGGGTCGGGCGCGGCTGCCGGCCCGGCCGCGGCCGGGGTGGCGAGAACGGTCGCGGCGACGGCCGCCGTGAGCGCTCCCACCACCGCCGCCCGGGTGGTCCGTGTCCGTGCGCCCGTCCGTTCGCGCGCACCTGTTCGTACCGCCACGGGATACTCCTCACTCTGGTCGGAATCCCGAGGGGGCCACGGGCGCGGGCCACGGGGGCCGACCCGGTGCGCCCCGGTGGGACGGTCACCGGTGAGGACCGAGGAGCCCCGCGCAACAGTTGATCACGGAAGGGGAGTTGGCCGAAAACCCACCGAAGGGCGTGATCTGCGCGGTGCGCGGGGATGCGGCCACGGACGCCGGCCTGTGGGCGCGGGCCGTGTGCCGGATCGGATGCCGTGTGTCAGATGCCGATGGTGGTGAAGAAGCGGCACCGGAACGGCTTGGAGTGTTCGGGATCGAGCCGGTTGAGGACGAGCTGGGTGATGTTCGGGTCGATGGCCAGGCCGAGATGGCCGGCCGAGTCCAGACCGCACTTGTCCTGGAGCACGATGTTGGTGACACCGTCCCCCGTGAGCAGGCCGCTGGTGTACGGCGTGACGACGGTGTCGTAGCGGGTGACGATGCTGGTGTACGTCGGCCCGGGTACGGCGACGGGGCCGTCGTTGAGCTTGGCGAGGAACGCCGAGCCCGGCAGGTAGTCCGTACAGGCGCCGCAGCCGACGCCGGTCAGCAGGCCCTGGAGCTTGAGCGCGGCGGCCAGCGTCGCCAGGCCGTTCAGGGTGGTGCCACGGAAGTTGGAGCCGAAACCGACGAAGTCGTCGACCTTCGTGGCGCCGCCCAGGTGCTTCATGTAGTACGCGGGGACGGTGGTCCCCTCGGAGTGGCCGACGATGTCGACCTTCGCCGCCCCGGTCGTGGTGCGCACGCGCTCGACGAACGCGCCCACCTCGGCGGCGCTCTCCGCCATGGGGGCGAGCCCGCCGGCCAGGCCGCCCAGCACGGTTTTGCCGTACGTCTCCGAGTAGACGCAGTAGCCGGCCGAGCGGAGCGCGGGGGCCAGGGTCAGGAAGTTGTCCCAGCCGTTGGCGCCGAGGCCGTGGACGAGGACCACCGGTTCGGGGTGGGCGGTGCTGGGCCGGCAGGACCAGTTGTTCCACCCCGACCGGGGCGGCGCATCGGCCGATGCCGTCGTGGTCAGGGTCGTGGAAGCGAGTGCGGACAGCACGAGGGTTATCAGGAACGTGCGGAGCTTGGCCATGGGGCGACTCCTTGCTCACGGGAAGGTTACCCGGAAGTAGAGCACGTGCCCTTGTTATGAACAAGGCATCGTTTCCAAAAAGAGCGGCGGATACGGCGCGATGGCCCCACGGGCGTTCCACAGAGGTGCTCCACCCTCGCGGGCGGGCAGGAGTGACGGCGTCTCAGGAGGCGGTGAGACCGGAGCTGACCACGGTGTAGAAGCGGTCGAGCCCGTCCTGGAGCAGGGAGCGATCGGCCGGCCGGCCGGTGTCGGCATCCAGGAGCCAGTCGGCGATGATGTCGAAGAGCCCGCCGATCAGCCCCATGGCCACCGCCCGCGCGTGCGGTCCCGCCGCGACACCGAGCCGCTGCCACGCCGTCTCGACGAAGGCGGCCGCCCACCGGCGGTTGGTACGGCGGTGCGCCTCGGCCAGCGGCGTCACGGCACGGCCCTCGCCGAAGGTCACCCGCGCCACCCGTACGTCCTCCACGAAGGCGTCCGCGAAGTGCCGGATCAGGGCCCGCGCGGCCGCACCCTCGTCCCGCCCCTCGTCCAGACCGTCGAGCGCCGACGTGAGACGCCCGGTCACCACCGCGACGATACGGTCGAGCAGCGCCAGGTACAGGGCCTCCTTGCCGGTGAAGACCTCGTAGAAGCTCTTGGTGCCGACATAGGCGTGCTTGCAGATCTGCTCGATCGAGGTGTCCTGATAACCCTGGGCGGAGAACAGCTCCAACCCCGAGTCCAACAGATCCTCGCGCCGCCTGGCCCGCCGCTCCTCGGCGTCCAGCCCACGGATCCGTCGGCCGCTCGCGCCTTCGCCGTCCACCACTGCACCTACCACCGGGCCAAGATACAGGGCGTCGCGTCACCGGCCGGCCAGGCCTGCGACCACCGGGCCCCCTCTCCGGTGCGCGGCCGGACCAGAACACGTCAATGACACCGGAGTTGCCCGGGTCGACAGGAACGGACGACGGTCCGGTACGGCTCTCCAGGGTCATCAGGCGGCGGGCCGCGAACCCGATACCCCGGGAACGAGAGAGGGGCCGGTGTGCGCACGCCGGCACGGGGCGCGTACCGAGCCTCCCCGTCGTCCCGGGATCCCTTCATGCGCGTGGCCCCCGTACGCCGCCGGTGCCGTGGCCCGTCGACGCCGGGGGCCTGCGGCCGTCCTCCGGCGTACCGGACCCCGGATGCGGCGTGTCCCCCTCCGCCGGGACAGCGGTCAACTCGCACCGGCCGTCCCGGCACTCCCGCCGCAGCCTGCCCCGGGACACGGTCTGCACCAGGCCGAACGTCCAGCACAGCGGGCAGCCGCGCAGCACCAGCAGACCCACCGGGGCCAGCAGCAGACTCACCGGGCCCGTCGCGGGCAGCAGGAGCACCGAGGCGGCGAGCGAGCCGAAACCGGCGGCGCCGCGCGCCAGATGCCGGGGCAGGGACGCGCTGGAGAAGTTCCCTGCCTCACGCATCGGAGCCACCATTCCCCCGAAGTGCCCCGTCCTCCGGCCGCAGCGCCTGCCGGACGGCGTCACGGGCCCGGTGCAGCCGTGACTTCATCGCGGCGGTACTGAGCCCGAGGGCGTCGGCGGTCATCCGCCCGCTGTACCCCTGGATGTCCCGCATGATCAGCACCCGCCGCTGGTCGGCGGGGAGAGCGGCGATCGCCCGCGCGACCAGCTCCGCCTCCAGCCGCCGCAGCACCTCGTCCTCGAACGACGGGAGCGCGGCGTCCGGGACCGGCTCGGGATGCCGGAGCGCCGACCTGGCCCGGCGCAGACACTCGTTCCGCACGATCCGGAACATCCAGGACGCCAGGGCTCCGGAGGCCCGCAGCATCCCGATCCTCCGGTACAGGATGATCAGCGCCTCCTGCGCCGCGTCCTCGGCGTCCTGCGGTGTGGCGCACAGGGAGTGCGCGAACCGCCGCACATGCGGATGCGACCCGGACACCAGCGCGGTGATGGCTTCTCCGTCGCCGTCCCGGGCGGCGGCGATCAGCTGCTCGCCGGGCCACAGGGCGTCAGCCACGGCCGCTCCTCCTCCGGCGCAGGAAGAGGACGGTACAGGCGCAGACGAGGACGGCTGCGCCGAGGACGGCTCCCGTGATCATGACTACCTCCGGTTCCGTACGGCGCGTTCGTCCGTACATCCATAAGAGGCGTGGCGGCCGGAAAGGATTCAGCGGATCGGGAACCGGCGATGGATCGCGCCCCGGCCGCCCGGCCGGGGCGAAGCTCCCCCGGCGGACACGGGTCGCCCCGCGCCGCTCACTCGGCGGCGCTGTGGGGGACCGGGTTGCCTTCCTCGTCGACGGGTGCGCCGGCCCATACCCGCAGGGCGTCCATGGCGGGGCCGAGGTCCGCGCCGCGTTCGGTGAGCCGGTAGGTCACGGCGACCGGGGGGCCGGGCGCGACCTCGCGTTCGACGAGGCCGATCTCCTGGAGTTCGCCGAGCCGGTCGGTCAGGACGCGCTTGGACAGCGCGGGCAGGGCCGTGTGGATCTCACTGAAGCGGGCGGGGCGCTGCAACAGGAGGTCGATCAGGGGTCCTGTCCAGCGCTTGCCCAGCAGCTTGAAGACCTCCTCGGTGTACGAGCAGGCGTGCAGCGGCAGGCGGGTCGTGGTCATGGCAACCAGGATACGGGGAGGAGGTCTCTTTGACATACATGGTGCGTTTAAGTAACCTGGTTACATCAACTCACCAACCGGGAGGTTTTCCCATGTCCACCGCGCCCTACCCCATCGAGAAGCTCAGCCGCGACCGTGCCGCCGTCGTCCTCGTCGACCACCAGGTGGGTCTGCTGCTCGGCGTCGAGGACCCGGATCGGGAGCTGCTGCGCCGCAATGTGATGGCCCTCGCGAAGACGGCGAAGGCGTACGGTCTGCCGGTGGTCCTCACCACCAGCGCCGAGAGCGGCCCGAACGGCATCCTGCTCCCGGAGCTCAGGGCCGAACTGCCCGACGCCCCGGTCGTCCGCCGTCCCGGTGAGATCGACGCGTTCGACAACGAGGAGTTCGCCGCCGCGATCAGGGCGACCGGCCGCGACCAGCTGATCATCGCGGGCATCAGCACCGACGTCTGCGTCTCCTTCGCCGCCCAGTCCGCCGTCGCCGCCGGCTATCAGGCACATGCCGTCCTGGACGCGTCCGGCACCTGGAACCACCTGGCCACCCTGGCCGCGGCCCGCCGCATGGAGAATGCCGGCGTGACCCTGAACAACACCGTCGCCGTCGCCGCCGAGCTCCAGGGCGACTGGCGCAACCAGGGCGGCGACCAGCTCGCCGGACTCTTCGCCAGCCACGCGATGCCCTTCTACGGATCGCTCATCCCCTACGTCACCCCGCAGGACTGACCCGGACCGCCGGGGCAGGAGCCGGCCCCGGCCCCGGCACCTGCCCCGGTCCGCCCGCATCCGCGAACGCTCGGAGAGAAGCACCACCATGACCACCCCCACCGCACCCCTCACCGGCAGGACCGTCGTCGTCCCCGGCGGCACCGGCAACGTCGGCGAAGGCATCGTCCGCGCCTTTCTCACCGCCGGCGCGACCGTCGTCGTGCCCAGCCGCAGCCGGCAGCGCCTCGACACGCTCACCCGGCTGATCGGACCGGACCTCTCCGCCCACCTCCAGGGCGTCGACGACCCGTACGGCACCTTCGACGAGGCCCGCGCCCTCGCCGAGAGGATCGCGACGGAGCACGGTCGCGTCGACCACGTCGTCGCCTCCGTCGGCGGCTGGTGGATGGGCAAGGCCCTGTGGGACACCGGCGAGAGCGACTGGCAGAAGTACTTCATC
The DNA here is from genome assembly GCF_034961445.1 of Streptomyces yaizuensis. Classification (NCBI taxonomy): domain Bacteria; kingdom Bacillati; phylum Actinomycetota; class Actinomycetes; order Kitasatosporales; family Streptomycetaceae; genus Streptomyces; species Streptomyces yaizuensis. The sequence continues at coordinate 18,689 of NZ_BSBI01000026.1, forward strand.
GACACCACCACCGCGCACACGGCCCTGGCCCGTGCCTTCGTCCCCCGCCTGGCCCCGGACGGCAGCTACACCGTCATCGCCGGGTTCTCCGGCCGAAAGCCCTACCCGTCCGCGGGCATCGTCAGCATGCACGGAGCCGCCCTGCTGATGATGCGCGAGGTCCTCAGCGCCGAACTGCGCGGACGGCGTCGTGTCAACGACCTCGTCCTCGGCCCTGTCGTCAACCGCAGCCGCCCCGGGGGCGATCCCGACTGGCTCACAGCCGACCAGGTCGGCGAAGCCGCAGTGGCACTCAGCCGCACCCCCGGGGTCACCGACGAGCACATCGTCCTGAACACCGTGGCCGACCTGAAGCGCGAACTGGGACGCATGACCACCTGACCGGCACACGTATACGCATACGCATACGTGCCGATGCCTCCGCATGCGGGGCGGCGCCTTGCCGGCCGCCGGGCGGGGTGGGGGCGGTGGGCCCGGGCCGTGATCCGGCCGGGCCCACCGCCCCCTGATGGCGATGAGGGCATCGGGCTGGTGTGACGGGCCGGGTCAGGGCGTCATGCGCCCCCGGCGCCGGGTGGTGAGGGTGAGGGTGGTACCGGTGGCGACGAGGATGGCGGCGACGGCCCCGGCGGCAGCGAGCTGCCGGGTGCGCGAGCCGGTGTCGGCGAGCGCGGCGGGCTTCCCTCCCGTGCCGGTGCGGTCGGCGGCGTCGCGGATCTGCCGGGTCACCACGTCCGGGTGGGACATCATCGACACATGGGAGGAGTCGATCTCCACGGTGCGGGAATTGGCCCGCCGGGCCTCGAAACGTTCCAGGTCGGGTGCGATGGCCTTGTCCTGCTTCGAGACGATGAACCAGGAGGGAATCGTCTTCCACGCGGCGGCGGTGGCCTTCTCGGCGAACCCGGCCTGGGTGACGGGGCGCTGCTCTACCGCCATCAGACGGGTCTGGGACTCGGGCAGGTCGGCGCCGAAGACCGAGTGGAACTTGTCCGTCTTGATGTAGAGGTCGACGCCGCTGCCGGTGGCGTCGGTGTACGGAACGGGGTTGAGCGCGGGACCCAGCTCACTGCCGGTGAACTTCGTGGAAAGCCCCGCCGGGGACTCGCCGACATCGGGCATGAAGGCGGAGACGTAGACGAGGGCCTTGACGTTCGGGTTGCCGGCGGCGGCCTGGGTGATGACCGCGCCACCGTAGGAGTGCCCGGCGAGGACGATCGGGCCCTTGATGCTCTTGAGGACGGAGGCGACGTACGTGGCGTCGTTGGACAGGCCGCGCAGCGGGTTGGGCGGGGCGACCACCGGATATCCCCGGTCGAGGAGCCGCTCGGCGACGGCGTTCCAGCCGGAGGCGTCGGCGAAGGCGCCGTGCACCAGCACCACGGTCGGCTTGACACCTCCTCCGGCCTGGGAAGCGGCAGCGGGGACGGACGCCCCGGTGGTGGCCAGCGCGGCGGTTGCGGTGGCCAGGACCACGGCGGCGGCGGACGGTATCCGGCGGCGGACAGGCAGCATGCCCATGAGAGTGTTCCTCCTTGCTGAGGGCTGACAGTGCCGACGCCAGCGTCAGCGCGCACGCCGCCGCCTGCGCGCCACGCCGGGCAACCGGGTGACACCGTTCGCCCGGACGGGCGGCAGGGTCGTGCACCGGGCCGTCGGGTCCCCTGCGGCGGCCGTCGGCGAGGGCGGCCCCGGCGCCCGGTGACGCCTCGTGCGGTGTGGTGGTGTCCTGTGCGCGTTGGCTGTGTGGCCCTCTGCTACAGTTGATCTTGTGCTCGTGCCGGTGCTGTGCTGGCGGCGGGACTCGCGTTGGTGGTCCAAGGAAAGACACCCCACTTCCCGTGGGGGGATGCAGGTGCAAGGCCTGCCCAGCGCTCCGATCAGATCCCGGTCCTCCCTCATGGGGCCGGGATTTCTGGTGTTGGGCTGGTCTGTACGCCGGGCCGCCCTGCCCGGAGGGCGATCTGGATTGAACCGGGACAGCTGCTTCGGCGGTTCCCCGGTGGATTCCGTCACACGGTCGACGCACTGACCTGTGTCGGCGAGACCGTGGACGAGGTGAACCGGCTGCGGGGTGTTGAATACATCGCCATCGCTGACGGCCGAAGACCGCTGCGGTGAGGTGCGCCGGCTACTCCTGACCCGTGAGCAGGCCTGCGGTACGGGCTGCTTGCGGGAATCGCGGCGGTCCGGGCTGATGGCCTGCGCCCGCCGCTACGGTGAACCTGCGGCCCCGGCCCCCCTCGTCAAGGCGGAGAACGTCGCGGCTACCCGCAGAACTCCGCCTCGATCACCGCCCCAGCGTCCCCCGCCCAGTCCCCGTTGAAGTTCAGCGCCAGCGAGTGGCTCCCGTCCCGGGTGACGAACGCCTCGGACTGGGAGCCGTGGATGCCTCCGCCGTGGCCCCAGACCTCCTTGCCGCAGCTGAGCCGGGAGGACTGGAGGCCGAGGCCGTAGCGGTACTCCGGCCGCTGGGGGTCGATCGGCACGGTCTCGGTCAGCGCCTTCTGCTGCTCGGACGGGAGCAGTGCGCCCGTCAGCAGGGCGCGGAAGAACTTCTGGAGGTCCCGGGAGTCGGAGATCATGCCGCCCCCCGCCCCGGCCATCGACGGGTTCAGTTCGGTCACATCGTGGATCTTCGCGGCCGGGTCCCCGGAGAGCGGGGAGTAGGCGCGGCTCGCGGGGGCCGGCATCCGGTGGCCGGTCCTGGGGACGGAAGTGGCGCGGAGTTGGAGCGGGCGCAGGATCCGGCGCTCGATCTCGGCCTCGTAGCCCCGGCCGGTCACCTTCTCGATGACCATTCCGGCGAGGGTGTAGTTGGTGTTGGAGTACTGCCAGCCGGTACCGGGGGCGAAGGAGGGCTTGTGCCGCATCGAGAGGCCGACCAGTTGGCCGGGGGCCCAGGTGTCGTAGCGGTGCCGGAGGAAGCCCTCACCGAAGACCTTCGCCTGGTAGCCGGGGTCGGAGGTGTAGCTGTACACGCCGCTGGTGTGGTTGAGGAGCTGGCGCAGGGAGATGCGCCGACCGTCGTGGCCGTTGCCCCGGACGGTCCCGGGGAGCCACCGCTCCACGGTGTCGTCGAGGTCGAGCCTCCCCTCGGCCTCCAGCTGGAGCAGGACGGTGGCGACGAAGGTCTTGGTGACGGAGCCGACCCGGTAGCGGTCCTGGGCCTTCCGTTCCTTCCCGGTGCCCAGTTCACCGACGCCCGCGGTGCCGCTCCAGCTCCCGACCCGGTCCCGGGCCTGGGCGACGGCGCCGGGGACCCCGTCCCGCACCGCCTGTTCGAGGGCCTGCTGGGCGGCTCCGTGCCGGTCCCCGCCCCCTGTGGCCCTGGTGGAGTGCGCGCCGGCGGGTGCCACCAGGGCGCTGGTGGCGAGTGCCGCGACTGCCGCGACCAGTGCTGTGCGGACCGTACCTGCTGACATGTTCGGCTCCCTGGGTCGACTGCGTCGGCAAGGAGGACTCCCCGATGGGGTGTCGCGTTGCCCGGCACGGCGGAGTTGAGCCTCTACCGGCCATTCCGTGTATGTGGCTGGGTTGTCTGCGGGGCCGAGGACGGATGATCTCGATGCCGAGCGGATGGCTGCGGCGGCCCTGGCCGAGGGAGGCCCGCGTCAGGTGGGCCGCCCGCCGCATCGCATGCGGCTTTCCACGGATCGTGTCCGAGGGTCATACTGCTTCGTCTGGCGGGCTTTCCGAGGATTCGTACGCTTATCGCGGCCAGGCTTTCACGGGGCAGCCGGCACCCAAGAGGACCCGGGGGATGATCGTGAACCGACCACTGCTGTTTCTCGACGTGGACGGGCCGCTCAACCCCTATGCGGCCAAGCCGGAGAAGCGCCCCGACGGCTACACCACGCTCAGAGTGCCCCAGAACGGGGGAGGCCGGGAGGATGGGGCCCTCTCGGCCCGGCGGCGACTCCTGCGGGTCTGGCTCAACCCGGAGCACGGGCGATCGTTGCTGGGGATCGGCTACGAGCTGTGCTGGGCAACCACCTGGATGGACGACGCCAACCGGTGGATCGCACCGGTGCTCGGCCTTCCCGGCCTGCCCTTCGTCGACTTCGGGGACGCATTGTTCCGGGAACGCCCCGACGGGGTGCACTGGAAGACAGGTCCCTTGGTGGACTACGCCGACGGCCGGTCTTTCGCCTGGGTCGACGACGAACAGAGCGATCTGGACCAGGCGTACGTGACCGCCCACCACCGCGGGTCGGCACTCCTGCACCACGTCAACCCACGGATCGGCCTGCTCCAGGACGACTTCCGCACGCTCGCCGACTTCGCCCGATCCCAGGACACGCCACGAGCCACCGGCTGAGCATGTTGTGCGGGGCGGCTCTTGGCCTCGTGGCTTCCCCGGTGAGTTCACTGAGAAGGTCTGCGGGCTGTGGCCGCGTGCGGGGTGCTGCCGGTGATGGTGAACCAGGACTGGGAGTTGGGGGAGTGCGGCGGTGGTTGGGGTCGGGCCTGATACTCGTGCGGTGTGCTGTCGTGGGCGTTCCCGGACGGGAGGCGGCCGGCGTCGATGCGTACCCCCGTACCGCGTCGGCGCCGGCCGCCTCCTGCCTGGTGACCCCGGATGGGCTGTCCCGGGGTCACCGCAACAGCCGCCCCGTGTTCGGGCTCTCCCCCCGCTTCGGGCGGCTTGTCACCATTGCACTACCGCCGGGCATTGTCCGGACAGCCTGATCCATGCTGTCCGGACAATGTCCCGGCACGGTTCGACGGCGGGGCTCGGAAGGTCGGCATGATCGAACCGGACAGGAGGCGGGGTGTGGTGGCGGGACGACGCGAGGGGCCGCTGGGTCCTCAGGCGGGCCCGGTGGCGCGGTTCGCCCACGGACTGCGGCAGTCACGCACAGCAGCCGGTGGCCTGACGTACCGTGCCCTGGCCGCCCGCGCCGGCTACTCGGTGAGCACCCTCGCCGCGGCTGGCGCGGGCGATCAGCTGCCCTCGCTGGCCGTGACCCGCGCCTACGTCACCGTCTGCGGCGGTGACACGCGGGCGTGGGAATGCCGATGGCACGAGACCGCCCGTGCCGTGGAGCGACTGGCGAACGCCGCCGTCAAGGAGGACGACGACACGGCCCCCCGTACCGGGGTCTCGTCCGCTATAGCGGCGACCGTGCCCTCTTCTTCGGCTGCGGCGAACCCGCCGGCCGGCTCGTCCGGATGCTTGCCGACCAGCGGGTGGTGGCGGCACCCACCGACCCGGAACCACCCGGTCGCCGTATTCGGCCGGGACCCCGATCTGTTCGCCGTCGCGGGCGACGGCGAGGTCGCCTTGCGGAGGCTGAGCCGTCCCCGCCGGCCTCTCATCCGCCATCCGGTCCGCGGGCGCATCAGGGCGCTGCGGCTGGACACCGTGAACGGAACCCTCCGCTACCAACTGGAGGGACGTTCTCCGGTGGTGCACGCCCTCACCCCCGACCCCGCGCTGACCTCCCCCGGCAGCGGGCACCAGCGGTGACGGGGGTCTTCGGCGCGGACGGAGGGGTCCTCTCCCGGGTAGCCGCCGTCGGCCTCGGTGCGCGCTTCGAGCTGTGGTCCACCCGCCCCGGCGCAGCACCCGTTCGCCCTCAGACCCGATGGCGTAACCCTGCTGAACAGATGCCAAGCACACTCCTACACCGGCTTGTTCGAGCTGTAGAATATACGCCGGGGTGCCAGGAAGGGGACCATCACGCTTCCCCGGGATCCGGGCGCTCCCCTCCGCTCATCTGCGGGTCGCCGCCCTACACCCGGACGGACAGCGAGCCGTCACCCATGTCAACGACCTGGTGGACATCTCCTGTCAGCTTCACCCGCCGGCTCGCGGCACCGCGCCCGTCACCGCCCTCGCCTTCTCCCCGGACGGGCGTGCCCTCGCCGTGGGCGGCCACCCCGCCGGGGCCCAGCTGCGGAACGTGCCGCTGCGCCGGCGGCCGGGTAATGCCCTCCCCTCTGGCCGGAGACCCGCCCCGTGCCCTCGTCTTCAGCCGGGACGGCACCACGCTCCATGCGAGCGGCGGGCACCTCCTCGTCCACCGCTTCCACCTCAGGGTCATCGACCCGGTCCATGACGTCGGAGATCTGCCGCCGCGCCGGGGGAGGGCTGCCGGCGCGGGACTGGGGTACGCGGGAGCCCGTCGCGGCAGGGGAGTGCCAGGCCGATCGGCAGAGGACCGATCGGGACCGGATCCGCAACCGGGCCGGTGCCCTCGCCACGGTCTCCCTCGCGCTCACCGCGGCCCTGGTGACCGGGTTCGCCACCGTCCTCGCGATGGCCTCAATCCGCGTCCGTCCTCTCGGCCCGCGTCGTCCTCGGACGTACCGACACCCTGGACAGGCTCGCGTCAGCTCTGGGCAGGCGCCGTGGTGGATGGCCCCTGGGCGTGGGGCGCGGTGCGCAGGAGGTCGGCGGTCCGGGAAGCGGCAGTGATCGTGGCCGGTCGCAGGCGTTCTCGGCGAGACCGGGTCGTCCGGGAGGACGAATGCGGCGGTCGCGACCGGAACGGGGACAGGCACCGTTTCGAGGCCGGCAGTGTGCAAGCCTGACCGGGCAGGAGGCCAGTGGTGACGGGGCGTACGCGGGGAGTGTCCTTCTTCTTGTGTCCGGGCTGCGGGCCGCACCCCGGACCGGGAGGCGGTCACCGGCCGTGTTCGATGGCGGTTCAAGGGCAGGTGGGTTGGTTTCTGTGGCCTGGGAGGTGGAGCGACCGTTCGGTGGCGGTGAGATTCCGTCGGAGAGTGCGGCAGATCTTGTCTGTGGCGTCGGCTGGTCCCGGGAGGGAGATGTTCCACAACCACACGGTCGAGTTGTCGCCGGCGGCGAGTGTCCGGCCGTCGGGGCTGAACGCCAGTGCCAGGACCGGCTGGGTACTGCCGGTGAGTTTTCTGAGGAGGGGCAGGCCGGCGGCTGCGTTCAGGCTGGCGGCCGCTTCACGGGTGGGGCTGGTGCGGTAGGCGTGGATCGCCAGCAGCGAGGCGAGGTCGGGATCCTTGTCCAGCAGGGCCGCGGACCGGGCCGCGGCCTGCCGGGACTGGGCCGCCTGTTGTGCGGTGACGGCCTTCCGCTCCGCGGTGACGGCGGTCTGCCTCTGCCGGATGGCGATCCCCGCTGCGACCAGGGCCAGGGCGAGCAGGGAGGCGAGGATGGTGTTGAGGCGGCGAGCGCGGCGGATGCCTCTCTGCTGGCGTTGGTGGCTCGCGGTGAGGAAAGCGTGTTCCAGGGGGGTGAGGTCGGCCGTTCCGCTGGTGGTGAGGAAGACTTCGCGGGCTTCTGAGAGACGTGTGCCGAAGTAGAGGGTGCCGGGATCGTGTGCGAGGTCATGCCAGTTCTGGGCGTTCTGGGTCAGCCTGCGGTGGATCCGCAGACGGTGGCGGTCCTCGTGTACCCAGTTGGCGAGGCGGGGCCAGGCGGTGATGAGGGCTTCGTGGGCGATGTCGGCGGTGTCGCCGTCCAGGACGAGGAGGCGGGCTCTGGTCAGGCTCTCCAGGGCTGCGGCCGCGTCCGGGTGGCCGGTCGGATCCGGGACGAGTTCGTCGCGGGAGGCCGGACGGCGGGTGTCGGGAGTGCCTTCGCCGGGAGTGATGAGGCGAAGGAGGATGCGGCGGGCATGGGCGGCCTGGGCGGGGGTGAGCTGGTTGTAGGTGTGTTCGGCGGTGTCGGCGACAGCGCCGTGGATCCCGCCGATGGACTCGTACGCGCCGAGGGTGAGGGTGCGGCCCCGCCGACGGCGCCAGACCTCCAGCAGAGCGTGGGACATCAGCGGCAGCCCACCGGGCTCGGCCGCGGTCTGTTCGACGATCCGGGAGGTCAGCTCCCGCTCCACGATCAGCCCAGCGGCCCGTGCGGGCCCGACGACAGCCTGGCGGAGTTCGACCGCCGTCATCGGACCAAGGGCGAGATGGGCGGTGCGTAAGACCTCGACCAGGCCGGGATGCTGGGTGCAGTGGCCATAGAAGTCGGCCCGTACCCCGACCACGACGCGCAGTCGGCTGTCCTCCGCCCGGGCGGCGAGCAGCAGATCGAGGAAGCGGGCGCGTTCGTCCGGGTCCTGGCAGAGGGTGAAGACCTCCTCGAACTGGTCCACCACCACGACGGTGTCCGGTTCCTCTGCCCCGGGTGCGGCTGCTCGCCCTGTGGCGGTGCCGGCACCGGGATCCGGATCCCTGGTACCCGTCCCGGCAGGATCCGGGACCGGGGCGGGGTCGAGGGCGTGGGCGTGCGTGCTGCTGGGGCGAGGGCCGGGAGTGAGGATTCGGATGGCCGCGCAGCGCACGGGTGCGTTCGTGAAGTCCTGCAGTGTGGGGATCAGACCGGCCCGCAGAAGGGACGACTTGCCGCTGCCGGAGGCCCCGGCGAGGATCACCAGACGGTGAGCGGCGATCAGTTCGGTGAGCCGGCGGAGCAGCGGATCGCGGCCGAAGAACATGTCCCGGTCCCCCGGCTCGTAGCGGGCCAGCCCCCGGTAGGGAGCCTGGTTCCCCGGCTTCTCGGCGACGACATCGAAGGAACTTTCCTCCTCCAGCGCGCGGGCCGCTCGATGCCAGTGAGCCTCCCACTCCACCGGGTCCCCGCCGCAGACGCTCACGTAGGCGAGGACCACCGGCAGCGACGGCAGCTGACCGCCTGAAGCGGCGGCGGCGAGGGCACTCACCGAGTAGCCGGCACGGGTCGCCATGACCCGGTAGGTCGGCTTGCCCACCGATATCCGCAACTTCCGGAGTTCGTGAGCGAACCGTTCCACCGGGCCCGCCTCCGGGTCCAGCGGCCGCTCCCGGCGACCCGCCATGACACCCACCCCTTTTCCGATTCGACATCCCCATGTCCTGCCGGACGTTTGTCCAGCGCCCTCATCGAACCCTGCCCGGACATTGTCCGGACAGCACAGAACAGGCTGTCTGGACAATTGCTGTAGGTGTGGACCGGGTCGCGAGCCGCTCTCTGCCAGGGGCAGACCCATCCGGGGGCGGCCCCACTCCGGTGGACGGCCCCGGGCCGAACCACCCCGGGCCATCCGGGGCGGCTCCGGTACCGATGGGGAACGGTGGCATTCATCTGGGTGTCTGCCGTGTCTGCCGTGTCTGCCGTGTCTTTTGTGTTGTGAGTGTTGGGTGGGGCTGGGTGGTCCTGACCCCCGTGCGGGACCACCCAGCCCCATCCCGGTGTCCGCTGTGGTTACCAGCGGGGTTTGCGGTCCTGGCCGTATCGGCCGCCGCGGGGGCGGTCCTCGAAGTGGAGGTGGGGGCCGGTGACGCTGCCGGTGGCGCCGACGCGGCCGATGCGCTGGCCGGCCCTGACCCTGGTGCCGGTCTTCACTTCGAGCTTGGAGAGGTGGCAGTAGATGTAGTCGCGGCCGTTGTCGGCGCGCAGTCCGATCCAGGTGCCGTAGGAGGCGCCGCGGGTGTCGGCCCAGGCGATGGTGCCCGCGCGGACGGCGACGACGGGCGTACCGGTCCTGGCGGCGTAGTCGTCACCGGTGTGGTAGCCGGCCCGGTAGCGCGGGTTGCGTATGCCGTACCGGTAGGTGACCCTGTGGCCCGGCACGGGGGAGGACACCCGGCCCGCCACGGCGAACCCGTCTTCGCCCACCAGGCCTTCACCCTCACTCCCGGCGTCGGGTGCGGGTGCGGCAGCGTGGGTGGTGTGCTCGCCGGGGTCGGCGAGCGGTTCCGCGTCGCCATCGGAGTTGGGGTTCGGGTTGGGCAGGTTGATCGATTCGGCTCCGGACATATCCGGTACCTCTCATTCCTTTTTCGTTGATGCAGTGGCGTATTCCGGCAGTAGGTGCGGGTGACGAGTCCGCCCGGTGCCGGGCGGCCGGCCCCGCGCTGCGGTTCGCAGCATGTTTCCCTGCCGGGTGCTGTCTGCTGTTCTGCGGTGCACCACTGAGTCTTCGGCTTCGAATTGTTGTTGCGCAGGACGGTTCGGCTGAGGAAACAAAGTCACCCGGGGCCGTCGGTATGCGGAACGGCGTGCACCGGGGGATGCCGGTCCGGTGCACGCGCCTGCCGGCGCGGCTCCGGCCTGCTGCTGCGGGCGGGAGTTCGGCAACTGCCGTGGGGTTGTATCGGGCGGTGGACTCAATCCGGCCTTGTGAGCATCCTGTACGGGCTCGTAGCATCCGCCGGGCGGACACCTGGGGGGCGGGACATGGGGCGTCGGGAGTTACCCATCGATCCGAACGAGGGACCGGTGCAGCGGTTCGCCCACGAACTGCGCAAACTCCGTGAGGAGACGAACGGTCTCACCTACCGGGCCATGGCGCGCGGGGTTCCGTACGCGGTGACCACGCTCTCCCGGGCCGCCGCCGGGGAGCAGCTGCCCTCCCTTGCGGTGACGCTCGCCTACGTCCAGGCGTGCGGGGGCGATGCGGGGGAATGGGAGCGGCGCTGGCACGAAGCAGAGGAGGAGTGCGCCGCTCGCAACAGCCCTGACGACGATTCCGAGTCTCCGTATCAGGGTCTGGCGCGCTTCGAGCCGGCAGACCACGACCGGTTCTTCGGACGGGACAAACTGGTCGGCACAGCACGGGACCTGGTGTCCTGTAACCGCTTCACAGCGGTCTTCGGACCGTCGGGGAGCGGCAAGTCATCTCTGCTGCGGGCCGGCCTCGTCCCCACGCTGCGGAAGGGCAGCCATGGCTTGGCCGCGATCCGCATTCTCACCCCCGGCGAACACCCCCTGCGCACCCACACCGCGGTGCTGGTCCCGAAGGAGACCGGAACCGACGGGGGTCCTCAGGGTGACACCCTGATCGTGGTCGACCAGTTCGAGGAGGTCTTCACCCTCTGCACCGACCCCACCGAGCGGAACGGGTTCATCGACCGGCTCCTCACCGCACAGAACCCGGACAGCCGCCTGCGCGTGATCATCGCCGTCCGCGCCGACTTCTACAGCCGCTGCGCCGGACACCGCGGCCTCGCGGACGCCCTCACCGACACGTCACTGATGGTCGGCCCGATGACCCCCGCCGAACTCCGCGAGACCATCGTCGGCCCCGCCCAGCGCGCCGGCCTCATCGTCGAGCGGGAGCTGACCGCACGGCTGGTCAGCGAGGTGGAGGGTGAACCGGGCGGACTGCCGCTGCTCTCGCACGTCCTGCGCGAGACATGGCGGCGGCGCCGCGGCCGCACCCTGACCCTGGCCGCCTACGAAGACGCGGGCGGCACCCACGGAGCGATCGCCCGCACCGCAGAGAACATCTACGCCGGCCTCTCGAACGAACGGCAGCACCTGGCCCGGCTGGTTCTGCTCCGTATGATCACCCCTGGTGACGGCACGCCCGACACCCGCCGCCCCGTCACCCGTACCGAACTCGACTTCGGCGACCCGGCCGAGACCACGCTCGTCGTGGAACGCCTCGCCCGCGCCCGGCTCCTCACCCTCGACGACACCACCGTCGACCTCGCCCACGAAGCCCTCATCACCGCCTGGCCCCGCCTCAACACCTGGATCGAAGAAGCCCGCGAACGCCTCCGCGCCCACCGCCACCTCACCGAAGCCACCCACACCTGGACCGACCTGGGACACGACCCCGGCGGCCTCTACCGCGGCGCCCGCCTGACCATCGCCGAGGACCACTTCACCCCACCCGGGAAGGCCGCTGACCTCACCCCGCCCGAACAAGCCTTCCTCACCGCCAGCCGCACTGCTCGCACCCGCGACACCCGCCGCCGTCGCACCCTGCTGACCACCCTCGCCCTCGTGATGGGCCTGGCCCTGACCGCGGGTGCTGTTGCCTGGCAGCAGAACAGAACCAGCAGCCGCAGACACATCGATGCCGAAGCACGCCGTATTGCCGCCGTCGCCAACAGCCTGCGGTACGCCGACCCGAAAGCGGCCCAGCGACTGAGTGTCGCCGCGTGGCACCTTGCTGACACCACGGAAACCCGCTCCGCGGTCCTGGGGGCCATGGCACAGCGTGAACAGGATGTCCTCGCGATCCCGGACACCGACCCCACGACCGGTGAGCGCCATCTGAGCCTGGACGGCCGCACTCTGGTGTCCGTCGAGCGTGATCGGATCACGATCTGGGACCTGCGTGCGCCGTCCAGCCCTCGCACCTACCCCGGCCTGGGGAAACGCTATGAAGGAGCGCCGTTCACCCTGAGTCCGGACGGCCGGAGCATCGCCCTGCCGAGGAAGGACGGCGTACTGCTGTGGGACATACGGACCGGGCGGGTGAACGGAAGGCTCGGAGTCGTTCTGCCGCTGCGTGCGGTCTTCAGCCGGGACGGGCGCACGCTGGCTGTGAAGCGGGACGACGCGGACCTGAAGCCGGCGGTGGAGGTCTGGAACGTGCGGGACCAGCGACGATTGCTGCGAATCCCCCCGCGTGCGGGCGGCGAGGACGTGGCACACACAGCCCTGAGCGGAGACGGCCGACAGCTGGCCCTGTGCAGCGGGAGCGATCCGCTGGAGATCTGGGACATCGCCCGCCGCACGAAACGCTCACCGCCCTGGGGGAAACGGATCCGGGGTGATGTCTGCACTCGGGGTGACTTCTCCTTCGCCCCCGACGGCCGTACAGCCGCCCTGGTCACGGGCTCGGGAGTCCAGCAATGGGATCTTCGCTCAGGCCAGGCGATGCCTGAACTCGCCGCCGAAGGGCTGGAGATACTGCGCTTCGCCCCGGACAGCGAGTTCCTCGCGGCATCGAGCGCCGGCGAGCTGCTCATCTGGCGCCGGTCGGCACCCACCGCACCGGTGTTCCGGCACGAACTCGTCCGACACACTGCCCTGGATCTGGCTCTGGACCCCGGCGCGGGGATGCTGCGCTACCTCAATGCGTCGGAGGCATCTGTGAGATCGCTGAGCTTGGGGCGGGCTACGACCCAAAATTGGTCGAAGTCACCCTTCGCGCAGGCCGGGCTGTCTGAGGACGGTCGCACCCTGGCCCTGCTGAGGCAGCCGGGGGGTGAGAAAGGAATTCTCCTGCTGGATACGCGCAGCGGCCGGATCATCGGCAATCCGCCGGGAGAACCATGCGACCCCACGCCCCCCGAAAGCACCAGGAAAGTGTGCTCCGACCTCATCGCGTTCAGCGCGAACGGCCGGTACTTCGCCCACGGCAAGACTTTCACCGCCGGCGACGCCTGGCCCCTCGGCGACCCAGCTGCCCCCAGCCGACGGATCACGGTATGGGATGTCGCAGCACGCCGAGAACACACGACCGTCGACATCGGACTCGATCGGCTCACCGAATCCGGCGATCCCCCTCTCTACGGGGCGCACGGAGCCACAGGTCTCATTCTGAGCGCCGACGGATACAAGATGTTCGTCTCCCGCGTCACGGAAGCCAGACAGTCCACGGAGATCTGGGACACAGCGCGAAAAAGCAGTGCCCGCAAGCTCAGAGAAATCCCCGGCGTGGCAGGAGAGTCCCTGGCGCTCCGAAGGGACTCAGGCAAGCTGATCACCTCCAGCGGAGCGGTCGTCTCCCCGGGACAGGGACCGGTGGAACGCCGAGTCCTGGCGGACAACGAGGCCCGGATACTCACATACAGCCGCCAGGGAACGTATCTCGCCGTGGGCGACATCCTGGGAAGAGTCACCGTATGGGACGGAGAACTGCGCCGACGCCTGGCGGCACTCTCCGGCGCTCGGACCGTTGGCAGAGAACGAGACAGTTCGGCAGGGACCACCGCCCTGGCCTTCTCGTCCGACGGCACCATGCTCGCCGTCGCGGACGAGACGGGGAGCCTGCAGTTGTGGCATGTGCCCTCCAGCCAGCCTCTGGGCTCCCCTCTCCCGACACCGGGGGATCCCGTCCTCTCACTCGCTTTCGGCGCGGACGGCAATACCCTGTACACAGTGGGGCGGCACACCGGTCTGCAGGAGTACGACATCCACCCCGGCCGACTGGCTGCCGATCTGTGCGATCGGACCGGGTCAGGTCTGGCAGCCGAAGAATGGGAAGACCACCTACCGGATCTGCCGTACCGAAAGGTCTGCTGAGAACACCGGAAGAGGGCCGGCAGCCCCACCCCACCATGGCAGCCCCAAAACCTCCGGTACGAACCCGACAGCGGCAAGGGAGACCATGGAGACAAGAGGCGAAGAGACCAAACCAGGCCATCGGATGATGCCCGACGCCCTCCCTCTTCCGCTCACAGACGCCACAGACGGCATCGTGATCGGTGAGATCCCTTGCCACGACGTGATACGGGAGGGCCGACGCCGTAAGACATTCCGCTGGACGGTCGGCACAACCGCAGCCCTGACGACAGCCACGGGAATGCTGATCCTCGTCCACGCGCTGCCCGGTGGAGCCAAGGAAAACATGATCGTGCAGCCTCACACCAGTATGGACAGAAGCGTGCTCATCCCTCAGGCAACCATTCTGGCAAAAGGGCATGAGCAAGGTGAGAGCTGGACGGTCACCGCCCTGGTATGGGGCGCACCAAGGACCCAGCAGGAGTCACGTCGCCAACTCAAGGCGATCGAGCACGCGGGAATCACCGTGCCATTACGTGCCGCGAAGGACTTGATCGGCAAGAGCTGGCTCTTCGTGACAGTGAGAGCGGGCGACTCACTGACGACTCCCGTATCAGGCCCCATCGACACAACCGACTTCCTGTCAGGCAACGGCCACAAGACCTACTCGCAGCCGCTCCCGTCTGACCGTCCCGACCAGGGTGACGACAGTCCTCAGCGCCTGGTCATAGGCAAGGTGGCACCACAGACACAACAGGTCATCGTCTCCTGGGACAACGGCATGAGCACTTCAGTACTACGGGCACCAGAGAACGCGGGGGCAGCCCCGGACGACCGACCCTCGCTGCACCCGGTGAAGGGCGACACATCCGGCCGCTGGTTCGCCACCCTGGGGCCCGAGGGCAGCGAACACACCACCACGGAAGCCGTCCCCTGACACCGGATCGATGAGCGGGGCCCGGAGAACGGTGCGTCCTCCGGCGCTGGTGGCTCAAGGACCCGGCTGCCCCCAGCACCGACGAGACCGGTAACCCCGTGAACATCGAGGACCGCTCATACAAGCACCGTGTCTTCAGCTACCGCATGACGGCAGCGTGATCCGCAGGCGACACCTTCGACGAGACCGGGGCACGGCGGGTTGTGGGGATGAGGCTGTTGTTGTGGACGTCCGCCCATGTCTTCCCCAGTGACCCCGACGTACGGTGCGCTTCGTCGATGACCGTCAGGTCCATCGGACCGAGCTGCTGCCCGTACGCTCCCTGGAACGCTTCGACCAGGGTGCCCAGGGAGGCGTAGGCCGTTTCTTAGCGATCACCTCGCGGCCCAGATGTGGATGGCCGCGAGGTGTAAGGCTGCCCGGTAGATCGTTGCCGTCTTGTCGTAGCGGGTGGCCAGGCCACGCCACTGCTTGAGCTTGTTGATACACCGCTCGACGGTGTTCCGTTGTTTGTAGGCGGTCTTGTCGAAGGCCGGGGGCCTGCCGCCCTTGCTGCCAAGACGTTTACGGTTGGCGGCCTGGTCGGCAGGCTGCGGGATCACCGCCCGGATCCTGCGTCTGCGCAGGTGCTCGCGGATCGCGCGGGACGAGTAGGCCTTGTCGGCCAGCACGACCGCGGGCCGGGTTCTGGGCCTGCCTTTGGGTCTGGCCACTCGGATCGCGGCCATGACCTGGGTGAACGCCGGTGCATCACCGGCCTGGCCGGGTGTGACGACGAAGGCAAGCGGACGGCACCGACTGTCGGAGGCGAGGTGGATCTTCGTGGTCAGTCCGCCGCGGGACCTTCCGAGGGCATGGTCGTCCGGCTCGCCGGCCGGGGCCCCCTTTGACGGGCCCCGGCGGCGTGCTGGTGTGCACGGACGATCGTGGAGTCGACCGCGACGACCCATTCCAGGTCGCCCTCGGCGTCGGCCCGGGCGAGCAGGGCGGCGAAGACACGGTCCCAGGTGCCGTCGATCGCCCACATCCGCAGCCGGCTGTAGGCGCCTTTCCACGAGCCGAAGCTCTCGGGCAGGTCCATCCACGGAGTCCCGGTTCGGTACTTGAACGCGATCGCGTCGATCACCTGCCGGTGATCCCGCCACCGTCCGCCCCGCCTCGGCGTCCGGTCCGGCAGCAACGGCTCGATCCGCGCCCACTGCGCGTCAGTCAACGACACACATCAACCAACGATCAGATGATCCGAGAGAAACGGCGTAGGTGGCGTAGACCGTCACCGGCCCGGTGCCGTGCCACAGCGCCAGGCGCACCGGACTGGTGGTGCACCGGACATCCAGCGACCACAGCTCCGCGTCGTCCTCCAGCGAGCACACCGCAACC
>NZ_BSBI01000027.1:0-16613 GCF_034961445.1 Streptomyces yaizuensis
GTGGTGTGTCGGTGTCGGTGCGGGCCCTGTTCACGACGCCGACCCCTGCGGGGCTGGCGGCGGCGGCAGGCCCGGAGCAGGTCACCGTTCCGCCGAA
The DNA here is from genome assembly GCF_034961445.1 of Streptomyces yaizuensis. Classification (NCBI taxonomy): domain Bacteria; kingdom Bacillati; phylum Actinomycetota; class Actinomycetes; order Kitasatosporales; family Streptomycetaceae; genus Streptomyces; species Streptomyces yaizuensis. The sequence goes on from NZ_BSBI01000027.1 coordinate 98, forward strand.
CCTGATCCCCGAAGGCGCTGTCGAGATCACTCCCGACATGCTCACCCTGGTCGACCTGACCGCAGCCGAGATCGCCCGGGTGGTCGAGCAGGTCCCGGGCGGCGCGGCCAACATCCAGGACATCTACCCCCTCGCCCCCCTCCAGGAAGGCATCCACTTCCACCACCTCGTCGCCGACCGCGACGGCACCGACGTCTACGTGACACCGTCGACGCTGCGCTTCGACTCGCGGGAGCGGCTGGACAGCTTCCTTGTGGCGCTGCGGCAGGTCGTGGACCGCAACGACGTCTACCGCACGGCCATCCTGTGGGAAGGGCTGCGCCAGCCGGTGCAAGTGGTGCTGCGCGACGCGGAACTGCCGGTCGGCGAGGACACGGTGGAGCGGCTGCTCGCGGCGGACGGCGGCTGGATGGACATCGGGCACGCCCCGCTGATGGATGTGCGCGTCGCCGCCGACCCGGGCACCGACCGGTGGCTCGCGTTGATCCGTATCCACCATCTGGTGGAGGACCACACGACATCGGAAGTGCTGCTCGACGAGGTGCGGGCATTCATGGCGGGGGAGGCCGACCGGCTCCCGCCGCCGGTCCCGTTCCGCGACTTCGTCGCCCAGGCCCGGCTGGGTACGGCGCGGGAGGAGCACGAGCGGTACTTCGCCGGACTGCTCGGGGACGTCACCGAGACCACCGCCCCCTACGGCCTGATGGACATCTTCGGCGACGGGGGTACGGCGAAGGACGGGCGGCTGGCCGTCGACGCCGCCCTCGCCGGCCGCGTCCGCGAAGTGGCACGTTCCCTCGGAGCGAGCCCGGCCACCGTCTTCCACCTGGCGTGGGCCCGCGTCCTCGGCGCCCTTTCCGGCCGGGACGACGTGGTGTTCGGCACGGTGATGTTCGGCCGGATGAACGCCGGAGAGGCGGCGGACCGGGTGGCGGGCCTGTTCATCAACACCCTGCCGGTACGGGTGGGGCTGGCCGGCACGAGCGTGGCCGAGGCCCTGACCGGCATGCGCGGCCGGCTGGCGGAGCTTCTTGTGCACGAACACGCGCCGCTGACGCTGGCGCAGGCCGCCTCCGGTGTCTCCGGTGGCAGCCCCCTGTTCACCTCGCTCTTCAACTACCGGCACGTCCAGGACACCGCCGCCGACGAAACGGAGCTGGACGGAGTCGAGGTACTTTCCGTCCACGACCACACCAACTACCCGCTCACCGTGTCGGTGGACCAGAGCGCGGACGGCTTTGACCTGGTCGTGGCGGCCGCGGCCCAGGTCGATCCCCTGGAAGTGTGCCGGCTGCTGCACACCTGCCTGGCGAATCTGGTCACGGCCCTGGAGGAGGCCCCCGACAGTAGCTTTGGCGCCGTCGATGTCCTCGACTCCGAATACACCGCCGAACTGCTGCTTCAGGGCAATGAGCCGGCGGTTCCGGTGGCGGAGACGACGCTGCCGGAGCTGTTCGAGGCGCAGGCGGCCCGGACGCCGGACGCGATCGCGCTGGTCGGCCCGGACGGGGAGAGGCTCAGCTACGCGGAGGTCGAGGCACGGGCGAATCGGCAGGCCCGCAAGTTCCTCGCGGCGGGCGTCGGCCCGGAGTCGCTGGTGGCCCTGGTGCTGGAGCGCTCGACGGAATTGGTGATCGCGGTCCTGGCCGTGCTGAAGGCCGGTGGCGCGTACTTGCCGATCGACCCCCGGCAGCCGCACGACCGGATTCGGTCCGTGATCGAGGACGCGGAGCCGGTCCTGGTGGTGGACACGCCGGACTATCTCGCGGAGACCGCCGAATACCCGGCGGATCCGGTGTCGGACGCCGACCGGATCACCCCACTGCTGCCCTCTCACACGGCGTATGTGATTTTCACGTCGGGGTCGACGGGTCGTCCGAAGGGTGTGGTGGTGCCGCATCGGAATGTGGTGGCGTTGTTCGCGGCGGCTCGGGGGGTTGTGGGGTTCGGTGCGGGTGATGTGTGGAGTTGGTTCCATTCGCTCGCGTTTGATTTTTCGGTGTGGGAGTTGTGGGGGGCGTTGTTGCATGGCGGGCGGGTGGTGGTGGTGCCGTTCGAGGTGTCGCGGTCGCCGGGTGAGTTCGCGGGGTTGGTGGTGCGTGAGGGTGTGACGGTGTTGTCGCAGACGCCGTCGGCGTTCCATCAGCTGGTGGGGGCCGGTGCTGGTCTGGGTGGTGTGCGGGTGGTGGTGTTCGGTGGTGAGGCTCTGGAGTCTCATCGTCTGGCGGGGTGGGGGGAGCGGCTGGGGGGCGGTGGGCCCCGGTTGGTGAACATGTACGGGATCACGGAGACGACCGTGCATGTGACGCATGTGGATGTATCCCCCGGGCCGGGTGTTTCGGGTGGGAGTGTGATTGGCCGGGGTCTTGCGGGGCTCTCGGTGGTGGTGCTGGATGAGTGGTTGCGTCCGGTTCCGGTGGGTGTGACGGGTGAGTTGTACGTGTCCGGTGTGCAGGTGGCGCGGGGGTATGCGGGTCGGCCTGGGCTGACGGGTGAGCGGTTCGTGGCCTCTCCGTTCCGGCCCGGTGAGCGGATGTACCGGACGGGTGACCGGGCGCGGTGGGCCACGGACGGCCGGCTGGAGTTCGGGGGCCGTGCGGACGACCAGGTGAAGATCCGTGGCTTCCGGATCGAGCCGGGTGAGGTGGAGGCCGTGCTCGCGGCCCACCCGGCGGTCGGCCAGGCGACCGTTGTCGTACGGGAGGACACCCCCGGCGACAAGCGGCTCATCGCCTACCTCGTCCCCGGCGAACACGGAGAGCACGGGGAGCACGGGGAGCAGGGCGCTTCGATCGCCGAAGCGGTCCGCGCGTACGCGGCCGACCGGCTGCCGTCCTACATGGTCCCGTCCGCGTTCGTGGAGCTGGAGACCCTGCCCCTGACGATCAACGGCAAGCTGGACCGCAAGGCACTGCCTGCCCCTGCCTACCTCAGCAGCGGTGCGGGCCGGGCGCCGGCCGATGCTCGTGAGGAGGTGCTGTGCCAGGCGTTCGCCGAGGTGCTGGGCCTGGAACACGTCGGTGTCGATGACGACTTCTTCGCGCTGGGCGGGCATTCACTGCTCGCGGTGTCGCTGGTGGAGTGGCTGCGGCAGCGCGGCGTGCCGGTATCCGTACGGGCGCTGTTCACGACGCCGACCCCCGCCGGACTGGCTGCGGCGGCGGGCACGGGCGGGATCGAGGTCCCGCCGAACCTGATCCCCGAAGGCGCTGTCGAGATCACCCCCGACATGCTGACCCTGGTCGACCTGACCGAGGCGGAGATCGCCCGCGTGGTCGAGCAGGTCCCCGGCGGAGCGGCCAACATCCAGGACGTCTACCCCCTCGCCCCGCTCCAGGAAGGCATCTACTTCCACCACCTGATGGCAGGACGCGACGGCACCGACGTCTACGCGTCACCGATCGTGCTCGACTTCGACTCGCGGGAGCGGCTGGACAGCTTCCTCCTGGCACTGCGGCAGGTCATGGACCGGCACGACATCTACCGGACCGCGATCCTGAGGGAGGGGCTGCGCGAACCGGTCCAGGTGGTCGTCCGCACGACCGGAACACCGGTCGAGGAGATCACCCTCGACCCGAACGGCCCCGAGGCCGTCGACCAGCTGCTCTCGGCGGGCCGGTCCGCCATCGACCTGACACGGTCGCCGCTGCTGCGGGTGCACATCGCCGCAGGACCGGACGGCGGCTGGCTGATGCTGCTCCGCATCCACCACCTCATCCAGGACCACACCACCTTCGACGTGGTGCTCGACGAAGTCCATGCGCTCATGAACGGCCGGGCCGACCGGCTGGCGCCGCCGGTCCCGTTCCGCGACTTCGTCGCCCAGGCACGGCTCGGGGCGTCGCGGGAGGAACACGAGCGCTACTTCACCGGACTCCTCGGGGACATCACCGAGACCACCGCCCCCTACGGCCTCATGGACGTCTACGGGGACGGCACCGACGCCCGGCAGGTCCGGCTGGCGATGGACGACGCCCTGACCGCCCGGGTCCGCGACCTGGCACGGTCGCTCGGGGTGAGCCCGGCGACCCTGTTCCATCTGGCGTGGGCCCGCCTCCTCGGCACCCTGTCCGGCCGCGATGACGTGGTGTTCGGCACGATCCTCTTCGGCCGGATGAACGCCGGTGCCGGCTCCGACCGCGCGCTGGGACTCTTCATCAACACCCTTCCGGTACGGGTGGGACTGGCCGGCACGAGCGTGTCCGAGGCCCTGACCGGCATGCGCCATCAGATGGCCGAGTTGATGGTCCATGAACACGCCTCGCTCGCCCTGGCCCAGCGGGCCGCCGGCCTGCCCGGCGGCAGCCCGCTGTTCACCTCGCTCTTCAACTACCGGCACAACCTCCCGACGGAGCGGAACCCCGGTGCCGATCTCGACGGCGTGACACCGCTCATGCACCGGGACTACTCGAACTACCCGGTGGTCGTGTCCGTCGACGACGACGGCACAGCCTTCGAGGTGGAAGTGGAGGCTGTCGCATCGGTCGATGCCGGAGGGACGGGCAGGCTGCTGCTCACCTGCGTGGAGGCCCTGGTGACCGCCCTGGAACAGGACCCGGGCGCACCCCTGCTCACGGTCGGCGTCCTCGACCCGGCCGCACGCACCAGGATCCTGACGCGCTGGAACGATACGGCAGCACCCGCCGCCGGCCTGTCGGTGCCTCAGGCGTTCGCGGCCCGGGTGGCGGCCGATCCGGACGCGGTGGCCGTCGCGGGCGATGGTGTCCGACTCACCTATCGGGAGCTGGACGCCCGCTCGGACCGGCTGGCACGGGCCCTGCTGGGTTCCGGCGCCGGTCCCGAGCCGGTCTTCGCCGTGCTCATGGAGCGCTCGGCCGATCTGATCGTGGCCTTCCTCGCCGTGCTGAAGGCCGGCGGCGTCTATCTTCCCCTCGACCCGACCTGGCCGTCGGCACGGACGAGTTCGGTGATCAAGGACGCGGGCGCCTCCGCGCTGCTCGTGGCCGGCGGGTCGGCCGGGTACGACCTCGGGGTCACGGAGATACCCGTGGACGCCCGGTCCGACGAGGGAACGCTCCCCGTCGTCGCGGAACCTGCTGCCGCGTATGTGATGTACACGTCGGGGTCGACGGGTGTGCCGAAGGGTGTGGTGGCGACCCATCGCGATGTCGTCGGCCTGGCGCGGGACCGCTGCTGGGGTCCGACTCCCCGGGTGTTGTTCCACGCCCCGCACGCGTTTGACGCGTCGTCGTACGAGCTGTGGGTTCCGCTCCTGTCCGGCGGCACCGTCGTGATCGCTCCGGATGAGCGGGTGGACGCGGTGGTATTGCGGCGGCTGATCGCTGCTCATGATCTGACGCATGTCCATGTGACGGCGGGGCTGCTGCGGGTGCTGGCGGATGAGGACCCGGGGTGCTTCGCGGGTGTCAGTGAAGTGCTGACCGGCGGGGATGTCGTTCCGGCGGAGTCGGTGCGGCGGGTGTTGGCGGAGAACACCGGGGTCCGCGTGCGGCAGTTGTACGGTCCGACGGAGGTGACGCTGTGTGCCACGCAGCATGAGATCACCGACGCCGCTGAGGTGGACGCGGTGCTGCCGATCGGCCGGCCGCTGGACAACACCTCTGTCTATGTCCTGGACGGTCGTCTGTCTCCCGTTCCGGTCGGTGTGGCCGGTGAGCTGTACGTCGCCGGGGCCGGTGTGGCCCGGGGGTACGTGGGACGGCCTGCGCTGACGGGTGAGCGGTTCGTGGCCTCTCCGTTCCGGCCCGGTGAGCGGATGTACCGCACGGGTGACCTGGTCCGTTGGACCGAGGACGGCCGGCTGGTGTTTGTCGGGCGGGCGGACGAGCAGGTCAAGATACGCGGCTTCCGCATCGAACCCGGCGAGGTGGAGGCCGTGCTCGCGGCCCACCCGGCGGTCGGCCAGGCCACCGTGCTGGTCCGCGAGGACACGCCCGGGGACAAGCGGCTCGTCGGGTACCTGGTGCCGGGTGAGCCCGGCGCGTCCGTCAGTGTCACCGTCCGCGCCTACGCTGCCGAGCGGCTGCCGGAGTACATGCTGCCGTCGGCCCTCGTGGAGCTGGACGCGCTGCCGCTCACGCCCAACGGCAAGGTGGACCGCAAGGCCCTGCCCGCCCCCGCCTACACCAGCGGCGCGGGCCGGGCGCCGGCCGACGCCCGCGAAGAGCTGCTCTGCCAGGCCTTCGCCGAGGTCCTGGGCCTGGAACACATCGGTGTCGACGACGACTTCTTCGGCCTCGGCGGCCACTCCCTGCTGGCCATGCGGTTGGTGAGCTGGATCCGCGCCGTGCTGGATGTGGAGATTCCGCTGCGGGCACTGTTCGACACCAGGACCCCGGCGGGCCTTGCGGCGTGGCTGGTCCATGCCACGCCGGGCCGGACGGCTCTGGCGGCACGGGAGCGGCCGGAGCTGATACCGCTGTCCTTCGCGCAGCGCCGCCTGTGGTTCCTGGGGCAGTTGGAAGGCCCGAGCGCGACCTACAACATCCCGCTGGCCCTGCGGCTGACCGGGCCGCTGGACCGGGAGGCGTTCGCGGCGGCACTGCGGGATGTGATCGGCCGGCACGAGGTGCTGCGGACGGTCTATCCGATCGTGGACGGGGAGCCGTACCAGCGGGTCCTGCCGGCCGCCGAAACCGGCTTCGACCTGCCGGTGGTCGAGATCGACGCCGCCGGGGCGACCGACGCGGTCGCGGCGGTGGCCCGGTACGCGTTCGACTTGGGCGCGGAGATCCCCGTACAGGCGTCGCTGTTCGCGGTGGCACCGGACGAGCATGTGTTCACCCTGGTCGTGCATCACATCGCGGGCGACGGCTGGTCGATGGAGCCCTTGGCGCGTGATGTGTCGGCCGCGTACGCGGCCCGCGTGGAGGGCCGGGAGCCGCAGTGGGCGCCGCTGCCGGTGCAGTACGCCGACTACGCGCTCTGGCAGCGCGAACTCCTCGGCGATCAGGACGACCCGGACAGCCACCTGTCGCGGCAGGTCGCGCACTGGCGGGACGCACTGGCGGGAGCACCCGGCGAATTGAACCTGCCGACCGACCGGCCCCGCCCGGCGGAGACCTCGCGGCTCGGGCGGCGTGCCGAGGTCGGGATCCCGGCCGAGCTGCACCAGCGGCTGCTGGAGGTGGCGCGCACCGAGGGCGTGACGGTGTTCATGGTGCTCCAGGCCGCGTTCGCGACGCTGCTGCACCGCCTCGGCGCGGGGACGGACATCCCGATCGGCGTCGCGGTGGCGGGCCGTACCGACCGGGCGCTGGAGGACCTGGTCGGGTTCTTCGTCAACACCCTCGTCCTGCGTGCCGACCTCTCCGGCGACCCCAGCGTCCCCGAGGTGCTGGAACGGCTCCGGGAGACCTCGCTCGCGGCCTTCGCCCATCAGGACGTGCCGTTCGAGAAGCTGGTGGAAGAACTGGCTCCGGCGCGGTCCCTCGCACGGCATCCGCTGTTCCAGGTGATGATGACGTTGCAGAACACGGGCCGGGCCACGGGCGGGCCGGCCGTCGAGCTGCCGGGACTGCGGGCTGTCCCCCTGGTCACGGACGTCATGGCGCTGAAGTTCGATCTCGATCTGAGCCTCGGCGAGACCTTCACCGAGGCCGGCGCTCCGGCGGGGATCAGCGGGGCCCTCGTCGCGTCCGCCGACCTGTTCGACCAGGAGACCGCCGTCCGGCTGGCGGAGCGCCTGATCCGGGTGCTGTGGGCCATCGGCGAAGCACCCGCTTCCCGGATCGCCGAGGTCGATGTGCTCGATCCGGACGAGCGCGGGCGGATCCTGACGGAGTGGAACGACACTGCGGTCGCGGTGGCGGATGTGTCGGTGCCCGAGGTGTTCGCGGGGCGGGTGGCCGCTGTTCCGGATGCGGTGGCTGTGGTGTCGGGTGACAGGCGGCTGAGCTATGCGGAGTTGGATGCGCGGTCGGACGGTCTGGCGCGGCAGTTGGTCGCGCGGGGGGTTGGTCCGGAGTCGACCGTCGCGGTGGTGATGGAGCGGTCGGTGGAGCTGGTGGTGGCTCTGCTGGCGGTGCTGAAGGCGGGGGGTGTGTACCTGCCGCTGGATGTGTCGTGGCCGGTGGCGCGGATGCGTGCGGTGGTGGAGGACGCGGGTGCGGGGCTGTTGGTCGTGGATCGTGTGACGGCCGGGCATGCGCTGGTGGGCGAGGTGAGGCTGCCGGTGGTGCGGGCGGGTGCCCGTGGCCGCAGGTCGGTGGTCCTGCCGGGTCCGGTGCCTGCGGGTGCTGCCGCGTATGTGATGTATACGTCGGGGTCGACGGGTGTGCCGAAGGGTGTGGTGGCGACCCATCGTGATGTGGTGCGGCTGGCGGGGGACCGGTGCTGGGGTTCGACGCCCCGGGTGCTGTTCCACGCGCCGCATGCGTTCGATGCGTCGTCGTACGAGCTGTGGGTTCCGCTTCTGTCCGGTGGGACGGTGGTGATCGCCCCGGATGAGCGGCTGGACGCGGTCGTACTGCGCCAGCTGATTGCCGAGCACGGGCTCTCGCACGTCCATGTGACGGCGGGGCTGCTGCGGGTGCTCGCGGACCGGGATCCGGGGTGCTTCGCCGGCGTCAGCGAAGTACTGACCGGCGGGGATGTGGTTCCGGCGGAGTCGGTCCGCCGGATCCTGGCGGAGAACGCCGGGGTCCGCGTACGGCAGCTGTACGGCCCGACGGAGGTGACGCTGTGCGCGACCCAGCACGAGAGCACCGACGCCGCTGAGGTCGGTGGAGTACTGCCGATCGGCCGGCCCCTGGACAACACGTCCGTCTACGTCCTGGACGACAGGCTCAACGTGGTGCCGGTCGGTGTGGCCGGTGAACTGTACGTGGCGGGCGCCGGCCTCGCCCGGGGGTACGTGGGACGGTCCGCGCTGACCGCCGAACGGTTCGTGGCCTCCCCCTTCCGGTCCGGTGAGCGGATGTACCGGACCGGTGACCTGGTCCGGTGGACCGTGGACGGTCGGCTGGTGTTCGCGGGGCGTGCGGATGATCAGGTGAAGATCCGTGGGTTCCGGGTGGAGCCGGGTGAGGTGGAAGCCGTGCTCGCGGCCCATCCGGCGGTCGGGCAGGCGGCTGTGGTCGTCCGTGAGGACACCCCCGGCGACAAGCGGCTCATCGCGTACCTCGTCCCCGGCCAACATGGCGCTTCGATCGCCGAAACGGTCCGCGAGCACGCGGCCGACCGCCTCCCCCGATACATGGTCCCCTCCGCGTTCGTGGAACTGGACACCCTGCCCCTGACGGTCAACGGCAAGCTGGACCGCAAGGCGCTGCCCGCCCCTGCCTACACCAGCAGTGGTGCGGGCCGGGCGCCGGCGGATGCCCGCGAAGAGGTGCTGTGCCAGGCGTTCGCCGAGGTGCTGGGCCTGGAACACGTCGGCGTGGACGATGACTTCTTCGCCCTGGGCGGTCATTCGCTGCTGGCCGTGTCGCTGGTGGAGTGGCTGCGGCAGCGCGGCGTCTCCGTATCCGTACGAGCGCTGTTCGTGTCGCCGACACCGGCGGGACTGGCTGCCGTGGCGGGCACGGGTGGGATCGAGGTCCCGCCGAACCTGATCCCGGCGGACGCGACCGCGATCACGCCGGACATGCTCACCCTGGTCGACCTGACCGCAGCCGAGATCGACCGCGTGGCTGAACAGGTCCCCGGCGGCGCGGCCAACATCCAGGACATCTACCCCCTGGCCCCCCTCCAGGAAGGCATCTTCTTCCACCACCTGATGGGCGACCGCGACGGCGACGACGTGTACGCCATGCCGTTCGCCCTCCGCTTCACGGCCCGACGGAGCCTCGACGCGTTCCTGTCGGCGTTGCAACGGGTGATCGACCGGCATGACGTGTACCGCACGGCGATCGTGTGGGAGGGCCTGTCCGAGCCGGTCCAGGTGGTGCGGCGGCACGCCGGGCTACCGGTGACGGAGGTCGACCTCGCCCCGGAGGGCGGGGACCCGGTCGAGCAGCTGCTCGCGGCCGCCGGTGGACGGATGGACCTGGACCGCGCGCCCCTGCTCACCCTGCACATCGCCGCCGAACCGGGCGACGACGGCGGGTGGCTGGCACTCGTACGCATGCATCACCTGGTCCAGGACCACACCGCGCTCGACATCGTCCTCGACGAGATCAAGGCGTTCCTGGCGGGGCGGGCCGACGCGCTGCCGGAGCCGGTGCCGTTCCGCGACTTCGTGGCGCAGGCCCGGCTGGGCATGTCCGACGACGAGCACCGGGAGTACTTCACCGGGCTCCTCGCCGACGTGATGCAGACCTCCGCTCCCTTCGGGCTGCTCGATGTCCACGGCGACGGGACGGAGATCGCCCAGGCCGGGCTGACCGTGGACGCGGATCTCGCACGGCGCGTCCGGGCGCTGGCGCGGTCGCTCGGGGTGAGCCCTGCGACGGTCTTCCATGTCGCGTGGGCCCGGATGCTGGCGGCCGTGTCGGGCCGTGACGACGTCGTGTTCGGGACGGTGCTGCTGGGCCGGGCGAGCGTCGGGGCCGATCGTGTCCCGGGGCTGTTCATGAATACCCTGCCGGTCAGGATCAGAGCCGCCGAACAGCAGGCCGAACAGCAGGCCGGGCAGCAGGCTGCGGCGCAGACCGTGACGCAGGCGGTGTTCGGCATGCGCGACCAGCTCGCCGACCTGCTGGTGCACGAACACGCACCCCTGACCCTGGCCCAGGCCGCCAGTGGCCTGCCCGCCGGCCGGCCCCTGTTCACAGCGCTGTTCAACTACCGGCACGCCAGGCCGGCCGTCCACGCGCCCGACGACGTACTCAGCGATGTCGAGACCCTCTTCACGCAGGAGCGCAACAACTACCCGCTGGCCGCCTCGGTCGACGACGACGGTTCGGGGTTCGGCATCACCGTCGACGCCGCCCGCCCCGTGTCCGCCGACCGGGTCGCCGCGCTGCTGGAAGCCGTCCTCGCCGGCCTGACCACCGCCCTGGAGGAGAGCCCCGGGCTTCCGTTCCTGTCGGTGGAGGTTCCCGGCACGGCGGATCAGATGGTCGACCAGGACGCGGCGATGTCCGCGACCGGCCCCCGGGCCGTCCTCGTACCGGACACGGACGGCGCGCGGTCCGCCGGAGCCGACCGTGCTCCCGCCACCGCCCACGAGGAACTGCTCTGCCAGGCGTTCGCGCATGTCCTCGGGAAGGAACAGGTCCGCCCCGACGACGACTTCTTCACCCTCGGCGGAAACTCCCTGCTGGCGATCCGGTTGCTCAGCCGGATGCGGTCGGCGCTCGGAGTGGAGGTGTCGGTGCGGACGCTGTTCGAGACACTGACCCCGGGGCGCCTGGCCGAACGGCTGCGCCAGGCAGCACCCGGCCGGGTGGCCCTGACCGCGCGGGAGCGGCCGGAGCGGCTTCCGGTGTCCTTCGCCCAGCGCCGCCTGTGGTTCGTGGCGCAGCTCGAAGGCTCCAGCGGCAGCTACAGCAATATGACGGCCCTCCGGCTGCGCGGCCCGCTGGACAGGGATGCGCTGGGCGCGGCGCTGCGGGACGTGATCGGCCGCCACGAGATCCTGCGGACCGTGCTCCCCGCCGAGGACGGCGAGCCCTACCAGCGGATCCTGCCGGCGGACGGGTTCGCGTTCGAGCTGACCCCTGTCGACGTCGCGGCCGAGGAGGTCGCGGCCGAGATCGACCGCCTGTCCGGATACGCCTTCGATCTCGCGGCCGAGATCCCGATCCGGGGGTGGCTGCTCGCCGTGGCGCCGGACGAACACGTCCTCGTCCTGGCGGTGCACCACATCGCCACCGACGGCTGGTCGAACGCGTCGCTGGCACAGGACATGTCCGTCGCGTTCGCGGCCCGGCTGGAGGGCCGCGCACCGGAGTGGGCGCCGCTGCCGGTGCAGTACGCGGACTACGCCCTGTGGCAGCGCGAACTCCTCGGCGACGCCGACGACCCGGACAGTGTCCTGAGCCGGCAGCTGGCGTACTGGCGGGACACCCTCGCCGGAGTGCCCGACGAGACGGCGCTCCCGGTGGACCGGCCCCGCCCCGCCGTGGCGACGCACCAGGGCGACGAGATCCCGGTGGAGCTGCCCGCGGACCTGCACCGGCGGATCAGGGAACTCGCCGCCACCGAGCAGGTCACCGTCTTCATGGTGCTCCAGGCGGGACTGGCGGCACTGCTCGGCCGGCTGGGCGCGGGCGGCGACATCCCCATCGGCTCCGCGCAGGCGGGCCGCACCGACGAGGCGCTGGACGATCTGATCGGCTTCTTCGTCAACATGCTGGTGCTCCGCACCGACGTGTCGGGCGATCCCGGCTTCGCCGAGCTGCTGCGGCGGGTCCGTGACACCGACCTCGCGGCGTACGCGCACCAGGACCTGCCGTTCGACCATGTCGTGGAGGAGCTGGTCGCGGAGCGGTCCCTGTCCCGGCAGCCGCTGTTCCAGGTGGCGCTGGATGTGCAGAACGCGCCGGAGGCCGAGCTGCGGCTGCCCGGACTCGACGTCAGTGGTGAACCGCTCCCTCACAGCGTCGCCAGGTACGACCTTATGCTGAGCCTGTCGGAGCGCCGCGACGAGCACGGGGCCCCGGCCGGGATGCACGGCATGCTGGAGTTCAGTACCGACATCTTCGACCGGCGGACGGCCGAAGGGCTCGCCACCCGGCTGGTCCGGCTGCTGGCCGCCCTGGTCGCCGAGCCCGACCGGCCGCTGAGCCGGATCGACCTGCTCGACGCGGCCGAACGCCGCCTCGTGGTCCACGACTGGAACCCCGCCGACCGCGGCGTGCCCGCGGCGACCGTGCCCGCGCTCTTCGCCGCGCAGGTCGCACGGAGGCCCGGTGCGGCCGCACTGGAGAGCGGTGACACCGTCATCGACTACGCGGAGCTGGACGCGCGATCCGACGCGGTGGCCAGGACGCTCGTCGCGAACGGCGCCGGGCCGGAGTCGGCGGTGGCCGTGGTGATGGACCGTTCGGCCGATCTGGTGGTGGCGTTCCTCGCGGTCCTCAAGGCGGGTGCCGTCTATCTGCCGGTCGACCCGGTGCACCCGGCCGAGCGGGTCGGCTACATGCTCGACGACGCGCGGCCCGTGTGCGTACTGACGACCGCCGACCGGCGCACGTCGGTACCGGACGCCGCGGACCGGCCCGTCGTCGTCCTCGACACCACAACGGACACCACAGCGGACACCACGACGAGCCGGGATGGTGCCGTTCCCGCCGCACCACCGCTTCCCGAGCACCCGGCGTACATCATCTACACCTCGGGATCGACAGGGGTGCCGAAGGGCGTGGCCGTCACGCACCGGGGCATCGCCGCGCTGGTCACGTCGCAGACCGAGAGGCTCGCCGTCACCGACGACAGCCGGGTGCTCCAGTTCGCGTCGCCGGGATTCGACGCGTCCGTCTGGGAACTCGTGATGGCGCTGTGCACGGGCGCCCGCCTGGTCGTCGCCGACGCCGGTGACCTGCTGCCCGGCGCCGGACTGACCCGGGTGGTGACCGGGCACGGGGTGACGCACGCGACGCTGCCTCCGGCGGTGCTCGCCGCGTCCGCCCCCGCGGACCTGCGTCCGATCACCACCCTGGTGTCGGCGGGCGAGGCCCTCACCGGCGACCTGGCCGCACGCTGGGCCGCCGGCCGCAGGCTGGTCAACGCGTACGGGCCGACCGAGACCACGGTCTGCTCGTCGATGTCCGCGCCGCTGTCGCCGGGTGATCCGCCCGACATCGGGAGCGCGGTCCTCGACAGCCGGGTGTACGTCCTCGACGACACTCTGGCACCGGCGGCCCCGGGGATGCCGGGAGAGCTGTACGTGGCCGGCGCGAGCCTGGCCCGCGGCTACGTCGGGCGGCCCGGGATGACCGGCGAACGGTTCGTGGCCTGCCCGTTCGGACGGCCCGGTGAGCGGATGTACCGCACCGGCGACCGCGCCCGGTGGACCGTCGACGGGCGGCTGATGTTCGAGGGCCGCGTCGACGACCAGGTGAAGATCCGGGGCTTCCGGGTGGAGCCGGCCGAGGTCGCCGAGGTACTGGCGGCCCATCCGGCGCTGGCACACGCGACGGCGGTGGTACGGGAGGACAGGCCGGGCGACCGGCGGCTGGTCGCCTACGTCGTCCCCGCCGAGCCGGGAGCCGAGGGGCTGGCCGACACGCTCCGGGAGTACGCGCTGCCCAGGCTGCCCGCGTACATGCTGCCCGCCGCGATCGTCGAACTCGGCGCGCTGCCGCTGACGCCCAACGGCAAGGTGGACCGCGGGGCGCTGCCCGCGCCGGACTACGGCGCGCCGGGGACCGGCCGGGCGCCCGCCACTCCGCAGGAGGAGCTGGTGTGCGCCGCGTTCGCCGAGGTCCTCGGCCTGCCCGAGGTCGGGGCCGACGACCACTTCTTCGCCCTGGGCGGGCATTCCCTGCTGGCGACCCGGCTGATCAGCCGGGTGCGGGCGGAAGCAGGCGTCGATGTGCCGGTCCGGGTCCTGTTCGCGGACCCGACCCCCGCCGGTGTGGCCGAGTGGATCACGGCGCACACCGGCACCAGCAAGAAGACCAGGCCGATGCTGCGGCCGATGCGTGGGCAAGAGAGGGAGTTCTGATGATTCCGTTGTCGTTCGCGCAGCGTCGGCTGTGGTTCCTGGGGCAGCTGGAGGGACCGAGCGCCGCCTACAACATTCCGCTGGCACTGCGGCTGACCGGGGAACTGGACGGCGACGCGCTCGCCGCCGCCCTGCGGGACGTGATCGGCCGGCACGAGGTGCTGCGCACCGTCTTCCCCGCCGCGGACGGCGAGCCGTACCAGCGGATACTGCCGGTCGGGGAGGCCGGATTCGAGCTGCGGACCGTCCAGGTGCCGGCGGAGCGCCTGGCGGACGAGGTGGAGCGCGCGAGCGCCCACGCCTTCGAACTGGCGGCCGAGATCCCGGTGCGGGCGTCGCTGTTCGCCGTGGCACCGGACGACCATGTCCTGGTCCTGGTCGTGCACCACATCGCGGCCGACGGCTGGTCGATGGGGCCGTTGACGCGTGACATCTCCACCGCGTACCTGGCGCGGCTCGCGGGCCGGGAGCCGGAATGGGCACCCCTGCCGGTGCAGTACGCGGACTACACGCTGTGGCAGCGGGAACTCCTCGGCTCGGAGGACGACCCGGAGAGCACCCTCTCCGAGCAGGTGGCGCACTGGCGCCGCACGCTCGACGGCGCGCCCGAGGAACTGGACCTGCCCGCCGACCGGTCGCGCCCGGCACAGGCCGGCCCGGACGGCCACACCGCCGAGCTGGAGCTGTCCGCCGACACCCATCGGCGGCTCCAGGAACTGGCGCGGGAGCAGGGGGCGACCCTGTTCATGGTGGTGCACTCCGCGCTGGCGGTGCTGTTGTCCCGGATGGGGGCGGGCGACGACGTCCCGATCGGGACCCTGGTGGCGGGCCGGACCGACGAGGGTCTGAACGACCTGGTCGGCTGCTTCGTCAACAACCTGGTGATCCGGGCCGACGTGTCCGGTGACCCGGCGTTCACCGATGTGCTCCGCCGGGTGCGGGAGGCCGCGCTGGACGCCTACGAGCACCAGGACGTGCCCTTCGAGAAGCTGGTGGAGGAGCTGGCACCCACCCGGTCCCTGTCCCGGCACCCCCTGTTCCAGGTGATGGCGGCGGTGGAGAGTGCCGACCTGGTGACGTCGGGTCGGCGGGGCGGGCCGGCCCTGGAGCTGCCCGGTCTGCGGATCGACATGTTCCCGGGCGGTCGGCAGGCACGGGATCTCGACCTCGACCTCGTGGTACGGGAGACGGTCGACGGCGACGGACGGCCCGCGGGGCTGGAGTGCGCCCTCATCGGCTCGGCGGACCTGTTCGACGCCGGAACCGTCGAGCGGATCGCGGGTCTCGTCGCGAACGTCCTGGAGACGGTCGCCGCCGACCCGGCGGTCCCGGTCCGTTCCATGGAACTGCTGCGTCCGGACGAGCGCCGCCTGATGCTCCAGGACTGGAACGACACGGGTGCGGCGGTTCCGGGTGGTCTGGTTCCGGGGTTGTTCTCGGAGCGTGCGGTGGGTGTGTGGGATGAGCCGGCGTTGATCGGTGTGGGGGTGGAGCTGAGTTATGGGGAGGTGGAGGAGCGTTCGAACCGGTTGGCGCGCTGGCTGATCGGTGCGGGGGTCGGGCCGGAGTCGGTGGTGGCCCTGAGGCTGGAGCGGTCCCCGGATCTGCTGCTTGCGGTGCTGGCGGTGCTGAAGGCGGGCGGAGCGTATCTGGCGCTGGACCCGAATCTTCCGGAGGAGCGGTCGGCGTTCGTGCTGGGGGACGCGCGTCCGGTGGTCGTCCTGGACGGTGAGGTTCTGGGCGGTCTTCTGGACGGGGGCCTGGGGGGTTTTTCGGGTTCGGTGGTGTCGGATGGTGATCGGTTGGGTGGGTTGTTGCCGGGTCATCCGGCGTATGTGGTTTATACGTCGGGTTCGACGGGTGTGCCGAAGGGTGTGGTGGTGTCGCATGGGGGGTTTGCGAATCTTTCGTTGAGTCATGGTCGTTTTGGTGTGGGGCGGGGTGCGCGGGTGGCGCAGTTCGCGTCGGCGGGTTTTGACA
>NZ_BSBI01000028.1:0-14953 GCF_034961445.1 Streptomyces yaizuensis
GCTGCTCCGGGTCGTGCTGCTCCGGGTCGTGCTGCTCCGGGTCGTGCTGCTCCGGGTCGTGCTGCTCCGGGTCGTGCTGCTCCGGGTCGTGCTGCTCCGGGTCGTGCTGCTCCGGGTCGTGCTGCTCTCCAACGAGTGGTGCAGCAGTTAGGTCACGGTCGGGGCTGCCCATCCCGGAATCCTGCTGCTCCCGCCCGGCTGGCCTGGCCGGCGCGGAAGCATCGAGTGCCGGTGGACTCGGTGCCAGAACTGGACTGGCGGGCGGGGGTCCTGCGGAGGAAGTCAGCGGGACGCCGAGACGGGCGAGCCGCAGTGGCAGAAGCTCTTCGAGCGGGGCTCGGCGCCGCCAGCGGCGGCCGTACTTCACCTGAAGCCTGGCCTGGTAGACGAGGCGGTCCTGCTCGGCCTTGATGATCTCTGGGTAATGGCGTATCTCCCAGAGGCGCATCTTGCGCCACAGCAGGAAGGTCGGCAGCGGTGCGAGGATCCACCGGGCGAGACGGACCCCGTCCATGTGCCGGTCCGCGGTGATTGCTGCGAGCCTGCCCACCGCGTGCCGTGCCGCCTCGACGGTGACAACGAACAAGACGGGAATCGTCGCGTGCATCCCTACTGCGATCGGGTCGGGCCAGGCGGCCATCGCGTTGAAGACGATCGTGGCCGCAGTCAGCAGCCATGCCGCCTGACGCAGCATCGGCAGGGGGATACGGAGCCAGGTGAGGAGCAAGTCCATCGAGAGCAGGACGCCGATGCCAGCATCGATACCGATGGGGAAGTATGCAGAAAAGGCGCCGAATCCCTTGCGCTCGGCAAGCTCGCGCACCGCGCTGTACGAGCCGGCGAACCCGATGGCGGCGATGACGACCGCCCCGAGCACGACCACCGCGATCAGGGCACGCTGCGTTCTGGTCAGGCTCATGCTGGGGTTGTTCGTGGGCGCCACGCCATCACTCCTTCAATCACTCCGTGCGGGGAGTGTGCGGAGCGCGGCCTGTGGACAGAGACTGGACCCCGGCGGGGAGTGAGAAGGACGGCTTCGGCGGTGTGCTGATTGCGGTGCTGGCGAGAGGGTGCTCACGCCTCGTCAGGGTGCGGAGGCGGGCGCCGCGTTGTGGAAGCGACTTCCGTCATGGGGCCAGGGGTCCCGATCTGCGCAACCATGCGCGGACGTCCTCCACGTTGCGGGTGCCGCGGGCGTCTGCGGCGGGGAAGGGATCGCGGACGCCCGGCGGGTAGCGCCGCACGTACCCCCGCAGGCTGCCAGAGCTGGTCTCCAGCTCCCTTGCCAGATCCGTGAGAGCGAGGCGCTTCGGGGCCGCGTCGGGCTCGTCGACAGGGAGAGTGTCGAGGCCGAGGGCTTCGGCTGTCCACTCGGCAGGCACCTGGTAGCCGTTGGCGGTCGCGACGCGAGCCCGCTCCAATACGTCCCGCTGAGCGTAGGTCAGGCCCTTGTCGTCGTGGCCCTGGTCAGGCTCGTCCTTCTCCTGCTCGTGGACGGCCAGGAGCCAGGGCCGAAGCTGCTCCCATGACACGTTCCCCCCGGGCAGCGGGTCGGCCCGGCGCAGGACCCACGAGCGGACGGCGGGCCAGGAGCGCAGGGAGGCTCTGCCCTGCCGGATGGCGGGCGGGAACGGGTCGCTGGTGGTCCCCGGCGCGGAGGAGGCGATGTAGTACTGGACAGCCTCGCGGCTGACGCCGAGTGCCTGCGCCGTCTCCTTGACCGTCAGGAACTCGTCAACCGGGTTGGACGGCCGGGCCGAGCGGGCACGCTCCGTCAGGTCCTTCGGTCCGCGCCGATGGCTGTCGAGGAGCTCCGGGTGCCCGAGGAGCCAAGCGAGGACGAGATCGCGGTCGCGGAGGTGAAACCGTCCGCCCTTGCCCACCACCGGAGGGAAGTCGGGGTAGGCGTCGAACCAGTTCTGCACGCCGGTCTCGGTGAGGCCGGCAGCAGCGGCGATCTCCGTCCGCGTGATCTGGTCGGGAAGGTCAGCGAACGCCTTCTGCAGGGCGTCGGTACTCGTCACGTGGCTCTCCAAAGGCATGGGTGGAGCAGTGCGGGCGGGCACCACCCATGACAATCCTAATTCACTCCTAAGTGTGCGCCTTGTAAAACCGGCTGTACCGGCATCCCGGATCGGGGCCTGGAGCGGACAGGGCCCGAAGCCGCGCCTACCGGCCCAGTGCCGCAGCTACAGCGTCGACGCACGCACCGGTGTCGTCGTAGTAGAGGTCGAGCACCGTGGCCGGGTAGTCCGGCGACTGGTAAACCACCGACTCGCCGCCGGGCGTTCTCAGCAGCGCCATCCAGCCGCCATGCTCCCGGACATGGTGCGTGATGCGGTTGCGGTGGTGCACGAGCACCCGGTCGGTATCGAAGGCGTAGCCGGCCATTACCGCGACGGGCCGTCCCAGCTGCCGCGAGAAACCGGGCTCCTCGGGGATGTGCCGTTCGCGCAGCAGGCGGCGGAGGAACCGGTCGGCCCGGCACTCGCACATCGAGACCACGCACCGCTGCTCGTCCACCCAGGCGTTGAGGCCGACGAGGGCGAGAGTGATCTCAGCCATCTCCGTCTTGCCGCGTTCGAACAGAACCTCGTCGTCGGGGCCGTCCGGCTCATGCAGAGCGGCTTCGGTGCCCCGGCTCTCGCTGAGAAGGCGGCCCACTTCGAGACCGAGGCGCCCGAAGCAGGCCGGGGCCTCTCCGCCGGCGAGCTCGGAGAGGGGACCGGTTGTTGTGCCGAAGTCGCGCGCGGCCGCAATGGCGTGGCCGGTGGTCTCGATATGCATGAAGTTCTTCCTCTCGGTCGGGTGGAGTCGAGGCGCAGCGGAGCCGGTGATGTCAGCGGGAACGGGACCGCGGAGCGGTCCGGCCGGGCAGACGCTGCCACTGGGGCTGGCGCATCTCGACGTGGCACTCCAAGCTGGCTGCGCTCTTCGCGGCGTAGACGCCGGTCCAGATCGTCATGCGGCTCTGGGCCTTGCCCGGGAGGTTGTACGGGCCCTCGTACCAGGTGAGCGTCAACCCGTCGCGGGCCATCGTGTTGTTGGTGCGCCGGTAGCGCCGCATCTCATCGGCGAGCACGGCCTCGTCGGTGTAGGTCGCCACGACGACGGTGCGATACAGCGGGGTGCTCAGGCCCATACCGATATTGCGTGCCACAGATTGCTCCTCTGCTGGTGGCGGCCGGGTGGCGGCACGGATGGTGAGTGGTGTCCGCGAGCCTGGCAGACACGACGTGGTCCAAACCCGCAGATTCTCAGCGGCCGGGGAAGTACGCCGAGGGCAGCTGGTCCTGGACCTCGGCGGCCCGCTCCTCGCAGACCCCGCAGTCTTCGAAGGCGGTCTGCTTCTTCTGTTCGTACTCAACGGCCCGGACTCCGCCCCATGACTGGCGGCCGGTCATAGAGTCGAACAGGGCGACGTAGGAGATGGTCAGCAGCCCGCGCTGATGGCGTACGCCGAAATGCGCGTTGAGGGAAAGCCGGTTCCACCCCTGGCCGTGGGGACCTCTCGGGCCGTAGGTGGGTGCGTTGAGGAAGATGGGCAAACGGTGCTCCCGTTGTCGTGCGGGCTGGTGGGGAGCGGGCACCCGCTCCTCACCAGCCCGGCGTCCGTCAGGCGCGGGCCAGGTGCGGGTAGCTCTCGGCGAAGTTCCTTTCGTGCTCGGGGCAGTATTCGTCCCCCTCGCCCCGGGGAGCGCTGCAGTACTCGTCCCACGGCATGCCGTAGGCGGACTGCCATCCGCACTGCCAGGGCAGCACATCGGACTCCGACCGCACGCGCGGCGGAGTGCCAAGGGGGCGGGTACCAAGCAGCACTGAACGCCAGGACGCCGTGAGCGCTTCGCCGTCGTCCTCCTTCGCGGGCAAGAACCCGAGGAAGACGGCGTCGTCGCTGCATTCGCGCAGCTCCAGTTCGGCGTGACCCAGTTCCCAGTCGCTGAACAACTGGCCCACTACGCACGTCGCGCCCGATTCGATGTCCAGATTGCTGACGTCGATCTGTCCCCGCCAGCCGTCCGGACCGTGTACGTCGAGAAACCGCACACCGTTGTCGACGCGGTCATTAACGCTCAGCAGCTTCATACTCACGTTGCCTCCAGAAGGGATCGCACACGGCCGGGGCCGGCCATGCAGGTGGTGTCCCCGGCGCGCCGGGGAGGGGAGGGAAGGCGGGGATCAGGTGGAGGCGGGGCAGTGCGCCGTGTTGCCTGGAAGTTCCTCCGCAGGCGGCGCAGGCGACGGCGCGGGCCCCGCCTCCGCCGTGCCGCCACACGTGGAAGCAGTAGGCGGCCACCCCAGCGGCAATGGCAGCGCGGCGATCTGCGACGGGGTGTTCTGAGCGTTCGTGGCTGCCTCCGGTGGCGATGGATGAGGCAGGCAGGGCGGGCCCCCGGCGGGGCCGCCCGAGGGCCTCAGACGATGCGCATGCCGAACAGGCGGGGGCTGGTGTCGCGGTAGCCGCACCACTCGTCGGCACAGTCGCGGCACAGGATCGAGCAGCCGCACTCGTCGCGGTCCAGGACGTGCCACCCGGCGCCCTGGGCCTCGTCGTGGCCGTCGTGGCCGTCGTCGAAGAAGCGGGACTGCCTGTCGCACTGGCCGCAGACGATCCGTTCGTACTCCATCACGTCCAGCGGGGGCGCGGAGGCAAGGAGCGGAGCGGAGATTTCAGCGATCAGAACGGTCAAGGCGCGTCTCCTGTAAAAGGTGGTGGATCCGGGGCGGTTAGTGCCGCTCCCGATAAAGCTAATTTACTCCCATCGTTTATGTAAGTCAAATTTTAAGTGTCGACATGGCGAGGGTTCACCTCCGGTAAATGCCCTTGCGTAACCAGGTGCCGCCCACTTCCGTCCAGGCGGCGCGCCCCGCCTGGGCCATCGCCGTCCTGTGCGGCCAGGTGTAGCGCCCGCTCGGACATGTCACCCGGCAGCCTGCCCCGGCTCCGGCCGAGTGCAGCCGGGGAAACCCGGGCCGTAGCCGCCGCGCCCTTCGGGTCGTATTGGTGCGCGTGATCACGGCGTGCGTGCCGATCGTCTTGCCCCGGCCGGAAGCGGGGTCCGTGCCGGTCGCGCAGCAGGCGGCGGGCCCTGGGGTCGCGCCGAATGGCACCAGCAAGGGCGAGTATCCCTAGTAAGGCACTTAAGAATTGACATCATGCGCGATTATAGGGTAATATTTGAATGTCGGCCGGGGAGAGCAGCGGGAACCCGCTCCATCTCGATGAGAACGAGGTGAGCCTCGCGCAGTCCCCAGCGGCATTCCCCGATCAGAAGGAGCACGTCATCGCTCCCCGTTCACCGAAGGAGATCCGCGTGCCCCTGTTCCTGCTCGGCCTGGTACTGGGTGCCCTGTCCGGCGGCGTGACATATCTGCTGACCGACAACCAGGAGATTTCGGCGTTCTTCGCCGCCATCGCTGCGGTCCTGACCTGGCTGCGTATTCACACCGTGATCTTCGGAAGCGCTGACTAACACCGTCGGCGCTCCGTCTCTTCCCGGCACGGAGAGCACCGTGCCCCTGCCCGTCTCGGGCGATTGGGTCCGCCACCAACGAATCGCTCCACGAGCGCTGCACAGGTCAACGAGAGGCTGCAACGCGCAGTGCATCAGCTGTGCAACGCACGCTCTGCGTTGCACCCCTGACCTGCAAAAACACCCGCCACGGTTCACCATGGCGGGTGTGTCGCAGGGGCCTTCTCACTGACGGTCGGCGCCGGCCGGAGTGCTGTCTGGACTTACAAGCCGGGGAGGGGGTGCTGGCCGCGACCGCGGCTGCGCCGAGTGCCGACGGGGCGGGTGCGGTCCGGGGGTGGGACTGCGGCGGGACCGCCCAGATGAGTGGGAGCCTTGCCGTCCTCCGAGTCCTTCGGGCACGTACAGCGGCACCACCACACGCAGGGTTCGCCGCCTGGGCGCAGGATGAGTTCGGCAACGTGCCGGCCGCGGTGCCCGTGGACCGTCCCGGTGTTGGCGCAGGTGCCGAGGCGGCCCTTCTGCCGGTGCAAGCACTTGGCGCAGTCGCCTGCGAGGCAGTTCCAGCAGGTCCCCGCTCGTACATGGACCACCGCCAGAAGCCCCATGCGTAGCCGTCGTCGATGTGGTGCAGGAACGCCGAGGGAGGCCAGTGGAACAGCTGGCGGTGCAGATGAGCTGGCCGACGGGCGCGGCGCCGCCTGCGTCGGTGGGGCGGTGCCGCAGGGTGGGCCGGGGTCAGGCGAGGCGGTGCGCCAGCGGCAGCCGGGAGGTGCTCATCGTCTGGTGCCGGGCGTGGGCCATCTCGGGGCCGAGTTCGTAGTCCCAGTCCTCCGGAAGGTCGTCCAGGGTCACCCGGTAGTAGGTCCGCTCGACGGTGACTTCCAGGACCGTGCCGTCGTACGGGCCGGTCACGCAGCGCCCGCAGTCGCTGAAGTCGCCTTTCGCGGGCTGGAGGACGCGGACGCCGCGGTCCTCATGGACGGGCCCGTGCTCGCGGACATGGATGTCCTGGATCTGTTCGAGGCGGGAGCGGACGGCGTCACCGGTGGAAAGTACCGTGGGCCCGATGCGGTGCAGGGTGTAACTGCGGTGGCCATGCTCGCTGGGCGGGGCAGGGGTGGGTTCGCTCGGGCCGGGCAGGTCATCCAGACAGATCGGGGTGTGCGTCATCACGGAGTGCTCCTCGACGATCTCGTCCACGACCAGGTGGGCCAGACTGTGGGCGTAGAAGTCGCGGACCGTGTAGACGGCCGACAGACGCGAGGAAGAGTGCTGTGCCGGGGTACCGCGCAGGTGCTGTCCGCTGGGGTGGTGGTAGCGGATCTTCCACGCGACTTTCGGAACGGCAGTGGCCAGCAGCCGGTCCTCGGGGTCGTGCACGGAGACACGGGCGGGGGTGTGGGGGGCCGGCTCGAAGGTGAGGCGGACTGCCGGCCCTGAGGAGGAGCGGTCCCGGGTGACGGTGGCGACGATGTCCAGGGCCAGGCCGTTCAGGATGGCAGCTCCCGGGTACAGGTGCTGGGCTTCGGTGTAGATCAGCGCGGGTCTCCAATCAGTGGTCGGCACGGTTCTGCCGGGGTCAGCGACGGCGGGTACGTCGGATGCTGTGGGCCTTGTGGTGCAGGAAGCTCAGGACTCCGAAGATGCTGATGGCAAGGAAGCCGGGGTAGGTCGTCGCGGCGGCGGTGATGCTGCCGGTGGTGAGGACACCGATGAAGAAGCCCGCCGCCGCGATCATGGCCAGGCCATCGGTGACGAGAGCGAGGGTAGCCCGCGTGCGAAGGCTGCCGGGGCGGGCGCCGCCCTTGCCGAGGGCCAGGGCGAGCATCCACGTGCCCAGCCCGGCGATGGTGACGAAGGCGAGAGCCAGGAGCGGGGCGGCACCGCTGAACAGGGCAGGAACCGCGAAGAGCAGGGCAGCAATGCGCAGGCCCGGCAGGACGCGGTAGGCGACCGGGCGGGCGGAGCGCGAGGCGGTGGTGATGCTCATGAGTGACCCTCTCAGTGGCGGGGAGCGGAGGTGCTCCCTCCATCTCGTAAGAGCTAGTTTACTCCAAGGCGCCCAACAGGTCAAATCTTAGGTGTCCACAATGGGGTACTCGACCTCGCCGGGCTGCGGCATCCGCCATCGCTGGTCGCCCATTCGCTCCCACGGGGTCCCTGGCTGCGTACTGCGTTGCGGTCCGACGTGGTGAGTGCGGCCCCGACTTCACCGCCGACAGCGAGACGCTCCGGCTCCGCGCTCGCTAGCTCCAGGGCGGCGACGCTGCGCCCCGGTGAGACATATCGAGGTGACCGGGAACAAGCTCCTGCCTGACGTCGGTCTTGACTGGCGCACCATCCGGGTGGAGTGGACGTGGTACCACGTCGATCTGGGGCACGTTCCGATGCTGACCGCGACTGACGCCGTGGAGGCGTCCGGCCCGCACGTCACTGGCAGGGTCGGAGCCGAGGAAGGGGTCCGAGGCAGTAGCCGACTGCCGGCGACCTTGATGGACGGTCTAACCCGGGCCTTTGGGCCCGGTCTTCTGCTGTGCCGCGCTCACCACCTCCTCTTGATGTCACCTAAGTTTTGACATGATGTGCTATTGTGGGTTACTCTTGAGCTGTCGATCGGGGAGGGCGATGGACACGATGGACAGACCCCTCTCTCCTCTGGGCCCTACCTGATCTGGTGTCCGGCCGACGTCAAGCCCCTTTGGAGTAAAGGCGGATCGGTTCGCTCTCATCGAGGTGGCACGGTTTCGAGTCCCGCCGGGAACATAGATGTCCGGGATCCTGGGATGTCCGGGGATCCAGTCCCCGTGCGGGAACGCCGACCTCAACGATTTTCTGAGCACGCGAGCACGCGGACGATGGTGAAGAGTTACGCGAGGCTGGCTGCCGTCTGAACCCGGACCTCGGGTACCGGCCCTTTGCTTCGCTCGCGACGAGCCGGACCCGGACGACCTGCTGCACCACCTTGCGAGCAGTGATGCGATTCCAGCAGGCACCTACCTCATCAGCGTCTACTGGTGGGTGACTATCTCAACCGTCCAGTCCGCGCACGCGAACAAGGCGAGTGCCGCCGGGAGCTGCGGGCGGCCTTCTGGCCGGGACCCGCGCCTACGAAGCTCTCGTCGTCCAGGGGGCGGGGCGCCGAGGGCGAGCATGCCCGATCATCACAATCAAAGGAGCACTCTATGGTGAAATCACCCCACAGTACCGATATATCGAACGCGGACAAGATCATCACCACGGCGCTCGCCTACGGACTGACCGTCACCGTGAACACCGCCGCTGACCACACGCTGACTCGCCAGACAGTCCGCATTTCCATCCCCGTCCCTACCGCCCACTCCGGAACCGATCTGGGCCGCGCTATCGCGGGCAACGTCGTCGAAATGTTCTGGACCAAGAACAGCACCAAGGGCTCCCGCGGCCGCCTGCAGGGCGCTACTCGCTGGAGTGTGTCCGGCCACCGTAAGCTGCGAACTCTCCGCGCGGCCGCCGACTCGGTAAGGGACCTGGGCCACGACTCCAACCGCTATGCCCGGGAAGCCGCCCCACTCCCTGAGGATGTTGTCGACGCCATGCACGCTGTGTTCGTCGACGGCCACCAGGTCCACCCTGGCATTCCCGCCGCCCACGTTCGGACCATCGTCAGCAGTCGGCGCTTCCGGGGATGGCTCGTCCACCAGGACAACGACGGCACTATCGTCAGCGACGACCGCCGATACGTTCCGCTGCTGACATGTCCCGGCCGGTGACGCTCTGGACTGGTGCCCGCTGTCCGGTGGTCGTCTCCGCATCCTGGGGTCCTCCTCTTTTCTCGGCCCTGTCGCGTCGTCGGGCTCGTGGCGGCCCCACCACCACCCTTACGACACGTAAGAGTTGACGTAATGGCTCGTTGTGGGGTACTCTTTGGGTGCTGGGAGGGGCGGTTCGCTTCTGTCTGGCAGGTCCGAAATGCTGGTTGCGGACCGTCCCAGGCCCCAGGCCGCCGCCGAGGAGTACGCGGACCGGCGACGAGCGTATCCGTGACAAGTGGAGCCCGCCGGGGCGATCCCGGTTGACGACGGCAGCTGGCTCTTCGTGGGCAACGCCTCGGCATGAACCCGGCCCCGAATCCTCGCTCGACGTCCTGGTCCTGCCCGTCTTCCCCGAGGAGTGCCCCTGTGGCCCGTTTCCGCTGTCGACCGAACGCCATGCTCGCCGCGCCGGTCGTCAACCTGCCCACGGCGATTCTCCGACACCTGTGCGCCGACCTCCTCGACCGGCCTGATTCAGCCTGGCGGCACTTGGCCCACCTTGTCGCCGCTCAGCTCTTTCCTGGCAGCCCCCGCCACACCGTTACGCTGCCATCGCAGGATCTCCAAGACCTGCTGGCCGTCCTGCTGGAGGTCTCCATCGACTTCTCCGACGGCAAGCTCGCGTCCGAGATATGCGGCTTCACCGAAGCCGACATCCACGAAGCCATCGACCTCCACCAGCACCACTACGGCCCGCTCCAGGACTACTGACCACCTGTGGCTCCACTTGCCACTCGTCGGGCAATCCGCCGGGGGAGGGGCCGCGGGCTCCGCGGCGGAGGCGCCGGCCGGGCAGACCGCCCCGCCCTGGACCGGCGCCGGGCCGTCTCCGGGAGCCGTCCGGCCACGGGGCGGACGTTGTGCGGGCTGTCTGCTACGCCGGGGGCGGGTGGCCGGTTCGGGGCGGGGCGGCCGGCTCCGCTGCCGCTTCGCGCAGCCGGGGTCCTGCTGCGCCCATAGCGCGACGCCCACAGAGTGTTGACGCATAAGCTTTGACATAATGGATGTGGCAGGGGTAAATTGCGTGTGCCGAGCGGGAGTTTACATTTCCGGCAGGGCCGGGCGGGACCAACCCGGACCAACCCGCGTCGGCCCTGGGTGCTGATAATCCGCCGCTGCCGCACGCCCGGCTGCGGCAGCAGGTCCGCTGGGCCCCTCGTGCGACCGGGCGGTCACGCGCGCCGCCAGGCGCCATGGTGAGTCTCCTGCGGCGCCGCGGGGACAGCTGATCCCGCCCGTCTTACCGTCACCGGCCCTTAGGGCCGGGGTCTCTTCGGAAGGAACTCCCTGTGACGACCGTCCTTACACCGGCCGGGGTTCCGGCCGGTGAGCACTGCCCCCGCTGTGACCGGAACGCGCTGTACGGCGTCGAGTGCGCGTACTGCGGCCATATCATCATCACAGCCTGGGCTGTCGAGCCGTGCCATCCTCCGGCCTGGTCCCCGGGGTGCTGCCCGCGGTGCCTGTCCGTGACTCCCTCCGAGATATTCGAGCTGTCGGGCCGGATCGTGTGCGCGGCCTGTGCGGCTGGCTTCGGCGGTCCGTCATGGCGTGGTCATGCGCGCCGTGTCGTGGAGTGGGTCGACGAGCCGGGCGAGATGTCGTACGCCACGCGGTACGCGAACGGCTGACGGTGGCACCGCTCCCGGT
Organism: Streptomyces yaizuensis; assembly: GCF_034961445.1. Classification (NCBI taxonomy): domain Bacteria; kingdom Bacillati; phylum Actinomycetota; class Actinomycetes; order Kitasatosporales; family Streptomycetaceae; genus Streptomyces; species Streptomyces yaizuensis. The sequence goes on from NZ_BSBI01000028.1 coordinate 10,919, forward strand.
CACTACGGCCCGCCGGGGAAGGTGACGGTTCCCCGGTGACGGGCAAACCATTCGAGGGCCCTGCCCGATCCCCCCGGCCGACGGCGGGAAACCACACTCCCGTGAAGCAGTCCGGTTCAACCCGCCCCACTCCTGGTGGGGCCCGACCTCCCCTGATCGCGGACCACGAACGGAGCTTCTCTCATCCGTACCTATGCCACGGCTCAGAACATCGGCGGCAGAACCGCTCAGTGCGACGCGACCGCCGTACACACCGCCCCCAGCGGTGCCCGCGCCTATGTCCTGCTCGACGGGATCGGCTCCAGCAGTGCGGTGCGCGACTGGACGCGCCGGGCGGCCGTCCGCCTTGCCCGGGCTGCTGCCCGGCGCGGTGACGCGGAGGCCGGGCTCCGCGCAGTGTACGCCGCGTACGCGGCCGACCCCGACCGCCAAGACCCCTACACCCTGAGCTACATGCCGTCGGCCGCAGCGGTCGTCGCCGTCACCGCCCCCGGCAAGCCCCTCTCCGTCGCCTGGGCCGGGGACTGCCGCGCCTACCTCCTGCGCGACCGGCTCGCCCTCGGGCTCACGCAGGACCACAACCGGCGCCGGGTCTACCCGCCTACCGCTTCCCACGGTGGCGGCAACCGCAACCGCATCACCTCCTACCTCGGCTCCTCCCGCACCGACGAGGAGGTGCGCGAGCGGTCTGACCACCCCGCGATCGAGGCCGCCACTGCCGAAGTCACCGGGGGCAGCCGTCTTCTTCTCGCCTCCGACGGCGCGTACGAGCCCCACGTGGACGCCGGCCACGACCTGTTCGCCGAGCTGGACGGCGAGCCGTTGGCCCGGACGGTGCGCAGCTTCGTGGACCTCGCAGTGAACAAGGCGCGCACCCAGCTCCCGCCGGACGAGCACCGCTACGTGGACAACGCCACCGCGCTCCTCGCCGACCTGGCCTGAGCTGGCGCACCCCTGCGCTCGCGGATGAAGCGCCGGAGACCATGCTTCACCCCTTCGGTCTCCTTCTCCCGTCTGTGCCGCCGGCCCGCCACGCCGTGCCCGGGTTTGAGGGCCCGCAGGGTCCGGCGCCTGGGAAGGTGTGAAGCCCGGTGTTCCGGCTGCCGCCGTTCCTTCGGATCGGGCTGAGCCCCGTCCGTGATGCGGTCGGGGCTCAGTGGTGCCGTGCCTGTATGACGTCACCTAAGATTTGACATAAGGGGTGACTGTGGGGTACTCTTTGGGTGTTGGAAGGGGCGATCGACCCTTCCGATGCCAGGCGGTGAGGAGCGGCCGATTCGTTTCCGTCTGGCAGGTCCGTAGCTCAGCTCGGCAGAGCGTCCCCCGTGAAGGGGGAAGGCCAGGGGTTCGACTCCCCCCGGACCGCGAAGTGCCGGTATGCGCCCCCTCAGGGGCGACCCCGTGAGGGCGTGTACCGGCACCTGAACGGACCCTGCCCGGTTGATCCCCGGTCGGGTTGAAGGAGGGAAAGCGCGCCCTCTGGGACTCGTGGTGTCAGCAGCACACCCCCGTGAAGCGGGGGAGGAGCGGGAGCAGTACTCGCAGAGTTCACGATGTGTCAGCGGGGAGGTGATGCTTCCCCGGCGGATCCGGTCCGCTGGCACGCGCCGCTGTAGGTTCCTGGGGAGGAGCCGATGGCGGCCCCGCCCCGGTCGGGGAAGGTGACGGGCAAGCCCTTCGCGGGCCCTACCTGATCTGGTCTCCGGCCGGTGGCGGGAAACCAGGCCCCTGTTGAGCGGTGGCGGCCCCTCCGGTTCCCAGTGAGGTGTTCGCGGTTTCGGCTCCCGCCGGGGGTACTCGGTACGTCTCAGCACGGTCTCTTGTCGTTCATGGGTAGGACACCGGACTGCGGATCCGGAGATCGGGGTTCGAGTCTCCGTAGGAGCACTGACCTCACGCCTCACCCCGTCTGCGGTTCCTGGCCCGCCGGGCGGGACATGCGGCCCGTGCGGTTTCCCCGCGCCGCATGCCGACTTGTTTCCCACCCCCCACCCCCGCTGGCTTCCGTCATGTGTGGTGCCGGGTCTTCCCCAACCGCCCGCGTCCAGTGCGGCTGGGGCGGGACGTGTCTCACCACCCCTTCTGGGTGGCCATACCACGGCACTGCGCCGGGAAGGAGCCCTGCCTCATGGGTGCCTACGACTTCATCACCACCGGCTCGGGCGAGGACGCCGAGAAGGCGTTCTTCAACGCCCGCGGGGAAGCGGCCTGGGAGTACGGTCACGGCGGGTACACCGGGACGATCGCCGAGAAGGACGCCTTCGTTCTGGTCGCGGACAGCCCCATGTCCCCGGCCGCCGCCGAGGAGTACGCCGTGTACCTGCTGAACGCCGACGACGAGCGCATCCGGAGCAAGTGGGGGCCTGCCGGTGCGATCCCGGTGGATGACGGCAGCTGGCTGTTCGTGGGCAATGCCTCCGCGTGACCCCGCTCCGCCGCCGACCCGGAGAAGAGCCCATGGGCCTCGTCGGCCAGGAACTGCCCGCTCGGCGCCGAAGCCGGACGACGTCCCCGAGCGGACGATGGTGCGGGCCGCCGCCGGGTACGCCGTTCGCATAGGCCCCGGCCTGCTCCCGTAGCCAGCATCCACCGATGAGTAAGGACGCTATGAGTAATCAGGCTGACGAACACCAGCTCGACGTTCTGATCCACCGGCGCGCCCCCGACGCCCTGGTAGTCGCCGAGTCCCGTACCGGCGCCCCGGAGATCCTTCTCAGCCTGCTCGACACTCTCGGCTTCGCGCGGCACGGTGCGGCGATCTACGTCTGGCACGAGTTGCCCGAGGACCAGGACCCGACCGAGATCTCGCGCACCTGCCTCCGGGCCCACAAAGCGCTCACCGCCGCCCGGTACGCCGTCAAGGTTGACGACCGGCTGCTCCAACAGCACGGGTAACGGAGCGCTGAGAACGCCCCGCATGCTGGGACAGCACCCCGCCTCGTTAGGGTCGGCCCGGCCGCCGGGTCGCTCGCGTTCCGTGGTGTTCGCCGCCCCGGACCGGGCGGAGCTCGGCACGTTTCGCCTCGCCGCCGCAGGTGCTGCACGCCGCCCCGGCCCCCGTCGGCACGGGCCGCACGCACACTGCCCGTCCCTCACCCGGTCCCGCCGCCGGAACGCTACGAGTTGACCGCGAGGTGCCCCTGTGACGATTCAGGCCGTGACGACCCACCGTGCCGAGGGACGGGACCGGCGCGCCCCGGAGGGCCCGGTCCTCAACACCCCGCACCAGGGCCCGGTGCAGACGACCGAGACGGCGCCGGAGGGTACCCCGGACAACGCGCGCCGGCTGATCGGCGCGACGGCCGCGGGGCGCGCGTACGTGACCGGGAGCGGTACCCGGCTGCGGATCGAGTCGGTGGACGGCCGCCTGGCGTACACGCTGCCGACCGTGCCCGACCACACGCACCAGGGGGCGCGGGACGGTTTCGTGGCCCTGGCGAGGGAGCTGGCCGGTGAAGTCGACAAGCGCGGTGCCGGTACACCGCAGTGGAGCGAGCGCTCGGTGGACATGTGGCAGGGCGAGCCGCTGGAGTTCAGGGAGTTCGCTCCGGCCGGATACGCCCCGGGTGTGATGCTGGCGTGGTCCGTGGGCAGGACCCGGTACACCGGCCAGGTCTGGGCGAACCGCGTGCGGTCCGGGGACTGGAACGGCCACCGGGGCCAGACCTCGGCGGTGGTGGTTGCCACGGTCGGCGGCCGCCGGGCCCGGCGCGACGAGGCGGTGTGCCTGCCGCTTCTCCACGGCCGCAGTTACCCACGCGCCTTCGTGGCCCCGGCCCACTGGAGCGCCGACGTCGAGGTGATCGCCCCCCGGTCCGCGTCTGAGGGCCTGTCCGACATGGTGACCACGGCCGGTGACCCGGTCGAGGAGTGGGAGTCGGAGGGCGGCTGCGTACCGCCTCCCGAGCCCGCCGCCCCGTCCACGGCCCGCCGAGGGCGCCGGTGACGTCCCGTCGGCGAAGTCCGGGGACGCCGGAGCCCCGGCGGAGACCCCGGTCGGCGAGTACTGCCCCCGCTGTGACCGCAACACCCTCT
>NZ_BSBI01000029.1:0-9808 GCF_034961445.1 Streptomyces yaizuensis
CCCGGCTACGCCGGGTAACCTCCGGCCTTCGGCCGGAGGGCTCGGCCCTTCGGGCCTTCGCTGGAGTGAACTGCTGTGCTCCGCGCTTCGCGCGGAGCGCCCCGGCCGTTGGCCGGGGAGTGCCGGGGCTGCGCCCCGGGGCTCGGGGGCTCCGCCCCCGGCGGGCTGGGGGTGGGCCGACCGCGCCCTTCGGGTGCTTGGCCGGGTTGAGTGGGTAAGTGGGTTGTTTTGATGGGGTGTTGCCGGGGCCTGTGGCCTCTCTGGTGAGGGGGCTGGTGGGTGCCGGGGGGTTTCTGTTCGTGGCCGGCCTGCGGCCGTCTTGGCTGAGGGGGTGGGCACCTCCGCTGCGCTCCGGTGTCTGGCGGGTCGACTACATGTCCTATTTGCGTTTGCTATTGTTCTTTCGATTTCTGGGTGATTACTTTTTGTAGTGGTGCTGAAGTTTGCAAGCTACAAATGCTCGGCGGGGCCTGCTGGGCCGTCAGCCCCCTTCGGCGGGTGGCGCGTTCGCGGGACAGGCGGCGGGCGGAGGCGGCACGGTGTACGGCATGGAACGGCGCGTGGGCGTGAAGGAGGCGGGGCGCGTGGTTGGGGTCACGACGGTGACGGTGAGGCTCGACGAGGTGGTGGCGGCCGAGGCGCGGCGGCGGGTGGAGGAGGGCAAGCGGGTGCGGGCGGTGCTGTCGGCCGATGATCGCTGGTACACCTACCGGCTCCCGAGGGAGGAGGCTGCCCGGGTCCGGGCGGCCTGGCGGGCTGAGGTCGAACGGCTGCGTACGGCTGGGGAGTTGCTCGACACGCTCGACGTCCTGGCCGCGTTCGGGGTTCGCGCCGAGCTCCGCGCCCGGGGCTGGGATCGCCACTGGCCCCCGCTCCCGCCCGAGGCCCCCGCCGAGAAGGGGCGCTGGCCCGGAAGCCGTGATCGGTGTTTCGCCGGGTCCCTCACCCTGCGTCTGCCGGCCGGGCTCGCCGCCCAGACCCGCGCCGGCTGCTGGGACGTCTCCAAAGGCGCCATCGCCGAAGTCCGCCGGTGGCGGGACCGCAGCCCCGGCACCGTCCGCGACGCCACCGAACTCGCTCTCTACGAACAGCACGCCGCCAGCATCACCACCCCCGGCGACATCTGGCGGGCCGCCATCCGGCGCTCCCTCACCACTGCCCGGAGCGAGCCGCGCTGAACTGACGCCACCGGAAACCGGGCCCCGCCGCCGGGTGCCGCACCGGCGTACGCGGCACCTCTCCGGCTGAAAACCGGTGCCGGGCGGCGCAGCGGCGGCTTCGCCCACAAGCCCGGGTTGACTGGTGAATGCGCAGGTCGGCGGGGACACCACGGTGCTGACGGTGTGGAGGACGGGCGGGGCCTGGCCGGCGGTGCTGCGCAGGGATCGGGGCGCTGCGGGGCGTCCCGAGGGAGCCTGGTTCCTGCTCCTCGCGGGCCTGCGGGCCGGGGCAGCGGCGGGATGGCATCTTCTCGGTTCTGCCTTCTGGCCTGTGTGGACATAGGAGTCCGGAAGCTGACGTCGGCTCCGGCGGCTGCGGGCGGCGACTCGCGCCCGCGGCCCGCGCGCTGTCACCATCGGCTCACACTCCGGGCCCGGCCCGGCCGAGCACCCCAACTCCCGTACGGAGGCACCGCTGTGTCCACTCCCCCGCCCGTCCCGCTGGCGGCCGAGCCCGCCGCCGGGGTGCCGGCCCCGGCTGCCGGCCGCATCGGTGCCGCCGAGGCCGCCATCGTCATCTCCGCCATCACCGCGGTGACGGTCCTCGCCGTCCTCGAACGCCCCGTCCCCGCTCTCCTGACCGTCCTCACGGCGGCCTCCGGCCTCCTGCGCCTGCCCGGACGCCTCCTGCGCCTGCTCGCCGCGCTCGCCGGCGGCCGGCCGTGACACCCGTTCCCGGCCGTGCCCGGCCGGCCGGTGAGCCGGCCGAGCTCGCCATCCTGCGCGGCTGGCTGCGCGGGGCGAAGGCCGCCGCCCTCCCGGCGGCCCGGGCCGCCGGGAAGCGCGCGACGTTCCAGTACCTCGCCGACCGGGCCTGCGCGAGCGGGAAGGAGTACGTGGTGTCCGCCTGCACACTGCGCCAGGCCCTCGACGGCCGCCTGCCCACCGTGCGCACCACCCTGGCGTTCGCCCGCGGCGCCGGAGCCGACGAGGGGACGGCCCGCCGGCTGTGGGTGGCGGCCGACCGCGCCGTTCACCCGCCGCAGCGCCGGCCCGCCCCACACGTCCCCGGCCGGTTCACCACCCGGGCCGGACTCGTCCGTGCCATGGGCCGCGTGCGCGCGACCGCGCCCGACACCAGCCTGTCCGCCCTCGCCCGCCAGGCCGGGCCGGGACTCTCCTCCAGCACTCTCCACCGGCTCCTCACCGGCCGGCAGATGCCCACCACCGCGCAGCTGACCGCGTTCGCCGCCGCCTGCGCCGCCGGTGACGAGGCCACCGCCGCGCTCCTGGCCGGACACCGGCGCGTGCTCGACGGCCCTCCGCCGGCGCCCTTCTACCCGTGCGCGTACGCCGAGCTCGCCGAGGAACGACGCCAGCGTGACGAAGCCGCCCGGCCCTGGCTCACCGAGGAGGAAGAGGAACTCGACTGGTACGACCAGCAGCTGCGCGACGAGGAAGAAGCCCGCTTCCGGCGCTGGACCCACGAGGCCGAGGCCCTCCTCGACGAGCACCAGGGCGACAACGAACAGGCACAGCGCACCGGCCCCGGGCCGGCTCGCAGCACGGACCCCCGAGGCGGCACGGACGGCGTGCTCGCCGCGCTGCTCCGGGCGGCCCGCGGGCAGTGACCGGCCGGACACCCCGGCCGGCTCCGGATCGGCTCCGTCCGCCGTCGAACAGCGGGTACAGGACAGCCTACTCAGCGGCGTCGCCCCAGAGTCAGCAGCCCGGCCACGGCCGGCCCGCACTCCGGCAGGCGGTACACCGGCCCTCACGATGCGGCAGCCCGCGCGTGTCACATCCGCGCCCCCTGCCGGCGGCCGGCCTCACGATGCACCGCGCGACGCTCAGGACGGCGGCACGGACCTGGTCGGCCGGAGTCCGGCGACCAGGACAGCAGGCCCCCGCCCAGCACACCGCCGGGGACTCCCCCAGACAGAACACCAGAAAAGAGCGCTGCCGACCGCCGCAGCACCCGCCGGTACGGACCCTCACAAGACCGGCGACCGGGCCCTGAAAGCGTGGCCGGGCGAACCCTTCTGGTGACGCCGGTGACGGTGACGGTGGCGGCGCGGGCGCGGCACTCGGCGCTGGGGAGGTGGGCTGGGCACAGCCGCGGCGAGGGCGGCGGCGGTGGATCCCGAACCGCGGTCCAGGGCGTACCGGCCCGCGCGGCCGGCTCCCGGGGGCAGCCGGCTCTCTGCCCGGCCCGGCCCGGCCCGGGCCGCGGTGTGGACGGCGGTGAGCACCGCCACGGCCGCCGCGCCGGCTCGGCGGCCGGGTGCCGGGTGCCGGGTGCCGTGGGCCGGCCCGTCAGGGTACGTGCGCAGCAGGTGCCGCGCCGCCCACACCGCGGCCCGGTAAACCGCCGGGCGGCCGCCGCCGCAGGGCCGTTCTCGCCGGTGCCTCCCGGCCGCGGGACCCGTACGGCACGACGGCCGCGGGGCCGCGGTGGGACGCGGCGTTCCCGGGCCCGGGCGGATGGGCAATCCGCTGAAACCGCCCGCCGTGCCTCCCCAAAGGAGGCGGCGGCGTGCCCTACGGTGAGCCCCAGCAGCCGAGACTGCGGGGCTCACCAGGGTCCTTGCCAACAGGCTCCGGCCCCGGCCCGGAAGCACGGCAGAAGCCCAGCGGGATCTGGTGCTCCGCCCATAGCCCGGTCACCGACTCCTGGGCCGCAGGCCGCCGGGGTGCCGCCGCCCGGAGACGCCATGGCCACCGACTTCCGCCAGCTCCAGCGCCTCGCCCGCGCCCTGGGGCTCACCTACCAGCAACTCCTCGCCCGCTACCGCGCGGCGCACGGGCGTGGTGCCCCGCGGGCCGGTGCCCTCACCTGGGCCCGGCTGCGCGCACTCGACGACAGCCTCGCCGGCTCCCTGGCCCACGCGCCCACCTGGGCCCTGCTCAGCCTCCGGCTGGACCCGGAGGTGCTGGCACGGCTCGTCGCACGGGCCGACGCCGACCGGGCAGAGCGAGACCGCATCGCGCCTGGCCACTACATCGACGCCGCCCTGCGCACCGGTCCCCGGCGCCCGACGGAACAACGGGCGTGCACGCGGAACTTCCTCCAGGCCCGCGGAAACTCCCTTCCCCGGACCGGCCTGATCACCGTCCGCCTGAGCCCCGACGCGCACACCGCCCTCCGCGTACTCCGGTCCGCACACGCCGACGGCGGCCGATCCTTCGTGCACGCCGCCGCCTCGGCTCTCACCGACCACTTCCTCACCCGGCTCCCGCCGCAACCGGCCGCCGCGGCAGGACATACGGGAAGACCCTGACACCGCGGTATGCCCGGCGCGGGGAGCGGACGGTGACACCGGGCCGGGACGCACCTCCGCCCGACGGGGCCGTCGGCCCGTTCGGCACCAAAGGAACCGGCCGCGCGCTCACAGGGCGGCGGAAGGGCGCCGGCCGCCGGCTCACCGCCTGAGGCCGGGGCCGGGTTCCCGGCGGGGCCCGGCCCGGGGGTTATCCCCGGCGGTGGGGCCGGTCGGGATCGGGGTACAGCGCGGCCCGCCCGGCGACCTCGGGAAAATCGCCGGCGCGGCTGATCTCGCACCGCTCGCCGTAGCCCTCGGCCCACCGGATCGCGGCGCGGCGGGACCACTCCCGGCGCAGCACGGTCCCCTCGTCGGGGAGCCAGACCAGCCAGTCGCCGCGCCCGTCCCGGCGCCGGTACCAGGCGGCGGCGAGGACCAGGCCGACGGCGGCCTCCACGGCGGCCAGCGAGAGCGGCAGCACCCGGAAGAGCCCGGTGTGGGGCTGCGCGAGGAGGGCCGCGACGGCGGCGCTCGCCAGCCAGGCCGGCCAGTAGGCGTAGGGGCGCCGGGGGAAGACGCGGAAGCACCCGGCGGCGGCACCCGCGAGCAGCACGACGGCGAGCAGCCGGAGCAGCGGGTCGCCCGACGTGGCGGCCAGGACCCCGGTGAGGATCCCGCACACCGCGAGGGCGCCCACCGCCGCGCGGTCGTGGGAGAGATCGCGCTGCGTCGTCATCGTCCGTCCCTCCCGGGCGTCGCGGGGTGCTGCGGGCGCCCAATGTAGCTGGGGGGCGGGCGGCTGCCCCCGGCCGCCCACGGTATGCGGGGTGCCGGGCACGGCCAGAGGCCGGGGCCGAGGGGCGCAGCGGGGCGGGGGCCGGCGCGGCCGAACAGGGACCAGGCGGGCATGGTGCCGTCCATGGTCGGTTCGGGGCGCACCGGACACACCATATTGACTCTTAAGGCTTGCATTTTCGCCTTCATGAACGTATAGTCTTAAGAGTCACATGGTGTTGTTGTCGCCTCTCTGAACGACAGCCGCCCCGGACCGAGGAGCACCCGCGATGATCACCACGATGCGCTTGAACGCCAACGGCCACCGCCTCCTGCGCAAGGAGGGCAGCGAGATGACGGTCAAGTCCGAGCCCGGTGAGGAGCGCCCCGACTCCGTGCACGGCGCCTACCCGGCCTGCGCCGTGTGCGACGAGTGGCCAACCTATGTCCTGCGCGGCAGCGAGCTCCATGTACAGGACCCGTGCCCCTACCCGATGGGCATCACCACCGAGGTCACGCTCGACGTGCCGTCGGGGAAGCTGATCGTCAGCGACGACCTGCGCGACGTCTACGACACCGACTTCTTCGCGGGCGCCGACTACAACACCACCCTCGGGCAGGCGCAGGTCATCAAGGCCATGGCCGCGCTCGGCTGCGCCTTCGGCCCCGTCAGCAACACCTGCCCCGGCCTGTACAGCACCGGGGCGACCAGCTACGTCATCGCCTCCGTGCACTCCGACGAGGACACCGACGGCCCCGCTCTGCCGGAGTCGGACCGGCTGGCAAGTATCTGCACCGACCTGTGGGCTTACATGCTCGCCGACTTCGAGGACTGGAAATCCAGGGGCGGAAACCCCCACAGGCGCATGCACGGCGACTACACCGTCATCGACGTCCCCCGGGGCACCTACAAGATCACCCACCACACCGGCGAGCACGGCTTCGACCGCGACGCTCCCGGCATCGTGGAGTTCGCCCACATCGAACGCGTCGCCCCGCTCCCCGCCCCCTGACCGGCAACTCCCCCGCCCCTTCGCGCAGACCGCCTACGGCGGCGCGCGCCGGGCCCCGCAGCGCGCCCGGAGCCGTCAGGCTCCGCCCCCGAACCACGAGCGGGCGTCGCCGGTGAAGGTCTTGACCAGGCCGCGCGGAACCGGGCTGTTCATCCCGTCATCCGGTTCGAAAGCGGTCAGGACCACCTGCCGGGGCCCGGGACCGTACCGGAGACGGCAGTGGTGGCGCTCCGCCTCCTCCGCGTCGGCAAGCGGGCCGGTCTTCGTCCACTCGCTGTTCCGAGTAACCGACTGCCCGGACGCGGTCCAGTACACGTACGGGAGCGGCAGCAGCCGGCGCACCCTGCGCAGGCCGTCCGCGAACCGCTTGACGGTCATGTCCAGATAGGCCAGCTCCCCCGGGTACCAGGCCAGAGCGTCCGTCCCGTCGGCCTCGAACCGCCAGTGCAGGTACGCCGCCTGGACCTGCATCCGCCGCCCGGGCACGCGCAACGCCGCCTCCATCGACCCCAGCCAGCTGTTGCAGCTCCTGCACAACACGCCGCGCACGAAACCCGTTGCCGCGTCGTGGTCGACGGCGGCCGACGGCCTGCGCCGGCACAGCTCGCACCCGGGACGCCGCCGGAGCAGCTGCGCCCGCTCGGCGTCCGGCATCCGCGCGTACACCCGCTCCGGCTCGCGGCGCTCCCGCCACAGCGCGGCGGGCACCACCGGAACCGGGACCGCCCGGGCACCATGCGGCGCGCGCAGCTGGCCGGGCCGGCTCGCCCCGGGGGCCGACGGCGGGCACCACCCGGGAGAACGGGTCGGCCGGCACGGGACGGGCGCGGCGTCCGCCGGCGGGGGCGCTGCGGCGGTGCTTCCCCGCCCAGCCCGTCAGAGCGGCCAGAAACATCCGCGCGGTCATCACCCTCTCCTCCGTGCCCGTTCGGATCGTAGGGAGCAGAACGCACAACGGCCCCTCCACGGGTCCGTCCGGGCCCACAGCCCCTCCCGTACGCAGGTGGCGCCGGGCGCGCGCCGGCACAGGCCCCCACAGGCGGGGGCGCCTACGGCACCCGGTGGCCGGCCTGGGCGCAGCACCGCGCCGGCGGCTCGTCGCGCTCCCACACCACGCGCGCGAGCCGCTCCCCGCCCAAGGCCCCGACCAGGGCGTGGATACACCCGGCACGGCGGCCGTCGTCCAGGGCGACGGCGCCGCCGGGCTCCCACGTGCCCGCGACGTCGTCCGCCGCACGGTGGATCACGAGGAACCGCCGGCGGCCCTCAGGAACCGCCGTATCCGGCGCCAGGTCGCTTCGGTCGCTCACACACGCACCGTACGGCCGGCCTCTGACACCGCGCCCCGGGCCCGGCCGGGAGCGCGGCAACGGTCGTTCACCCGGTGCACGCCGGACGGAATGCGGACGGTGCCGGGCAGCGGCGGCCGGCCAGAAGGCGGGCGCAGCAGTGCCGCCCGGGGCCGCCGGGTGTGCGGAGGACCGGCAGCTTCCGGGCGGTGCCCGGCGACGGGGCGGGGCCGGTCGGAGGGGGTGGCTGATTCCGCTTGGCCCGGCGGCGTCTTGATGCCGTTGTCGGGTGCTGACAGGTGATCAGGGTGCGTGGTGCCGGGGACGGGTGGCCAGCCCCGGCCGGGGTACAGGTCCCGCGCGGCAAGGGACGCGCGCCCGCAGGGGCGGCGGCGAGGCGGGGGCGGACCCGTCCCGCTCCAGTTGTCCGTTCGGTCCGCTCACCGCGACCGCGGCACTCGCCGGACCTCCGGCACACCCGGCACGGGTCCGGGGCTCACGCCCGGCCCTTCCCCGGTACGGAGAGGCCGGCGGGGGCGCGGGGTTCCCGTCACCGGCCGGCGGCCGGATCGGGCAGGGCCCGCGCTCGTCGCCTCGCCCGGCCGGCGGCCGGGCCGTGCGCAGCCCCTTCCCCGGGGACCGCGTACGGCGCGTGCCCGCACGGCCCGGTGGGACACCACCGGCCGGCGCCCCGGGGTGCGGCGGCGGGGGTCCGGCAGGGTGCCGGGCCCCGGGCCCCGTGCGGGTCAGATCAGGGAGAGCAGCCGCATCCGGTCCACCGTGGCGGGCGTGGCCGACAAATGGGCGCCGGTGACGGTGCGGACCACGGCGCGGCCGCCGTGCGCCTTCAAGATCCGGCCGCTCGCGGACACCAGGCGCCAGGGGCCGTTCCACCAAGAGGCGTTGGGCGCGCACGCCAGGGTCAGGGAGTAGCGGCCGTCCGCGCGCTGCACCGGGGTGAACCCGTGCTTCAGGCCGAAGGAGTACCAGTAGGTCTCACCCGCCTCGGCGGGGTGCCCCTCGTACGGCTCGCGGACGATCTCGGCGTCCTCGCGGCCCAGCGCCCGGGTGATGCGGTGGGGCTTGTCGCCGAGCCAGGTGAAGACGCCGGGGTCGGCGGAGGTGACCGTCCAGACCTCTTCCCCGGTCCAGGTGCCGTCGTCGGCCGCCGGAAGTTCCTTGGGGCCGACCCCGGTCACGACGGCCGTACGGGTGCCATCCGCGTTCACCCGCAGCCACGCACCGCCCGCCACCTCGGTGAAGCCCTCACCCGGGGTCCAGCGGGCCGGGGCATCCGCGAACGCCGTGGCGGGGAAGAGGTGTTCCACCTCGACGAGGTGGGTGAAGGGCTCGGTGCTGTCCGGGGTCCGGCGTGCCGCGCTGATGATGTTGCGGGTGAGGCTGCGGTTCATGTCGGCACTCCCTGAAATCCGTCCCTATTGACTCTTAAGACTATACAGTCAGGGGGAGTGAAGTGCAAGCTTTAAGAGTCATGCGGCTGGCGAGTCACGCTTTCGCACGCCACGGGGCCGGGCGCCGCCCGGGAGCGCGGTTCCGCAGGAGCCGGTACAGGGCGGGGCGTGCCGCTGGCCCGGCACCCGCCCCGGGAAGGTGGACCGCTCCCTTCCCTGCCCGCGCAGGGCCCCGCCCCTCCGGGCAGACAGCCGGAGCGCGCCCCGGCCCCCCGTCCGGCCGGACGGCGGCGGGAACGCCCGGCCTCCGGCGGGCCGCAGCGGGGCGGGGCCGGGCCCCGCGCGAGCGGGCGGGTGCGCGTCCGCCGTTCCGCCCCCACGGCGGCGCGGCACCGGAGGCAAGCCCCCGGCCGATTATTGACTCTTAAGGCTTGCATCTCCTTTCGATAATCTGTATAGTCTTAAGAGTCAAAACGGCGAGGGAACGACCACTACCTGGGGGCCTGATGTACAAGGACGAGAACAGCGGCGACGAGCTCGAAGCGATCCGCGCCGGGCGCCTGGACGCCGACCTGGAGATGGCGCAGATGAACGCCGAGGCCGACGCCTGGCACGCCGTGCGCGACCTGGGGTACTGCAACCACGGCTCCGCCGTCGGCTACCGCAACCCGCCCCTGTACGAGGCCCAGAAGCTCCTCAAGCCCGGCCAGTACGCCTGCACCGCCGGGTGCGGCACGGTCTTCGCCGACGACGACGACTGGTACGCCCAGCTCGACGATCCGATGGCCAACCCCGTCCCCCTGCCCGCCCGCACCCCGGCCCCGGCCACCCCCCATTGACTCTTAAGGCTTGCCTTATGACGCACACTTCTGTATAGTCTTAAGAGTCAACAGGGGG
>NZ_BSBI01000030.1:0-9486 GCF_034961445.1 Streptomyces yaizuensis
CCTCAAACGCCGGCGGGGCTGGATTTGTTCGGGTGGTCCCGGCGCACCGTGTGGTGCGGGTTGGTGGTGGCCTCCGGGCTCACCTCCTCGGGGTCGGCGGACCGAAGGCCCACGGTCAGCGCACGCCGGACTTACCGCCGATCCCCTGCGGGGGCGACCCTGCACCCCCCACCCACACAGCCAGCACAGCAGACCGGTACCCCGAGCCGGGGGAAAGAAAGGGTGCGGGACCCCGTACCGACGCGGCCTGGGCCACCGGGACCCCGGACGAGCGCACCGCACACGTACCGACACGGGCGGGCAGCCGGGCGCGGGCCCGGGGAAAAGGGAGGGCCCCGCCGGAGGTGTCGGCGGGGCCCGGTGGGTTGGCGCGGGCGTCAGCCCGTCGTGGCCGGCTGCGACGCCTCGTCGGACGCCGGCGCCCCGGGCTCGCCCGAAGCCTCACCGGAGGGCCCCGTCGACGCGGAGGCCGCCGGCTTCGGGGCCGCGGGCGCGGGGGACGGTGCCGAGCTGGGGCCGTACTCCTTGAAGTAGCTCTCCGCGGGCACCACGAAGGCGTCCAGCTTCACCTCGCCGGTCTCGCTGAAGCCGAAGGAGATCTTCCGGACCCCGCCGAGGTCCTGGGTGAGCGCGGCGCCGTCCTCGATGACCGCGGTCCCGTTGCCCTTGCCGCCGATGACGACGATGCCCTGCGCGGGCACGACGACGGGGCCGGCGCCCTTGGCCGGGGTGAGCTTGACCGGGCCGGCGTCCTGGACGGCGATCGACTCGACCGTCTGGGCCTTGGTGCCCTTGTTGATGATCGTCACGGAGACGGCGGCCGGGCCCGCCTGGCCGGGCTTCGGCTGGGTGATGATGTTCGCGTTCTCGACGCTGAGGGTGTCGACGGTCACCGCCGGGTTGTCCGGCTTCACGCCGAGCGACTGCGCGTTGTTGCCCGCGCCGCAGGCGGTCAGGGCGGTGAAGGACAGCGCGACAGCGGTCAGGGCGAGGGCGCCGCGCCGAAGGCGAGGGGCGCCCCCGGTCGGAGTTTGGGGGAGGCTCACGGCGGCGGCATCTCCTTGTGCGTAGCGGAACTGGCAGGCGACGAGTCGTACGAACCGGGACAATCCCGGTCCCGGTCGCGTCAGTTCGCGATACCGCCCGAGATCACCACAGTTCGGCGATCAGATTACAGAGGCGCCGCCCGGCGGTCTCACCCGACCCGCCACTTGGGGGTACGGCCCGCTCCGGTACCTGCTCCGATACCCGTTCCGCCGCCGGTCGCAGGCGTGGCGTTCGCCACATCGCGGGTCCGGGCCCCCGGGCGGCAGGGGGTCCTCCGGCCGGAGGGTGGGGGCGCTCCGGAGGTCCCGTGGAAGTCCCGATCCGGTGTTTCGGGAGCCGTTCCCATTCCCCGGATGATCAATTTCCCGGACCGGCCCGCATTCCTCGATTTCGGATTCGCCATGAGTGCGGTGATCAATTTCGGATTTGGCCGGGCGGTCGTCCGTACGGGTGAGCGACCGCCGAACGGAGTACGGGAAGTTCACCGCCTGGAACCCGGCAAACCGGGACGTTCAGCCATGTCCGACCCCTCCAGGGCCGGTGTAACGTACGCCTTTCCCCTCCCCCGTGCAGCCGCTCCGACCTGCGAATACCCCCTTCCGGAAGGCGTCCGCAGCACGTTCCCATCGTTGTTGTCAAGCCCTGAGATATGCCCTGACCTGCGAAAACGCCATTCAGTAGAAGCTGTATCCGTGTTACCCTGGATAGCCACGGAAGGGGTACCTGTCACATGACGTTCAAGGTTGGCGACACCGTGGTCTATCCCCATCACGGGGCCGCGCTGATCGAGGCCATCGAAACTCGCCAGATCAAAGGCGTGGACAAGACCTACTTGGTGCTCAAGGTCGCCCAGGGCGACCTGACGGTTCGTGTGCCGGCTGACAACGCCGAGTTTGTCGGTGTGCGGGACGTGGTCGGCCAGGACGGGCTCGACCGGGTCTTCGAGGTGCTGCGCGCACCGTATGCGGAGGAGCCCACGAACTGGTCCCGCCGCTACAAGGCAAACCTTGAGAAGCTCGCCTCCGGCGATGTCATCAAGGTCGCCGAAGTCGTCCGAGACCTGTGGCGTCGCGAGCGCGAGCGCGGGCTTTCCGCCGGTGAGAAGCGGATGCTCGCGAAGGCGCGGCAGATCCTGGTGAGCGAGCTGGCGCTCGCCGAGAACACCAACGAAGACAAGGCCGAGGCGCTGCTCGACGAAGTCCTCGCGTCCTGACGCACGGCGCACCAATGCCGCGGTGCCCGCTGACGTGCCATGATCACCTTTGATCACGGTGCTGTCGCCGGGCGCTGCGGCATGTTCGTATCCCGCGTATCCCGCGTATCCCGCGTAGCCCCTAGGGGTGTCGCACCACAGCGGTCCCGTACGCGGCACCTGAGACGCCGTGGTGTGCCGGGCTCGGGCGGCTGGCGCAGACCGTCGTCACGGAAGGGTCCGTCAAGGCGTCGCGCCCGGCACGCTGTGGCCATACCCATGTCGGCCGAGGAAACAAACCTGCCGGAGTGCAACCGATGTCGAACGTCCCGCTTCCGCCCCGCACCGCGGCCGTGATCCCCGCCGCCGGCCGCGGCCTGCGACTGGGCCCCGGAGCCCCCAAGGCGCTCCGCACGCTGAGCGGAACCCCCATGCTCGTGCACGCCGTACGGGCGATGGCCGCGTCCAACGCCGTCTCGCTCGTCGTGGTCGTCGGCCCGCCCGACGACACCGTCGCCGTACGGGGCCTGCTCGCCGATCTCGCCCTGCCCGACCGTACCGAGGTCGTCGTCGTCCCCGGCGGTGAGAACCGCCAGGAGTCCGTCCGGCTCGGCCTCGACGCGCTCCCGGACGACATCTCCGTCGTCCTCGTGCACGACGCGGCCCGCCCCCTCGTGCCCGTCGACACCGTCGACGCGGTCATCGAAGCCGTCCGCGACGGCGCCCGCGCCGTCGTCCCGGCGCTGCCCCTCACCGACACCGTCAAGGAGGTCGACCCCCGCGAAGGCGCGGCGAAGGGCGAGCCCGAGCCGGTCGTCGCGACCCCCGAGCGGTCCCGGCTGCGCGCCGTGCAGACCCCGCAGGGCTTCGACCGGGAGACCCTGGTCCGGGCCCACGGCACCGCCCCGGCCGAGGGAGAGGGCGCCACCGACTGCGCCGGCCTCGTGGAGTCGCTGGGCGAGCCCGTCGTGGTCGTTCCCGGCCACGAGGAGGCGTTCAAGGTGACCCGTCCGCTCGATCTCGTACTCGCCGAGGCTGTACTCGCCCGCAGGAGGGCCAATGACGGTTTCTGACCCCTTCCCGCTGCCGCTCGTCGGCATCGGTACGGACGTCCACGCCTTCGAGGCCGGGCGCGAGCTGTGGTGCGCCGGGCTTTTGTGGGAGGGCGAGGACGGCCTCGCCGGGCACTCCGACGGCGACGTGGCCGCCCACGCCGCCTGCGACGCCCTGTTCTCCGCCGCCGGCGTCGGCGACCTCGGCGCGCACTTCGGCACCGACCGCCCCGAGTGGTCCGGCGCCTCCGGTACGACCCTGCTGGCCGAGGCCGCGCGGATCGTCCGGGCCGAGGGGTACGAGATCGGCAATGTCGCCATCCAGGTCATCGGCGTACGCCCCAAGATCGGCAAGCGCCGGGACGAGGCGCGGAAGGTCCTCTCCGCCGCCGTCGGGGCCCCGGTCTCCGTCTCCGGGACCACGACCGACGGACTCGGCCTGACCGGCCGCGCGGAGGGCCTGGCCGCCATCGCCACCGCGCTGGTCGTCCGTACCGCGCGCTGAGCCGGGCGCCCACCCGGCCCGTCGGACCGGCGTCCGGCGGGCCGGGTGTGCTCCGTACGCCGGTACGGGGGGTAGGACCGGCCGCGAAGGGGTAGTGCACCCTGCGGCCCCGCCCCCCCGGGGCCCTGCGGCCCCGCCCCCCGGGGCGCCCGCGTCACCCCCGGGCGCGCCCGCGCCCGCCCAGCAGAAAGGTTCCGGATGACCGCCACGCTCTCGGACGCCGTGAAGTCGCTGATCGACTCACCCGTCTTCGTGAACATCGCCACCATCCAGCCCGACGGCAGCCCCCAGGTCTCCCCGGTCTGGGTCAGACGCGACGGCGACGACCTCCTCGTCTCCACCACGATCGGCCGCCGCAAGGAGCAGAACCTGCGCCGGGATCCCCGGGTGACGGTCCTGCTCCAGCCCTTCGACGCCCCCTACACGTACGCCGAGATCCGCGGCACCGCCACGCTCACCACCGAGGGCGGCCAGGAACTCATCGACGAGCTGTCCGTCAAGTACACCGGCAAGAGGTACGCCGAGTTCAACCCGGCGGCGGCCCAGGACGCCCCCCGGGTGGTCGTCCGGATCACCCCGCGCAAGGTCGTCGGACGCCTCTGATGCCGGGCCGTGCGCCCGGACCGGGGGGACGGCGGCCGGCGGACTCCACCCACCCTGTACCCAAGGGTCGCGGGGCACCGCCGTCCGCCCACTACTCTGGTGGCGTGACTATTCGCCTGTACGACACCGACGCCCGGCAGATCCGTGACTTCACCCCGCTCACGCCGGGCTGCGTCTCGATCTACCTCTGTGGTGCGACCGTGCAGGCCGCTCCGCACATCGGGCACATCAGGTCGGGCCTCAACTTCGACATCATGCGCCGGTGGTTCGAGTACCGGGGCTACGACGTGACCTTCGTCCGGAATGTCACCGACATCGACGACAAGATCATCAAGAAGTCGGCCGAGCAGGGCCGCCCCTGGTGGTCCATCGGCTACGCCAACGAGCGCGCCTTCAACGACGGCTACCAGGCCCTCGGCTGCCTGCCCCCGACCTACGAGCCACGCGCCACCGGCCACATCACCGAGATGGTCGAGATGATGCGCGGCCTGATCGAGCGCGGCCACGCCTACGAGGCCGACGGCAACGTCTACTTCGACGTCCGCTCCTACCCCGACTACCTCCACCTCTCCAACCAGGACCTGGACGGGCTGCGCCAGCCCTCCGGCGAGGGCGAGACCGGCAAGCGCGACCCCCGCGACTTCGCCATGTGGAAGAGCGCCAAGCCCGGTGAGCCCAGCTGGGAGACGCCCTGGGGCCGGGGCCGCCCCGGCTGGCACCTGGAGTGCTCCGCCATGGCCCACAAGTACCTCGGCACGGCCTTCGACATCCACGGCGGCGGGCTCGACCTGGTCTTCCCGCACCACGAGAACGAGATCGCGCAGGCCAAGGCGTACGGCGACGACTTCGCCCAGTACTGGGTGCACAACGCCTGGGTCACCATGAGCGGCGAGAAGATGTCCAAGTCGCTCGGCAACTCGGTGCTCGTCTCCGAGATGGTCAAGCACTGGAAGCCCATCGTCCTGCGCTACTACCTCGGCACCCCGCACTACCGCTCCATGATCGAGTACAGCGAGGAGGCACTGCGCGAGGCCGAGTCCGCGTTCGCCCGGATCGCCGGCTTCATGCAGCGCGTCTCGGAGAAGGCCGGCGGGCCCGTCGAGCCCGCCCCCGAGGTCCCCCTCGCCTTCGCCGAGGCCATGGACGACGACCTCGGCGTCCCGCAGGCCCTCGCCGTCATCCACACCACGGTCCGCCAGGGCAATTCCGCCCTCGCCGCCGACGACAAGGAGAGCGCGGTCGCCCGCCTCGCCGAGGTGCGCGCCATGCTCGGCGTCCTCGGCCTCGATCCCTTCGACCCGCACTGGGCCGGGGAGACCGAGGGCGGCGAAGATCTGCACGGAGCGGTCGACACCCTCGTACGCCTGGTGCTCCAGCAGCGCGAGGCGGCCCGCGGCCGCAAGGACTGGGCCACCGCCGACGCCATCCGCGATCAGCTCCAGCAGTCCGGACTGGTCGTCGAGGACGGCCCCGAGGGGCCCCGCTGGAGCCTCGCCCCCCGCTGAGGCGGGCCCCGAGGGGCCCCGCCGAGCAGGACGAATGTGCCGCCCGGCCCTCCGGGCGGCACACTGTCATACGTACACCCCAGACGTACGTGCGCACTCACAGACGCATACGCGTACGACGATCCGAGAACAGGTAGCAGTCATGGCCGGGAACAGCCAGCGCAGGAACCGCCGCACGTCCAACAAGAAGGGCGCGCAGGTCGGCAGCGGTGGCAAGCGACGCCGCGGCCTGGAAGGCAAGGGCCCCACCCCGCCCGCCTCCGCCCGCAAGGGGCACGTCAAGAGCCGGGTCGCCAACGCCAAGGCGAAGCAGGCCGCCCGCCGGCCCGTCGCCCGCCGGGGCGGCAAGGGCAGCTCCGAGATGGTCGTCGGCCGCAACCCCGTCTTCGAGGCGCTGCGCGACGGCGTGCCCGCCACCATGCTCTACGTCCAGCAGTTCATCGACAACGACGAGCGCGTGCGCGAGGCCCTCCAGCTCGCCACCGCGCGCGGCAACCTCCACATCATGGAGGCGCCCCGCCCCGAGCTGGACCGCATGACCAACGGCCTCAACCACCAGGGCCTGGTCCTCCAGGTCCCGCCGTACGAGTACGCGCACCCCGAGGACCTGGCCGCCTCCGCCGCCGACCACGGCGAGGACCCGCTGATCGTCGCCCTCGACGGTGTCACCGACCCGCGCAACCTCGGCGCGGTCGTCCGCTCCGTCTCCGCCTTCGGTGGCCACGGCGTCGTCGTGCCCGAGCGCCGCGCCGCCGGTATGACGGCCGGCGCGTGGAAGACCTCCGCCGGCACCGCCGCGCGCACCCCGGTCGCCCGCGCCACCAACCTCACCCGCGCCCTGGAGGCCTACCAGAAGGCCGGTCTGACCGTCGTCGGGCTCGCCGCCGACGGCGAGCACGAGGTCGGCGACCTGGAGGCGCTGGGCGGCCCCGTCGTCGTCGTGGTCGGCAGCGAGGGCAAGGGCCTGTCCCGCCTCGTCGGCGAGACCTGCGACTACCTCGTCCGCATCCCCATGCCGGGCGGCGCCGAGTCGCTGAACGCCGGTGTCGCCGCCGGTGTGGTGCTGTACGAGGCGGCCAGGCGCCGCGCCTGATCCCGCGCGCCCGCCGCTGTGACGGGCCGGCCCTCCCCGGAGGGCCGGCCCGTTCGCACGTCCGGACGCGGCGTGCCGCGTTGACGTACCGGAATATGCCTCTCCGGGCCGCTCACCAGCCTTGACGGGTCTCGGACAGATCGGGCCCGGCATGCCAGTGTCCAAACCCGGTGTCACTCGGTTAGATGAGTGTGGACACCAGAACGCCCCGGCCCGGGTTCGATGATCAGCCCGCGCTGAGCATGGTCAAGGTCGACTGCGATCCCGCGCAGGTCATCGTGAACCACGCCAGCTTCCGGGTGCGGCTCGCGCAGAGCCCGCGCCCCGCACGCGCCTTCGCCCCGACCCCGCGCGTACCCGCCGCCGCGGGCGCGGCGGGCCGGCGCCGCGCGCCCGTCGTCTGGAGCGGCAGATCCGAGCCCGGCGACACGGGCGCGACGGGGCTGCTCCAGGCCGTGCGGAACAGCACCGCGACCGCCGAACGCGGCGGACACCGCGACTCGGCCGTCGGCGCCACGCAGGTCATCCCCCGGATCGACCTCGACCGCGAGCATCCCTTCACCGGCGACGAGACCGCACCCGTCCCGGTGGCCGCCGGACCGCTGCTCCCACCGATGCGGCAGGCCGTCGGCGCGTACGACGCCTACCCGCCCGACGACCACGGGCCCTACGACGGCGGCTTCGGCCACCTCGGGGGGCCCCTGGACCCGGACCGCGCGGACCGCGCCGGACGCCCCGGAGCGGACCCCGTCCGGCACGCCTACTACCCCGGCCGCCGGATGAACCTCGGCGTGGTCCTCCTCCCGCTGCGGATCTTCCTCGGGCTGATCTCCGTCTACGCCGGCATGGGCAAGCTCACCGACCCCGTCTACTTCGACGGCGGCGAACGCGGCTCCATGGTGAAGTGGCTGACCTCCCTGCACCCCTGGCCGCTCGCCGAGCCGCTGCGGGACTTCGCCCTCTCCCACCCGGTCGGGGCCGGGCTCACCGTCGCCTTCCTCCAGGTGGTCGTCGGCGTGCTCACGGTCCTCGGACTCTGGCAGCGGGTCGCCGCCGTCGTCGGCGCCCTGCTCTCCGCCGCGCTGATCCTCACCGTCAGCTGGCGGACCGTCCCCGCCTACGACGCCCCCGACATCATCTTCCTCGCCGCCTGGTCACCGCTGATCATCGCGGGGGCGCCCGTCTACTCCGCCGACGGCCGGCTCGCCGGGGAGGCCTGGCGCACCCTCGGACCCCGCTCCCAGCTGTGGGAACTGCGCCGCAGAGTGCTCCGCAGGGGAGCCGTCGTCGCGGCCGTCGTCGTCGGCCTCACGCTGCTCGTCGGCTCCGTACTGGGCGGCGCGGTCCGCTCCTCCGACATGGTCACCGTGCCCCGCCCCAACCAGGACCCCACCAACCACCTGCCCGGCTCGCCCCTCCCGAAGGACCGGCCCTCCGGGGACCGCTCCTCCTCGGAACCGGGCAGCCGCGAGCGCGGCACCCCGTCGCCGTCCGCCAGCAGCTCCGGCACGACCCCGCAGGAACGGTCCCCGGAGCCCTCCGCCGGGGTCGCCGCGGACACCGGCGCGGTGGGGCGGCCCAGCGAGAGCCAGGGCGCGGGGCAGCGGCAGGCACCGCCGACCGCGCCGGCCCGGCAGCCGGTGCCGCCGCCGGTGCGGTCGGGGCCGTCCGAGGGGGGCACGGGCGGCGGCACCGGCAGCGCGCCGGGCAGCAGCCCCGCCCGCTCCGACACACCCTCGGGCTCCGACGGGCCGACGGGCCCGGCCCGCGTGATCGGCGGCCTTCTCGGCTGACGCCTCGGCCTCCCGGACCCCCCGGGGTACCGGCCGCCCGCGCCTGGACGGGTGTGGCCCTTGCGCTGTCCGACCCGCGTCGGTACGGGGTCCCGCGCCTGTACGAAGGTGACCTCGCGCTGCGTGGCCCGCGTCGATGCGGGCGGGGTGCGCTCGTCCAGGGCTCGGCCCTGCCCGGCCGCGTCGGTACGGGGTCCCGCAGCCTCCTTCCCCCCGCCCGGGGGTACCGGCCGCCCTCCGGCTGGTCCGTGGGTGGGGGTGCAGGGTCGCCCCCGCAGGGGATCGGCGGAGGCCGACCCGAACGGAACTTGGTGAGTACGCTCGCCGACCCCGAGGAGGTGAGCCCGGAGGCCCCGCCAACCCGCACCACTACCCGGGCCGGGTCGACCCGCACAAAAATCAGCCTCGTGGGGGTCCCCCCGGACGGAGTCTGGGGGAGTTTGAGGCGCGGGGGCCTCGGGGGCTGGCCCCCGACGATCACCCGAGCACATCCAGCCGGTCCGGCGATTGAGGACGGACCAGCACCCTGCCCCGCCGCACAGGCGAACCTGCGGGTCCGTCGTCGGGGACCAGTCCCCGAACCCCTGCGCCTCAATCGCCGGCGGGGCTGAATTTTGCCCAGCTCGCCGCAGGGGCGGACAGGTTCTCGGGCACATGGCATGTGCGGCCCCGTGTCGGGGGCCAGCCCCCGAGCCC
>NZ_BSBI01000031.1:0-7736 GCF_034961445.1 Streptomyces yaizuensis
GGACGCTTCCTTCGGTCCTGTTTCACCAGGCCCTCCGGGCGCTTCCCTTCGGTTTTTCTTGCCTTTCGGCGTTTCCAACTCTACCAGATCCTTTTCCCGCCTCCCGGTCACCCGGGATTCGGACTTTTCAGATCCGGCGGCCAGTTGGACCGGCCTTTCGCCTTTCGGCTGCTCCGACTTTATCAGAAGCATTTCGGCTGAGCGAATCAGCGTTCGTGATCCAGATAAGGAGTCGATTGGCTCCGCAGAAATTCAATTTCCGCCAGGAGCAAGAGAGATACTAACTGGTTGCCCGCGACTGTGTCCAGTCCGAGGCAACCGTTTGAATCTACCTCCCCACGCACCCCGTGTCAACGGTTTTTGTGGGCGAGGAGGAGACTAGCAGCTCAGCGGGGCCCGATGCACATCGAGGCACGGGGCCGGCGATCAAGGGAAGACCGAGGGGGGCGTCTCCAGGTCCTCCAGCTCAATGCCGGGGGCCGCGAGGACCACGTCGCCGGCGATGTGGACCGTGTGCTGTTCACCCGTGTCCAGGGCGCTGACCTGGTACTCGTCCACGGTCAGGGGGCCGTTGTCAGTGGTGTGCGCTTCACTCTTCAGCAAGGCCCAGGACTGGTCGACCGTCCGGGGCGCGAGGACAGGATCCGTGAAGGCGACGAGACGGACGCGTGTCGTCGGGGAACCGGGGGTGAGGCGCAGCAGGCGGGCCGTCGCGATCAGGAACGCGGGGGATGTGCCGGTGAAGGCGTGGGCGCGGACATTGCCTTCAGTGGCGTGGACCCCGGTGGGATCGGTGCGGACCCAGGTGACGCCGTCGATGGCGGCGCCCCGGATCTGCCAGTTCGCGGCGTGCGCTTCGAGGCGGATGGGGCGGCCGAGGTCGTCGAGGGCGAGGTCGACGGAGCCGGCGTGATCGCCGGAGGGGGTGGTGATCCGGGAGACGTAGCGCCAGCCGGAGGGGCCGGGGGCGCACTGGAAGTGTTCTTCGCCGAGGGGGGTGTGATCGTGCGGATCATGGAGCGAATAGCGGCCACGGGGCATGGGGCGTGGTTCCTGTGCGATGGGGCCCGGGGGTGATCGGAGCCGGTGCGACGGATGTGCGCCGGGGTGGCCGGGCCGGTGGGGGTGACACGGGACAGGCCCCCGTCACGGGGGTGCGGGGGCCTGTCCTTCAGTCGGTCGCCGTCGATCGGTCGATCAGTGGCGGGAGGTGATCAGTAGCGGTAGTGGTCCGGCTTGTAGGGGCCCTCGACCTGGACGCCGATGTAGGCGGCCTGCTCCGGACGGAGGGTGGTCAGCTTGACGCCGAGCGCGTCGAGGTGGAGCCGGGCGACCTTCTCGTCCAGGTGCTTGGGGAGGACGTAGACGTCGGTCGGGTACTCCTCGGGCTTGGTGAACAGCTCGATCTGCGCCAGCGTCTGGTCGGCGAAGCTGTTCGACATCACGAAGGAGGGGTGACCGGTCGCGTTGCCGAGGTTCAGCAGGCGGCCCTCGGAGAGCACGATGAGGACCTTGCCGTCGGGGAAGGTCCAGGTGTGGACCTGCGGCTTGACCTCGTCCTTCACGATGCCGGGGAGCTGCGCCAGGCCGGCCATGTCGATCTCGTTGTCGAAGTGGCCGATGTTCCCCACGATGGCCTGGTGCTTCATCTTGGCCATGTCGGCGGCCATGATGATGTCCTTGTTGCCGGTGGTCGTGATGAAGATGTCGGCCTTGTCGACGACCTCGTCCAGGGTGGTGACCTGGTAGCCGTCCATCGCCGCCTGGAGGGCGCAGATCGGGTCCACCTCGGTGACGATCACACGGGCGCCCTGGCCGCGCAGGGACTCCGCGCAGCCCTTGCCGACGTCACCGTAGCCGCAGATCACGGCGACCTTGCCGCCGATCAGTACATCGGTGGCGCGGTTGATGCCGTCGACCAGGGAGTGGCGGCAGCCGTACTTGTTGTCGAACTTGGACTTGGTGACGGCGTCATTGACGTTGATCGCCGGGAAGAGGAGGGTGCCGTCGCGGTGCATCTCGTAGAGCCGGTGCACACCGGTCGTGGTCTCCTCCGTGACACCGCGGATCTCGGACGCCAGGCGGGTCCACTTCTGCGGGTTCTCGGTGAGGGTGCGGTTCAGCAGGCGGAGGATGTAGCTGTACTCCTCGCTGTCCGCGGTGGCGGGGTCCGGGGCTTCTCCGGCCTTCTCGAACTCGACACCCTTGTGGACGAGGAGGGTGGCGTCACCACCGTCGTCGAGGATCATGTTGGGGCCGCCGGTGGGCGAGTTCGGCCAGGTGAGGGCCTGCTCGGTGCACCACCAGTACTCCTCCAGCGTCTCGCCCTTCCAGGCGAAGACCGGGACGCCCCGGGGGTTGTCCGGGGTGCCGTCCGGGCCGACCGCGATGGCCGCGGCGGCGTGGTCCTGGGTGGAGAAGATGTTGCAGGAGGCCCAGCGGACCTCGGCGCCGAGGGCGACCAGGGTCTCGATGAGCACGGCGGTCTGGACCGTCATGTGCAGGGAGCCGGTGACCCGGGCGCCGGCGAGCGGCTGGCTCTCGGCGTACTCCTTGCGGATGGACATCAGGCCGGGCATCTCGTGCTCGGCGAGGGTGATCTCCTTGCGGCCGAAGGCGGCGAGGGAGAGGTCGGCGACCTTGAAGTCCTGGCCGGCGGCGACAGTCGTCATGTCGGGCTGCTCCTCGTAATGAGGTCGAGGGTGTACGGATGGCTCTGCGGCGGTGGGCACAGCGGTGCCCCGGCCCCCATGCGGATACCCGGGGACCCCACGCGCAGCGCAGTCCGTCGGAGGCCCTCTCTCCCCTCGGCCGGCCCTGTCCGGACCGCCCGACTGCCATCAGCAGCGACGCCTGACTCTGGTCACGAATCTACACCGATGGGGGCGGTCGGCCACAGCCCGCCCGGGGGCCGGATCCGGAAGGAGCCGGTGGCCCGGGTCGGCGGGGCGGCCGGTGGGGCGTGGTCGGAGCGGGGGTCACCTGGGGTTTTGGGAGCGAGCGGGTGAGAGGGAGTGATCAGTGGGGTGAGGTGGGGTCGTCGGGCGCTTTGGCGGGGTTGGTCCCGGCCGCGGCGGCCGGGGCGCTGTAGACGTCCGGCTCCAGATAGATGACGCGGGCGATCGGGCAGGCGGCGCGGACGCGCTCCTCGGCGGCGTTGATGGACGCGGCGACCTCGGGGGCGGTGTCGTCGTTCGGGACGGCGATCTTCGCGGCGACGAGCAGTTCCTCGGGGCCGAGGTGGAGGGTGCGCATATGGATGATCCGGGTCACGCGTTCGCCGTCGACCAGCGCCTCCTCGATCCGACGGAGATCGTCGGCGCCGGCGGACTCGCCGAGCAGGAGGGACTTGGTCTCGGCGGCCAGGACGAGGGCGATGAGGATGAGGAGGACGCCGATGCAGAGGGTGCCGATGCCGTCCCAGACACCGTTCCCGGTGGCCAGGGCGATGCTAACGCCCGCGAGTGCGAGGAAGAGGCCGACGAGGGCGCCCAGGTCTTCGAGGAGGACGACCGGGAGTTCCGGTGCCTTGGCCCGGCGGACGAACTCCTTCCACGAGAGGGTGCCGCGGACCTGGTTGGACTCCTTGATCGCCGTACGGAAGGAGATGGTCTCGGCGATGATCGCGAAGATCAGGACCCCGACCGGCCAGTACCACGCCTCGATGGGATGGGGGTGCTTGATCTTCTCGTAGCCCTCGTAGATCGCGAACATGCCGCCGACGGAGAAGAGGACGATGGAGACGAGGAACGCGTAGATATAGCGCTCGCGGCCGTAGCCGAAGGGGTGCTGGGGGGTGGCCTCGCGGCGGGCGCGGCGGCCCCCGAGGAGCAGCAGGCCCTGGTTGCCGGAGTCCGCGAGCGAGTGGACGCTCTCGGCGAGCATCGAGGACGAGCCGCTGAAGACGAAGGCCACGAATTTGGCCACCGCGATCGCGAGGTTGGCGACGAGTGCCGCGACGATCGCCTTGGTTCCGCCTGACGCGCTCATGTGTGCCGGATGTCCCTTCGTCGGGTCGCGTACGCGCGCACGCGCGCAATGCACCCGGATGCCGGGCCGTGCGGGCGGCGACGGCCCCGACGCCGTCGCCCCGGCCGGTCCCGCCCCGGGACGGCCCGGTGGACGCGGGCCCCCGGTGGAGATGGAGCCGTCGCCCGTCCGGGCGGGCGCCATTGTGGCAGGGGCCGGAGGCGGTGGGCGGTCAGATGGCGACGGCGGCGCGGAAAAGGGTGGCGGAGTCGGTGCAGACGGCGCTGACCTGCGTGTTCTCGTCGCTGGGTACGAACACGGATTCGCCGGGTCCGAGTGTCAGTTCGCCTGCCGTGACCCGGCCGGCGGTGCAGAGCAGGATCTGCGGGCCGGGGGCGGTGAGGTCGAGCGGTGTGGCACCGGGGGCGAGGAGACAGCGGGAGAGGCGGAACTCGTCGATGGGGATCTCGTAGACCTCCTCGCCGTCCCCCGACGCCTCGGGGCGGAGGATGCCCGGGTCCCCGGCGGCGAAGTGGACGACGCGCAGCAGCTCGGGCACGTCGACGTGCTTGGGGGTGAGGCCGCAGCGCAGCACGTTGTCGGAGGTCGCCATGATCTCCACTCCGAGGCCGCCGATATAGGCGTGGGGGACGCCGGCCCCCAGGTAGAGGGCCTCACCCGGCTGGAGCCGGACATGGTTGAGCAGCATCGCCGCGAGGACGCCCGGGTCGCCGGGGAAGTGGTGGGCGAGCAGGGCGTACGGGGCGTAGGGGCCGCCCAGCCGGTCGGCGGCGGCGGTCGCCTCCGTGACGGTCGCCGCGATCGAGTCGGGATCGGCGGTGAGGATCGCGGTGAGGACCTCGCGCAGGGCGGCCTCCTCGGGGCGGGCGCGCAGGAGGTCCGCGTACGGCTTGAGGGAGTCGACACCGAGCCCGGCGAGGAGATCGGCCGTGGCGGGCGCGGAGCGGAAGCCGCACAGCCCCTCGAAGGGGGTGAGGGCGCAGATCAGCTCCGGCTTGTGGTTGGTGTCCCGGTAGTTGCGGTGCGGGGCGTCGACGGGGATGCCCGCGCGCTCCTCGGCGGCGTACCCCTCCCGGGCGCGGGCCAGGTCCGGGTGGACCTGGAGGGACAGCGGAGCCCCCGCCGCGAGGATCTTGAAGAGGAAGGGGAGGTGCGGGCCGAACTTCGCGACGGTCGCCGCGCCCAGTTCGCCTACCGGGTCGGCGGCGATGACCTCGTCGAGCCTGCCCCGGGCCAGCCGGGAGGGGGCGCCGGGGTGGGCTCCCATCCACATCTCGGCCTGGGGTTCGCCGGTGGGGGCGGTGCCCAGCAGGTCCGGGATGGCGGTGGTGGAGCCCCAGGCGTAGGGGCGCACGGTGTTGACGAGGCGGTCCATGGCTGCTTCCGAGTTCTTCCCGATGACGCGGGTGGGCGGACGGGGTGTCGTCACGGTAGCGCCGGCCGTGGGAAGGGCGGGTGGACGGGACATGAAGACACGCTGTGGTGGGGGTGGGGCAGGGCCGAACGGTTCCCGTGGCGGAGACCGAACGACTCCCGTTACAGGGGTCGACCGATTCCACTTACGGAGTGAATGATTCCAGTTCTGGGTTCCGGTTCCGGTTCAGGTTCAGCTTCCGGTTCCGGTTCAGGCGCGGCACGGGCCCCCTGACGGTCAGGAGGGCGTGGCCGGCGTGGCCAGGGCCAGATAGACGGCGGCGAAGTCGGTCACGGCGAGGAGTTCGGCGATCGACTCCAGCTCGGACCCTTCCTCCGGTTCGAGTTCGCTGATCGGAGTGTCATGACCGAGGGCCAGATCACGCGCGGCCGGCGCCGCCGACAGACCACCGGTCGGGCGGTCACGGAGCAGCACCACCCGGGCGCGCAGCGCCTGCTGCTCCTCGACCCGGTCGCGGAAGAAGTCCTCGGGATCCGCCCCCGCCGCGAGACCACCGACGAGGAGAACGCCATGCGCGGACAGGGCCTCGGGGAGTTCGGCGGCGAGCGCCGGCCGGCCCGCGACCTCCGCGAGCACCGCGGCGAACCGGCGGCCCACCGGGGCCGCGCCCCCGCCCTCCGTCCAGATCAGCGGGAGGCTGTCGGCCAGCTCGGCGGCGAGCATCTTCGCGGGGTTGCTGTACGTGGCGATCGCCGGGCCGCAGCGCTCGGCGGTCCGGTCCAGCCGGTCGGCGACCTTGGCCAGGGTCTCCGGAGGCGCTTCGAGGAGGCCGACCCGGTCGAGCAGCGCCAGCAGCGGGGTGAACAGGGCCCAGAGCGCGCCCGGGCTAGCGGCCGGAGTCTCCTCGTACGGCTCGTACGGGGCACTCGCCAGGGGCACGACGAGACCATGGCTGCCGTCGACGGCCTCGGCCAGCGGAGAGCGGCCCGGGGCGACCGCGGCCACGGTGCAACCCCGGCGGTACGCCTGCTCGGCGAGAAGGGCCAGACCCGGTTCGGAGCCGTCGGTCGTCACCACCAGGAGGAGGTCCAGCGAGCCCGCCCAGCCCGGGAGCGCCCAGCGCAGGGCGCCCGGCGCGGGGGCGACCCCGGTGGGAACGAGCCGGGTGACGGGGGCGCCGGCCCCCGCGAGCGCGCCGATCAGATCGGCGACACCGCCGGCGGCCGTGCCCGAGCCCGCGATCAGGATCGCCCGGGGGCGGCCGTCGGGCTTCAGCTCGGCGACACCCGCCTCGGCTGCGTGCCGCGCGGCGGTGCGGACGCGGGCGCCCGCCTCGGCGGCGCCCCGCAGCAGACCTCGGCGGTCGGCGCGGGCGAGGGCTTCCGGAGCGTCGAGGAGTGACTCGTCCAGCATGGGGTGGGGTCTCCGATCGCCGTGCGGTTCGCGGTACGTGCGGTCGTCGCGGTGCGTGCGGTCGTCGCGGTGCGGGTCGCGGTTCGTCGTGCGGGCGGTTCGCGGTACGGGCCCCGCGGTGCCTCGTCAGGCGGGGCGGCGGGCCTCGTCCACCAGCAGGACGGGGATGCCGTCGCGTACGGGGTAGGCGAGACCGCACTCCGTGCCGGTGCAGACCAGCTCCGGGGTCCCCGCGTCGCTCTCGTCGGTGAGGGGGGCGTGGCAGGCCGGGCAGGCGAGGATGTCGAGGAGGCCGGCTTCGATCGCCATGAGGTGGGGTCCTTCTGGGTGTGGGGTGGTGAAACGGGCGACGTCAGCGTACCGCCGGTGGGTGGGGTGGGGCTTGGTGTGCCCGCACCTCCGTGCGGGTCGGTGTCGGGGGCCGGCCCCCGAGCCTCTGCGCCTCAATCTCCCCCAGACTCCGTCCGGGGGGACCCCCAAGGGGCTTGTTTTGTGCGGGCCCGTGTCGGGGACCAGTCCCCGAACCCCTGCGCCTCAATCGCCGGCGGGGCTGGATTTTGCTCGGGTCGACGGCGGCGAGGCGAGTTTGTGCGGGTCGTCGGCGAGGCAGGTTTTGTGCGGGTCGACCCGGCCCGGGTCGGTGGTGCGGGTTGGCGGGGCCTCCGGGCTCACCTCCTCGGGGTCGGCGAGCGTACTCACCAGGTCCGGTGCGGGCGAGCCTCCGCCGATCCCCTGCGGGGGCGACCCTGCACCCCCGCCCTCGTCCCCGGCGCGGGCGGCCGGTACCCCGCGCCGGGGGAAAGAAGGGTGCGGGACCCCGTACCGACACGGGCAGACAGGGCCAGCCCCGGACGAGCGCGAGGAACCCGTATCGACGCGGGTGGGCAGGGCGGGACCCCGCACGAGCGCGACGTTCCCGTACCGACACGGCCCGGGCAGGGCGCGGCCCCGCACGAGC
>NZ_BSBI01000032.1:2500-5018 GCF_034961445.1 Streptomyces yaizuensis
CGGATACGAGCTTGCTCGTATCTCGTGACTGCGTGCCTTTTGAAGAATGAGCCTGCGAGTTTGCGGTGTGTTGCGAGGTTAACCCGTGTGGGGAAGCCGTAGCGAAAGCGAGTCCGAACAGGGCGATTCAGTAGCGCGCTCAAGACCCGAAGCGGAGTGATCTAGCCATGGGCAGGTTGAAGCGGCTGTAAGAGGTCGTGGAGGACCGAACCCACCAGGGTTGAAAACCTGGGGGATGACCTGTGGTTAGGGGTGAAAGGCCAATCAAACTCCGTGATAGCTGGTTCTCCCCGAAATGCATTTAGGTGCAGCGTCGTGTGTTTCTTGCCGGAGGTAGAGCACTGGATAGGCGATGGGCCCTACCGGGTTACTGACCTTAGCCAAACTCCGAATGCCGGTAAGTGAGAGCGCGGCAGTGAGACTGTGGGGGATAAGCTCCATGGTCGAGAGGGAAACAGCCCAGAGCATCGACTAAGGCCCCTAAGCGTACGCTAAGTGGGAAAGGATGTGGAGTCGCAGAGACAACCAGGAGGTTGGCTTAGAAGCAGCCACCCTTGAAAGAGTGCGTAATAGCTCACTGGTCAAGTGATTCCGCGCCGACAATGTAGCGGGGCTCAAGCGTACCGCCGAAGTCGTGTCATTGCAGTACATACCCCCAACGGGGACTGTGATGGGTAGGGGAGCGTCGTGTGCCGGGTGAAGCCGCGCCGGAAGGCAGTGGTGGACGGTTCACGAGTGAGAATGCAGGCATGAGTAGCGATACACACGTGGGAAACGTGTGCGCCGATTGACTAAGGGTTCCTGGGTCAAGCTGATCTGCCCAGGGTAAGTCGGGACCTAAGGCGAGGCCGACAGGCGTAGTCGATGGACAACCGGTTGATATTCCGGTACCCGCTTTGAAACGCCCAATATCGAATCCTCTGATGCTAAGTCCGTGAAGCCGCCCTTGATCTCTTCGGAGTGAGGGGGAGTGGTGGAGCCGACGGTCCGAAGTGGTAGTAGGTAAGCGATGGGGTGACGCAGGAAGGTAGTCCAGCCCGGGCGGTGGTTGTCCCGGGGTAAGGGTGTAGGCCGTGTGATAGGCAAATCCGTCACACATGAAGGCTGAGACCTGATGCCGAGCCGATTGTGGTGAAGTGGATGATCCTATGCTGTCGAGAAAAGCCTCTAGCGAGTTTCATGGCGGCCCGTACCCTAAACCGACTCAGGTGGTCAGGTAGAGAATACCGAGGCGTTCGGGTGAACTATGGTTAAGGAACTCGGCAAAATGCCCCCGTAACTTCGGGAGAAGGGGGGCCATTTCTGGTGATCCGATTTACTCGGTGAGCTGGGGGTGGCCGCAGAGACCAGCGAGAAGCGACTGTTTACTAAAAACACAGGTCCGTGCGAAGCCGTAAGGCGATGTATACGGACTGACGCCTGCCCGGTGCTGGAACGTTAAGGGGACCGGTTAGCCAGGATTCGTTCTGGCGAAGCTGAGAACTTAAGCGCCAGTAAACGGCGGTGGTAACTATAACCATCCTAAGGTAGCGAAATTCCTTGTCGGGTAAGTTCCGACCTGCACGAATGGCGTAACGACTTCTCGACTGTCTCAACCATAGGCCCGGTGAAATTGCACTACGAGTAAAGATGCTCGTTTCGCGCAGCAGGACGGAAAGACCCCGGGACCTTTACTACAGTTTGATATTGGTGTTCGGTTCGGCTTGTGTAGGATAGGTGGGAGACTGTGAAGCGGGCACGCCAGTGTTCGTGGAGTCGCTGTTGAAATACCACTCTGGTCGTGCTGGATGTCTAACCTGGGTCCGTGATCCGGATCAGGGACAGTGTCTGATGGGTAGTTTAACTGGGGCGGTTGCCTCCTAAAGAGTAACGGAGGCGCCCAAAGGTTCCCTCAGCCTGGTTGGCAATCAGGTGTTGAGTGTAAGTGCACAAGGGAGCTTGACTGTGAGACCGACGGGTCGAGCAGGGACGAAAGTCGGGACTAGTGATCCGGCGGTGGCTTGTGGAAGCGCCGTCGCTCAACGGATAAAAGGTACCCCGGGGATAACAGGCTGATCTTCCCCAAGAGTCCATATCGACGGGATGGTTTGGCACCTCGATGTCGGCTCGTCGCATCCTGGGGCTGGAGTCGGTCCCAAGGGTTGGGCTGTTCGCCCATTAAAGCGGTACGCGAGCTGGGTTTAGAACGTCGTGAGACAGTTCGGTCCCTATCCGCTGCGCGCGCAGGAGTCTTGAGAAGGGCTGTCCCTAGTACGAGAGGACCGGGACGGACGAACCTCTGGTGTGCCAGTTGTCCTGCCAAGGGCATGGCTGGTTGGCTACGTTCGGGAGGGATAACCGCTGAAAGCATCTAAGCGGGAAGCCTGCTTCGAGATGAGGACTCCCACCCACTTGATGGGGTAAGGCTCCCAGTAGACGACTGGGTTGATAGGCCAGATATGGAAGCCGGGTGACCGGTGGAGTTGACTGGTACTAATAGGCCGAGGGCTTGTCCTCAGTTGCTCGCGTCCACTGTGTT
>NZ_BSBI01000033.1:0-1214 GCF_034961445.1 Streptomyces yaizuensis
TGGGTGGCGGCGGTGGTGAGGGCGGCGCGGGTTTCGGGGAGGTCGGCGGTGTGGTGGGCGGCGAGGGCGAGGCGCATGGCGGTGGTGGGGTCGCTCTGGCGGAGGGTGGTGGCGAGGGTGGCGATGCGGCGGGCTTCGTCGTGGAGGTTCTGGCGGTCGCGGGCGTGGTTTTCCTGCCAGGCGATGGTGGCGGCGAGGAGGGCGATGGCGGCGATGAGGGTGAGGACGGTGCGCAGGCGGCGGAGGCGTTGGGTGGTGCGTCGGGTGGTGTGGTGTTCGTGGTCGCGGGTGGTGGTGCTGGTGGTGAGGAAGGTGTGTTCGAGGGGGGTGAGGTGGTGGGGGGTGAGGTGTTCCTCGGCCTGGGTGAGGCGGGTGCCGCGGTAGAGGGCGCCGGGGTCGCGGTCGAGGGTGTGCCAGGTGGTGGCGGCGTGGGTGAGGGCGCGGTGGATGTGGAGGCGTTCGCGGGCTTCGTCGGTCCAGCCTCGCAGGCGGGGCCAGGCGGTGAGGAGGGTTTCGTGGGTGAGTTCGAGGGTGTTGTCGTCGAGGGTGACGAGGCGGGCGTGGGTGAGGGTTTCGATGACGGTGCGGGTGTCGGGGGTGGTGTGGAGGGCGGTGAGTTCGGTGGGGGTGAGGGGGCGGCGGGTGTCGGGGGCGTTGGTGTCGCCGGGGGTGATGAGGCGTAGGAGGAGGTGGCGGGTGTGGTCCTGCTGGGTGGGGGTGAGGTGGGTGTAGAGGTGTTCGGCGGTGGTGGCGATGGCCTGGTCGAGGCCGCCGGTTTCTTCGTAGGCGTGGAGGGTGAGGGTGCGGCCGGAGCGGCGGTGCCAGGTTTCGAGGAGGGTGTGGGAGAGGAGGGGGAGGGCGCCGGGGCGGTCGGCGACGGTGTCGACGAGGCGTTGGGTGAGGTCGCGTTCGATGATGAGGCCGGTGGTGGTGGCGGGGCGGACGATGGCGTCGCGGAGTTCGGTGCGGGTCATGGGAGGGACGAGGAGGTGGGCGTCGCGCAGGGCGCCGGCGAGGTCGGGGTGCTCGGCGCAGTGGCGGTAGAAGTCGGCGCGGACCGCGCACAGCACCCGCAGCCGGCTCTCCTCGTTACGGGCGGCCAGGAGCAGGCGCAGGAACCCCTCGCGCTGGTCGGGGTCGCGGCAGAGGGTGAACACCTCCTCGAACTGGTCCACCACCACCAGCACCTCCCCGCTCTCTGCGGTGGGGGTGAG
>NZ_BSBI01000034.1:0-1060 GCF_034961445.1 Streptomyces yaizuensis
CTAGTGACCTGAGTCGGAGGTTTGTCGTTGGTTGGGGTGTGAGTCGTCCTGGACCGAAGATCCCGCCGTTGTCGTTGACCGATGCCCAGAGGGTGGTGCTGGAGGGCTGGGTCCGTCGTCGTTCGACGGCCCAGGCCCTCGCGCTGCGGTCAAGGATCGTCCTGGAGAGCGCGGAGGGGCACTCGATCGCGGAGGTGTCCCGCCGGGTGGGGGTGGTCGCGGACACGGTCCGCACCTGGCGCCGCCGGTTCCTCGAACGCGGTCTGGAGGGCCTGTGCGACGAGCCGAGGCCGGGTGTCCCCAGGAAGATCACGGACGCCGATGTCGAGCGGGTGATCGTCAAGACCCTGGAGGAGACACCGCACAACGCCACCCACTGGTCGACCCGGTCGATGGCCGCGGCGACCGGGATGTCGCAGTCGGCGATCTCACGGATCTGGCGGGCGTTCGCCCTCGCCCCCCACCGGGCGCAGACGTTCAAACTCTCCACGGACCCGCTGTTCATCGACAAGGTCCGCGACGTCGTCGGCCTCTACCTCGACCCGCCGGAGAAGGCCCTGGTGCTCTGCGTGGACGAGAAGTCCTCCATCCAGGCCCTGGACCGGTCCCAGCCGGTCCTGCCGATGATCCCGGGCACTCCTGAACGCCGCAGCCACGACTACATCCGCGCCGGGACCACCACCCTCTTCGCCGCCCTGGAAGTCGCCACCGGCAAGGTGATCGGCTCCCTGCACCGCCGCCACCGGGCCATCGAGTTCAGGAAGTTCCTCACCAGGCTCGACCGTGAAGTCCCCCCGGATCTGGACGTCCACCTGATCCTGGACAACTACGCCACCCACAAGACACCCGACATCAAGAAGTGGCTGCTGGCCCATCCCCGCTTCCACCTGCACTTCACACCCACCAGTGCGTCGTGGCTGAACCTGGTGGAACGGTGGTTCGCCGAGCTCACGCAGAAGAAACTCAAGCGCGGCGTCCACCGCTCCGTCCAGGCCCTCGAACACGACATCCGCACCTGGCTCACCGACTGGAACGAACACCCCAGACCGTTCATCTGGAC
>NZ_BSBI01000035.1:0-846 GCF_034961445.1 Streptomyces yaizuensis
TGTCGGAGTTCGGGGTGACGCATGCGACGTTGCCTCCGGCGGTGGTGGCGTCGTTGCCGGTGGGGTCTTTGGGTGTGGGCTTTGTGCTGGATGTGGGTGGGGAGGTGTTGCCGGGGGAGTTGGTGGAGCGGTGGGCTGTTGACGGGCGGGTGATGTTCAACAGTTATGGGCCGTCGGAGACGACGGTGAATGCGGCGGTGTGGCGGTGCCGTGCGGGGGTGGGGGAGGGGGTGCCGATTGGGCGTCCGATTGTGAATACGCGGGTGTTTGTGCTGGATGAGTGGTTGCGTCCGGTGCCGGTGGGTGTGACGGGTGAGTTGTTTGTGGCGGGGTTGGGTCTGGCGCGTGGGTATTTGGGTCGTGCTGGGCTGACGGGTGAGCGGTTTGTGGCGTGCCCGTTCGGTGGGTCCGGGGAGCGGATGTACCGGACGGGTGACCGGGTGCGGTGGACCGCTGGTGGGGAGTTGGTGTTCGCGGGGCGTGCGGATGATCAGGTGAAGATCCGCGGCTTCCGGATCGAACCCGGTGAAGTGGAGTCCGTACTCGCGGCACATGCGGGTGTGGCGCGGGCGGCGGTGATCGCCCGTGAGGACATGCCGGGCGACCTGCGCCTCGTCGCCTACGTCGTCCCGGACACGGACACGAGCGCGGATGCGAACGCCGACACGAGCGCGGATGCGGATGGGGGTGTCGCTGGGCTGGCGGAGGCGGTGCGGGGGTTTGTCGCGGACCGGCTGCCGTCGTACATGGTGCCGTCGGCGGTGGTGGTGCTGGACACCCTGCCGCTGACCGCGAACGGCAAGCTGGACCGTAAGGCGCTGCCCGCGCCGACGTATGCCAGTGGTG
>NZ_BSBI01000036.1:0-723 GCF_034961445.1 Streptomyces yaizuensis
GGGTGTTGGTGGTGGCGGGGCGTCATGAGGTGCCGGTGGATCCGCAGGCGGGTCCGGTGGAGGAGTTCGCGTTCGGGTTGCGGAAGCTGCGGGTGGAGGCCGGGCAGCCGACGTACCGGGTGCTCGCCTCCCGGGCGGGTTTCTCGGTGAGTGCGCTGTCGCAGGCGGCCGGGGGGCGGGAGCTGCCGAGTCTGCGGGTGGCGCTGGCGTATGTGCGGGCCTGTGGGGGTGAGGTGGGTGAGTGGGAGGCCCGGTGGCGTCAGGCAGCGGCGGCCGTCCGGGACACCACCACCGCTGGCGCTGGTGTGGAGGTGGTGCCGTACCGGGGTCTGGCCCGGTACGAGAGCGGGGACGGTGCTCTGTTCTTCGGGCGGGAGCGGGTGACCGCGGATGTGCTGGCCCTGGTGGGGCGGCGCAGGTTCGCGGCGGTGTTCGGGCCGTCGGGGAGCGGGAAGTCCTCGCTGCTGCGGGCGGCGGTGATCCCCGCCCTGCGCCGGCCCGGCACACCGGACGGGCCGGGCGGCCCGGGGCTGGGGCTGGGGGCGATCCGGATCCTCACCCCCGGCAGTCACCCCGCCCGCACCCACACCCACCTGCTCACCCCCACCGCAGAGAGCGGGGAGGTGCTGGTGGTGGTGGACCAGTTCGAGGAGGTGTTCACCCTCTGCCGCGACCCCGACCAGCGCGAGGGGTTCCTGCGCCTGCTCCTGGCCGCCCGTAACG